>CAYRYV010000005.1:0-86054 GCA_964428565.1 uncultured Desulfobacterales bacterium | reverse complement strand
GGCGTCCCCCCTGATGAGCCTCCTCAAGCACTTCCGGAAGGAGTTCGAGGACCACCTGAGCGGCAAGTGCACTCATGGGATTTGCGCGATGTAATCGACGCTCTCTTTTTTAAAAACCTTAGAGCAGGCCTTTCGGCCTGCTTTTTTTGTGTGCCGCGCAGGCATCGCAGCTCGGAGGTGTAAGTCCTCTACCCAACCTGATGGAGGTGAAGGGTCAGCGAAGCGCAAGGGCGTCGTCGTGAGGCGGGGTCTGGCCGATACCCGGGCCCAGCTCATCGATCCGGCGCTCCGCCGCCAGTGAATCCGGCGCAGCGCCGGGAGCTGCCGGGGCGCCTCCCGGAGGCCGGACGTGCGGCCCTTCGATAATTATGGAAAATCATGAGAAAACTCAACCGGACATTTCATGTGTGATGAAAACCGGACATCTGTACGTGCCATTGACATTTTGTTACTGTTGTACTTGACAGGCACCTTAATCCCCGTATAATATCATCGACATGCAGTGCAGGTGGATGAACGGAGTGCGTACTCTGGGATGGAAGTCGGTGGGGTATGGCAAGACCCGCCGATTTTTTTACGGCCTGGCTGCCCCGGTGCCGGCGACGGCAAGACTTTTTTTATCAAGCAGGGAGGAAGTTGTTAGATGAAGGAAACAGGGAAGGTCAAGTGGTTCAACGACTCCAAGGGATTCGGCTTTATTTCCCGGGAAAACGGCCCCGATGTCTTCGTACATCACAGCGCCATTGTCGCGGAAGGTTTCCGGACGCTGGCGGAAGGCGAAATGGTGGAATTTGAGGTCGTACAGGGGCAAAAGGGACCCCAGGCCCAAAAAGTCGTCAGGCTGTAAATCCTTCCACATCCCATTCCAGACAACTCCGGGGGCCTTGGCGCCCCCGGAGTTTTTTTGTGGGAACGCGGCTGCCGCGCCGGTGGCCGCCGGGGGGAAGTTTTCCGGCAGTCCCCGGCCGGCTTCATTCCGGCGGGCGCGGCCGACGGTGCACCCAGGAAGGGGTGCGGGCCTCGGGGATGGCGTCTCCCTGGGGGATGTAGGGCTTGAGGTCCACCACCGGGGAGGCGTCCTGAGCTTCCAGGCCCTCCACTTCGAGCCTCAGGCCGTCGACGCCCACCAACCGACAGGCGTCCAGGCCGAGGAGGTTCGGCCGTACCGGCGCCCGGGTGGCAAAGACGCCGGTCAGGGGATTGGCCGGGTCCCGGCGGGGATGGACCTGCAGAAGGCCGCGGTCTTCCGGGGTGTCGTGGCCATGGAACCAGTAGATCACCCAGAGATGGGAGAACCCGGTGATACCGTCCAGGGCGGGGGCAAACCGGGGGTAAATGTCCACCCAGACCCGGCCGTCTTGCCGGACAACCCGGCCCACCGGCTCAAGAACCAGGGAACGCCCGGGGGCAGCGATCGGCATGTTGACCACCTTTCGGGCCGCGGCCGGAACTCTGCGAGAGGCCGCGGCCCGGCGTCATATTGTCAGGCCACACATGTTTCCCGGGGATGATGGCGACGGGCGTGGGTTTGCGGGTCACGGCCCCGGGTCTTCCAGAAAAAATAAGATATATCAACTACTTATAATACTACACAAGAGACTGCCGCCCTATGCGGGGGAGCGGAGACACTCGTGGTCCCGCAGGAGTTGAAACAGGTCGGCTTCCCGGCCGCCGTAGAAGTGGTCGGCTCCGGGAAGCACCGCCAAGGCCACCGGTTCCCGGGCCGGCGCCAGACGCACCTTGAGATCGGCAAGGGGGCAGAGGTCGTCCCGGTCACCGCAGATGACGAGCTGCAGCCGGGGGGTGTCGGGGAGAAAGTCCAGGGTCATGAAGGCGATGGGGGGCGAGATGAGCACCCCGCCGGTGGCCGCCAGGCCGGCCAACAGGGCCCGAGCGGCCACCGCGGCCCCGAAGGAATAGCCCACCAGCCAGTAGGGCGGGTCGGCATGCTCCCGGAGATAGGCCAGGGCGGCCTGAATGTCGGCCACTTCGGCCAGGCCCTCGCCATAAGAGCCGCTGGAGAAACCCACCCCCCGGAAATTGAAGCGCAAGGTGGCCTGGCCCCGAGCCTGAAAGGCCCGGGCCGCAGTCCAGACCACGTTGTTATCCATCGTGCCGCCGTAGAGCGGATGGGGATGGGTGATCACGGCCCCCCCGGGGGCGGTTCCGGAAACGAAGCGCCCCTCCAGATCGGCGTCGGCGGCCGGCAGCATGACATGTTCTTCCCTGGTGGTCATCATTTGTCCCTGAAGTCAACGGTCAAGGCATTATCGCCGGTTGCAAAAGTTCTTTGAGCTATGGCGCGGGGGGCGTACCGGGGTACCGGGAAAAAAATCGCCGCTGTCCGGTACACCGGGGCCGCCCCGCCCCCCCCGGCTCGATATCTCACTGCCATTCCTGACTTTTTCCGGAATGCCGGCCCTCCCGGGAGCGCCAGTGGGCGTACCGCCCGGCCCCCGGGGAGGGCGGTACAGCCGGTACCGTTCCGGCGACGTACCGGGGGTGTACCGGGTGGCGCCGGGCGTACCGGGGAAGGCCGGAAGCCCCGAAAGAGGGGGGGGCCGGGATATGCGCGGGTGAACAAACGACGCAGACGCCGGCGGTCCCACCGGGTTGGCGGGGTAGGGGTCGCAGGTTGCAGATCAGAGGCCATAGTTTAACGTTCCCCGGACGAAAAGAGCAGACACAGCCCGGCGGGCGGGGCGGGCGGCGTCCCGGGCCCCGCTCCGGGAGTCTGAAGGCAGTGTAACGCAAACGGCCGGAAGATTCCAGAACAGATGAGACACATAGGACAAATGTCACAAAATCGGGTGTTAGGTGTCAGATTTTTGGGGGGCGGTGTCGGGGGGCGGGACGCAATAGTTTCCAGTTTCCAGTTTCCAGTTTCCAGTTTCCGGTTTCCGGTTTCCAGTTTCCGGTTTCCGGTTTCCGGTTTCCAGTTGAGGTGGCCCGGCAGGAGCCGGGCAACGAGGAGAAAGGGGCCACCCTCAGAATCAGGAGGTGTACCGGGTACCGGTTCGGGGGGGGACAGAGCAGGGAAAAGGCGAAGGGCGAAGGGCGAAAGGCGAAAGGGGGCGGCAGAGGACATTTTTACGGCCCCCCCGCACACCAGGAGCCGCGTAACCCGGGCGGCGGGGGCACACAGGAAGGCGGGGCGGCCCGGCAGGAGCCGGGCGAGCAAGGGCGTGGCCCAGCGGGAACGGAGGAACGAGGAAAAAGAAACACGTTGTCGGGGACAGCCGGGGGTGTGCCGGGTAGCGGTACGAGGGGGGAGGAGAAGGGAAAAGGCGCAAGGCGAAAGGCGAAAGGGGGCGGCAGAGGAGGCCCGGCAGGAGCCGGGCGGGCAAGGACGTGGCCCAGCGGGAGCTGGGCAACGAGGAGAAAGGGGCCTGGGGCACGAGGAAAGGCGGGATGCGCTGGCGCTTTCCCGCCCTACACACGCGCAGTGGCGGCAACGCGGGGGGCGAGGGGTACCGGGGAGCGGTACGGGGGGGAACAGGGGGGCACAGGGCCGGCGGGGCGGGTCGTTCGGCACGCCAAGCCGCGCCGGCGATAGCGGCCGCGTCGGACGTTCGCCAGCCCCAGGCAAACCCCAGGCAACCCCTGCAGGCAATGCCGTTCCCCGCTACTCGCCCTGTCAGGCGGGCTTTGCCCCCGCGCCGATAAGCGGCAGTACTCGGTCGATCTGGAAAAATACCAGGTACCGGGGGCCTTCCCGTCGCTCTTGGTCCGCGGGATAAGAGCGCCGGCGCAGCGAAAAGAGCAAGTCCGTGTCCTGCTCCTCCCGCACTTTGGTGAGATAAAGGCGCTTGCCTTTATAGCCGGGGCCGCCCTCGATGAACAGATAGGCGGCGTGGGGGTTGTCCTGCAGGTTCCGGTGGGTGAGCCGGTGGGGCATGATGAAGGCGGCGGTGCCATCCGCCATGATGTGCGGCCGGGAAAAAACCGCCTGGTTCACCAGACCTTGCCCATCAGAGGTCGCCAAGACCCCATGGCCGGTGGTATTGTCGAAGTAAGCCTGAAGTTCTTGTTGATTCATATTTTTCCTCTATATTTTCAAGGGTTATAAAGCGCATGCAGGGGAAAGACACGCGCGGGGATTAAAACTTCCCGGAAAGCGACGCCCCCACCAGGGGCGCCACATTGTGTCTGGTTCTGTAGAGATTATCACCACCCGGGTCATTGACGTAGAGCTTGTTCAAGAAAGAGACCCCGCCATACAGGTCGATCCCCAGGGCCGGAATGGGGTTGTACGAAAGGCGGACAAAAGCCGGGATGGTCTTGTATTCCCCGATGCCATCGGGAAGCGGCCCGCCCGCATCGAGGCGGAAGCGGTGCGACCGGTAGGAACCGCCCACCCCGACAGTAACCTGCCTGGTCAAGGCATAGGATGATTCCAGACCTGCCGGGCCGGCGGGACTGGTGCGGAACGGGTTGGTGAGGCGCAGCCGCTCGGTAATTTGCCATTTTATGACGGGATAGGGAAAAACCTTGACCTGCTCGATCATGGCATAGCCGCCCGGGCCAGGTCGTATTGGGCCGCGATGTTGGCCCGGCTGCCGGCCAGGAGGAGGCCGCGATAAAACCGGGGATGTCGGATAGTCATAGTGGCCCGCAGACGCGCCTCCCCGGCCGATTGTCCGAAGCTCGGGCTTGAGCCGTTTTTCACCAAGGTGAGGCTGCCGTACTGTGTTTTCTGCAGGACCCAAAAGATAATTCTGCGGACTATCCGGTCAAGATACCGCCGGAAGCAGGAGCATTTTCCGGCGGCGGGATAATGGAGACGGGTTTTACAGTTTGTCGAGGATCTTTCCTTATTCTTTCCGCGGGTGGATGTAAAACTTCGCCCCCTTGTAGAACTTGGTCATCAGCACCCCCCAGCCAGGTAAGGTCAATGGCCAGGAATACCAGGAAAACGAGGACATAGAGTTTAACTGTGTGCCACATGGGCGTAAGCCTAAAAAGAGAAGGGAATGATCAACTGGGGACCATCCCGCCAGTAAATGACGCTCCGGGGCTCAGGCTGTGTTGTCCAAGGCTTGCAGCAATTCCGCGGCGGTCTGAAAGCCGACCAATCTTTGTTTCTCTTGGCCGTCCGGAGTAAACAGCAAAGTAGTAGGCGCTCCCGTTACCTGAAATTGTTTCACCAGGTCCAGATGGGCACGCCCCTCCAGGCGCACGGGAATAAATCGCTCATTTAATGCCTGAACCACTGCGGGATCCTGATGAGTCTCACGGGCCAACCGGGCGCAGTGGGGGCAGCCCTCCAGGTAGAATTCCAGCATGAGGGGCAGGCCGGCCTTTTTCGCCGCTTCCAGGGCTGCGGGCCAGTCGGTGCGCCAGTGTACCGCCTCTGACATACTGTTGTCTCCTTATGGTCTGTCTTGTAATTTCTGGTGTCACCCTGCGTTTACGGACAATTCGCCTCGTCCCTGGCATCGGCCTCGCCGAGGCCGGTCCGGCTCTGTCAGCACCCCGGCTCCCCGGGATGGCCGCAGCAATTCTGAAAATGCCTCAGCTTAAGCCAATTGTTCCGCAGCAAGAGGAGCATTTTCCGACCCCAGGGCTCGGGCCCTTGCAGGTTGGTGACGAACGCCCGGGGACTGGGGCGGACTTTCTTTTCCGGGCACATGGGTTGTACGTCTTCAACCTAACGCTTGGCATCGATCATGCCGGCGGTGTGGGTGGCGACATCCAGTTCCACACAATCGTTCAACTCGTCCGGGGTCGCCTCTTTGGCGCTTTTCAGGGCGTCCAAGGGGCATAACCATTCATTTCCCGAACTATCCTTGACCTTGACATACTTGGGGAAACCCGTGGCCGGTCCCGTCATGGCATCCTCCTCTGTTCACATGATGTCAGCATATAATACCGTAGCCGAAATAAGGAGGCGGCGTCAGCCGCCTCCGCGCACGTACCGATCCGCTTTGGGAACCAGCCGATCGGCTGTATAGAAACGCCGGTTTTCACACCGGCGGTTAAGAGGTTGGGAAAACGCAGACTTACTTTACGTATTTGGCTTTCAGGGGAATGGCACATTTCGGACACATAAACAGATTCTCATCGCCCTTGACATCGCCGGAGCCGCCCTTGCCGCCAAATTCTTCTTGATCAGCCATCTGGCATCCGCCTTTGTGAAATTCTTATTAACAGTAATCATTTCTTTTTCGTGGACAAGTGGAATAGTATAAAATTTTTTGTTAATTTTTGGTTGGCGGCGGAAAGCAGAATTTGTTTGTGATTAAAAAAAGTTACCACGGAGATCAGACAGAGGGAGGTGACAAGAGCCTAAGAATACCCTTGCATTTGATAAGGATTTGCAGATACCCGAAAAAAACGCGTGGTGAGATGGTTGTGGCGTCAGCGCTCATGCGGGCCAAAATATCGGCAGCAGCCAAACACACATCACCAAGGCGATAAAGGTGAGGGGGACACCTATTTTTACATAATCGGTGAAGCGGTAGCCTCCTGGTCCCATGACCAGGAGATGCGCGGGATGTGACAACGGACTGGCAAAGCTGGCCGAGGCCGCCATCGCCACGGTCATCATCAGGAGATGGGGAGAAATATTCAGGTCGGCAGCCGTGTTGAGGGCCACGGGACTCATAAGCACCACCAGGGCGGAGGTTGGAATGACCTGCGTAGCCAGCACAGTGACCAGAAAGAGCGCGGCCACCACCCAGCGCGGCCCCAGGTCTCCCACTATGGCGATCAGCGCCTCTGCCCCCATGTGGGCCGCGCCTGTCTTTTCGAGGGCGACTCCCAGGGGGAGCATGCTGGCGATGAGAAATACGACTTTCCATTCAATGGCCCGATAGGCCTCTTCCATACTCAGGCACCCGGCGAGTACCATGAGGGCTGCCCCGGTGAGGGCGGCGATGGCAATGGGCACCAAACCGAGAATGGCGCTGCCGAGCACGGCCAGCATGATGATGGCGGCCAGGGGAGCCTTCTCCAGACGTGGAGCCTGGACAGCGGATTGATCAAGAACGAGGAAGTCCGCGTCGCGCGCCAGGGCCTCCAGGTTTTTGCGTGGTCCATAGACCAGCATGGCGTCTCCGAACTGCAGGGGGAGGTCCTGGAGTCCGGCCCGGTGGGCGCGGCCATGTCGCCAGATGGCCAACACGTTCAGTCCGTAATGTTCGCGAAACAGGAGATCGGCCAGGGTTTTCCCGGTGAGTGTGGTCCTCGGAGACAGCAGCACCTCGGTGGCGCCGATCTGTTGAGATTCCAGCTCGATGGCCAGGCTGGGCGACGTCTCCGAGACCTCGAGCTCTTCAAGGCCCTGAAGCACTTCAAGGTCGCCGCTTCTGCCATGCAAAACGAGCGTATCGTCCGCGTGCACGGTTTCCGTCGGCGCGGGCATGCATAAAGGCCTTCCCCGCCGGACAATGCCCACTACGGTGAGGCCGAAGGCTTGGCCTAACCGACTTTCAATCAAATTGCGGTCCACCAGGATTGAGCCCGGCGGGACGTACACCGACATGAAGGCATTGCCTCGCAACGTCTCGTGTTCACCCCCGCACTCCATGATGTCTAACCGCTCGACGAGTCCCAGCCGCTCAATGTTTTCCAGGGCCTGCCTATCTCCCAGGAATATGAGCTCGTCCCCCTGTTCCAGGGGCCTGGGCAACAGACTTTTAGAGTTTTCCCGGTCTGCGGTCACCACAGACAGCACATGCACCCGATGCTCCCGGCGCAAGGCGCTGCGGGCCAGCGACACACCCAGCAGGGGCGAACCGCCAGAGATGATCCCGCGGGCGGTCAAAAGCGTGCACGAGAAGAGGGACGCTGGCTGGTTGGAGGGATCTACCCGCAGATGCTGGCTTCCCTGAAAACGCCGAAAGTGCTCCACCGGCCCATGCACAACGAGGATGTCCCCTTCCTGGAGGCGTTCCGTGGGGCCGGGAGCGAGGCGCATTTCCCCTCTTCTCCTCAAGGCCACCACGGTGAGGTAAAGAGCGGAGCCCAGACGCGTTTCGCTTAAGGTCCGACCCGCCAGAGGCGATCCCGGCCGTATGGTCAGGGAAAACACATGCGTGCCGAGTTGATAGGACGCCTCGGTGGCGCTGGCCATGCCGTATTGCGCTTGCTGATCGACCTTGGGCAGCAGCCGCAGCCCCCCAAAGACCACAAAGGCGATGCCGCCGATGACGATCGCTCCCGTGATGGGCGTGAAATCGAATATCCCAAAGGGAACCAGTCCGGCGTTTTTGAGGGCGTCCGTCACCAGGATATTGGGTGGGGTCGAAATACCCGTAAAGGGGCCGCCCAGCAGACAGCCGAGGGCCATGGGCATAAGCAGGCGGGAAGGCGGTCTGCCACTGCGCCGAGCCAGGTCCATGGCCGCCGGGAGCAGTATGACGGCGACCGTGATGGTGTTGATGAGCGCCGACAGGAGGCTGGCAGCGGCCATTAACACGGCCACCAGAACCCATTCACTACTTTGCGCGAATCGCTGCAACGGTTGGCCAAGGCGGTAGGCGATGCCTGTTCTCGATAGCCCGGCGGAGATGATGAACATGGCCCACACTGTGACCACGGCTGCACTGCTGAACCCGGCCAGCGCCTCAGCAGGGCTAACCATCCCTGTCAAGGCGAGGGCTGCCAGCACCAAAAGGCCTACCAAGTCCACGGCGAGCCAGCCACCGACAAACAGGACCAAAGCGATGAATATTATTAAAAAAAGAAGGGGCAGTTGGAGCACTTGCGGGTTTCCCATCTATATAGTTTGAGTTGGCAGTGTCGAAGTGCCGACCGGTTCACTGCAAGCTGATATTTTACCCTGCCAGGTCGGCCACGGAAATCAGAATAGGGTTAATGTACAGAATGTTCTGCAGAACGGGGTGACAAAAAAAGAGGTCATGGCATACGGGTATAGCGAGCCAGATAATCCTCAATCCGAGGGGAGACACTCAACTTTTACCGGCTGCCGCTCCAGCACCACAAGCACATGAAATCCACTGAAGATCGTCAACGAATATTGACCCCTTTGGGCATTGAAGATTGCCCCCCCTGGTTAGCGAAAAAGTTGCCGGCAACGAGGGCCAGCCTTGGCCGGTGACGATTGTTGGTGCCATGCGGGGCGGATGCGTTGATGGAAAAAACTGCACTCCGTATGCCACAACCGAGTTGCAGAACTTGACGTACACAACTGCAGGAAAAACAAGGAAAAGGCGTCTCCGGTTAATGGGGGAACCCCAGAATAGACATAGAAACTTTGATAATTCGGTTTACCGGAGCCGATACGCGCATACCCTGCCGCGCCCAACAACGTCCTATGGAGAGATGCAGTCCGAAGCGGCTTTCATCAAAAAAGAACACCATACCAGGGGGAAAAGAGAGAAAGTCGCTTACTTCCTCATAGGTTTTTTTTAAAAGCTTCCCGGGCTTGCTTATCCGCCTGGGCATGTCGGGGCCGTGGCACCTTCTGCCTAAAGCCCAGTTGGTGCACCAAGTCCCAAGTGGCGGTTTGTCCCAAGGAGATGCCAAACTCCGTCTCTACGGCCAGCATTAGTTTCTGTAGGGTCCAAAAGATGGGTTCTCCGTGGCTGTTGCGGCCTTCTGCCAGCCAAGAGGCCACCTGTTGCCGCTGTTCTGCACCCAACTTGGCGGGCTTATGTCCTTTGGGTGCATCGGCCAGACCAGCTATGCCTTTGGCGGCAAATCGCTTAATCCATCGCCATAATGTGGTGCGGTCAATGCCAAAAACCGAACTGACCAGACTAAGAGGATAACGGGCACTACTGATAATGGCCTGCAGTCGCAGGCAAACCTTGGAATCCGGGAAAGACTTTAAAGCAGCTTCAGCTTTTTCGGCCAATGTTGCATCAATCACCGCTTGCGGTCGAGCCATGGCAATACCGCTCTCAATTGGTTTAATTCGGAGTGATTGTGAGCTATATTTTATTGCATGTCAATACGAAACTGATATGTGAATCAGCGCCTACTTGCTATCCAGCACCATCACGCCGGTCCAGTCGTCAGGGGGGGCATGCCGGATAAGATGCCGGCAGCGAGCGAGGTAGAGATGGGCGGGGGGATCGTCGGGCCGGAGGCGGAGGACTTCCTGGAAAAACCCGGCGGCCATGCGCCACTGCCGTTCCAGATAGGCCCGGCGGCCCCGGTGGAAAGGTTCCAGCCAAAGGGGGGCGGGATCGCCCATTTGGGCGGCCACCAGTTCCGAGATGACGACCGCCTGGCGACGGCCTTTGACCCGCACCGTGTCCAACTCCCGTAACCAGAAGGAGTCGGCCACCTTTCGGCAGGTGGCGTCGCTGAGGAGGATATCGGTGCCGTAGAGCTTGTTGACCCCTTCCAGGCGGGAGGCCAGGTTGACGGCATCGCCCATGACGGTGTAATTGAAGCGCTCTCGGGAACCGACATTGCCCGCCACCGCAAGGCCGGTGTGCAGCCCCAGGCGAACCTGGAGGAGGGGAAGGCCGCGGGCCTGCCAGGCGTGTTGGAGGGGACGGAGGGCATGACGCATGGCCAAAGCGGCCCGGCAGGCCTGGGTGGCCTGGTGGGGGAGGCTGATGGGCGCCCCCCAGAAGGCCATAATGGCATCGCCGATGAACTTGTCCACGGTACCCTGGCAGTCCATAATGATGTCGGTCATAGTGGTGAAATAGTCGTTCAGCAGGTGGATCAGATCAGCCGGAGTCAGTTTCTCCGACAGGGTGGTGAAGCCGGCCAGGTCGGAAAAGAGTACGGTGACTTCCACCTCCTCGCCTCCCAGGCGCAGGCGTTCGGGATGGGCGGTAATGAGCTCCACCAGAGAGTGGGAGACATACCGGGAAAAGGCCCGGCGCAGCCAACGCTTGTCCCGGGTGGCCACCAAGTAATGGAACAGGGCATTGCCGGTGTAGACCAGAGTCAGTCCGCCCGAGAGGAGGACCGGGGGCGCCCAGAACCGGTAACCCAGGAACAGGAGAGCAGAACCTCCCAACAACGCGACAATCAGGGTGAGCATCAACGCCAAGCCGATCCAAGGGGACACCCGGGCAAAGAGATAGGCGGCGGGAATGAGAATCGTGAGATAAAGGAGCAACCGCAGGCCCATGGGCAGTTCACTCCCCCAACTGCGCCGCAGCAGGGTTTGGATGATATTGCCGTGGATTTCCACGCCGGACATGAGACGGCCGGTCAGTGAGTAATACGGAGTGAGAAAGGCGTCGGCCTGCCCCTGGGGGGTCGCGGAGGCTCCCAGCATGGGGCCCACCAGGACGATACGGCCGCGGATTTTGCTTTCCGGAAGCGGGCGGGCGGCATCCACGACCTGGGCGTAGGAGACGGTTTCCAGGGTGCGGGCCGGGCCAACATAATCGATGAAGCCGGTGAGGCCGACCGGCCAGACGGACTCGGGCTGCAAGGTCTGGACGGCCACCCGGGCCAGGGTGGCCTGACCGTCCACCGACAGGTGAAAGCGGCGCACCACCCCATCGACATCGGGGGTCAGCACGGCCAGGCCCACACCCCGGGCCTCTCGGCGGAAGAGCTCCAGGGGCTCCACCAGGATGCGGCGGCGGAAGTGACGGTCTTCGGTGATATCCAGGGTCTTGATGAGGATGACATTGCCGGCGCGGCAGAGGGCCGGCGCCAGGGTATCGTCTTCTTCGGGGGCGGTGGGGTCGGCAAAGAGGACATCAAAGACGATGAGGCGGGCTCCGGCCTGATGCAACCGGTCGATGAGGGCGGCGTGGAGGCGCCGGGGCCAAGGCCAAGCCAAGCGCAATTCCTGGAAGGAGGTCTCGTCGATGCCCACCAGGAGGAGATCGGCGGGGGCTGGTGGCGAAGGCCGCCACTGATAGCAAAAATCCAACCAAAGATGCTCGGCGGAGCGGCCCGGGGTCAGAAAGGCCAGGGGGGCAAGCAGCAGGAACGTCAAAAGACCCAAGCTCCAGCCCCGGATCCAAGGCCGGGCCAGGATGTTAAAAATAGAGGGCAAGCTTGAACAATATCCTCCGCATGGGGTAGAAGGCGTCGAAGGTGACGAACTCCCGTTGGTAGTAAAAATGCCGGTTAAAGACGTTGTCCACTTCCAGGGTGACCAGCCCGCGCTTGTTGGGCAGTTCCCTGCCGATGAGGATATCGGTGAGGAGGTAGCCGTGATCAGCCCGGCCGGTGAGGTTCTGATGGATGTAGTAGTTCCGCAGGAAGCCGAGCCAACCCTGGGGGTTCAGATAATACAGGCTGACGCCGGCGGTGGTCTCGCTGTAATCCTGCCAGGAGCCACGCTGGCTGTAGGGAATGATCAATTGGGTGTGGTCGATGCTGGGATCGAGCTTTTTGAAGCCGGCCCCCACCGACAGCCCCCAGGCGTTGGTGAGCAGGTGGTTGACGCTGAAGGAGGCGGCATAACGCTTCCAGCCCCAATACATCTTGCGGGCCTGGAGATTGCCGGCGGTGTCGAAGAAGGATTCGTAGACCGGATTATCGATGCGGTGGGCATTGAGGCGCAAAACGGAGAAGGTCCTGGGATTCCATTGGGCTTCCCAGGCCAAGCCCAATTCTCGCACCAAGGCGCCCTCATCGACGTTGATCTGCCAGGGGAAACCGGCGATGTCGGCGGGGACCAGCGAGGGACTGGAAAGATAATGGGTGTTCATGTGCCGCTGGAGTACGAAGCGCAGGGTCTGAGAGGGGGTAATTTCAAAGTTCAGTCCCAGGCGGGGGCTCCAGACGGAGTTGGAAATGGGCTCGCCAAAACCATAGCGGGCATTTTTCCCCTGATCTTTAAAAACCCCTAATTCTACCAGGAGATTGGGCAGCGGCCGCCAATAGTCCTGCAGATAGAAGGTCAAACTCCGATTAGGGGGCCGGAGATAGGAGTTTATGTAGGCGGCGGGATTCAGGTAATTGAAATTTTCAACATAGGGGGCCCAGAAGGGACCCTGGAAAAGGAGATTGCCGGCGTTGTCAAAGATGAAAGAATAATCGCCGTAGACAAAATCCTTATCATAGCGCAGGAATCGCTCCCGGCTGCGGTACCAGAGCCGCCCCGAGAAGTAATCCACTCCCGCCATCAGGGTATGATTGCCCAGCACCAACTGTTGCTGGGCCTGGAAATTGGCGAATTCCTGGTCGCGGGTCAATTGGGAATTGACGGAATAGTCGTAATTGTAGGTCCCCAGATCCCAAAAACGAAACGGCCCGATGGTATAGCTGAGAATGCCGAACTGGCTGTCGGAGCCCCCCAGGTTATATTTTTCCCGGGAATGATTGTTACTGTAGGTGAAATATGTCAACAGGGTGGCATTGGGGCCGAAACGATGGACGAACCCCAGGTCGCCCTGCCGCTGACGGGCGTACTGGCGAAGATTGGGAGCATTCAGATAGTTGTAATCATTTAAGTTCTGATCGTCGCCCCGCTCTACGCCAAGATAAGTAAATCCCGCCAGAATCGAATTGAAGACGTTGGGCTCCCACTTGAGGTTATTGATGGAGCCGTAGCTTTTACTATCACTGTTAATATTTCGCATGCCACGATCTTCGTTGTAAAAACCGGCGACGTCAAAGGCCGCGCCGGGGACACCCCCATAAACCTCCAGAAAATGGTTCTGAATGATGCTGGTGCGATCCCAGGACCCCACGCCGCTTTGAGCCAGAACGCGCCAGTAGGGCATTTCGAACATGGGGGTGTAATCGTTGTACTGGCTGAAGGTGTTTTGGTTGGCGGGGGAGAGCAGCCGGTAAAGAAGCAGGGAGGTGGTGCCGGCCCCGAGGCGCTGGCGGGTCAAATAATAGGCGTTGGCAAGGAATAATTGGGCCGAACTGTTGAGGGGGTCTTTCTTGGCGGCGGTCACCGCCTTGCTGTAGGCCCAATCACCCAGTCCCAACTGGCCGTAGGACTTGGCCAGATTGTAGTTCTGCACGGCGGCGTCGCGGTCCAGCATCAGCCGGGAGCGAAAGACGCCGGCATTTTTATTGAGGGCCATGGCCTGGTTGAATTCCTGGATGGCCTCACCGGGGCGGTTGAGGTCGGAGAGGGCGATGCCCTTATAGAGGTGGGGGGTAGGGTCATGCCTATCCAGGGTCTGGGCGTAGTCGTAGACCTCCAGGGCTTTGGCAAAATTGCGATTCTGGTAGAGGGCCTTCCCCAAGGTCGACTGATACAAGGAGATGCGGGGCTCCAGGAGCGTGGCGGTGAGGATTTCGGCCAATCCCCGGTCATTCTCCCGATAACGGTAGTTGACGATGCCCAGGCCCAGGTGGGGCTCACCCAAAGCGGGATTATGGGAAATGGCCTGATGGAAGAGACGGTGCGCCCCCAGGTAATCGCGGTGGGCCAGGCGGATGAAGCCGGCCAGGGCCAGGACTTCTCCTTCCTGGGGGGCCAGCTGACGGGCTTGCTCAATGGTCTTCCAGGCCCGGTCCAGGTAATCGCCGCCCAACCAAATTTTGGCCAGATAAACATAGGCCTCCACGAAGCGGGGGTCGAGTTTGAGGGCTTTTTCCATCTGGACAGCGGCGGCGGGCAGATCGAAAGAGGCGACCTGTACCAGACCCAGGGTGAGTTGAGCGGCGGGCGAGGAGGGGTTGGCGGCGACGGCCTGGGAGGCCTCGGTACGGGCCAGGTCCCGGCGGTTTTGCACCAAATAAATCTGGGCCAGGAGGGCTCGGGGCAGGGACTGGTCGGGGGCGGCCGCGGCGGCGGCTCCCAGAAGCTTCTCGGCTTCGGCAGAGCGGCCCACCAAAAGGGCGAAATAACCCTCCAGGGTGAGGAGCAGGGGAGAGGCGGGCGTGGGATGGGCGCTTTTGATCAGCTCATACGCGCCACTGAGATCTCCGGCGCGATACCGGGCCAGGGCCATGCCGGCCAGGGCTGTTTCGTCGGGCCGGGTGAGGCGGCAAAAGTATTTCAGAGCGTCCAGAGGGGTATTTTCCTGCAGGCGGATCCAGCCCAGGAGGGTGAGGGCCTCAGGATTATCAGGGTTCCGGGCCAGCGCCGCCTCGGCCGCGTCCCGGGCTTCCCGGAGCTGTCCATGATTATAGGCATAAAAAGCCGCCGCCAGAGGGTCGCCGGCCTTGCGGGCAGCAGCCGCGCCGCCGGGGAGCAGCGGCAGATCGCGATAGCTGATAATGCCGGGATAATAGAGGGACCACTGGACAGCGTTGTCGGGTTGCAGGACCACCCGCTTGGTGGGGGCCTGGCCGGGCCGCGCCAGGCCCTCGTCACCCGCCTGCAGGACGACTTGACCGAAGGGGTTGATCAATTGCAGGCTTCCTTCCAGCAGGGTGACCCGGGAGGTCTGGTCCGGCTGGACCCGCAAGTTGAATTCGGTGCCGCGGATGGCCGCAGTGACCGCGGGGGTTTCCATCTCGAAGCGGAATTTATCGTTCTTATTGCGCAGCCAGATTTCCCCCCGGGTCACCCCGTAGAGGCTGGCCGCGGCCTGGGCGGCGGCAGCCGGGATGGCTTCGCCCAGACGCAGACGGGGAGAGGGGGCGACCTGGCGCAACTCCAATTGGGTATTTTCATTAAGCTTGATCTGGGACTCATCCAGGCACAGGATGGCGGCGCCGGCGGCGGGGCCGGTCTGGATCAGGTCACCGGCGAAGAGATCCTGATTGATGGTCGCCGGCTGCCAGTCGGAGGAGCTGGCCGGCTTTACAACCACCTGGCCGTGAAAGTAGATGAGTTTGCCGGTCAGATCGGCGGCCCAGACCACGGATCCGCATCCCATCAACATGATCAGGCTGAAAGGTACCAGTATCCGTTTTCGTATCAGCATCAGCATCAGTAGTCGCATGATTGGCACTGTATATCCTTAATTGGGCAGCGGGAGTAATCACTGAATCTTGTCTGATGGTTACAGAAGAAATCATGAAGGAGGAGGAGGCTTCCTGTTCGGTCATCGGTTGGAACGCGAGGTGGCTCACAATCCTTCGCAATAGGGCTTGGCGGCCCGGGCAATGCAAATCTTTGACAGGATAGCACACGGGAAAATTAGTTTACAATCGGTTTTTCTTTGTTTACCATATAAATTTAAACTGAGTTCCACAAAGCTGCCGGAATGAGGAGTCAATCCGGTGCTTTTGAGGCCACGATGTCCAAGCGCTCCCAGGATATTCCTTCCTGTTTGAAGAAAAAGGCATTGCTCGAAAACGCCCAGCTCACCCAAGTGGCCAGCAGGGACCTGGGGAGGAAGTTTCTTGCCCAGGAACGTTGGGATGACGCCCTGGAATTTTTCCTCCAGGCCGGAGACACCGATAGTCTCAACGAAATGGTGGATATGGCAGTTGAGAGGGGAGATGCCTATCAACTGGAGCGTCTCCTGAAGGAGATTCCCCGGGAATCACCGGAGGAGCTTTGGCAGACATTGGGGGCACAGGCTCGTGAACAAGGGAAACTCCTTTTTGCCCACCGGGCTTTTGTCAAGGCGGGCAACGAAGTCATGGCCGCACGTATGCAGCAGCTTTTGAACCCGGCGCCGACGCTGGCAGCCCCACTTAGCCATGAGCAAGAGTAAGTGCTATCGCACCCTGGGGGTTTCACCCCGGGCCAGTCTGGAGGAGATCAAGCGGCGGTTCCGCCAATTGGCGCTCCGCTACCATCCCGATCGGACAGGGGGAAAACCCGCGGCCACGTCCCGGTTCCTGGAGATTGCCGAGGCCTATCAAATCCTCTGTCAGGGCACAGCCCCCAACAGCACCTCAGAAAAACCGGAAGGGCCGGCAGAGGGACGGAGGCGGTATTACCAGCGCCGGGCCTTTGACCCGGACGAGTGGCTCAATGATTTTTTCGGGACCAAGGAAGAAACAGTCCGGGGTCCGCGCCGGGAAGGGGCTGATTTCCGCTATGATCTCCAAATCCCCCTGGCGGCGGTCGCCCAAGGTCTGACCCAGGAGATCACTTTTGCCCGGTTCCAATCCTGCTGTCATTGCCACGCCACCGGGCGGGAACCGGGAACGGGGCAGACTCCATGTCCGGATTGCGGCGGCCAGGGAAGGTTGTTCAAGAATCCCGGCCAATTGCGGTTAGGGCCCCTATGTACGCGCTGCCAAGGTCGGGGAATGCGCCCGACCCAACCTTGTGCCCATTGCGGCGGCATCGGGATGCAGGAACTGTTGCGACGTTACCGCATCCATATCCCGCCGGGGGTGGAAGACGGGGCCCGGATATTGATCGCCGGGGAAGGCGGCGAGGGCTTTCGCCAGGGGCCGCCCGGCCGTCTGGTGGTGGTCATCCATATTGAACCCGACGAGTTCTTTACCCGGATCATCAACGATCTGTACTGCCGCGTCGAGGTGCCCTTTGCCCAGGCGGCCCGGGGAGCCTGTATACAAGTTCCCACCCTCAACGGCAACAAGATGCTGCAGATCCCCCAGGGCACCCTATCCGGGCAGATTTTTCGGTGGACCGGCCTAGGATTGCCGGGGAAAGATTCACGGTCGATAGGGGATCAGATTATCGAAATTGTCATCGCCACACCTCAGGAAGGCGCTTGGGACCAGGGGGAGTGCCTCCCCGGGAGCCCGCAGACGCAATCGCAGGCGGGATGAAGACCTTGGAGACGGAACCGGGAGTAGAACTCACCCATCTGGACGCCCAAGGCCGGGCACGCATGGTGGATGTAAGCGATAAGCCGGTCAGCCGACGACAGGCCGTGGCCACGGGCTCCATTTACCTGGGGGACCGGGCTTTCCCCCTGTTAGCGGCCGGGCAGCTGAAAAAAGGCGACGCCCTGGCCACGGCGCGCATCGCCGGGATCATGGCGGTAAAAAACACCGCCAGCCTCATCCCGTTATGCCATCCGTTGCCGCTGACGGGTATTGAGGTGGATTTCGCCCTGGATTCCCAACGGCGGACCGTGGACATCACGGTGCGGGTTAAAACCCTGGCCCCCACGGGGGTGGAGATGGAAGCCTTGACCGGAGTAGCGGCAGCGGCACTAACCATCTATGATATGTGCAAAGCGGTGGACCGGGACATGGTTATCGGTCAGATCCGGCTCCGGGAAAAGACCGGAGGGAAAAGCGGCGATTATCACGCCCCCTCGCACCCATCGGAGGCTTGAGATATCGAGGCAGCGGAGGATGCAGCGGACATGGAACCTGAAAGGCTGGAATATTTCCGGGAGCTCCTGCACTCACGTCTGCGGACGCTCCTGGGCGAAGCAGAGAAGACCGTCAGTGGGATGACGGACAACATCGATGCCTTTCCAGATCCCACGGATCGGGCCACCCTGGAGACGGATCGGAACTTCACCCTGCGAATTCGGGATCGGGAACGCAAACTCATCAGCAAGATCAAGAGCGCCTTGGAACGCATCGAAGACGGCAGCTACGGACTGTGCGAGGCTTGCGGAGAGCCTATTGCGGAAAAAAGGCTGCTGGCCCGTCCGGTCACCACACTGTGCATCGAATGCAAATCCCGGCAAGAAGCCCAGGAAAAGATTCGGGGACAATAATATTAACAATACATCATTAATCCCCAGCCACACCTCCAACTTTTTCATCTTCGCCAGTCAGGAAACCGGCGTTTAAGCCGTGGCCATGTCCCAACGAATTGATCTGAAGGAATTCACCCAACAAGAGATAGAGCAACTCATGGCGGGTTGGGGGCACAAGCCCTATCGCGCCCGCCAGGTGCAAAAATGGCTTTTTAAAGGCATCACAGACTTCGATGAGATGAGTGATGTGAGCAAGGAGCTGCGCGCCTGGCTCAAGGACCACACCCTTCTCAGCTCCCTGCCGTTGGCGGACCGGCAGGAGGCCGCGGACGGCTGCACCAAATTTTCTTTTGCCCTGGAAGACGGCGGGGGCATCGAAAGTGTGCTGATCCCCGAACCCGATCATGATACCCTGTGCCTGTCGAGCCAGGTGGGCTGCGGTCAGGGGTGTCGCTTCTGTCTGACGGGGCAACAGGGGTTTGCCCGCAATCTGCGGGTGGCGGAAATCATTAACCAAATTTTGGCGGTGCGAAACGAGCTCGGGAGTGCCAGCAGAATCACCAACCTGGTCTTTATGGGCATGGGGGAGCCCCTGGCCAACTTTGAGAATGTGGTCAAGGCCCTGGCCATCATCACTGCCCCGTGGGGGCTGAATTATTCCCGCCGGCGGGTGACGGTGGCCACGGTGGGTCTGGCGCCCCTCATCCCGCGCTTGGGACAGACGGTGCGGGTCAATCTGGCCGTCTCCCTCAACGCCCCCGACAACGCGGTGCGTCGCCGGCTGATGCCGGTGACCGACCGCTATCCCCTGGAGGCGGTACTGGCAGCCTGCCGGGAATTCCCACTGCCGCCCCACCGGCGGATAACCTTTTCCTACGTGCTCATCAAAGGAGTGAACGACTCCCCCTTCCAGGCCAAGCAACTGGCGAAGCTCCTGAGGGGGCTGCCGGCCAAGATCAATCTGATCCCCTTCAATCCCCATACCGCGTTGCCTTGGGAGCGGCCCGACGACGCGGCCGTTGACGCCTTTCAGGAGGTCCTGGTACAGGCGCACTACACCACCATCGTCCGTCAAAGCCGGGGAAGCGATATCGCGGCGGCGTGCGGGCAGTTGGCAGGGCGGGTGCCGCCGTACCGGGAGGGGGAGGGCCGACCGGCGGGGTAACTGCCCGTTACGGCCCGGGAAGAGAGGGGAGCAACGGGGAACGGCGACAGGGAGCGGTAAGGAAGAATTTCAGGTCTCCCTCACACCGACCATTTCTCCCCGGTTGGTGGTGAAATCGACCATTCTTCCAGGATGCCACGATAAAACCTATCTACCCAGTTCCCAGGGAAAATATTGGACGCTGCCGGCATCGGGCCGATCCACCGCCATCCGGTAGGCCCGCCGGCCGATGCCCACCAGTTTATCGCCCCTGAAGACCAAGGGCGTATAGCCGCCCCGCACGGTTTCGGCTCCGTCATAGTCCATGGAATGGGTTTGGTAAAAGTAGAAGGTGTAGCTGCCCCGGGCGTAGGTACCTTCCTCTTTCACCTTGGGAGCCCCCATGATACCCAGGACCTCACTTTTGCTCATCCCTTGTTTCAATTCCTGCAGGCGGGAGTAACTATTCCACATCTCGGGATCGAAACGGGGATAGAGCACGTTTTCACAGGACGTCAGCAGTAAAAGCAACGGCAGCAAAAAACGGAGGATCATGCATTTCTCCTGATAGGGGGCCGGATTGTTATTTATACCACTTCCCGAAAGTATTTTCCTCGCCACCCCTCGTCTTGACCTTCTCCCCTGAGGGGAGAAGGGACCCTAGGGAAGATACTTTCGAGAACTGCTATAATTTGCGGGATTCTTGGGCCTATAATATACATTGAGATAATTGGCGTCAATACCGGAAAAAATTCACTGCAGCAGGAAGGCAAAGAGGAAGCCGCCATGCGCTCCATGGAAGAGATCAGACGAAGCTATCACTTCAGCGCCGAGGAGTTCGCGCTGTTGAACAGCCTGGCTCCTGTGGTGGAGTCCCAGATGGATCTCCTGCTGCCCGATTTTTATCAGTACTTGGCCGAGCTGCCCGATGCCGGCCGGTTTCTCCAAGACGAGAACCGACGTCAGAGATTGCTGGAACATCACCGCAACTGGCTGCATGGGGTATTTCGCGGCCCTTATGACGAGAGACATTTTCGACGTTTGCAGAGTATTGGCCAGACCCATGTGCGCATCGGCCTGTCGGCCCATTTTGTCTACGTGGCGATGAATTATTTACGGAGCCGGCTGCAGCGCCTCATCGCCGAGGAAGTGGAGCCGGAGCGCCAGGCGGCGGCCCAGGAGGCGCTGAACAAGGCCTTGGATCTCAATCTGGACATTATCGCCCGCACCTACCACGATGAAGAAATGCGTCGAGTGGCCCTCTCCCGGCAGTTGGACGACTTTCTCATCCGCTTTGCCCGGCGCTTCACCCTGGGGCTGGATTTTCTGCTGGTCTTTGGACTTATTCTGCTCTCCGTCGGCACGGTGGCGATGCTGATCAACGACATTACCCTGGTATTTCGCCTGAGCCCGGAAAAGGGCCTGGTGGCAACACTGGGGTCACTGTTGATCCTCTGGCTGATGATCGAGCTGTTAGAGGCCCAAATAGACCGGGTCAAGGGCGGGCGGTTCAGACTCAGCCTGTTTATTGGCGTGGCCCTGATCGCCTTTATCCGAAAGATTCTGGTGGCCACCGTGGCCCAGGAGCCGCTGACCACCGAGGCGTTCTATCTGGCCGGCATTTTGGTGTTGGGGGGCATGTTCTGGTTGGTATCCCGGGCAGAGCAGGTGAGGAAATAAGGCGCCGCCGGGGTCAGGTGAGCGTGCTAAAGCTCCCCCAGAATTTTCTGCGCCGCCTTTTTCACCTCGGAGTTCGCAGCGGAAAGGGACAAAACCCGAAGCTTCCCCTTGAAGCCCTGCTGTTCCACCCGACTGCGGCCGGGAGACAAGACCGCCAAGCGGGCAAGGGCTTCCTGCACCACCGCCGATTCGGGATATTCCAGAAACAGAATCAAAGCCCCCCATTCCTCGGGAAGGCCGTATTCGGCCAGGAATTTTTTAGCGGCAGGCAAAAACCTGGCGGTGCCATACCGACCTTCCAGGGCCAACAGGGCCTGGCGGTATTCCGGCAGGGCGCGTTTACCGGCGAATAAGGCCTCAGCCTGGCGCAGGGCCTCCTGGCGGGCCCGCTCCTGTTTCCTCTTGCCCCCCCGGGGTTTGGGTTCCGGCCGCGCATGCCGGGATTTATCCCGGAGTTGATCAATTTCCCGCCAGCTGGGCCTGTCTCTATCCTCATCGTCGTGGGGGGGCGTCATGGCATCCCTGACCTCTTTTCTATGAAATACGGGTTGTTCGCTAATTTCAGCGGCTCACTTCTCTAACGCAGAGCTCAATCGGTCCCGCTTAGGGCCGCGGCCCGGACCTCGGGTTCCACCAGGGGGGCAAACCGGGCGAAGTTCTCGTTGAAATGCGCCACCAAGTGCCGGGCGGCCTCTTCGTAGGCCCGGGGGTCTGTCCAGGTGGACTGGGGAGTAAGGATGTCGTCGGGTACTCCGGGGCAAGAGGCCGGCACCGACAGGCCGAAGAAGGGATCCCGGCGAAAGGGTCCCGCTTCCAGGACACCGCTCATGGCGGCCCGCAAGAGGGCCCGGGTGTGGGCGATGGAGATCCGGTGACCCTCTCCGAAGCGGCCGCCGGTCCAACCGGTGTTCACCAGCCAACAGACCGGCTTATGGGCCAGCACCTTGTCCCGGAAGAGGCGGCCGTACACCGCGGGCGGCATGGGCAGAAAGGGTGCTCCGAAGCAGGTGCTGAAGGTCAACTGGGGCTCCTGTCCCAACCCCCGTTCGGTACCCGCCACCTTGGCGGTGTAGCCCGAGAGGAACTGATAGGCGGCTTGTTCCGGGGTAAGGCGGGAGATGGGCGGCAGCACTCCAAAGGCGTCGCAGGTGAGCATGAAGATGTGACCGGGATGGGTTCCCATGCCGGAGCGCACGATACTTTTCAGGTGGGTGATGGGGTAGGCGGCCCGGGTGTTTTCCGTCAGGGTGGCGTCGTCCAGGTCGAGGCGGTGGGTCTGCATGTCGATGGCCACGTTTTCCAGGATGGTGCCGAACCGGCGGGTGCATTCGTAGATATCGGGTTCCGCCTGGGGACTGAGCCGGATCACCTTGGCATAACAGCCGCCCTCGAAGTTGAAGATGCCGGCGGGGCCCCAGCCGTGTTCGTCGTCGCCGATGAGCAGGCGCTCGGGGTCGGCGGAGAGGCTGGTCTTACCGGTGCCCGAGAGCCCGAAGAACAAGGCCACATCCCCCTGTGCGCCGGCATTGGCGGCGCAGTGCATGGACAGGACTTCTTGTTGGGGCAGGTAGTAATTGAGGATGGTAAAAACGGACTTTTTGATTTCCCCGCCGTAGCTGGTGCCGCCGATGAGGATGAGCCGGCGTTCAAAGTTGACGATGATGAAGGCCTCGGAATTGGTGCCGTCCAACTCTTTCACGGCATGGAAATGGGGGGCGCTGATGACGGTGAATTCCGGATTATGCGCCTCCAGTACGGCCAGGTCTTTGATCTGGACGAACAGGTTGCGGGCGAAGAGGTTCTGCCAGGCATAGGTGGTGATCACCCGGATGGGCATCTGGTAGACGGGATCGGTGCCGGCATAACAATCCTGCACGAACAGTTCCCGGCCCTGGAGATAGGCCAGGAGGCGGTAATACAACAGCTCGAACTTTTCCTGCCCCAAGGGCTGATTTTCGTCCCAGGAGACGTGCTGGGCACTGGTGGGCTCGTAAACAATGAACTTGTCTTGGGGAGACCGGCCGGTGAACTCGCCGGTGCGCACCACCACGGGGCCCAGGTGGGCGATGTGGCCTTCGTTGCGGTCGATGATTTTCTCGTACAGGGCCGGCGTGGAGAGGTTCCAGTAGACCGCGGCGGTGTTCTTGATCCCATGCTCGGACAAATTCTTTTCTGGCATCGCCTTGCCTCCTGTGGATATTTTTTAGGGGGGAGGGGACAGAGTACGTTCCCTGGCCAACATTATCTCATCTCCAGCCGGGTACGCAGGCCGGTATACCGCCGTTGGGTTTTGTCGTTTTTTACGGCCAGTCCCAGGGCCCGTTTGCTCCCCACGATAACCACCAGCCGTTTGCCCCGGGTCACCGCGGTGTAAAGCAGGTTGCGCTGCAGGAGCATATAGTGTTGGGTCACCAGCGGCAGAACCACCGCGGGGTATTCCGATCCCTGGGATTTGTGGACGCTGGTGGCATAGGCCGGCATGAGTTCGTCCAAGTCGGAGTAATCATAGCCAACGGGGCGCCCTTCGAAGGTCACCACGGCTTCCTGGAGTTCATGGTCCAGGGAGGCGATCCGTCCGATGTCGCCGTTAAACACGCCTTTATCATAATTATTACGGACCTGCATAACCTTGTCGGCCACTTTGAAGTGACGGCCGGCCCGGGTCAGGGCCACGGGACGGGGGTTCAGCAGTTCCTGGAGCTGCTGGTTCAGGTGGGCGACGCCCACCACCCCCCGGTGCATGGGAGTGAGCACCTGGATGTCTTCCACCGGGTCGAAGCCAAAATGGACGGGGAGACGGCGGCTGACCAAGTCCAGTACCACCTCCAGGGCCTTCTCGGGATCGTCCTGTTCGATGAAAAAGAAGTCGCCGGTCTGGCTTTGCGGGTGTTTGAAATGGGGCATATGGCCCTGGTTGATGCGATGGGCATTGACAATGATGAGGCTGCCGGCGGCCTGCCGGAAGATCTCGGTGAGTTCCACCACCGGTACCGTCCCCGAGGCGATGATGTCTCCGAGAACGTTTCCGGGGCCCACTGACGGCAGCTGGTTCACATCCCCCACCAGGATGAGGACGGCCCCCCGGGGCACGGCCTTGAGCAGATGGTGCATAAGGAGCACGTCGATCATGGAGGCCTCGTCCACGACGATGAGATCGGCATCCAGGGGGCGCTGTTCATTCACCTGGAAGCTCCCCCGGGGATAGCTGAACTCCAGGAGCCGGTGGACGGTTTTAGCGGGCAGGCCGCTGCTCTCGGAAAGGCGCTTGGCGGCCCGCCCCGTGGGAGCGGCCAGGACTATCCGGGCCCCCAACCGGGCCATAATGGTGGTGATGGCCCGCACGATGGTGGTCTTGCCCGTGCCCGGCCCTCCGGTGATCACCAGGACTTTGTGAGTCAAGGCGGCCCGCACCGCTTCGGTCTGCCGGGGCGCCAGGGTCAAGGAGAGACGCTCCTGGACCCAGGTCAAGGCACTCTCCACATCCATCTGCCGGAGGTTGCCCGGGATGGCGGCGAGCAGGCGCAGGCGGCTGGCGGCCCCGGTCTCGGCCACATGGAATCCCGCCAGATAGACAGCCGTGATAGTGGACAGTTCCTTTTTCCCTTTGTCGGGCAGCTGTTCCCGGATCAGGCGTTGCTGGAAGGCGAGACGGTCCAGGGCCGCAGCAATGAGGGGGGGCTCCACCCCCAGCAGTTCCCGGCAGTGTTCCACCAGCTCGTCCTGGGGGCAGAAGACGTGACCGGCATTACTCAGGCGATGCAGCATGTGCATCACTCCGGCCTCGCAGCGCAGGTCGGAGTCCCGGGCCAGCCCCAGTTTGGCCGCCATGCGGTCGGCGGTGAGAAAACCGATGCCGAAGATGTCTTCGGCCAATTGATAGGGGTTGTCCCGGATGATGGGGACGGCCTGGCTACCGTATTGCTTGAAGATCTTGACGGCGTAGGCGGCGCTGATGTCATGCGTCTGCAAGAACAGGATGAGGTCCCGAATCTGCTTCTGTGCGCCCCAGGCCGTGCGGATCATCTCCAGGCGTTTGGGGCCGATGCCCTCCACGCTGAGGAGTTTGTCGCTCTGGGTATCGATCACTTCCAAGGTCTGGGGGCCGAATTCCGCCACCAGACGCTTCGCCATCACCGGACCGATGCCCTTGATGAAGCCCGAGCCCAAATACTTTTCCATCCCGGCCACCGAGGCCGGCACTACGGTTTCGTACTGGATGATTTTGAACTGTTCGCCATACTTGGGATGGGTGCTCCACTCGCCTTTGGCCTTGATGACCTCCCCCGGGCGGGGCGAGGCCAGATGGCCGATGACCGTCACCAAGTCCCGGCGGCCAGATACCTTGAGCCGGGCTACGGTATAGCCGTTTTCTTCGTTGGTGTAGGTCACCCGCTCAATATGGCCGGTGAGATCACTGAGCATGGCACCGTTTCCTGTTGAGGGACAAAGGGGCCATCAGGGCAAGGCGAGGCGGCATCAATCGGTAACCTTATTGTAACACCGGGCGGCCTCCGGCGGCATCAGGAAAAAAGCCCGCAGCTCCCTGCGTTTTGATCAGGGGGCTAATGAAAATCCAGATAATCTTTTTCCACGGTAAAGGTTGCCTGTTGCACTTCCCCACAACAGATGAATTCGGCCGTAAGGATTTCGAAGAACTCCCAGCCAGCCTCTTCCCGGGCCGTCACCTCCAGCCAGCGGCCGCAATGGCGGCATTGGGCATAACACCGGCCTTCACTGATTGTCAAGTTTTCGCCTGTTTTTGCCATCTTTGTCGGCCTTATAGACGCCCTCATTATCGTACATAAGCTCACCAGCCGGCTCGGAATTGTTCCTGCAGATGCGGCCGGCCAGCTGATGTTTCCCGCCGGTGCTCCTGAACCGAACTCAGCGGGGCAGCGGCAGCGCCAGGGCTTTCGAGTCAATGGCGGCCCCGGCAAGGAGTCTGCCCACAGGATATCATGATCCGCCCTCAGGTGGGAAGTTTCATGATGCCTTGCCTTCGGCGCCAGGCTGGAGCAACGCCGGAGGATCATTACCCGGGGAGGAAGACGCCGGTTTGCCATCTCATCTCTTGACAAGAAAAATAATTTTCGATAAATAAAAACCATGTTGATGTTGCATAATCATAACTGGTGCTGGTGGAGCCTTATAGCGCTCGTGAGGTGACGCTGCCGCTTGCTCCCCGGTCTACAGAACAAACCAATGAGAGCCGTGGCCCTCACGAGTAGGGACACGGTTTTATTATTGGAAAGAGCCGTGTCCGCCTCCGGGACACGGCTCTTTGACTTTGGGGGACAGGAGAGATACCGTAATGGTTACACCTGATGTAGACACCTTCAAGTCCCTGGCCCGCCAGGGGGGGGTTATTCCCATTTACCAGGAGATCCTGGGAGATCTGGAGACCCCGGTGTCGGCTTATAAAAAACTCCGGGGGGAAGGCTCCTCCTATCTTCTGGAGAGTGTGGAAGGCGGTGAAAAATGGGGGCGTTACAGCTTTCTGGGTCTCAATCCCGCGCTGACCGTCACCATCAAAGGCCGCACGGTCACTCTGGCGGAACGGAGTAGTCCACCGGTCACGCTGGAGGGGGCTGATCCCTTTACCGTCCTGCGCCAGGTGCTGGCTCGCTACCAGGCCGTGGCCTGCTCCGATTTGCCCCGTTTTTGCGGCGGTCTGGTGGGCTATCTGAGCTATGACTTCGTGCGCTATATTGAGCGCCTGACGGCGCATGCCGCTGCCGACGACATTCCCGAGGCCATTTTCATGCTGGCCGACCACCTGCTTATCTTCGATAACGTCCGTCACACCATCAAGGTGGTGGCCCTGGTTCATCTGGCCCCCGGCGCTGATCCGGCAGCAGCTTATCAGCGCGGGGTGGCGGGGATCGAGGCCCTTATCGAGCGCCTACGGGAGCCGTACCACCTGCCCCCCTTGACGGAACCTCTCCCGGAGGTCCGTTTGAGCCCCAACATGAGCCGGGAGCGCTTTTGCGATATGGTGGTGCGGGCCAAGGAATATATCGCCGCCGGCGACGTCATCCAGGTGGTTCTTTCCCAGTGTTTTCAGAATCCCTGGAACGCTGATCCCTTCGACCTCTACCGGTCGCTGCGCTGCATCAATCCCTCGCCCTACATGTTCTACCTGGACATGGGGGAGTTGACCCTGGTGGGGGCCTCTCCGGAGATCCTGGTGCGTCTGGAGGAAGGCCAGGTGGAGTTGCGGCCCATCGCCGGCACCCGCCCCCGGGGGGCCTCGGAGGAAGAGGATCAGGCCCTGGCGGCCGAGTTGCTGGCCGACCCGAAAGAGCGCGCCGAACACATCATGCTGGTGGACCTGGGCCGCAACGATGTGGGGCGGGTCGCGGCCATCGGCTCCGTCCAGGTGACCGAGCTGTTTACCGTGGAGCGCTACTCCCATGTCATGCACCTGGTTTCCCATGTCGTCGGCGAGCTGGAGGCGGGCAAGGACGCCCTGGACGTGCTCAAGGCTTCTTTTCCGGCGGGCACCGTCTCCGGCGCTCCCAAGGTGAGGGCCATGGAGATCATCGACGAGCTGGAGCCCACCCGCCGGGGGCCCTACGCCGGAGCCGTGGGCTATTTCGGTCTTTCGGGCAATATGGATCTGTGCATCACCATCCGCAGCCTCACCGTGCACCGGGGCCAGATCTCCCTGCAGGTGGGGGCTGGCATCGTCGCCGACTCCGACCCGGAGAAGGAATACCAGGAGACGGTCAATAAGGCCATGGCCATGGTGCGGGCCCTGGAAATGGCTGCCCGGGGCCTGGTATAAGGGGGAAGAAGAGAGAGGGGAACCCTGATTTTTGCAAAGGTGAGGTCCCCCCGCGCCCCCTCCTGCCAAACAGAATGATCGAGATACGAGGAATGCCATGTCCGAAGTATACGCCGAATCGGCCCCCGGCCCTCATCACCTGGTGATGATTGACAATTATGACTCCTTCACCTACAATCTGGTGCAATATCTGGGCATGTTGGGGGCCCGGGTGAGCGTCTTCCGCAACGACGAGATCGATCTGGCCGGCCTGGAGGCTCTCAGTTTCAGCCACCTGGTGATCTCCCCGGGGCCCTGCTCTCCCAAGGAAGCGGGCATTTCGGTGGCCGCCGTCCAGCAATTTGCCGGCCGTCTGCCCATCCTGGGAGTTTGCCTGGGGCACCAAGCCATCGGTGAGGCTTTTGGCGGCGACGTGGTGCGGGCCCCCCGGCTCATGCACGGCAAGACCTCCCTGATCTACCACGACGGCCGGGATATCTTTACCGGGCTGCCCTCCCCCTTCGAGGCCACCCGCTATCACTCCCTGATCGTGGCCCGGGAAACCCTGCCCTCCTGTCTGGAGGTCTCGGCCCAGACTGCGGTGGGAGAGATCATGGGCCTGCGGCATAAAGACCACGCCATCTTCGGGGTGCAGTTCCATCCCGAATCGATCCTCACCAAGGAGGGGATGAACGTCCTGAGAAACTTCCTGAAGCGCTCGCGGGGGTAAGAAAACTTCTGCTGAGAGTGCATGTCCGGAAGTAAGGAACCTGTAGACAGGAAGGGGGAAAAGGCATGTCTGTCGTCACCCGGGGGGCCAAGAAGGTAGAGCCCTGCGCCGTGGTGCTCCAACTCACCAACAGCATCATAATTCGCGGGAAGATCAATCTCTATCAGTCCGGGAGGTTCGAAGGGCGCATGAGCGATGTCTTTGTTCTGCGCAAAGAGCCTTTTGTGGTGGTTTTCGACGCCTGGAGCCAGGAGCTGCCGCAAAAGACCTTTGTGGTGAATAAGCAGCAGATTGTCTGGATCTCCCCGGATGAAGAGGGCGCCGCATGACTCAGCCGGGAGCTGCCGCGGACGGGGACCAGATCAAAAAGCATTTCGACATCGACATCTACCGGGACTGGTGCAAGGCCTGCGGGCTGTGCGCCGGTTTCTGCCAAAAACAGGTTCTGGAGCGGGATGAGACCGGGGCCCCGGTGGTGGCCCACCCGGACGCCTGCATCGGCTGCGGCTGGTGCGAACTCCATTGCCCGGACTTCGCCATCAGCGTTCATCCCCGGCGTGAGGCCGGTTCCCCGGAAGAAGCGGAATAGGAATCCATTACATGGCGTCAACAGAAACAACCTCCCGACCGTTCCTGCTCCAAGGCAACGAAGCCCTGGTGGAAGGCGCCCTGGCTGCCGGCTGCCGCTTCTTCGCCGGCTACCCCATCACTCCCGCCAGCGAAATCAGCGAAGTCATGAGCGTCAAGCTCCCGGCGGTGGGCGGCACCTTCATCCAGATGGAGGACGAAATCGCCAGTATGGGCGCGATCATCGGGGCGTCGCTGGCCGGGGTCAAAGCCATGACCGCCACCAGTGGCCCGGGATTTTCCCTGATGCAGGAGAATCTGGGCTACGCCTGCATCGCCGAGGTGCCCTGCGTGGTGGTGAACGTCATGCGGGGGGGGCCGAGCACCGGCCTGCCCACCGGCGTCGGGCAGGAGGACGTGCAGCAGGCCCGTTGGGGCACCCACGGCGATCATCCCATCATCGTCCTGGCCGTGGCCACTACCCGGGAGTGCTTTGAGATCACCGTCACCGCCTTCAACCTGGCCGAGACCTACCGCATCCCGGTGATCATTCTGTCGGATGAAGTGGTGGCCCACACCCGGGAGAAGATCGTTTTGCCGGACCCGCAGGAGGTCAAGGTGGTGGACCGCGACCGCCCCAGCGTACCTCCGGAGTGGTATATCCCCTACGAGGACACCCCCCATGGGGTGCCGCCCATGGCCCCCTTCGGGACGGGCTACCGCTACCATGTCACCGGGCTGGTGCATGATGTCCGGGGCTTTCCCACTCAGCGTCCCGAGGAGATCGTGGCCCTCAAGCGGCGGCTGTTCCGCAAGATCACCCAGCACTTCCAGGACATCCAGTTGGTCAAGACCGAGTTCACCGAGGATGCCGAGGTGCTGGTGGTGGCCTACGGCTCCGTGGCCCGCTCCGCCCGCCGGGCCGTGGCCGAGGCCCGGGAAAAAGGCGTCAAGGCGGGCTTGATGCAGCTCGTCACCCTGTGGCCCTTCCCCCGCCGCCGCCTGGAGCCCCTGCTGTCCCAGGTCCGGGCCGTCCTGGTGCCGGAGCTCAATATGGGCCAGATCGCCCGGGAGGTGAAACGGGTCAACCAGGGCCGCGCCAAGGTGGAGACCCTGAACCGCATCGACGGGAATTTGATTACCCCGGGGGAGATCCTGGAGAGGTTGGTGGGGCTATAACGGACTAAAGGCTGAAAATTTCACTTCACTGCAAGACTGAGGAGGAAAAACCATGGCGCAAGAGAAAAAGAACCCCATGGATCGTCCAACAATTCGAGGTGAGAAAACCGGTCCCTGTCCAGTTTGTGGATACCATGAGGTGGTGGCCAGGAAATCCCGAACAACTGGAGAATTGTATTTTGGTTGTGCCAGACCAAAGCAAGGTCGTGCAAAAGGATGTAACTTCAAAGGTTGTCGATCCCATTGAATCTCCTTTAAAATTGTCCCAAAATACAGCAAGACATCTTGGAAAAGGCAACTTGCCATGTCCCTTAAAAATATAGCGATCCCCACCGAAAAACTGGCCGACTTCTGCCGCAAACACCACATCCGGAAGCTTGCCCTGTTCGGTTCGGTGCTCCGGGACGACTTTTCCGACACCAGCGATATCGACGTCCTGGTGGAATTTAAACCGGGACATACCCCCGGTTTGGCCTTCTTCTCCATGGAGGCAGAGCTTTCGGAGATCATGGGACGTAAAGTGGATCTGCATACCACGGGATTTTTAAGTCCCTACTTCAGGGATCAGGTCATCGAGGAGGCGGTTGTGCAATATGTTGCGGCCTAAGGATAGAATTCGTCTCCAACATATGCTGGACTATGCCCGGGAAGCGAGTGCCCTCATCCAGGGTAGGCGTCGGTCTGACCTTGATTCCGATCGTCTCATGGAACTGACCCTGGTTCGTCTCCTGGAAATCATCGGCGAGGCAGCCAATAAGGTATCCCAGGATTGCCGTTCCCTGCATCCCCAAATTCCCTGGGTTCAGATTGTCAGCCTGCGCCACCGCCTCATTCATGGCTACGATTCTGTAGATCTGGATATTCTTTGGGAAATAATCGCTGCTGATCTGCCTTCCCTTATCAAGGAATTGGATAAGATTCTAATCTGACAACGAACCGAAAACGGGCTGACAGCTGATAGCTGATAGCCGAAAGCTACCCATGGCCGAAGTCACCAAGCTCATCTACAAGTACCTGCGGCACGACAAGAAATTCCCCCACGTCTGGTGCCCGGGGTGCGGCAACGGCATCGTCCTGGGGGCGTTGATCCGGGCCATCGACCGCACCGGCTACAGCAAGGACGACATCGTGCTGGTGTCGGGCATCGGCTGCGCCGGGCGCATGCCGGTGTACGTGGACTTCAACACCCTGCACACCACCCACGGCCGCGCCCTGACCTTCGCCACCGGCATCAAGCTGGCCACCCCCCGGCTCCAGGTCATCGTCATCATGGGGGACGGCGACGCCACCGCCATCGGCGGCAACCATTTCATCCACGCGGCCCGGCGCAATCTCAACCTGACCGCGCTCATCGTCAACAACAGCATTTACGGCATGACCGGAGGGCAGTACTCCCCCACCACCCCCTACGGGGCCCGGGCGTCCACGGCGCTGTACGGCAATATCGAACAGGCCTTTTCCATCGCCGAGCTGGCGGTGACCGCCGGGGCCGCCTGGGTGGGGCGGGGGACCGTCTTTCACGCCAGTGAGCTGGACACGCTCATCGAGGCGGCCATCCGGAAGCGGGGCTTTGCGGTGGTGGAGGCCATCAGCCACTGCCACACCCAGTACGGCCGCAAGAACAAAATGGCCGATCCCATGACCATGATGCGCTGGCAGCAGGAGCATGCCGTGAGGGTGGCCAAGGCCGCCACCATGACCCCGGAGGAACTGGCGGGCAAGTTCACCATCGGGGTGCTGGTGGACCGGGACCTGCCCGTCTATACCCAGGAACTGCGCCAGATCCGGGAAGCCGCCCAGGCTGCGGTGGGAAAATGACCGATTGGGGGGGAGGCCGGGGAGCACTGCTCCCGGCCTCTCCTCAGCCCTCCCCACCAACCCTGAAGGGGATTGAGAGAGAGGGGGAGTAAGGAGAAACCATGCCGAGATTAGCTCTCATCTTCTGTCTTATCGGCGGGATGCTCGTTTCTCTCGGGGCGCCGACCGCCGCCTCCAGCGAGCCTGAGGCGCTCGGGCCCCCGGAAAGATATATCCTGCAGCAACTGGCCGCGGGCAAGGTGGCCGACCTGGCCCAGCGATTCGGTCCTGAGGAGAGAAACCGCCGGGTGACGGCCCTGTTCTTGACCCGACTGCTGACGGAGGGTTTTTCCGGAATCAAGATTCCCTACCCGGGCGTGCGGATCAGCGGGGCTGTCATCCAGGGACCGCTGGATCTGGAAAACGCCGAGGTGCCGCATTGGGTGGAATTCCTGGACTGCCACTTCACCGGTCCCCTCAATCTGCGGGATGCCCTGTTCACCAAGGGCCTGACCCTGAGCCGCAGCCGCTTTGATCAGAAGGTGGAAGGGCAACGGCTGCGGGTGCAGCTCAGTGTCAATCTCTCCGAGTCGGTGTTGCAGGGGCCGGCGGATTTTTGGAGAGCGCAGGTAGGGGGAGTGCTGCTGGCCGACGGCCTGCGGTGCGAGGACCACACCCGGGGGGCGAATTTCAACTCCATGGCGGTGGGCCAGATCGCCTTTTTCCGCCAGGCCGCCTTCCGGGGGCCGGTGGATTTTAACGGCTGCAAGCTGAATGACGGGGTCCAATTCACCCAGGCGGAATTCGCCGGCCCGGTGAACTTTTTCGGGGCGAAGGTGGGGAGCCAGCTGGTCCTGATGCAGGCGCAGTTCGGGGGGGCGGCGGATTTCGGTTGCGTGGCCGTCGGCTCCCAGCTCCTGGGAGACGGGGCGCGTTTTCTCAACCCGTCGCAGCCGGTGAATTTCAACAGCATGAAGGTGGCCCATTCCGCTTCCTTCCGGCAAACCGTCTTCGCCGGACCGGTTAACTTCGTGAGCGCCGCCATCGGCAGCGAATTCCAGGCGGACGGCGCCCAATTCACCAACTCTTCCCAGGAGGCGAACTTCAACAACCTCAACGTCAGCCAGCATGCCTTTTTCCGGGGGGCGATCTTCCAGGGGCCGGTGAATTTCACCGGGGCCAACATCGGCGGGGAGCTGGCCTTTCTGCAGACCCGCTTCCTTTTCCCGGAGCAGCCGGCCGCCCTGAAGGAAATGCGGGTGGGCGAAACCTGCTATGTATGGGACAGCCCCTGCGCCGGCGGCGTGGATCTCTCCGGGGCCCGCCTGCTCAAGGCGGTCGTGGGGGCCCCGGCGGAGCGGCCCGGCACCCTGGGGCTGTTGAAACTGGAAAACGCGGTCATCGAGCGCCTGTTGAAGATCGAGAATCTTGCCATCGGGCAGTTGGCGGCCCGGAAGCTGACGGTGAAAGATTGGGCCCAGTTGAGCGCCGTGGCGGTTACGGAGACGGCCGACTGGCGGGAGAGCGCCTTCAGCGGTCTGACCTTCCCCCAAACGACCTGGCCGGAAAAGGCCGACGCGGTCTGGCTGGAAGGCATGACCTACCGGTCGCTGAGCGCCGGGGAAGGCGAGGACGACTGGCGGGCCCTGATGGCCCTGGTAACGCGCAGCCGCTACGACAGCCGGGCCTACGCGCAACTGGAAGCCTACTTCAAACAAGGGGGCAACAAAGACCGCGCCGACGAAGTCTATATCCAGGGACTGCGCCGGGAAGCCCTGGAGAAATGGTGGCGTCCGGACAACCTGGTCACCCTGGTGTTTTGGGATTTTCTGGCCGGGTACGGGCGTAAACCGGGGCGCACCGTGTGGATCAGTCTGGCCATCGTGCTCATCGGCATGGCGGTCTTCGACCCCGACAATTTCGATCCCACCTTCACCGGCAAATGGAACTGGCTGCAGCAGGGCGGCCGGACCAAGGCGGTGGTAGTCCGGTTTCTCCTCAGCCTGGATCAATTCCTGCCCGGCATCGACCTGGGATTGGCCAAGTTGTGGCAACTGTCGCAGATCTCTTTTGCGGAGTTGCTCTATTACCATGTCCACAAGCTGTCCGGCTGGGTATTGATTCCCATCGGTCTGGCCGCGGTATATTCGCAATTCAGGGGTTAACGGCAAACCGGCCGGCGGTTCTGCGCCCCTTTGCGGAGGAGACCCCCCATGCCGTATCGTTATGAAATCCGCCTCTCCGGCTCCGGCGGCCAGGGGTTGATCGTCGCCGGGGTCATCCTGGCCGAGGCCGCCGGGATTTATGACGGGAAATATGTCTGCCAGACCCAGGCCTACGGCCCCGAGGCCCGGGGCGGGGCCTCCAAGGCCGAAGTGGTGATCAGCGACGCGGAGATCGATTATCCCAAGGCCGTCAAGCCCGACGCGCTGTTGGCCATGAACCAGAAGGCCCTGGATTCCTACTACGAGGACGTCAAGCCCGGTGGCCTGATCATGGTGGACAGCACGTGGGTGAAGGATCTCCCGGTGGAGGACGCCGTGGCCCTGCCCTTTACCAAGATTGCCCGGGAGCAGTTGGGCAAGGAGATGGTGGCCAACATCGTGGCCCTGGGGGCGTTGGCCCGGCTCACCGGCGCCGTGACCCTGGAGGGCCTGGCACAGGCCGTCCGGGCCCGGGTGCCCGCCGGCACCGAGGAATTGAACAAAAAGGCCCTGGCCGCGGGGATCGCCGCCGCCGAGGATTGCCTGGCCCACCGCGGCCAGGACGACAGCGGCGCCTTCTGCCAGGCGCACGTGGGGGAATAGAGGCGGACTGCTACGGATAACCAAGGAGATTACGCTAAGTTGGGGGAATTGCAGATGCTCAAAGAATCTATCTACAAAGTCGTCACCCGGCAGGACCTCACCGAGGCCGAAATGACCCGGGCCATGGAGATCATCATGGGCGGCGAGGCCACCGACGCCCAAATCGCCGCCTTCATCACCGCCCTGCGCATGAAAGGCGAGACCGTCGCCGAAATCACCGCCGCCGCCCAGGTCATGCGCGCCAAGGCCACCACCATCCCGGTGGCCGACAACCTGGTGGACCTGGACCGGGACGAAATCAACGTCGAGGCCGAGACCATCGTGGACACCTGCGGCACCGGCGGCGACGCCACCAACACCTTCAACGTCTCCACCACCACGGCCTTTGTGGTGGCCGGGGCGGGGCTGAAGGTGGCCAAGCACGGCAACCGGGCCGTATCGTCCCGCTGCGGCTCCGCCGACGTTATCGAGGCGTTGGGCATCAATCTGGCGCTGACGCCGGAGCAGGTGGCCCGGTGTGTGAGCGAGGTGGGCATCGGGTTTCTGTTCGCGCCGCAGCTTCACGGGGCCATGCGCTACGCCATCGGGCCCCGGCGGGAGATCGGCATCCGCACCATCTTCAACGTGTTGGGGCCGCTCACCAACCCCGCCGGGGCCAACGTCCAGGTGTTGGGGGTGTATGACCCCGCCCTGACCGCCCCCCTGGCCGAGGTGCTGGGGAACCTGGGGGCCCGGAGCGCCTTTGTGGTCTACGGCGAGGGGTCTTTCGACGAGATCAGCATCACCGGGCCCACCCGGGTGAGCGAACTCAAGGACAGGACGGTGCGCACCTACCTCATCAGCCCCGAGGATTTCGGGCTGCCCCGGGCGCAGGTGGAAGACATCCGGGGCGGCGACGTCTTCGAGAACGCCAAGATCGTGCGCCGGGTGTTGGGGGGCGCACCCGGGGCCCGGCAGGACATGGTGGCGCTGAACGCCGCCGCCGTCTTCGTGGCTTCCGGCCTGACGCCCGATTTTCCCGCCGGCATCGCCCTGGCCAAGGACATCATGGCCAACGGCAAGGCCCTGGCCAAGCTCGAAGCCCTCATCGCCCTGAGCAAGTCCTTCGGGGAGGCCCGGTGAGCGACTTTTTGGACCGCATCATGGCCGCCAAGCGGGTGGAGAACGCCCGCCTGCGGGAGCGAGTGCCGCTGTCGGAGTTCCGGGGGCGCTGGGAGCGCCGGGAGCCCCCCCTGAGCCTGAAGGCGGCCCTGGAGGCGGCCATGTTTCCGGCCGTCATCGCCGAAATCAAGAAGGCCTCGCCCAGCAAAGGGGTGCTGCGGCCGGATCTGGATCACCTGAGCCTGGGGGCGGCGTATCAGGCCAGCGGCGCTACGGCGATATCGGTGCTCACCGAGGTGAACTTCTTCCAGGGCAGCCCCGAGTTCCTCGCCGACCTGCGCCCCCAGATCGCCATCCCGCTCCTGCGCAAGGACTTCATCCTGGAGCCCGTGCAGGTCTACGAGTCCGCCGCCCTGGGGGCCGACGCCTTGCTCCTCATCGTCGCCTGCCTGTCTCCGGAAGAATTGCGGGCCCTGCTGCTGCTGACGGAGTCTTTGGGCATGGAGGCCCTGGTGGAGGTCTACACCGCGGCGGAGATGCGCCTGGCCGCCCAGGCCGGGGCCCGCCTCATCGGCATCAACCACCGCAATTTGCGCACCTTCGAAATGGACATGGAGCGGGCCTTCCAGCTCGCCCCCCTGGCCCCCCCCGGGGCCACCCTGGTGGCCGCCTCGGGACTCAATACCCGGGCCGACCTGGAGCGCTTTCGGGAGAGCCCCGTCAAGGCCTTTCTCATCGGCGAGACCCTGGTGAGGGCCGCAGACCCGGGGGGCAAGCTGCGGGAGTTGGTGGGAAGATAGATTTTGCGGCGGCGGGCGCTCTACCCGGAAAGGAGAATGCCATGAAACTCTTTATCATCATTTCCACCGACGACGGTGAAACCATCTACAACGCCATGCGCCTGGCCAATGTGGCGGTCGCGAAGGGCGACGAGGTCGGGGTCTTCATGTTGGGCCGGGGGGTGTGCTTTGAGCAGAGCGGTTCCCCGCAGTTCGACGTCCAGGCGGAGATCAACAAATTCGAAGGCGATTTCTACGTCTGAGGGGTCTGCATGAAATCCCACGGTCTGGAGGGATCAAGCTCGTGCCCCATCGCCTGGATGGACGACCTGCACGCTTTAATCGCCGAAGCCGACAAGGTCCTGACTTTTTAAACACAGATTGAACCTCGTTCCCAAGCTCCAGCTTGGGAACGAGAGGAAACCATCCACGCCGCCGGCCTCATCAACCGCCGCCTCACCACCAGCCGCGGCCGGGCCAACTCCCTCTCGTCCTCCTCTACTACCTGGGCGGCTCCCTGGGCATCACCCTCTCCGGCTATGCCTACAGCGCCCGGGGCTGGCCTGCGGTGGTGGCCCTGGGCTGCCTGGTACTCCTTCTCCCTTTACTTCTGGGCTGGCGGGAACACCGTACCGCCCCCAACCTTGATCCTGATTGCCGGGGCCAAACTTCGGCGTAATCAGTGAGTTGCGCCCCTCACCTTCATGTTAAGAATCTGAACAATTTATTTATATTGATATCATTATGTTGTGAATAATGATTATAATATTGTTTAGTAAATTAAACATTTAACAAAGATTAATCATGGAACAAAGCTTATTAGCATCCTAAAAACAATAAGTTATCATACTGGCACAATAATTGCTTTTTATATCAACGGATTTTTTCACTTAGTGCCGTGTTCACTATTTTGAACTATTAAGGGAGATACCATTATGAAGAAAATTCTCACCCCCCTGTTTCTCTCTTGCTCCATCATCTTGCTGGCCTCCGCCGCTTACGCCTCTTTGGTGGAAAGCACCTTTGATGTCGACGCCGACGGCTGGCGGGTGGCTGAATTCTTCTCCGTCTCCGGCACCTCCGCCCCCACCTATGTCGCCACCGGCGGCAATCCCGGCGGCTTCATCCGCACCACCGATATCTATGGCTGGAATGCCTTCCTGGCCCCGGCCAAATTCCTCGGCGACCAAAGCGCCGCCTTCGGCGGTTCCCTGGAATTTGATCTCCGCATCCTGACCACGGATAATGTCGCTTATTATGCCGTAGTGCTGGAAGGCGCCGGCCTGCAGTTAGGGTATAGCGCCGGTATACCCACCACCGATTGGACCACTTTCTCCATTCCCCTCACCGGTGGCGGCTGGCTCAAAGACCTTGGCTATGGCACCGGAGGAGTACCCGCCACCGCCGCCGACCTCCAAAACGTGCTGGGCAACCTGACGGCCCTGCGCATTGACGCCGACTGGCAGACGGGGTCAGACCAGGTGGACCTGGACAATGTCCGCTTTAATGCCGTCCCCGTGCCCCCCACGGTCCTCCTCTTCGCCTCCGGCCTTTTGCCCTTGGCCGTCGCCGCCCGGAGAAAATTTTCTAAGTAAGCTGCAATCCGCCCCGCATCCACCGACAGGCAGGCCGGCTCCCGGTCCTGCCTGTCGTTATTCCATTCCCCCACCAGCTTGCCGAGTAATCACAGCTACACAGTAACCTTGTGTCTTTTATCGACTCCCCTTTCCCCCGGTTCCGGCGTCCCTTCCCGCCCTTGAATCCCACCCTCAGGTGTGATATAGTGCATCCGGCTTTGTGTGCCGCTTTCACTTTCCCGTCGCCCGAAGGTTTACCGGTGGCCCGCGTCCCCTACGAAAAATTGTTCATCTATGAGATCTCCGGGGACGTGAGTCTCCCCCCCGCTCTGGCGGGACCCGACTACCTGGGCTGCTGGCGGGAGGGCGACTGCTCCTATCTCTTTTTCACCGCAACCAAGGAAGAAGCTTTGAAGAACCATTTCCAGCCCGTAACGGGCCCCCAATATCTCTCGGAAACCATCATCAATTACGAAGACTGGGAGGCCGGCAAGGCTCTGGAACCCATGAGCGTCGGTGGCTTTCACCTCTGCCCCCTGTGGGACGACCCCGCTCCCGCCCCTGGCGAGGCCCTCATCCGCCTCGACCCCGGCGTGGCCTTCGGCTCCGGCTTTCACCCCACCACCCGCATGTGCCTGGCCCTCATCAGTCAGGTCTACGACTACCAGCTCCTGCCCCGGGTCCTCGACCTGGGCACCGGCACCGGCATCCTTTCCCTGGCCTGCCTGGCCCGGGGGGCCCGGGACATCCTGGCCGTGGACCACAACAACCTGGCCATCGACACCGCCCGGAAGAACGCCCGCCACAACCGGCGCGAGGCAAACATCGACTTCATCTGCGGCGACGTTCTGGAGTACGCCGCCCGTCCCGCCGACCTGGCCCTGGGCAACATCTACTACGGCGTCCTCCGGGACCTGTTGGCCCAGCCGGGCTTTCTCAATAAATCATGGTATATACTTTCCGGGGTGGTGGGTACCGAAATCGACAAACTTTTGACGCTGATGCGAGACCTGCCTCTGGAGCCGGTCAACGTCCTGGACGACAACCTTTGGTTCGCGGTCCTGGCCCGCCGCCGGAACCTCCCCTAGCCCGTCCGCGGGTGGGAGGCCGGCCCCGGACCATATTCCCGGATATTCCCCCTTCGCCCCCTCCGGGGTTTGCGGGGGAGCTCGGCGGTAGGGGTAAGGGCCTTGGCCCTGAGCCCCCGCCCCCACTTTCTCCCAAAGGAGCGCTTCATGCCCCGCTCCCGGCCGCCGTCGGCCCTCTGGCAAACCCCCGTGGACTCGCCCCTGGGGACCCTGACCCTGGTCTTCAGTCCCGCCGGCCTGCGGGCCGTGCACCTGCCGGGCCATCCCCGCAAACCGGCTCCCCCCGGCCTTTTGCTGGACGCCGAGGGCGAACCCGCCCCGGGGGGCAGGCTGCACAACCTTTTCCAGGAGGCTGCCGGGGCCTTTCGGGACTATTTCGCCGGCCGGGCCGACAGCTTTGCCCGGGTGGACCTCGACCCCATCGGCACCCCCTTTCAGCTCCGGGTGTGGGCCGCCACCCGGGACGTTGCCTTCGGCTGCACCCTCACCTACGGCGAGCTCGCCGCCCGGCTGGGCATCCCCCAGGGGGCCCGGGCCGTGGGCCAGGCCCTGGGGGCCAATCCTTTGCTCATCGTCACTCCCTGCCACCGCATCCTGGCCACCGGCGGCCATCTGGGCGGGTTCAGCGCCGGTTTGGCCCTCAAACGCCTGCTTCTGTCCCATGAACGCACCGCCTTGGGCGGCACTCCCTTTCCCCTCTACGGGGCGGCGGACTGCCCCCCGAACCCGCCCCTGTCTGCCGCGGCCCTGCTGGCGGGCTGCGCCCGGAAGTCATGCCGTCGCAAAAAGCTGTTGCCCTCGTAATCCGCACCCGGGACTACGGCGAAGCCCACCGCCTCGTCACCGTGCTCACCCCGGGGGCCGGGGCCCTCACCTTGGTGGCCCTCAACGCCCACAAGAGCCGCCGCCGCTTCCCCAACTGCCTGGAGCCCCTCTCCCTGGTGCGCCTCACCTATACCGACAAGCCCCACCGCGACCTGGGCCGACTGGAGTCCTGTGAGCTGTTGGAGCCCCACCCCGGCCTCCGCCGGGACTTGCCCCGCCTGGCCGCCGCCGCCTGTCTGGCCGAAGTCGCCGTGGAGGTCATCGGCGCCGCCGACCGCCTCCCGGACATCTTCGCCGCCCTGCAGGCCGCCCTGGTCTTTCTCTCCCAGGGCCTGCCCCCCGACTCCCTGTTGGTGAGCTTCCTGATGCGCTTGCTCACCCTGGCGGGCTACGGGCCCCGCTGGCTCGCCTGCCGCCTCTGCGGCCGCCCCCCCGCCGGCCCCCTCTGGTTCCACCCCGTCCAGGGCGTCGTCACCTGCAAAGACTGCCTCCTCCCTGAGCCCGGTCCCCTCCACCCCCTGTCCCTGGGCGCCTGGAAGCTCCTCACCCTGGCCCAAACCCTTCCCCTGGCCAAAATCTCCCGCCTGCGCTTCCCACCCCCCGCCGCCCGCCAGTCCCTGGCCCTCCTCACTGCCTTCCTCCGCCATCTCCTGGGCCGCGACCTCAAGTCCCTGGCCTTCCTGGCCAAAATCCAGGAACAATCCCCGTCGTCTGCCCATCCTGACCGGCGCCCCCCGGGCCGGTGAGAATTTGTGCCAAATGCACCATCCTCACCAGCCTTTCTGGAATAATTCCCCTCGCCTGGTACAATGTCTCACAACTCTGACATCTGCATGACTATTCCAAGGGAGGTGGCGCATGATAGAAAGTGACTTCAGCGGCGAACAGGCGGTGACCCTGCCTCAGGTAGCTCCCGCCGCCCCCGCCATTGCCAATGATATTACGGTTTCCGGCCGCAGCGTGACCCTGACCGTTCGGTTGCCGTCCACCGCGGTGGATGGCGGGCCCGTAGGCGACCTGGCCCGCCTCAAGGTGTTTTACAAGGAGAGCTCCTTCGCGGGGTCCACGCCCCAGGCCGAAGCCGCCGTCGGCACCCCCGCGGTGACCGTCGACCTGCTGCCCGGCCAACAGCGTGTAGAGGTTGAGGTCCCTGGTCTCGTTCCGGGAAAAACCTATTTTTTCGTCGCTTCCTGCGAGGCCCGATGTTTGACCTGAATAAATACATCACGCCCATTCTCGCCCTGATCATCGTGGGTGGGGGGCTGCCGTTGATCGCCTTCGTCCCGTCGGTGAAAACCGAAATAGTCGCCATCCTCATGGCGGTGATCGGTTTCTATTTCGGCTCCTCCACCGGCTCGCGCCGCAAAGACGACCTCATCGCCCCGCCGCCCCGGGACCGGAAGGAATAGGAAAACCACTGTCTCATAGAGGGAGGGACCGACGCCAGCCGGACCGGTATACCGGTCCGGCTTTTTCTCCTGCCTGAGAGGAGGCGGGGAGATGCTGGCGCCCGGGAATTATTTCTGTTATCCTGATAGTTATCGCTCCGGGGCCGTCGCGGCCAGCAAGGTGGCGGCCCCGGAGCGATAAACACCCCAAAAAGCGCCGGACCGGGCGCATCCCGGAAATGAGACATGCAGTTCACCAATAAAGTCGGCGTCAAGCTGATGGCCGTCAACCTGTTTTCCCTGCTCTTCGCCCTGGTGGGGATGCTGGTGGTGATTCAGTACCTGGCGACCCGCCAGATTTTGCAGTGGCACCAGCAACGGGTGGAGATGGTGGCCCGGCTGGTGTTGGCGGAGTACCAGGGCAAGAACCAACGGGTGGTGCAGGCCGCGGATTTCCTGGCCAACAACCCCAATTACGGGGAGCTGCTGGCGGCGGGCGATTTTGAGACCCTGGGCCGCCTGATCACCCCCCAGATGAAAGAGGTGGGCCTCCAGATTCTCACCGTCACCGACCGCCGGGGGGTGATTGTGGTACGGGCCCATTCCCCCCGGGCCATCGGAGTGGACATCTCCGGCAATCCTCTAGTGAGGGCCGCCCTGAAAGGCAAGCGGGCCTCCCGCATGACCCAATGGAAGGACTCCGTGGCGCTGTCGGCCACGGCCCCGGTCATGGTGGGGGAGGAGGTGGTGGGGGTGGTGCTGGCCGGCATGCTGGTGGACAAAGGCTTCGTGGAATCCCTGTCCCGGGAGCCGGGGGCGGAAGTGGCCGTCTTTTACAGCAACAACCCCATCGTCAACTCCTTCGTGGACATTCCGGAGGGGGCGCTGAAGGGGCTGGAGCTGGGGAAAGGGTGGGCTGCGGTCACGGTGCCCGGGATTTCCCGGACGCAGAGCGCCCAGTTGGGCAACAAGACCTACACCCTGACCTATCTGCCGTTGGAAGGGGAGGACAAGCCCTGGGAAAACCTCATTGTGGTGGGCATCAGCCACCGGGAGGTGACCCAGGCGGAGAACGCCCTGCATATGGTGATCTTCGGGGTGGGGGGCGGGAGTATCCTGGTGGGGGCCTTCCTGAGTTTTCTGTTGTCCCTGGGCATGCGGCGGCAGATCGCGGCGTTGGCGGAGGGTACCCGGCAGGCGACGGCGGCGGAGTTGACCGGGGATATTCCGGTGACCAGTACCGACGAGTTGGGGGAGCTGGCGGTCTCCTTCAACACCATGACCCGGGCCCTGGCGGAAAAGACCCGCATGTTGCAGGAAGAGCGGGACCGCATCGCGGCCAACGCCGATTTTCTGTCCATGATCGTGCATGACATCAAGGCGCCGCTGACGGGGGTGCGCCTCACCATCGAAACCCTCCAGGACGAATCTCTGCCGGCGGACATGAACTACAAGCTCCAGGGGATCATCGAAAGCAGCGAGGCCCTGCTGTTGCACTTGCATAACGTTCTGGACATCAGCCGGTTCGAGTCCGGGCAGCTGACCCTGAAACCGGAGGGGCTGGTGCCGGGATTCATCGTCCAGCGCATCGTCGCCCACTACCGGCCCCTGGCCCAACGCCAGGAGGTGGAGCTGACGGGGGAGGCGGCCCCGGACCTGCCCCTGGTGTGGGCTGATGAACGCTATCTGGAGCGAATCCTGTTCAATCTGCTGAGCAACGCCCTGGAGGCGTCATCCCGGGGCGGCCGCATCCGGGTGGCGGCGGGCCCCGGCAGTCTGGACGGGGGGGTCCCGGGGGTGGAGCTGATGGTGGCCGACACCGCCGGCGGCATCGAGCCGGAGGAACTGGCCCATCTGTTCGAAAAATATTCCGGCCAGGGCAGGGCCGACTTAAACCGGGCCGGAGGCTCGGGACTGGGCCTGTATATCTGCAAGACCCTGGTGGAGGCCCACCACGGCCGCATCTGGGCCCAGACCTACCCCGGACAGGGCACCAGCATTCACTTGGTGCTGCCCTTGGAACCCCCGGGAAACGGGGAGGCCCCGGAGACCCCGGCGGACTAAAAGGACCCCGGAGGTCTTGCCACGGATGGTGTATTATATTATTATAGGCGGTACATCAGCCCGGGGTGAGGGGCCCCCGGCGGCGCCGCCTCTCCCCGGAATCTCACTCCGAGAGAGGGAACCGTGAGCTGTCGCATCCTGGTGGTGGATGATGACCAGCCGACGCGGGAGGCCCTGGAGGCCATCCTGCGCCGGGCCGGATACCAGGTGACCCCGCTGGCGGCGGGAGTTGGTCTGGAAGAGTGCCTGGCGCGGGAGAGCTATGACGCGGCGGTGGTGGACTATCATCTGCCGGATTGCACCGGGGTGGATGTGGCCCAGGCCCTCAAGGCCCGGCTGCCGGGGTGCCGGGTGGTGCTGATCTCTTCGGAGGCCTTCCGGGGGCAGCGGAGCCGGGAACTGCCGCCGGGAGTGGACCGCTTTCTCCCCAAGCCCTTCTCCAAGCATGACATTCTCCATCTGCTGACCGAACTTTGCCCCTTGAGCTGATCGACCGGTGCTCAACGTCCCCCCCAAAGTGCTGTCCGTCATTTCCCGCCATACATTGCTGAAGACGCACGACCACGTTCTGGCGGCGGTGTCCGGGGGGCCGGATTCCGTAGCCCTGCTGGAGATGCTGGCGCGGCTGCGGGACCGCTACCGTTTCACCTTGGGGGCGGCGTACTTCGACCACGGCCTGCGGCCCCGGGAGACCCCGGCGGAGGCCGGGCTGGTGGAGGCCCGGGCGGCGACCTGGGGGATCCCGTTTTATCAGGGCCGCGGCCAGACCCGGGACCAAGCCCGCGAGCGGCGGATCTCGGTCCAGATGGCGGCCCGGGAGCTGCGGCACGCCTTCCTGGAGCAGGTGCGGCGCACCGAGGGCTACGACAAGATTGCTTTGGGGCACACCGCCGACGACCAGGTGGAGCTCTTTTTCCTGCGCCTGCTGCGGGGAGCGGGGCCGGAGGGGCTGGGGGGCATGCCGCCGGCCACGGCCACGGGGATCATCCGGCCGCTGCTGGGGCTGACCAAGGCCGAGGTGCTGGCCTGGCTTGAGGGCGAAGGGTTGGACTGGTGCCGGGACTCCAGCAACCTGTCCCGGCGCTACCGACGCAACCGCCTGCGTCTGGACCTGCTGCCGGAGTTGGCGCGGCACTACAATCCCCGGCTGACCGAGGCGGTGGCCCGCACTCAGGAACTGCTCCGGGAAGAGGATGATTTCTGGTCCCGGGAGACGGTCCGGCTCCTGGCGGAGTGGGGGGTGGGGGGCAGCGGCCCCTGGAGTATGGAGATCCGGGAACTGCTGGGGTTGCACCCGGCGCTGGCCCGGCGGGTGCTGCGGAAGGCGGTGCTGCGGGCAGACCCGGCCCTGGCCGGCCTGAACTGCGCGCAGGTGGAGGCGGCCCTGCACCTGGGCCGGCGGCCCCGGGGAGGGGGAGAGACGGCCCTGCCCGGAGGCTGGCGGCTGGTGCGGGAAGGGGGGCGGCTGCGGCTGACGCCCCCGGGGGGGCCAGCCGCGGACGCCCCCGGGGAGACCCCCCTCCCTCCGGGGGAAGCGGGGGAGGGGGCGGCCGGAGGGTGGATATTCACCTGGCGGACCCTCACCCGGGAGGCCGCCGGGGAGCCGGAAACCGCCTCCCCCCGGCGCGTGTGGCTGGACCGGGAGCAAGTCACGCTGCCCCTGCGGGTGCGTCCCTGGCGGCCGGGAGACCGGTTCCGCCCCCGGGGCATGACCGGCACCAAGAAGCTCCAGGATCTGTTCGTGGACGCCAAGGTGCCCCGGGGAGAGCGCGGCCGGGTGCCGCTGGTGCTGAGCCGGGGGGAGATCATCTGGGTGGTGGGCCTGCGGCTGGCCGAGTCGGTGGGGCTGAAACCGGAGACGGCGACGGTCCTCATCCTGGAAGCCCGCCCGGAGTAAGGCACCGCTCCACTCCCCCCTCCCACCCCATCTATCCCACTTCTCGAAAGTATTTTTCCATCCCCCCCCATCCTGACCTTCTCCCCCGAGAGGAGAAGGGACCAGACGGAAGATACTTTCGAGAACTGCTCCCGGGGATCGGGAGGGGGGTAAGACGGCATCATGTTCGAGAAGCGCGCCGGCCGGCAGATCAGGACAGGAGGCCCCGATCTGCCGGCTGCTTTGCGTGCGCCCGGAAAGACAGCCATCATCGAGGGACGGCAGCCTGGAGCCGGGCGGCGCCCAGGGGAAATTTTAGAAAATCTCCTGAACTTCCGATCATTAAAAGAGAAAAACCGGTATGCGCCGCAGCGGGGGAAAGGGGCAGTTAATGGCGGGACGATGCGGGTATGACGCGCACGGCGAGTATGCAAGCTTATCAGCCTCAAACCGCATGAAGAAGTACGCCTGGGCAGTGGCCGGCTTGTGGACCCTGGTGAGCGCCCTATCCCTGGGTTGGGGGTTGTATCAACACCGGCAGGACATGCTGGAGATCGCCCGCACCACCGGCCGGGCCCATTTCGACAAGGAAGTGCTCTACCGGACCTGGAACGCCACCCACGGCGGCGTCTATGCGCCGATCAGCCCGGAGACGCCTCCCAACCCTTATCTGGCGAACGTCCCCGAACGGGATATCGTCACCCCCGGGGGCCGACGGTTGACCCTGGTGAACCCGGCCTATATGACGCGTCAGATCTTCAGCCTATCGAAGCAGAAGCATATCGTCCAGGGTCATATCACCAGTCGCAGTCCCATCAATCCGGACAACGCCCCCGATTCCTGGGAGGCCCAGGGCTTACGGGAGCTGGCCGCCGGGAAGAGCGAGATTTCCCAGTTGGAGGGGTCCGGGGCCGAGGCGGTGATGCGGGTCATGCGGCCCCTGATCACCAAGACGGAATGTCTGGCCTGTCACGCCCAGCAGGGGTACCGGGAAGGAGACATCCGGGGGGGCATCAGCATTTCCGTCCGTATGGAGCCGTTGTGGGCCGCCGGGCGCCGGCAGCAACAGATCCTCGGCGGGGGCTATGGGCTGATGTGGGTGCTGGGCCTGGTGGGGATTCGAGCCGGGGCGCGGCGGTTAACACGGTATATGAAAGCCCGGGAGAGCATGGAATCGGCGTTGGTACGCGCCAATGAGGAATGGCGGCGCACTTTTGATCACAACCCTGATCTCATCGCCATTATCGACACTGAGCATCGCATCGAACGCATCAACCGGACCCTGGCCGACAAACTGGGGATAGACCCGGCAGAGGCGGTGGGCCAACGGTGTCACGACCTGATGCATGACCTTGACGGTCCTCCGGCAATCTGTCCCACCGCCCTGATGCTGGCGAACGGCAAGGAGCATTCCGTGGAGATTCATGAAGAGAGGTGGGGCGGGGATTTTCTGGTCACGGCGTCGCCGCTGCATGACGCCCACGGACAACTCATGGGCAGCGTCCACGTGGCCCGGGACATCACGGCGCGCAAACGGGTCGAACGGGAGGTCCGGGAGGCCCGGGATTATCTGGAAAATATTCTGGCGAACTCCCCGGACGCCATCGGCATCGTCAACAAATGGGGCAAGTTCATCAAGTGGAATCACATGGCCGAGGCGGTCTTCGGGTATAGCGGGGAGGAAATCCAACAATACTCTTATCAGCAGCTCTATGCCGATCAGCAGGAGCTGCAATGTATGCTGAAGAAATTGCGGACTCAGGGTTTTTTGCGGAATTATGAAATCAAGATGAAGAAGAGGGACGGCACGGTCATCCCGGGGGAAATTTCCATCAGCCTCCTGAAAGATCAGCAAAACAAAACGGTGGCCAGCGTGTGTGTGGGTCGGGATATCACCGACCGCAAGCGACAGGAGGAGGAGCACCTGACCATGAGCAAGCTGGAGGCCCTGGGGGTGATGGCGGGGGGCATCGCCCACGACTTCAACAATGCCCTCACCGCCATATTGGGGAACGTGGGTCTGGCGGCGCTGATCTCGCCGTCGGCGGAGGGCCGGGAGCGCCTGACGGCGGCCGAACAGGGCTGCATGCAGGCCAAGGCCCTGGCCAACCAACTGCTGACCTTCGCCAAAGGGGGCGCCCCCATCAAAAAGGTCTGCTCCCCGGTGGACATCGTCCAGGAGACCGCCCGGCTGGCCCTGAGCGGCTCCAAGTCCCGGTGTGAATTCCAGGTGCCCGGGGATCTATGGATGGTGGAGGTGGATCGCAGTCAGATGGGTCAGGTGATCAGCAACCTGTTGATCAACGCCGATCAGGCCATGCCGTTGGGAGGGATCATCACCATCGGCATGGAGAATGTCAAGCTGACAGACCAGACGGCGCCGCTACCGGAGGGCAAATATGTGCGTCTCACCATCGCCGATCAGGGGGTGGGCATTCCTCCCGAATATCTCGGCAAGATCTTCGATCCCTATTTCACCACCAAGTATCAGGGCAGCGGCCTGGGCCTGACGACGGTCTACTCCATCATCAAGCAACACGGCGGCTATATCGCAGTGGACTCCCACCTGGGAGAGGGGACCACCTTCCAGATTTACCTGCCGGCGGCGGAGGCCCCCCCGGAACTATATACCGACGAGGTGCCGTTGCTGAGGGAGAACGGCCGCATTCTAGTAATGGACGATGAACCGGCGGTGCGGGAGGTGGCGCAACGGTTGTTGGCAACCATGGGCTACGAGGTGGAGGGGGCCGCCGACGGGGAGGAAACCATTCGCCGCTATCTGACGGCCCGGGAGGCCGGCCGGCCCTTTGACGCGGTGATCCTGGACCTGACCATTCCCGGCGGCCTGGGGGGGCAAGAAACCCTGGAACGGCTGCGGGCGCTGGATCCGGATATTAACGCCATCGTCTCCAGCGGCTATGCCGACGCCCCCATCATGGCCGACTTTCACAAATACGGGTTTCGCGGGGTAGCCGTAAAGCCTTATAAAATCAAGGACCTGACCAAAGTGCTGCACGACGCCCTGGCCCCCCAGGGATAGCGGCTAGTGCACAACCCGCTTTGAATTCCCCCTGAAGGGGCTGAGGGGGCTGGCGGACCGCCGGTCTCTGCCACCTGTCCACAGAGCAGCTTTCCTCTGCTCTCTACTCTCCGTTCTCCAATTTTTTTCCCGGCGCAATAACAGGGGCAGCCCGGCACTATTATGAGTTCCCTTGAAAAAAGTATACCTGCATGGTAATCATTCCCCACCAAATATTCGAGGATGCAACCGGAGCCCATGAAGATAGCGACAATTGCTTATTCACTGGCATTTTTCCTGATAGCCGGGTTATGCGAAATCGGCGGCGGCTATCTAGTCTGGCTCTGGCTGCGGGAGGCCAGAAGCATCTGGCTGGGAGTCCTGGGAGGGGTGGTGTTGATGCTCTACGGCATCGTCCCCACCTTGCAACCGGCCCATTTTGGCCGGGTTTATGCCGTTTACGGGGGAATTTTCATTGTGCTCTCGCTTCTCTGGGGTTGGAAAATCGATAAGATCGCTCCGGATAGATTGGACCTGATAGGTGGAGCTATTGCCCTGACCGGCGTCATGGTGATGATGTACTGGCCCAGAAGTTGATCACTCCCTTTTTACCATAGTCACGGGGAGACCGGTGGGAAGGCCGGAGCTGGACTCCCGGCGCTCCCCCGCCGGCGCTATTCCATTTCCCATTCCTCCAATTCGACCCCGAACTTCTCGAACTGGGCGTCCCGGACCTGATGGGCGGCCTCGATTTCGGCGTCGCTCCAGGGTTCGTAGATCAGGGAGTCGGCGATCACCTCCCACAAGTACTTGGTGTCCTGGTAATTTCCCATGTCACAGTGTTTAGCCAGATATTTCTTGATCTGGTCCCGACAGTTGTGGCAGGGGGAAATCACCAGTTCGGCGCCGGTCTGTTTGATCTGGTCGGCCTTGACGCGGCCGTAGGCCAGGCGTTCGGGGTCGTGGGGCATGACCTGCATACCGCCGCCGTTGCCGCAGCAATAGTTATTCAGGGGATCGGCGCACATCTCCACCAGATTGGGGCAGCACTGGGCCGCCAGCCAGCGGATCGTGTCGCCGTAATGGACGCCGAAGGCCCGTTGCGATTTGCGGACATAATTGCAGGGATCGTGGACGGTGGCCAGCATGGTATGTTGGGTGGGATCCACCTTGATCCTGCCCTGCTCAAAATATTCCTGGAGCAGGTCAAACATACTCAGCACCCGAAACTCCTCGAACACCTCCGGAAACCAATGAGTGAACCCGTACCGGGTTGCATAGTAGCCGTGGCCTCATTCCGGATAGAGGATGGTGCGCACCTCCAGGCGCCGGGCATTCTCAATGATACGCTCCACCCCGATTTTCATGCTGGCGTCATCGCCGGTGTAGAGGGCCCAATTGACCCCGTCCCAATTGACCGAGGGGAGCGTCCAGTCCTCCCGGGCGGCATAGAAGATACGCCACCACCACTTGAGATTATCGGGCTCGCCGTAAGGCACCCGGGCATTGATGGTGACCAGCAGGTTGGCGCCCACCTTGTCCACCGGCACATAAAAACCGGGGCAGGGCTGATCGGAATCGGCTTCCATCTCGGCCCCGAGGTCGGCCAGCAGCTGGAGATAATCCTCCTGGGGGATGCCGAAGTTGTTGCCCCGTTCCAGGTTCATGAGAATGCCCTGGTGCAGGGTCCCGGGGACCTGGTCCCGGGGGCGCTGGCCCCGGCAGGCCCGGAAGGTTTTGCTCAGCTCCACCCCCTGGGGGCAGTTGTAATCGCACCGGGCGCAGAGGGTGCAGACCCAGGGCCACTTGGAGTCGATGACCTCCTGGTCCAGTCCCAGGGCCAGGGCCCGCAGGGCCTTCCGGGGGTCCCAGCCGGGAACCAGATCGGCGGCGGGGCAGCTGCCCACACAGGTGCCGCAGGCGTAACACCGATCGGCCATCTCCGGGGCCACCGCCACCCGGCGGCGCCGCCTGTCTGTGGTGACCGGTTGTGCCATGGATTCTCCTTCCCGTTATAAGGCTTCGATTTCGGCCAGGATCTGCTCATCCTGGTAATGGGCTTGGTCAATGGTGTGGGCCGGGCACTCGGCAGCGCACACGCCGCAGCCCCGGCAAAGGGCCGGATTGATTTCCGAGCGCCCCCGGTCATTCATTTGCGGTACGCCGTACGGGCAGGCGCGGACACAGGCGAGGCAGCCGCGGCAGCCGCTCTCCTGCACCCGGCAGACAATGGGGCTGAGGGGCTGGGTAGCGTTCGCCAGCAGGGCTCCGGCCCGGCCGGCGACGGCCAGGGCCTGCACCACAACCTCGCTGAGGAGTTGGGGACTGTGGGCCAGGCCGCACAGATAGAAGCCTTCCCGAGCGCCGTCCACCGGCCGCAGTTTGGGATGCGCCTCCTGGAAGAACCCGTAGGCATCCCGGGGGGCCTGCAGGCGGTCGGCCAGGGCCGCGGTAGCCGCGGGGCGGGCGGCGGCGCTCAACACCACGGCGTCGGCGGGAAAGCTGACCGGGCGCTGCAACACGTTATCCACAAAGCTGACCCTGAGGGAGCCATCTCCGGCGCTCACCCGGGGCGGCCGGTCGGCGTCGAAACGCACAAAGAGCACCCCCTGGTCCCGGGCGGCGATGTAGTAATCCTCCAGAAAGCCGTACATCCGCATGTCCCGATACAAGACGATGACGTCGAGGTCGGGGGAGAGCTCCTTGAGCCGGAGGGCATGCTTCACCGCCGCCTGGCAGCAGATGCGGCTGCAGTTGGGGTTCTCGTCATTGCGAGAGCCCACGCACTGGATCATGATCACTCGCTGCCAGGAGGCCGCGATCTGCCCCTGCCGGTGCAGGAGGTCGTTTAGTTCCAGTTGGGTCATGACCCGCTGATCCCGGCCGTAGAGGAATTCCGCGGGGCGGTATTCCTGCCCCCCGGTGGCGAGGATGACCGCCCCGTGGACCAACCGGCGCTCCGACCGGTCGGGCCCCACGGCCACGGTGGTGACGAAATCACCCTTGGAACCCCGGTGGCCGAGGACTTCCGCGTCCCGCAGCAGTTCTATCCGCCCGTGGTCCTGGACCCGCCGGATGAGATCATTGATATAGGGCTGCACCTCCAGGCCGTCGATGGTGCGATCCAAACGACGGGCCAGGCCGCCCAACTCCGGGCGCTTTTCCACCAGGTAGACGCCGTAGCCCTGCTCGGCCAGGTTCAGGGCGGCGGTGAGGCCGGCGACCCCCCCGCCCACCACCAGGGCGTGGGGGTGCACGGGGCAGGACAGATCTGCCAGGGGCTGCAAGGCCGCGGCCCGGGCGGCAGCCTGGCGCACCAGGGCCTGGGCCTTGCGGGTGGCGCCCTCCCGGTCGCCGGGATGGACCCAGGCGTCGAGGTTGCGGATATTGGCCATCGCCAGGAGGTACTTGTTGAGCCCGGCGTCCTGCAGGGCCTTTTGCAACACGGGTTCGTGGGTCAGCGGGCTGCAGCCGGCCACCACCACCCGGTTGAGGTTTTTTTCGCGTATAATCCGGGTGATCTCCTGGAGCCCCCCCGGGAAGCAGGGAAAGGGGAGCTCCACGGCGTAGACCACGCCGGGGAGGGTGGCGGCGTAATCCCGCACCGCCGCGGTGTCCAGATGCCGGGAGAGGGTATCGCCGCAGGTGCAGACAAAGACGCCGAGGCGCGCGACGGCCGTGGACGGGGCGGCGGTTGCCGGGGGGGCGTCCCGGAGCGCGGGCGTCCGGGACGCCGGCGGCAGGAGGGCCCGGCAGGCGGCCGCGGCCGCGGAGGCGTCCATCACCGAATGGGGGATATCCTTGGGGGCCTGGAAGGTGCCGCAGACGAACACGCCGGGCCGGGAGGCGGCCACCGGAGAGCCGGGGGCCGTGGCCACGTAATGGTGCCGGTTGAGGTCGATCCCCAATCGTCCGGCCAACTGTTGCGCCTCGGGACTGACCTCGAAACCCACGGACAGGACCACCAGGTTAAAAACCTCGGATTGCTCCTCCCCGGCTTCATTGCGATAGGAGATGCGGATATCGCCGTCGCCTGCCGGGGTGAGAGCGGGCACCCGATAGCGGATGCACCGCACCCCGTAGTCGCGTACCACCCGGCGATAATACTGCTCGTAATCCCGGCCGAAGGTCCGCATGTCCATGAAGAACACGGCCGCGTCCAGGTCCCCGGAGGCCCTCTTCTTGGCCATGACCACCTCTTTGAGGGCGTACATGCAACATACCGAGGAGCAGTAGGTATGGGTATTGACGTCCCGGGAACCGATGCACTGCAGCCAGGCGATCCGGCGGGGCTCCGCCTGGTCGGAGGGCCGCCGCAGGCTCCCCTGGGTCGGGCCGGTGCCGCTGAACAGGCGTTCGAACTCCAGGCTGGTGAGGACGTTGGGGTGCGTACCATATCCATAAGCCAGCAAGGGGCGGGGATCGAAGACTTGATTGCCCACGGCCAGGATCACCGCCCCGATCTCGATCTCCCGCCGCACTTCCTGATCGTCATAGTTCACCGCGCCGGCCGGGCAGGCCGCGGCGCACAAGCTGCAGCCGTTGCACTTGTCCCGGTCGATGGCAAAGACCCGGGGCACGGCCTGGGGAAAAGTCAGGTAGGCCGCCTGGCGGCGGTCCAGGCCGGCGTTGAAGGAATTGACCGCGCTCACCGGGCAGATTTGCGCGCAGTCGCCGCAGGCGGTGCATCTGTCCGGGTCGATGTAGCGGGGACGGCTGCGCAGCACCGCCCGGAAGGCCCCCGCCTCGCCGTCCAGCGACTCCACCTCGGTGCCCGCCAGGAGGTCAATGTGGGGGTGCCGGCCCACCGCCACTCCGCCCTTCAGACACCCCGAGCCCTCCTCCTCCCGGGGGGCGATCAGACACATCTGGCAGTCATCAGTGGGGAAGGTGGTGTCCAGTTGGGTCATCAGGCCGCCGATGGCCGGCGCCCGGTCGACCAGATACACATGATACCCGGAGGACGCCAAATCCACCGAAGCCTGCATGCCGGCGACCCCCGCGCCCACCACCAGCACCGCTCCTGCCGTTTTTTCGACCATAGCTGTCTTATCCCTTCCCAACAGGCATCCGTAGCGCAACACTATATAACAGTACCCGGGAAGCGTCCTGTAATACCCCCCGGGGGCATGTGGTCATGCCTTAGGTTTAGCAAAAAACCGCCGACAGTGCAAACCCTCTGTGCCTTCAATCAGCCTCGCGGCCATATTTTTTGGGAGGCATGGATAACGCGATACCAGAAAATAATTGCACATCGCCGCCGGGCGGGGGAGGAGGCCCGGGTCGCGGCCCCCCTCCCCCCTCCCTCCCCTACCCCCGCAGGATGAAGACAAATGGCCGACTTGCCAGACCCTCTCGGACGGGTTGGGAGGGGTATTTGGTATCAGAAAATTTTTTCCTATCATATGCTCACGCCTAAGGTTACATTCCTAAGGATCACCCGGTTGGAAAATCGGCAGGACAGTTTAGCTCACCGGTGAGGCAGCCGGCTCCCGGCCGCCGCCTATCGGTTCATGAGGAGTCTTACAGTTATGCGGGCTTTATTGATATGTCCCGAATTTCCCATGTCTTTTTGGAGTTTCCGGAAATCTTGTCGGCTCCGGGGGAGCAAAACCGTTAATCCGCCGTTGGGTTTGCTGACGGTGGCGGCCCTGCTGCCCGGGGAATGGGAAATGCGTCTGGCCGACCTCAATACCAGAAGTCTGACGGAAGATGACTGGCAGTGGGCCGATCTGGTTCTGATATCAGCCATGTACATTCAAAGGGCGGGCTTGTTGGCCCTGGTGAGGGAAGCCAAGCTCCGGGGCAAGACGGTCGTGGCCGGAGGACCCCACCCCACCTCACTCCCGGAGGCCGTCCGGGAGGCCGGCTGTGATTTTGTGGTGCGGGGCGAGGGCGAAAATACGATTCCTTTGCTGCTGGAGGCGATGCGCCAGGGAAAGGCCGGCATAATCGAAAACGGCGAGAGGCCGGACCTGAAGACTTCGCCGATCCCGCGGTTTGATCTGTTGCGGCTGGACGATTACGCCGCCGTGACGATCCAGACTTCCCGGGGGTGCCCCTTTGACTGCGAATTTTGCGATGTGGTGAACCTGTTCGGACGCACCCCCCGTTACAAGACCCCGCAGCAGGTCATCGCCGAACTGGAAACCCTCTACCGGCTCGGGGCCCGGGGATCGGTGTTCATTTGCGATGACAACTTCATCGGCAACAAGAAATACGCCCGGGCCTTCCTCCAGGAACTCACGCCCTGGTTGCGAACCCGGGGTGAACCCTACACATTCTTGACGCAGGCCTCGGTAAACCTGGGGCAGGATCCGGAAATGATCGACCTCATGACCGCGGCCAACCTGAGGGAGGTTTTTATCGGGATCGAATCTCCGGATGAGAAGGTGCTGGAAACCAGCCACAAATACCACAACATCAAGAACCCGCTGATAGCATCGCTTGCCACCATAAAAAAGAATGGCATGGAAATTATGGGAAGTTTCATTATCGGTCTGGACGGGGAAGCGCAAGGGGCCGGCGGACGGATCTGCGCCTTTATCGAACAGACCGACATACCGGTGAACATGCTTGGGGTCCTGCAGGCCGCACCGCAAACCCGCCTGTGGCATCGGCTGGAGAAGGGGGGGCGGCTGCGTCCGGATGTGGGAGATGACGCCGGCACCTTTTCAGCCCTGAACTTCGAACCAGATCGACCGGAAGCCGATATCATGCAGGAATACGTCGAGGCCTGGGACTACCTCTATGAACCATCCCGTTACCTGGCCAGGGCCTACCGCTATTATCTGGCCATGCGGCCGGTCCGCCCGATTCAGGCCGGCGACCCCGGGAACAACGGGCCGGCGGCGGCCGTCCCCGCCCGAGGGCTGGCTTGGCGCCGGATATTCCTCCAGGTCAAGGCGTTTCTCACAATCCTCTGGTGGCAGGGACTGCGACCGTCGTACCGACGCCAGTTCTGGACCCAAATGATAGGGATGTTGAGGCGCAACCCCACCAGGTTCGTGGAGTACATAACGACCTGCGGCATGGGGGAAGATCTCTTCCTCCTGAGGGGGGTGGTGCGGGAAAAAGCGACGGCCATCATGAAAAATTTAAGCGGTTCTCGTAAATAATGCCGCTGCCCTCCCGTCCGGCCGGTCCTGCCGCTTATCCGGTTCCTGCCCGTCAGGTCGTGGCTTTGCCCCACGCTTCCTTCCGACCCCGCCTCGCGACGACGCCTTGGCGCTTCGCCAACCCTTCACCGCCCTCAGGTTGGGTAGAGGACTTCCACCTCCAAGCTCCGGTGTTGATGTGATCAAAACTCATCTTCCCCCCGCCTCAAGTGCCGCAAAGAGCGCACCTCAAAACTCATCCAGAAACGGCAGATTCTCCCGTTTCCGGTAGGCCAGCGCCTGGCAGGTGGCGATCAGGCGACCTCCCGCGGTCCGCACCTCGATGCCATAGGTGGCCGTGCGCCTTCCGGCATGCACCTCCCGAGCCTCCGCGAGCAGCGTCTCCCCTACCTCTGGGGCCTGATGGTACGTCAGGCTCAGATTCAGGGCCACCGCCACCGTCCCGTGAGAGTTGCAGGCCACCTGGAAGGCTTCATCTATCAGGGCGAAAATCGCCGCCCCATGAATGCCCCCCAGAATATTGGTCATTTCCCGGTTGGTCTCCAGGCTCACCCGGGCCTGTCCCGGCCGCACCTCCTCCAGTTGCAGTCCCCACCTGCGGGCCATCGGCTCCTCGGCCACCTGTTTTTTAATGGCTGCCAGAATTCGCGTCTTTTCCATGAATAACCCGTTTTCCTGTCAGTTATTGTGGCATCATCATCTCGTCGGAGTGGCAGACCTGGCCCGCACTGGCGTTCACCGGCCTTCCCGGGGTTGCCCCTGGGTCGGGTTTCCGCCTTATAAACCGTCATACAACTCCGGATACTGGTTTTTCCAGCGCCGGTGGAGCCAGAGCCATTGCTCCGGAAACCGCCGCACCCATGCCTCGATGGCTCGGGTCTGCTCCTGCGCCATCTGCAAAATATCGGCCTGCTTGTCCGCAGTTTTTATTATCGCTAATGGTGGTTGGATGTCCAGGTGATGACGGCCGTCTGGCAGGCGCCGGGATAACACTGGCAGCACCGGGGTGCCGGACCTCCGGGACAGAATCGCCGCCACCGGCGTGGTCCGGGTGCGGCGTCCGAAGAAATCCACCAGCACTCCTTCAGTTGTGGCGGTATTCTGGTCGATGACGATCCCGATGACGTGGTTCTGCTTGAGGTGCGCGATGATTCCTTTCAAACCGCCCTGTTTGGGGATGGGCCAGTTGCCCCCCCGGGCTCTCAGGTGCTGAATCAGGCGGGCCTGCGCCGGCCGGTCGTGCTCCCGGCCCACCACCGCCACCGGATGATACTGCAGGCCGTAGCCCATGACAGTGTATTCCCAGTTGCCCGCGTGAGCCGCGATGCCCAGCATCCCTTTGCCCCGGGCCAGGGCCTCCCGCACGTGTTCGCTCCCCGTGACCACCACCCGACGGCGGATCTCGCTCCGGGGCAGATACAGGAGTTCCAGGCACTCATAGAAGAAATGGCCGAACTGCCGGAAGACCTCTTGGGCTATCCGCTCCCGCTGCTCGCCGGAGAGTTCCCTCCCCAGGGCGAAGGCCAGGTTGCGCCGGGTGATCTCCCGATGCCGCCGGTCTAGGTGGTACCAAAGACCGGCTACCCCGTCAATCATTGTTTTACCAGGATAAAACATGACCCCCAATCAAACTGACATCTTCCGCGGACAAAAACTTATCTCCTCCCGGGCCTTAAGCGCCCGCGCCCCCGGCCACCCGGTCATAAACCGCCTCCACCGCCTGCCCCATGGCCTGCCGGGAATACCGTCCCGCCACCAGTTCCCGCCCGGCCCGGCCGCAGGCCTCCCGGAGCCCTGGTTGGTATCTGAAAATGAGTAGGGCTTCGGCCAGCTCTCCTGCGTTCCGGGGATGCGCCAACAGCCCGGTAATCCCCGGAATGACGACCTCCGGGATGCCGCCGCATCGGGTCGCCACCACCGGCTTGGCCATGGCCAGGGCCTGCAACAGGGCCTGGGGCACCCCCTCGTGAGCATAGGAGGCCAGGGCCACGATATCCATTGCCGCCACCCAGGTGGGCACCTCTTCCTGGTACCCGGCGAACCACACTTTCTCCTCCAGGCCCAACTCCGTCACCCGGTCCTGGATCACCTGCCGGTAGGGGCCGTCCCCCACGATGAGCAAATACGCCGGCTCCCCCCGGGCCGCCAGCTGGTGGATGGCCTCCACCAGATAAAGGTGCCCTTTCCAGGAGCGCAGCACCGCTACAGTGCCGATGATCCAGGCATCCTCGGGCCAGCCGGGCTCTCCTACTCCGGTTAAGGCGCGGCGCGGCCGGGGGGTGAACTCCTCGAGATCAACCCCGGTGGGAATAGTCGCCAGACGCTCCCGGGGCACTCCCGCGGCATGGGCGATGAGCTCGCTGATGACCTGCCCGGTGGTAATGACAGCCGCTGGCGCCCGATAGAGCCAGCGGGTGGGCCAGCTTCCTTTGATGGGGGTGGACAGGTGCCTGGTGCGCACCAGTACCGGTCCCCCTCGCCACCCCCGGGTGGCGAGCAGCCCCGCCCAGCTGTCCAGCGAGCTGTGAGTGTTGATAATCTCCACCCCCTGCTCCTGGCAAAACCGGCGCACTCGGCGGCTGGCCGCCGGCAAACGCCACTTCGAAAAAAAGACCGCCAGCACGGGCAACCCGGCCCTGATCGCCTCCCCCCAGAGCCGCCCCCGGGGGTCGGTCCCGATCACCACCCGATGGCCCCGGGACTGCATTTCCATGGCTTCGACCACAATCCGCCTTTCCTGGCCGCCCCAACCCCGGGAGGCTTCGGTGTGCAGGATGGTGTAGCGGCGGCTGGCGGCACTCACGGTTGCCCCTTTCGGCCCAGCAGGTCCAGGTAGAGCATTTCCAGTTTCGCCACCATCGCCGCCAGAGAATAGCGTTGCGCCACCGTCTGCCGGGCCTGTTTCCCCAGGGCAGCTCGCCGCTGCGGATCCCGGTAAAGCTTACCGATCGCTTCGACCAGCGGCTCCATCTGTCCCGGCGCCGCCAGTAAGCCGTTCACGCCGTCGGTGACGGCTTCCGCCGCCCCACTCACCCGCGTGGCCACCACCGGCAACCCTGCTCCCATGGCCTTGAGCAATGCCAGGGGCAGCCCTTCCCACAGCGACGGCAGGACGAACACGTCCAGGGCCCGGTAGATCAGGGCCAGATCCCGGCGAGTCCCTAGCCAGTGCACCACCGGCTCCATCCCCAAATCCTTTACCTGCCTCCGGAGTTCCTCTTCCAGGCGCCCTCCCCCCACCAGGACCACCGCCAGCTCGGGAATCTCGTCCCGCAGGCGCGCCGCCGCCTCGATCAGGAACCTTTGCCCCTTCTGTTCTTCCAACCGGCCGATGGTGCCCACCACAAAACCGGCAAGACCCAGCCTGTCTTTCGCCTCCTCCCGGCTGAGGGGGCACTCCAGCTCCTCCAGGCGGATTCCGTACGGCAGCAGGGCCAGCCGCGCCGCCGCTACCCGGTCATGGCGGCGCACGTCCCGGTAGACCTGGGTGGAGCCCACGAGCAGGCGATCCGTGCTCCCCCCCAGGATAAAATTCCATACCTGCCGGTGGAACTTGACCCGGGTATACGAATTATGCACCGAGGCCACCACCGCTGGCAGACCCAGGCCCCAGGCTGCCAGCCGGCCATACAAATTAGCGTGGTATAGATGGGTGTGCAGGATGTCGGGCCGCTCCCGCCGCAGCAGACCCCGAACCTCTCGCACGATCTTGCTGAAAGGCTCGCGTTTGAGGTCCAAACCCAGGGCGGTCACCGGATAGCCCGCCTGCCGCAATTCCTCCCCCACCGGTCCCCGTTCACCCAGGCACACCACCTGGGGGGAAAACACCCGGGGGTTCAGTCCGGTGATGATGCCCTTCAAGAGGTCTTCGGCGCCTCCCACCGGCAGGGTGACGAATAACTGCAGGACGGATATCTTGCGGTTGTGCATGGATGTCTCAGACGCCTCGGCCGACATGGGAATTTCATAGATACTATCAGGATAGATCGGCAGTTTCAATAAACCGGACTGCCCGGGTGATCGCCCGCTCCCCGGATGTATCCTTGGCTTCGGGGCCGGCCCCCTGGAATTATCTTACTTTTCTTCGGCCCCCTCAAGTTAATGGCTCGACATACCGATAAAAATGATTAGTTTCCAAGAAGATGCCATCTTTCCCGGGAAAGTTCATTGGCTTGCGAGATTTGTTTTTGTTAAACTGTTGTATAACCAAATAAACCATCTTGTTAATGGGAAGCACTCTTTTTTGACCTCAACACCGAGGAGTAGAGCATGGCCAAGAAATTTTTGCTGATGGTGGGATTGCTGTGGGTCGTCTGTGCCCTCCCCCAGGGCGCCGGGGCCGCCGACGCCGCCCGCGAGGCTATGAACAAAGCCGCCCGTGGTTATTTCCATTACGGTATGGTACTGGGGGGCGAGGCCCGCTATGAAGAAGCGGTCAAAGCACTGGACCAGGCCATCGCTGCCAAGCCCGATTTCGCCGAGGCCTACAGTATGAAGGGTTCGTGTCTGGAGAAGCTGGGCAAAGACAGCGAGGCGGAGACCGCCTACCGCAAGGCCCTCCAGATCGATCCCCGATACGCTGAAGGCTATTATTACCTGGGAAATTTTCTGAAAAAAAAGGGTAACACCGCCGAAGCAGAGACCATGCTCCAAAAGTCCCGGCAACTGCTGCGTTGATTCTGGAGTTTCCTCCTACGCTCCCCGCCCGCGGGTAGGCAGCCGCCTGGATTGCCCCGGGACCTTGCCGCCCCCGGCGGGGACGTGCCTGTTCCGCCCCCCGGCCCGCTCCACCACTGACATCTGCCCGCTCCGTCCGTCCGCCGACCGCCTTACCCCAAAAAAGAGTTGCTTTTTTCTCTCCCTAATGACAAAATTGTAAATGTACATATTTGTACTATCGGTATTTCAAAAAAATCAGGAGACCCTTGTTGCCATGTTGGGGAACGAAACCCTTTCCGTCCTATATGAGATTACCCAGACTCTCATTTCCCCCGGCTCCTTGAAACGTAATCTCCAAAAGGTGCTTTCCATTCTGGCGCAGCGTATGGGAGTGAAACGGGGCACCATCACCATCTTAAATCCCGACACCCAGGAACTCCATATCGAGATCGCCCACGGGTTGACCGCCGAAGCCCGGCGCCGGGGCCGTTATAAGCTGGGTGAAGGCATCACCGGCCGGGTGGTGGAAAATGGAGAACCCGCCGTCGTCCCCCAGGTCAGCCAGGAGCCCCTCTTTCTGAATCGCACCCGCTCCCGGGGTGACCTGAAAAAACAGGACATCTCCTTCATCTGCGTCCCCGTCAAGATCGGTGCCCAGACCATCGGGGCCTTGAGCGTCGACCGTCTGTATCGGGAGGAGATCGCCCTCGACGAGGATCTGAAGCTCCTCACCATCCTGGGGTCGGTCATCGCCCAAACCGTCAATAATCTGATGCGCATCGACCAGGAAAAACAGATCCTGCGGGATGAAAATCTCAAACTGCGGGAGGAACTGCAGGAAAGATACAACTATCAAAATATCGTAGGTAATTCCAATAAGATGCGCCAGGTGTTCGAAATGATTCAGCGGGTGGCGCAGAGCAACGCCACTGTACTTATCCGGGGGGAATCCGGTACCGGCAAGGAATTGGTGGCCAGCGCCATTCACTACAACAGCCGCCGCGCCCATAAGCCTTTTGTACGGGTCAACTGCGCCGCTCTGCCGGAAACCCTGGTGGAGAGCGAACTCTTCGGACACGAAAAGGGCGCCTTCACCGGCGCCACCCAGGCCAAAATGGGCCGTTTCGAGCTGGCCCAGCGGGGCACCATCTTCCTGGACGAAATCGGCGACCTCAGTCAGACCGTGCAACTCAAACTCCTGCGTGTCATCCAGGAGCGGGAGTTCGTCCGCGTCGGGGGGATCAAAAGCATGGAAGCCGACGTCCGCATCATCGCCGCCACCCACCGGGACCTGGAAGCGGCCCTGGACGCCGGCTCCTTCCGGGAAGATCTCTATTACCGCCTCAACGTCTTTCCCATCTACCTGCCTCCCCTTAAGGAACGACAAACCGACATCATCCTGCTGGCGGAGTATTTCCTGGAAAAATTCAGCGGCGAAAACCACAAAAACATCCGCCGCCTGTCGTCCCCCGCCATCGACCTCCTCATGCAGTACCACTGGCCCGGCAACGTCCGGGAACTGGAAAACGTCGTCGAACGGGCCGTCCTCGTCTGCGATGAAGACACTATCCGCACCATCCATCTCCCCGCCAGCCTGCAGACCCAGGACCAGGTCTCCGGGACGAAGACCCACTCCCTGGCCAATGCTGTGGAAAATCTGGAAAAAGAAATGATCATTGAAGCTCTGAGAGCCACCCAGGGGCACCAAAGCAAAGCGGCCGCCTATCTCGACACCAGCCTGCGCATCCTGGGATACAAACTCAAGATGTATAACCTCAACCCCCGACAGTATCGCGCCGCCTGAACCGTCACCTCCTCCCGGCATCCCCGGAGGCCCCCCGCAACCGCCTCCGGGCGGGCCGCTCCCCGCGGCGGACTTCCCCGCCACCCTCCCAATCAACCATATCATATTGATCCTATTATATATTAAACTCAATGGCGGCCGGACTGGCGGAGGGAACGCTTCTTGCAACCTCCACGTCCCAAGCGAGAGCTGGATTCTTCCCCCTACCGGAAGAACTGCTACCCCTCGCCGGGCCACCACACCTTTGCGCCCCCATTCCACATTCCCGGGAGGAACACGTCTGCCGGCCGGCAACCTGAGAAAAATTAATAAATAGTTCTATTTATCAGTATGTGCGCAGAGATGAGGCGGTAACATCTCAGGATGCCTGGCAGCTGCGGGCAGGCATAACGCCCCTCTTCGGGGGTAACCGCGGGACCTGAAAGTCTTCATCGCCCTCCGGTAGAATCCGCATGAGTAGATGTGATAAGGTTGAGGGCGGCATGTTGTACTATAATGCACAAAATTGTTAAGAAAAAATGACTAATTTTACAAGTTTGTAGATAAATACGCCCGGGCGTGGCCGGGAAGGGCATGAAAAAACGTTTTATTTTGTTTTTTCAATACGCTAATTCCAATATGCCGCTCGGCCTCCCGAAGATAAATCATCTCCGTGCTCTGGGTGATTTAGTTTTGATATCACTAAATAATTTTTGCCGGTGCCGTAACCATAGAATATCTTTGATGTTATTTTACATATAATATTACTAAAGTGTAATCTGCTAGTTGACGGCCCAACCCGGGGCTCTCGACAGAGTGCCCTGACCAAAACCATGCATTTCTGTAAACATTAAGGAGGAATTATCGGATGACTTTCAGCAACCCTAATCGCAGCCCCGCCACCCTGACCAAGACCCGCGTCAAACCCGCCCCCATCTCAGGCATCTGCGTCACCTGCCTGGATAGCTGCCCCGGACCCTGCGAAATCGGCCGGTCCGCCATTCGCGGCCGGGAAATGCTCTATCCCCAACCCTTCGGCAATGTCACCGCCGGCGCTGATAAAGACTACCCGGTAGATTACTCTCATTTCAATATCCAGGGTACCTGTGTCGGCGCCGTGGGCATCGCGGCCGACTCCGATAAGGCGACCTTCCCGGCGGTGGATGTCGGTGCTGAGATCGGCGTGACCAATAAGATCAAACTCGATTTTCCCGCCTTCACCGGCGCCCTGGGCTCCACCGAAATCGCCCGGGTCCACTGGGAGGCCATGGCCATCGGCGCCGCCATCAGCGGCATCATCATCGTCTGCGGCGAAAACGTCTGCGGCATGGACCCCCAGGCCGAAATTAAAAAAGGCAAGGTCGTCCGCTCCCCGGAAATGGAGCGTCGCGTAAAAACCTTTAAAGATTGGTACCAGGGTAAAGGCGATATCATCGTGCAGGCCAACGTCGAAGACGGCCGCCTGGGCGTCCCCGAGTACGTCATCGACAAATTGGGCGTCGAGTTCTTTGAACTCAAATGGGGCCAGGGCGCCAAGAACATCGGCGGCGAAGTCAAACTGCACACCCTGGACCGGGCTAAACTCCTCCGGGACCGGGGCTACATTGTCCTTCCCGACCCCCAGGATGCGACCACGGAAGAACGCTGGATGGCCAAAGGCATCAAGGAGTTTGAGCGTCATTCCCGCCTGGGCATGGTTGACGAAGATGACTTTTACAAAACTGTTGAACATCTGCGCAAAGTCGGCGCCCAGCGCATCTCCCTGAAAACCGGCGCCTACCGCCCCGCCGATCTGGCCCGGGCCGTCAAATTCGCCTCTCAAGCCAAAATTGACCTGCTTACCGTGGACGGCGCCGGCGGCGGCACCGGCATGAGCCCCTGGCGCATGATGAACGAATGGGGCATCCCCACCATCTATATCCAGTGCCTCCTGTACGAGTACCTCAGGTACCTCGACAACAAGGGTGAGTTTGTCCCGGATTGCGCCATCGCCGGCGGCCTCTCCCTGGAAGACCATGTGTTCAAGGCCCTGGCCCTGGGCGCCCCCTACGTCAAGCTGGTCTGTATGGGCCGCTCCATTATGACTGCCGCCATGGTGGGCACCAACGAAGGCCGTAAACTGGAATCCATGTGCCAGCGGGAGGAAAGGGACTGCAAGGAGGCCTATGTGGAGCATTTTGCCGAGGCCGCGACCCTGCGCCGCAAATTCCCCCTGGGACAGTACGGCGTCATCCCCGCCGGCGCCATCGGCATGTACAGTTACCTCAGCCGCATGACCCAGGGCCTGCAGCAGTTCATGGCCGGGGCCCGCAAGTTCGCCCTCAAGCACATCTCCCGGGACGACCTGGTGGCCCTCACCGAAGAAGCCGCCAAGATCTCCGGCATCCCGTACGTCATGGACTCCGACGCCGACGAAGTGGAAAAAATCCTGGGCTATCGCCGCTAACTCTCTTATTGCAGGAGCCCCCGGGCCCCCCGGGGGCTCCTGCCCCTGGTTGCCGCCCCGCCGCCGGCATAACATATATATATGATTGATTAATAATTCTGATACCTCATACTGTCCCCCGCCCCCGGCCGCTATTCCCCCTCTAAATATACAATTATGTAATTTTCATGCCGAACCAGTTACAAAAATGTAACACTTTCTTCCTGTGATATTTTTATAACACAATAATATTACTTAAGTATTCCTCTGGCATGGTTGTTGCCCCTGGCCCCGGCAACCGTCGGGAAACTGTGAGACCGACCGTGGACTGAACGGCCGCTGACCCGACCAGGCCCTTCCGAGGCCGTCTTGAAAGGAGGAACGCCACGTAACCATGCCCGCTTCCATCAACTCGGGGGATACCGCCTGGATCCTCGTCTGTTGTTCCTTGGTATTGATGATGACTCCGGCCTTAGGCTTCTTTTACGGGGGCATGGTGCGCCGGAAAAATATCCTTTCCACCCTGACCTTAAGCTTCGTGTTCATGGCCCTCATCGGCGTCCAATGGGTGCTCTACGGCTACTCCCTGGCCTTCGGCGAGGACATCGGCGGCCTGGTGGGCGGCCTGAACTACCTGGGCCTGGCCGGGGTGGGTGCCGCCCCCAATCCCGATTACGGCAAAACCATCCCCCACAGCCTGTTCGCCGCCTTTCAGATGATGTTCGCCGTCATCACCCCCGCCCTCATCACCGGCGCCTTTGTGGAACGGGTGCGCTTCAAAAGCTTCCTGCTCTTCAGCCTGCTCTGGGCTACCCTCGTCTATGATCCCCTCTGCCACTGGGTCTGGGGCAAGGGCGGCTGGCTGGGCGGCCTCGGCGCCCTGGATTTCGCCGGCGGCACCGTGGTCCACATCGCCGCCGGTTTTTCCGCCTTGGCCTTCGCCTTGGTCATCGGCCCCCGCAAGGGCTTCGGCAAGACCCCCATGGAGCCGCACAGCATCCCCCTTACCGTCCTGGGCACCGGCCTCCTCTGGGTCGGCTGGTTCGGCTTCAACGCCGGCAGCGCCCTGGCCGCCAACGGCGTGGCCGTCAACGCCCTGCTCACCACCAACACCTCCGCCGCCGCCGCCGGCCTGGTGTGGATGCTGCTCTCCTGGCTGGACGGCCGCCCCAGCACCCTGGGCATCGCCACCGGCATGGTGGTGGGCCTGGCCGCCGTCACCCCCGCCTCCGGCTACATCACCCCCATGGCCGCCCTGGTCCTGGGAGCCGTGGCCGCACCCTTGAGCTATTACGCCATCCGCTTCCGGGACCGCCGCGGCCTGGATGAATCCCTGGACGTCTGGGCCTGCCACGGCATCGCCAGCACCTGGGGTATGGTGGCCGCCGGCCTCTTCGCCACCGTCGAGGTCAACGCCGCCGGCGCCAACGGCCTCTTCTACGGCAATCCCGCCCAACTCGGCATCCAGATCCTGGCCATCGTGGTAACCATGGCCTTCTGTTTCCTCGTCACCTTCGTGGTGGCCAAGGTCCTGGACCTGAGTATCGGCCTGCGGGTGACCCATATGGAAGAGGAAGTCGGCCTGGACATCAGTTCCCACGGCGAACGCGCCTATTCCTAAGGGGGGTGAGAACTTATGCTGAAAAAGATCGAAGCCATCATTCGGGAAGACAAAATCAACGACGTCAAAGAGGCCCTCAAGGACATCGGTATCGTTGGACTCAATATCTTTGAAATCCGGGGGCACGGCCGCCAGGGCGGCATCAAGCTGGCCGGCCGCTCCGGCACCTATCAGGTGGATATGCTCCCCAAAATTCAGGTCAATATCATCCTCAGCGAACATAACCTGGAAGACACCATCGAGGCCATTCTCTCCGCCGCTTATACCGGCGCCTCCGGCGACGGCCTCATCTTCGTCTACCCGGTGGAGGAAGCCATCCGCATCCGCACCCGGGAACGGGGCCAGGAAGCCGTCATGTACCCCGGGGACATCGATGAACGCAAGGGGCGTCCCCGGTCGTGAGTCCGAACGCCGGGCGTTACAAATCTGTAAAGCGGCAGGGCCGCGGCCCGACAAGATTGTCTCCCCGCTCCCCCCTGCTCCGAACTATTTTTATGATTTTCCAATAAAAAATAATCTGGCATAATTTTTGACTAACACTTAACATAACAAAAAAATTTCAGCGAGGTGTGACTATGAATTGTCAAAGTGTGGAAGACGTTTTTCAAGTCGTCAAGGATAAGCAGATCAGCTTCATCCAGATCTGGTTCACCGACATCCTGGGTATGCTGAAAAGCTTCGCCATCCGCCCCTCGGAACTGGAAGAGGCCATGACCGAAGGCATGGGCTTCGACGGCTCCTCCATTGAAGGCTTCTCCCGTATCGAAGAGTCCGACATGATCGCCAAGCCCGACCCCACCACCTTCCAGATCCTGCCCTGGCGGCCCGACGAACAGCCCGTGGCCCGGATGTTCTGCGACATCCTCCAGCCCGACGGCTCCCCCTATCCCGGCGACCCCCGCTATATCCTCAAACGCACCCTGGCCCGGGCCGCCGAAAAAGGCTACACCTACTACACCGGCCCGGAACTGGAATACTTCTACTTCGCCAACAACGAAGACACCTGCATCATCGACAAGGCCGGCTACTTCGACACCACCCCCCTGGACCGGGGCGCCGACCTGCGCCGGGAAACCATCTTCGCCCTGGAAAAAATGGGCGTCCGGGTGGAATACAGCCACCACGAAGTGGCCGACTCCCAGCACGAAATCGACCTGCGTTACGATGAAGGCCTCAAAATGGCCGACAAGACCATGACCTACCGGGTCGCCGTCAAGGAAATCGCCCGGCAGCACGGACTCTACGCCACCTTCATGCCCAAACCCATCTTCGGCATCAACGGCAGCGGCATGCACACCCACCAGTCCCTCTTCCAGGGCAGCAAGAACGCCTTCTACGACGCCAAAGACGTCTATAACCTGTCGGCCACGGCCAAGAGCTACATCGCCGGCATCCTCACCCACGCCCGGGAGATCACCGGCATCTGCAACCAGTGGGTCAACTCCTACAAACGCCTGGTCCCCGGCTACGAGGCCCCCGTCTACATCGCCTGGGCCCGCCGCAACCGCTCCGCCCTGGTGCGGGTCCCCATGTACAAACCCGGCAAAGAGGCCGCCACCCGCATCGAATACCGCGCCCCCGACCCGGCCTGCAACCCCTACCTGGCCTTCGCCGTCATGCTGGCCGCCGGCCTCAAGGGCATCGACAACAAGTACGTCATGCCCGAACCGGTGGAAATCGATATCTACCATATGACCGAAGCCGAACGGGAAAAATTGGGGATCAAGTCTCTGCCCGGCAGCCTCCACGAGGCCATCGACGAAGTGGAGAACAGCGAACTCATCAAAGAAACCCTGGGCGAGCACATCTTCACCAAGTTCCTGGAAAACAAAAAGATCGAATGGGATGCCTACCGCATGCACGTCAGCGCCTTTGAGATCGAACGCTATCTCCCCATTCTGTAACTGACCGGGCTTTCCCTCCGGGAAGAAGCCGAACACGAGAGGGCGGAGCACCTTCCGCCCTCTTTCCCTGACGTAATCTGTCTAAACAAAATAATGAATAGGTAAAGCGCTGAAATATCTCTTTTCCAAATAAACTCCTTATGCTATAATTTTTGATTACGAATCATCTCAAAGGGGTAAGGGTGAACCCAAAAATGAATCTCGTCATACTCGCATGCGGCAACGCGCTCCCCCAGGCCGACGGCTTGCAGACCCAGTTGACCCAGGCCGGGCTGCGGCCCCAGGTCATTACCCAACCCTGCAGCAGTAAGGTGGAAACCTACCATCTGCTCCGTATCCTGGCCTCCGGCGTTGATCTGGTGTGGGTCATCGGTTGCGATGAAACCGCTTGCCGCCTGGCCGAAGGCTCCAGCCGCATGGGCAAAAGAGTCCAGCATGCCCAGGACTATCTTCGCGAAATCGGCCTGGAACCCGAGCGTATCGGGATGTCCCGCCTGCTTCCGGGCGACGCCGCCGCCCTCTCCGTCATTCTCGCCGATATCCAGGCCCGGGCCCGGGCGTTGAAACCCAGCCCCCTCGCCCGGTAGCCCCGGCGTCAAAGGAGTAGTTATGATTGTTGGTACCAGAAAGTCTCTGGAGGAAATCCAGACCATGTTGCGGGGCTATTCCCGTATCCTTCTGGCCGGCTGCGACTCCTGCGTGGCCGAATGCGCCAGCGGTGGCCGCCGGGAAACCGCCGAGCTCACCGCCGCCCTGAAGATGGCCGGCCAACTGGCCGGCCAGCACCTGGAACTCCGGGAAACCAGCGTTGATCGCCAGTGTGTCCATGAATTCCTCGTCGATCTCATAGGCGAAGTCCAGGACGCCGAGGCCGTCCTCTCCCTGGCCTGCGGCGCCGGAGTCCAGGCCCTCTCCGCCCGCCTGCCGAACATCCCCGTCTTCCCGGCCCTCAACACCACCTTCCTGGGCGAAACCGCCGACCGCGGCGTGTGGGTGGAGAACTGCCGGGGCTGCGGCGATTGCCTCTTGGGCGTCACCGGCGGCATCTGCCCCATCGCCCGCTGCGCCAAACGCCTCCTCAACGGCCCGTGCGGCGGCGCCACCGCCGGGAAATGTGAAATCAACCTGGCCTTCCCCTATGACCCCCCCATCCCCTGCGCCTGGGAACAGATCTACGAACGGCTGACCAACCTGGGGCTGGTCGAGCGGCTCCTGGAACCGCAGTCCTCCAAGGACTGGGCCAAGGCCGGCGGCAGCGGCCCCCGCCGGGTGATCCGCCCCGATCAACGCCCCTAGGAGGCCCTGTCCATGCCGGCGAAATATCATATCCATACCCGGGCCGTCGCTCCCCGCTTCAAGGCGGTGGGCAAGGGCACGGTCCTCGATTGGGGCGAAGGCTGCCTGCGTTGCACCCATTGCGTCAAGGAAACCTGTCCCTACGGCGCCTTCCGCCAACGGGATTTCGACTCCCTGAGTTTCACCGACACCATCGACAGCCTCTGTAAGAATTGCCTGCGCTGCGTCCAGGGCTGCCCCCGGGAACTGGTCACCAAGGCCCCCAACCCCCAATACCAGACCCTGGGCGACAGTTACTGGACCAAAGAAATCATCAGCACCACCTGGTTCCAGGCCGAAACCGGCCGCATCCCCGTCTCCGGGGCCGGCTACGGCGGTCCCTTCCGGGGCCCCGGCTTCGACTCCATCTGGACCGACATGTCCGAAATCGTCCGCCCCACCCGGGACGGCATCCATGGCCGGGAATACATCAGCACCACCGTCGACCTGGGGCGCAAACCCCTCTTTCTGTCCTTCGACGATCAGGGCGGCGTCACCATGCCCGCCTTCCCCCTCCTGGAAGTGCCCCTGCCGGTGCTGTTCACCGAACCCAGCCTGGGCGCGGGAAAACCCCGCCTGCGTCAGGTCATGGCCGCCGCCGCCCAACAGCTCGATACCCTGGCCGTTATCCCCCGGGACCAGCTCACTGACAAGCTGGCCCCCGCCGTGCGGCACCTGGCCCCCCAATTCGCCCCCGGGACCCTTTCCCTGGACGATCCCTGGCTCGAACAGGCGCGGCTCGTGGAACTCCTCGATCATCCCGAAATCATGGCGGACATTGAACGCCTCAAATCCCGCTACCCCGGGCTCCTCGTCTCCGTCAGGCTGCCCGCCGATGAGCGCCTGGCCGACCGGGTCGCGGCCCTGGCCGGCGCCGGCGCCGAAATCCTCCATTTCCATGCCGACAACCATGCCCAGGGACTGGGCGCCGCCCAGGATCTGCATCTCAAGGAACTGATCCGTCAGGCCCACATCCGCCTGGTGGACAACGTCATGCGGGATGCCGTCACTCTCATCGCCTCCGGCGGCATCGCCCTGGCGGAGCACGTCGCCAAGGCCATCATCTGCGGCGCCGACGCCGTCGCCATCGACCTGCCCATCCTGGTCGCCCTGGAATGCCGCCTCTGTCGCCAATGCGAGCGCGGCGAGTCCTGCCCGGTGGACATGGGCCGCATCAGTCCCAAACGGGGCGCCCAGCGCCTCGTCAACCTCATGGGGGCCTGGAACAACCAGCTCCTGGAAGTCCTGGGCGCCATGGGCCTCCGGGAGGTCCGCCGCCTGCGGGGGGAGATGGGCCGGGCCATGTTCTTCGAGGACCTGGAAAAGGACATCTTCGCTCCCCTCTTCGCCTCTCCGGCGGGAGTGGAGCCGGGCGAACGCGACCCCAACTAAACCCTGCCCCCCCCTGATCCCTTAAGGGGTTGGGGGCGGGAGTTTGAGGGCGGGGGCAGGGGGTGCGCCCCCTGGCCCCCTCCCTCAAGACAACATACGAAAAACCGAGACTTCTGGAAACCACCATGACACAAGCAGCCTTAGCCCTCTCTACAGAAGACATCGCCCGGCAGTCCCGGGAGCCCTCCCCGGCCCCCTGCCGGTTTCGCAATCCCTTAAGCAAGTATCGGGTCCTGCGCGACGAGAAAAAGTGCACCCGTTGCGGCGCCTGCGTCGAGACCTGCCCCTTCGGCGTCCATGCCTGGGCCGGCCCCCTCCTCCGCCGGCCCGCCGGCTACCGTTGCCTGGGCTTCAAGTGCCAGAGCCAGCCCTTCTACTGCGTCGACAAGTGCCCGGAGCAGGCCCTGCGGGTGGTGCTCAATCCCAATTACCAGGTCTTCGGCGACCGGCGCTGGACCGCCGATCTGCTCATCAGCACCTGGTGGATGGCCGAATTCGGCACCCTGCCCCACGCCGACTTGGAATACCGCACCGGCGACTCCGGCGGCGGCTTCGACAAGCTGCGCTTCATCTTCCCCCGGCAGTTCCAGGACTCCAAGCTCAGCCACGACGAGATCTCCCTCGACCTGGTCCTCAACCGCCGGGCCGACGGCCGCCCCCAGGTGCAGCTCGACGTCCCCTGGTACGGCGGCGGCATGTCCTTCGGCTCCATCAGCCTGAACACCATGCTGTCCCGCACCCTGGCCGCGGTCCGCTGGGGCACCATGACCTGCACCGGCGAGGGCGGCTATCCCGAAGCCCTCATGCCCTACGATGATTACATCATCACCCAGGTGGCCACCGGCCTCTTCGGCGTCCGGGAAGACACCATCCAGCGCGTCCGCATCGTCGAGTTCAAGTACGCCCAGGGCGCCAAACCCGGCTTGGGCGGCCATTTATTGGGTGACAAGGTCACCCCCGCCGTGGCCAAAATGCGGGAGGCCGTCACCGGCAGCGCCCTGTTCTCCCCCTTCCCCTTCCACAGCGTCTACTCCGTGGAAGACCACAAGAAGCACGTCGACTGGATCAAGGAGATCAACCCCCGCACCCTGGTCTCCGTCAAGGTCTCCACCCCCACCGACGTCGACATGGTGGCCGTGGGCAGCTACGACGCCGGGGCCCACATCGTCCACCTGGACGGCAGCTACGGCGGCACCGGCGCCGCCCCGGACATCGCCAAGAAAAACATCGCCATGCCCATCGAATACGCCATCCCCAAGGTCCACCAGTTCCTCCGCAATGAGGGCATCCGCGACCGCATCACCCTCATCGCCTCCGGCGGCATCCGCACCGCCTTCGACGTCGCCAAGGCCATCGCCCTGGGCGCCGACGGCGTCGTCATCGGCACCGCCGAGATGGTCGCCCTGGAATGCACCCGCTGCTATAACTGCGAGTCCGGCCGCGGCTGCCCCCGGGGCATCGCCACCACCGACCCCGAGCTCTGCGAAATGGTCCAGATCGATTGGGGCCTGCAACGCATCAGCAACCTTTACGCCGCCTGGGCCTGGCAGCTCAAGGAAATCCTGCGCCGCCTGGGCCTCAAGAGCATCAGCGAACTGGTGGGGCGCACCGATCTGATGGTTCACCTCGACTATTACGACCGCCCGGTGGAAGACGACCTCCGCCGCGGCATGGAATTTACCGGCATCATGCACAAAGGTCAGCAATGAAAGCATCAACCCCCTACAACCATGCAGGACTGCGGCTGCTGGCCAGCCGCCGGGACCTCCACCCCGCCTTCCTCCCCGGTGACACCCTCAAACCCGAGGCCGAAGGCGGCTGCGGCGTCACCGGCTTCGCCAGCAACGTGCCCGTCTCCGGACGTCACATCTTTTTGCCCTCCGTCCAGATGCACAACCGCGGCAATGGCAAGGGCGGCGGCATCGCCGCCGTCGGCCTCGATCCCGACACCCTGGGCGTCTCCCGGAAAATCCTCGATAAAGACTACCTCATCCAGGTGGCCTATCTCGACCCCGACGCCCGCCGGGAAGTGGAGGACCGCTTCATCAAACCCTTCCTCAAAGTCGACTTCGCCGCCAAAATCCCCGCCATGGCCGATTGGCGCGATCTGCCCGGCCTCACCGTCGAGCCCCCCGAGGTCTGGCGCTATTTCGTGCGGGTCAAGATCGAGGTCCTCCAGCATTTCATCCAGCGCCATCAATTGCACGGCATCGCCTGGCGGCAGGTGGAGGATGAATTCATCTCCCAGAACTGCTACCGCCTCAACCAGACCTTCTACGCCTCCCTGGGCGAAAAAAAGGCCTTCGTCCTCTCCCAGGGGCGCAATATAATGATTCTCAAGATCGTCGGCTACGCCGAGGAAGCCGCCCTTTACTACAACCTGCTGGACTTCAAGGCCCATATCTGGATCGCCCACCAGCGCTACCCCACCCGCGGCCGCGTCTGGCACCCCGGCGGCGCCCACCCCTTCGCCGCCCTCAACATGGCCCTGGTCCACAACGGCGACTTCGCCAATTACCACTCGGTGAGCGAATACCTCAGCCAGCGGCAGACCTACCCCCTCTTCCTCACCGACACCGAAGTGGCCGTCCTCATGTTCGACCTGCTTCACCGGGTCTACGGCTACCCCCTGGAATACGTCATCGAGGCCCTGGCCCCCACCACCGAGCGCGACTTCGACCTCCTGCCCGCCAAACGTCAGGAGCTCTACCGTCTCATCCAGGCCACCCACATCCACGGCTCCCCCGACGGCCCCTGGTTCTTCATCATCGCCCGCAACGACCCCTCCCGCGACCGCTACGAACTCATCGGCATCACCGACACCTCCATGCTGCGCCCCCAGGTCTTCGCCCTCCAGGAAGGCGAGGTTCAGATCGGCCTCATCTGCTCCGAAAAACAGGCCATCGACGCCACCCTCGCCTCCCTCTCCGAGGAAGACCCCCGCTTCTGCCCCGTGGCCGACCTCTACTGGAACGCCCGCGGCGGCAGCTACACCGACGGCGGCGCCTACATCTTCTCCCTGGAGCCCAAGAACGGCCGCCGGGTGCTCTCCTGCCACGACAAGTTCGGCCAGCCCAAAAAGGCCCTGTGGTACCAAAAACCCTGGAGCGGCTTCGTCCCCGAAATCTCCCCGGAGCGCGCCGAGGAACTGGCCGCCCTGCTCACCCCCCTCCTCGCCGACGCCAGCGGCCGCACCCTGTTCGACTGGCTCAAACCCCGCCTGGTGAGCTGGACCTACGTCTCCTTCCTGGAGGTCGTCCAGACCCTGGAAACCCTGGCCATGCAAGGCGACGACGCCAAAGCCGCCACCATCGCCGCCCTCACCCTCATACTCGACCGCCGCTACGACCCCGGCGACAAGAAGCGCAGCCACCTGCTGCGCCTGGCCTCCGACGCCCTTACCCGCATCTTCCGGGCCTCGCCCCCCGTGGGCGCCGCCGACCCCAGCCGCTACCGCTGGCTTGACTGGGACACCAAAGACAAGCTGGCGCCCCCGCCCCAGCCCGACGCCGTCCTCATCCTCGACGCCGCCGGCTTCCCCCCCGAAGGCGAGGATTGCGACGCCCGCCTCCAGGTGGCCGCCTATAAATTGGGGTGGAAACAGTTCATCGTCTACGGCTATCGCGGCCAGCGCTTCACCGGCTGCGGCTTCGGCCTCGAGACCGACGGCGTCCGCATCGACGTCTACGGCAGCTCCGGCGATTACCTGGCCTCCGGCATCGACGGCATGGAGATCCACGTCCACGGCAACGCCCAGGACCAGCTCGGCCAGATCATGAAGCGGGGTAAACTGGTGGTCTACGGCGACGTCGGCCAGACCTTCATGTACGGCGCCAAGGGCGGCGAAGTCTATATCCTGGGTAACGCCGCCGGCCGTCCCTTCATCAACGCCGTCGGCCGTCCCCGGGTGGTGGTCAACGGCACCGCCCTGGACTTCCTGGCCGAATCCTTCATGGCCGGCGACGTCCTTCAGGGCGGCGGCTTCGTCATCGTCAACGGCATCGAGCACGACGACCGCGGCCATGTCCGCCGCCAGCCCAACCCTTACCCGGGCTCCAATCTCTTCTCCCTGGCCTCCGGCGGCGCCGTCTACATCCGCGACCCCTACGGCCAGGTGGTGCCCGAGCAGCTCAACGGCGGCGAACTGGTGGAACTCTCCGACGCCGACTGGGACCTCATCCTGCCCTACCTCCAGGAGAACGAACGCCTCTTCGACATCTCCCTGGAACGCGACCTCCTCTTCGTCGACGGCGAACTCAAACCCCCCGCCGAAGTCTACCGCAAGGTCCAACCCGTCAAAATCGCTGTCCTCGCCAAAGTCGAGGCCGACACCGAATAACACCCCTTTTCACCATCATTGCCCCGGCCCGGCGGCCCTCCCCGCCGGGCTTTTTGAACCCATACCGGCAAGGTTCTGCCAACAGCGCGGACATACAACCGCGGGTATGGCATACGGGTGTGTCGAGCCGGACAACCCTTATCCGCACTTTTATATCCGAAAAATTTTGCTGAAAACTGGATAGTTCTGATCCTGCCTGGCCCCTGGCCCCCAGGGGCTTATTTTTCCCCGCGCGGGCGCCATCCCAAAATCAAACGAGGGCCCTGACTGCCCCCTATTCTTTCTTACGCCTGCCCGAAATTATGGTATAGTAAAAAGTTGGATTATACGTATGCGCCAGCTCTTCGAATATCATCCGGCCATCGGCTACCGCTTCATTCCCGGGATTAAGGCCCGGGTGCCCCATGAGGGGGGCGGCTACCTGTTGCGGGCCAACTCCAGCGGCTTCCGCTGCCGCCATGAATTCGCCGCCGCCAAAACCCCGGGGGTCCCCCGCCTCCTGCTCTTCGGCGATTCCTTCACCGCCGGCGACGGCGTCTCCGACGGCCAGCGCTACGGCGATGTGCTGGAAAAGCTGCTCCCCGGCGTGGAGGTCTACAACTTCGCCCTGCCCGGCACCGGCACCGATCAGCATTACCTGGTCTACCGGGAGTTCGCCGTCGGCATCGACTGCGATCTGCTGATCCTGGGCGTGCTGGTGGAGAATATCCTGCGGGTCAAGGCCCGCTATCGCGTCTATCATGACGACCACGGCGCAGAGGTCCTCTACGCCAAGCCCTACTTTGAGCTGGAAGACAACGACCTGGCCCTGCGCCAGGTCCCGCCTCCCAAGGAGGCCCTGACGGCGGACGAGGTGCCCCCCCAGTGGCGGCACGCCATCGACCGGGGCGGACGCCATCACGGCCTGCGGCAGTTGGCCAAAAAGCTGGGGCTGAAGGATCTGATCCAAAAGGTCTCCCGTTATCAGCCCTTTCCGGAATACAACGATCCCCGGGACCCGGCCTGGCTGCTGATGGCCGCCATCCTGCGGCGCTGGCTCGGCGAGGCCGCCGCGCCGACGCTCCTGGTCCCCATACCCTTTTACCAATACGTGGAACAGACCAGCGATCCCTCGAATTATCAGGCCCGCTTCCGGGAGTTGGCCGCGGCCGCCGGCTGCGCCCTCCATGACCCCCTGCCGGACCTCTGGCGCTATTCCCCGGAAGCGCGGCGCGCCTTCCGGTTTGCCCGGGACCCCCACCTGACCCCGGCCGGCCATCAGGCCCTGGCCGAGTCCCTGGCCCCGGCGGTGAGCCGGCTGCTGGCGGCGGGGAGGAGCCGGCCGTGAGCGCCACGGTGTTGGGCATCTCCGCCTTTTACCACGACTCCGCCGCCGCCCTGGTGCAGGACGGCCGCATCATCGCCGCCGCCCAGGAGGAGAGGTTCAGCCGCAAAAAGCACGACCCCCGCTTTCCCGCCCGGGCCATTAACTACTGCCTGGAAGAGGCCTTCCTCGACCCCGCCGACCTGGACGCCATCGTCTTCTACGACAACCCCCTGCTTACCTGGGACCGGGTGCTGAAAAACTGCCTGGCCATGGGGGAGGCCGCCGCCGACCAGTTCGACAAGGCCTGCCGCTCGGTGCTGGGGGTCAAGGTCTGGGTGCGGGATCATATCCTCAAGGCCCTGGGGACCCTGGGCAACAGCGGCCGGGTCCTGTTCAGCGAACACCACCTGGCCCATGCGGCCTCGGCCTTTTACCCCTCGCCCTTTCCGGAGGCCGCCATTCTGACCCTGGACGGCGTCGGGGAGTGGGAGACCACCACCCTGGGGTTCGGCCAGGGAAACAGCTTGCAACTGCACCAGGTCCTTCATTACCCCCACTCCCTGGGCCTCCTCTACAGCGCCTTCACCTATTTTTGCGGCTTCAAGGTCAACTCCGGGGAGTACAAGCTCATGGGCCTGGCCCCCTACGGCCGGCCCCGCTATTACCGGACCATCCGGGATCACCTCATCGACGTCAAACCCGACGGCTCCTTCCGGCTCAACACCGACTATTTCGGCTACCTCGACAGCAATTATATGACCAACGACCGCTTCCACGCCTTGTTCGGGGGCCCCCCCCGGGCCCCGGAAGCCGTGATCACCCGCCGGGAACGCGATCTGGCCGCCAGCGTCCAGCAGGTCTTGGAGGAGATCGTGCTGTTGCTGGCCCGGCACCTGAAAAAGGCAACCGGGGCCGCCAACCTGGTAATGGCCGGCGGCGTGGCCCTCAATTGCGTGGCCAACGGCAAGCTCTGGCGGCAGGGGCTCTTCGACGGCCTCTGGATTCAACCGGCCTCCGGGGACGCCGGCGGCGCCCTGGGCGCGGCCCTCCTGGGGGCCCACCTCTATTGCGGCCGGCCCCGGACCGTAAACCCCGACGGCCGGGACGGCCAGCAGGGGAGCTATCTGGGACCGGCTTATCAGCCCGCCGAGATCGTCGCCTTTCTGGAGCGCCGGGGCTACCCCTACGAGCGGATCCCCGACAGCCCGCCGCGCCTGGCCCGCATCGCCCGGGCCCTGGCCGCCGGCCAGGTGGTGGGCTATCTGGCCGGCCGCATGGAGTTCGGCCCCCGGGCCCTGGGGGCCCGCTCCATCCTGGGGGACCCCCGCGACCCGGAAATGCAGTCCCGCATGAACCTCAAGATCAAATTCCGGGAGTCCTTCCGCCCCTTCGCCCCCTCGGTGCTGGTGGAGGACCTGGGCGACTACTTCGACCTGGACGTCGAAAGCCCCTATATGCTGCTGGTGGCCCCGGTGCGGGAGAACCGCCGGCTGCCCGTGGACCGGGACGCCTGGGAGGACATCGCCGACCTGCGGACCATCATCAACCAGCCCCGCTCCGACCTCCCGGCCGTCACCCACGTCGATTACAGCGCCCGGGTGCAAACGGTCCACCCCGCCGACAACCCCGACTACCACCGCCTCCTCCGGGCCTTCAAGGACCTCACCGGCTGCGGCGTGCTCATCAACACCTCGTTCAATGTCCGGGGCGAGCCCATCGTCTGCTCGCCCCAGGACGCCTACCGCTGTTTCCGGCGCACCCGGATGGATCTGCTGGTCCTGGAGGATTGCCTGCTCTGGCAACACGAGCAGCCCCCCTGGGAAGAGGAGACCGACTGGAGGGAGACCTATGAGCTCGACTGAAACCGGGCCGGACCCGGCCCTTATCCGGGAGTTTTTCCGGCGGGAGGTGCTGCCCCTGCGGGCCGCCTTCCAGGACCGGCCGGAGGCCCTCTTCCCCCGGCGGTACGATCCCGGGGCGGAGAGCTATTTTCTGAAGCGCCGGCCGGCGGCCCCCACCCCGCAGGACCTGGAATGGCCCGAAATCACCTCCGCGGCCCAGCTGGAAGAGAAACTGCGCCGGCTCTGGGCGGCGCCGGCGTATCCCGAATGGGAGCGCCTGGCGGCCGCCGTGGGCCGGCTGGCCGCCGACCTCTCCCGCACGGAAGCGCCCGGCGACGAGGTCTCGCCCTTTATCTACGTCATGTTTTAAGGTCCGTGGAGTTATATGACCCACCATCAGGTCTATATCGCCCCCGCCGCCGACTACGCCCGCACCCTGCGGGAGGCCCTCGACTGGCTGGGGGCCGCCGCACCCCTGGGGCGGGCCGGGGGCGTCTTTGTCAAACCCAACCTCACCTATCCCCGGTTTCAGCCCGGCGTCACCACCACCCCGGAGATGATCGAGGCGGCCCTGACGGTCCTCCGCCAGCTCCACCCCCGGGTGGTGGTGGGCGAATCCGACGGCGGCTACGGCTCCTTCGCCATCCGCGACGCCTTCGAGAATTTCGGCCTCTTCCGCCTGGGCCGGCGCCTGGGGGTCGAGGTGGTCAACCTGAGCCAGACCCCCACCCGGCCGGTGCGCTTTGCCCTCCCCCGGGGGGACTTGACCCTGGAGCTGCCCCGGTTTTTACTGGACGAAGGCTTCGTCACCGTCACCCTGCCGGTGCCCAAGGTGCATTGCATGACCGGCGTCAGCCTCTCCTACAAGAACCAGTGGGGCTGCATCCCCGACATGATGCGCCTGCGCCTGCACTACTACTTCAACGACCTCATCGGCCCCCTGAACGAGGCCCTGCGGGTCCGTCTCGCCCTGGTGGACGGCGCCTACGGCCTGACCAAAAACGGCCCCATCGCCGAGGGCCTGGCCGTGCAGCCCGGCTGGCTGGTGTGCAGCCGCAGCCCCGGCGCCGCCGATCGGGTGACGGCCCACCTCATGGGGCTGCGGCTGGAGGACTACGCCCACTACCGGGCCATCCACCGGCGGACGCCGCTCCCCCGGCTGGCCGCTATCGCCACCAATACGGCCCTGGAACCCTACCTCCGGCAAACCCCCCGGTTTTACCTGAAACGCCACTTCTGGAACTACGTGGCCAAGACCACCTGGTACTCCCGGCGCTGGGGCTACCTGGTCTACGAATCGCCCCTGGCGGATCTCCTCCACCGCATCATGTACACCTTCCGGGAGCGGCCCCGGGATTTCCAGGCGCCCCCCCCTCCGGCCTCGCGCCATGACTCGAACTGATACCGGGCCCCGCCCCCCGCATATCTTTCACGTCACCGACAACCACTCCCCGGCCCACCCGGGAGTGACTGCGGTAATCACCCAGATTTCCCGCGGCCTGGCCGCCGCCTCGTGGCCGGTGACCATCCTGGCGGCGGGCCCGGCCGGCGCCCCGCCGCCCCCGGGCGTAACCCTGCGGGCATTTCCCCTCGCCCGGCTGGCGGGCCCCTGGCGCTACCCCCGGGGCCTCACCGACTACTTGGACCGGCTCGCCGCCGACCCGGGAGTCGTCCTGCACCTGCACGGGGTCTGGGGCGCGCCCATGTGGCTGGCGGCCCGGCTGGCCGCCCGCCGGGGCCTGCCCGCCCTGTTGAGCCCCCACGACATGCTCAGCCCCTGGCATTGGCGCCACGGCCGCCTCCGGCGTCTGAAAAAGCTGATCTACTGGCGGCTGTTGGCCGCGCCGGCCTTCGCCGGGGTCTCCGCCGTCCACGCCATCACCCCCCGGGAGGCCCGGCAGCTCGCCGGTCAGTTCCCGGGCACGCGTCTCGAAGTCATCCCCAACGCCGTGGATCTGGCCGCCGCCGACGCCGGGCTGGCCGCCGCCGACGCCGCCCCGCCCGGGCCGCAGCCCTACGTGCTCTTTCTGGCCCGGCTGCACCCCAAAAAGGGCATCGACCTGCTCCTCGAGGCCTTTGCCCGGGCCCGGGGCGGGCGAAACTTCGAACTCGTCATCGTCGGCCCCGACGACTCCCCCGCCTACACCCGCAGCCTCCGGGCCCTGGCCGCCGCCCGGGGCCTCACCCACCGGGTGCGGTTTCCGGGCCCCGTCTTCGGCCCGGAAAAATGGGCGTTATATAAACATGCCTGGGCCTTCTGCCTGCCCTCCCGCTCCGAGGTGGTGGGCATCGTCAACCTCGAGGCGGCCGCCGCCGGCGTCCCCGTGGTCACCACCCATGAAACCGGCCTGGAAGACTGGGAAGAGGGCGGCGGCCTCCTCATTCACCCCCGGGTGGCCGAGCTGCAGGCCGCCCTGGAACAGGTCTTTTCCTGGAGCCCGGCCGAACGCACCGCCCGCGGCCGGGAACTGCGCCGCCTGGTGGCCGCCCGTTACAGCACCGCGGCGGTGGGCCCCCGCTGGCTGCAGCTCTATCAATCCTTAACCTGATCAGGGAGGACGTGCGTGTCCTGGATATTGGGACTCAACGCCTATCACGGCGATTCCGCCGCCTGCCTCTTTCATGACGGCCAACTGGTGGCCGCCGCCGAAGAGGAGCGCTTCAACCGCGCCAAACACTGGGCCGGCTTCCCCGCCCGGGCCATTCGCTACTGCCTGCAGGAGGGGGGGATCTCCCTCTCCCGGGTGGACCATGTCGCCCTCAACCGCAAACCCTGGGCCCAACTGCCCCGCAAACTCTGGTTCGCCCTCACCGCCCGGCCCGACTCCCGCCTCGTGGGCAGCCGCGTGAGCAACGCCCGGGACTGGCTCCTCGTCAAACAGCAGTTCGCCCACTACCTGGGGGACGACGGCCTCCGGGCCCGGGTCCATTTCGTGGAGCACCATCACGCCCACCTGGCCAGCAGCTTTTTCGCCTCCCCCTACGACCAGGCCGCGGTCCTGTCGGTGGACGGCTTCGGGGACTTCTCCAGCGCCGCCTGGGGCGCGGGCCGGGACGGTCGCCTGCGGATTTCCGGCCGGGTCTTCTTTCCCCACTCCCTGGGGTTGTTCTACCTGGCCCTCACCCAATTCCTGGGCTTCCTCAACTACGGCGACGAATACAAGGTGATGGGGCTGGCCGCCTACGGCCGCCCCGTCTATCTGCAACAGATGAGCGAACTGCTCCAGCTGCTGCCCTCCGGGGGCTTTGCCCTCAACCTCAAGTATTTCTGCCATCACAATCAGAACGTCGGCTACGAGTGGCGCAATACCGTCCCCACCATCGGCCGGGTCTACTCCCCGGCGCTGACGGAGCTGCTGGGGGCCGCCCGCGCTCCCGGCGAGCCCCTCACCGAGCGCCACCAGGACATCGCCCACAGCCTGCAACTGCGCTTTGAACAGGCCCTCTTTCACCTGCTGGAACATCTGGCCCGCGAGCAGCGCCTCCCCGCCCTCTGTCTGGCCGGCGGCTGCGCCATGAACAGCGTCGCCAACGGCAAGATCAAACAGCGCACCCCCTTTCGCGATCTCTACATCCAGTCCGCCCCCGGCGATGCCGGCGGCGCCATGGGCGCCGCCCTGGTGGTCTGGCACGAACGCCTGGGACGGCCCCGGAACTTCGTCATGCGGCACGCCTATTGGGGACCGGGCTACCCGGAGGCCGACATCGCCGCTCTCCTGCAAACTCGGGCCGCCGACCTGGCCGCCCAGGGCTGCACGGTGGCGCGCCTCGACCGGGAAGCGGAGCTCTTGGCCCGCACCGCCCGGGCCGTCGCCGCCGGACAGGTGGTGGGCTTTTTCCACGGCCGCATGGAATGGGGCCCCCGGGCCCTGGGCAACCGCTCCATCCTGGCCGACCCCCGCCGGGCCGACATGCAGGACCTCCTCAACCGGAAAATCAAACGCCGGGAGTCCTTCCGGCCCTTCGCCCCCTCCATCCTGCGGGAGGCGGTGCCGGAGTTCTTCGAGCAGGACGACGACGTCCCCTTCATGCTCCAGGTCTTTGCCATCCGCCCGGAAAAACGCGGCCTGCTGCCCGCCGTCACCCACGTGGACGGCTCCGGACGGCTGCAATCGGTTTCTTGCGGGGAAAACCCCCGCTATTACCGGTTGATCCAGCAATTTCAACAGCTCACCGGCCTCCCCGTCGTCCTCAACACCTCTTTCAACGAAAACGAACCGGTGGTCAACCGCCCGGCCGAGGCCCTGGACTGCTTCCTGCGCACCCAGATGGACGTCCTGGTGCTCGAGGACTACTTCATCTCCCGCCGGGACGCCGGCGGCCCGGAATCTTAGCCCGCCGGTCTTTCCCGGCGTCACGGCCAGGCCCCCATGCGCATCCTCATCCACGGCATCAACTATTTCCCGGAACTCATCGGCATCGGCCGCTATACCGGCGACCTCGCCGCCGGCCTGGCCGCCCGGGGGCACCGGGTCACCGTCCTCACCGCCCCCCCCTATTACCCCCACTGGCGGGTGCAGGAGCCCTATCGCCGCCGGGGCTGGCTCCGGGAAGTCATTCAGGGGGTGGAGGTGCTGCGGGCCCCCCTGTATGTCCCGTCGCGGCCCACCGGCCCCCGCCGCCTCCTCCACGACCTCTCCTTCGGCGTCGCCTGCCTGCCCTGGTGGCCGGCGCTGCTGCGGCGTCCCTGGGACGTCGCCCTGGCCGTCTGCCCCCCCCTGGTGACGGGGCCCGCCATGCTGGCCCTGGCCACCGCCCGGGGCCTTCCCTTCGCCTTCCATTACCAGGACCTCCAGGTGGACGCCGCCCGGCAGTTGGGTCTGCTGGGCGGCGGTCCCCTGTTCGCCTTCCTGGAGCTCCTGGAACGGCTGCTCCTCCGGCGGGCCGCCGCGGTGACCACCATCTCCCGGGGCATGGCCGCCCGCCTCCAGGACAAAGGCGTGCCCCCGGCCCGCCTGCACCTCCTGCCCAATTGGGCCGACCTCGAGACCATCCGGCCCCTGCCCCCGGATAATCCGCTGCGCGACCGCTGGCGGCTCCCCGGCCGCACCACGGTCCTCTACGCCGGCAACCTGGGCGAGAAACAGGGCCTCGAGACCCTCCTGGACTGCGCCCGCCGGCTCCGGGACCGGCCCGACCTGGCCTTTCTCATCGCCGGGGCCGGGGCCGCCCGGGAGCGGCTCCAGGCCGCCGCGGTGCGAGAAGGTCTTGACAATGTTCGCTTTCTGCCATTACAATCTCAAGAGGACTTCCCCCTCCTGCTGGCCGCCGGCGACCTCCACCTGGTGGTGCAGCAGGCCGGGGCCGCCGATCTGGTCATGCCCTCCAAGCTGGCCAACATCATGGCCGCCGGCCGGCCCTTCGTGGCCACCGCCGACCCGGCCAGCGAGCTGGGGCGCATCACCCGGGAGTCCGGGGCGGGGCTCCTTACCCCCCCCGGCGACGCCGCCGCCCTCAGCGCCGCCGTCCGGGAGCTGGCCGCCGACCCCTCCCGCCGGCGGCTCCTGGGCGACCGGGGCCGGCGCTACGCCGAAACCCATCTGCGGCGGCAAACCCTCCTGGACCGCTGGGAGGCCCTGCTCGCCGGACTGGCCGGCCGGCAGGATAACTTCGCCGGACCGTACGACTTGAGACTTTAAGAGGCCCTGTATATGCCGGAGTTTCGCCGGGGAGGCATCTTTAACCAATACAGCTGGCTGATCTCCCGCCTTCAGGCCCTGCTGGACGGCCTGGTGGTGGCCGCCCTGCTCTTTCTGTTCACCTGGCTGTTCGCGGTGGAACCCGTCTTTTACCGCTATTACCTTTACCTGGGCGGCGTCACCCTGGCCCTGGTCTTCGTGACCTTTCACAGCGCCAATCTCTACCGGCCCTGGCGGGGCGCCAACCTCATGCGCCTGGTGCGCCGCGTCTTCCTGTCCTGGGGCTTGGTGGCGGTGATCCTCATCTTCCTGGGCTATCTCACCAAAACCTCGCACATCTTCTCCCGCAAGGTGGCCCTCACCTGGCTGGCCGTCACCCCGGTGGTGCTCATCGGCCTGCGCCTGAACCTCTACCTGGGGCTGCGCTGGGTGCGGGCCCACGGCCGCAACAGCCGCACCGCGGTCATTGCCGGGGCCGGCGACCTCGGCCGCCGCCTGGGGGCCCACATGGTCGACGTCATGAGCCTGGGGATACGGCTGGAGGGTTTTTTCGACGACCACCCCCCCGGCCCCACCGTCACCCTCCCCGGCGGCCACTCCTATCCGGTCCTGGGGGGGCTGGACGACATGGCCGACTACGTCCGGCATCGGCAGATCAACATGGTCTACCTGGCCCTGCCGCTGCGGGCCGAGGAGCGGGTCAAGGAGATCATCGACCAGCTCCAGGACACCACCGCCTCGGTCTACTTCGCCCCGGACATCTTCATCTTCTCGCTGCTCCAGGCCAACTTCACCGATCTGCGCGGCATTCCCCTCATCTCCCTGTGGGAGACGCCCTTTTTCGGCGTCAACGGCTGGTTGAAGCGGGCCGAGGACATCCTCCTGGCCAGCCTCATCCTGGTGGTCATCTCCCCCGTGCTGCTGGCCATCGCCGCCGGCATCAAGCTCACCTCCCCGGGGCCGGTGATCTTCAAGCAGCGGCGTTACGGCCTCGACGGCCGCGAGATCCTCATCTACAAATTCCGCACCATGACGGTCTGTGAGGACGGGCCCGACATCCCCCAGGCCACCCGGAGCGATTGCCGGGTGACCCGCTTCGGGCGCTTCCTGCGGCGCTCCAGCCTCGATGAGCTGCCCCAGTTCTTCAACGTCCTCCAGGGCACCATGTCCATCGTCGGACCCCGGCCCCACGCGGTGGCCCATAACGAACTCTACCGCAAGCAGATACCCGGCTACATGCTGCGCCACAAGGTCCGCCCCGGCATCACCGGCTGGGCCCAGATCAACGGCTGGCGGGGGGAGACCGATACCCTGGAGAAGATGGAAAAACGCCTGGAGTACGACCTGGAATACCTCCGGCGCTGGTCCCTGGGCCTGGACTTGAAAATCATCCTGGTGTCCCTCTTCAAGGGCTGGACCGGCAGCCAGGCGTATTAACACCGCCGCCCCCGCTCTCCCCGTCCCGCCCCCCGGTACACCCCCTGGGTGGCCCCGACAACTTGTTGTCGGGGTGGCGTAGCCACAAGAGGCTCTTTTTTTCTCGTTGCCCCAGCTCCCGCTGGGGAACGCCCTTGCCCCGCCCGGCTCCTGCCGGGCCTCCTCGCTTTCCTGCGTGCCCCCCGCCGCCGCCCCGCGCCCCCAAAAAAATGCGCCCCCCGTTACGATTTTGTGACATCTGTCCTATGTGTCTCATGTGTGTTGGACCGGACCCCCCTTTTTCTATACAGTGGTATCCGGGCGGCCACCCCGCCCCCTAAACAACCAAAAAAACAATGCCTTTCCTTAACCGGAAACTGGAAACCGGAAACTGGAAACTGAAAACCGGAAACTCACCCGGGGCCGTTAGCCGCACCTTCGGCCGGCGCGCCCCGCCCAAGGATACGCCCATGGACAAACACACGCTGTTGTGC
>CAYRYV010000004.1:0-96999 GCA_964428565.1 uncultured Desulfobacterales bacterium | reverse complement strand
TTTTGGGTTGTTTAGGGGGCGGGGTGGCCGCCCGGATACCACTGTATAGAAAAAGGGGGGTCCGGTCCAACACACATGAGACACATAGGACAGATGTCACAAAATCGTAACGGGGGGCGCATTTTTTTGGGGGCCGGGCCGGCGGGAGGGGGGGAGGAGAAGGGAAAAGGCGAAGGGCGAAAGGCGAAAGGGGGCGGCAGAGGACATTTTTACGGCCCCATACACACCAGGAGCCGCGTAAGCCGGGCGGTGGGCGAGGTGTACCGGGGAGGGGTACGGGGGGAGGGAGGAGAAGGGAAAAGGCGAAGGGCGAAAGGCGAAAGGCGAAAGGGGGCGGCAGAGGATATTTTTTACGGCCCCCCCCCCACACACCAGGAGCCGCGTAAGCCGGGTGGCGGGGGGTGTACCGGGGAGGGGTACGGAGGGCCAGGGTGCGGCCAGGGGCGGGGCGGTGGTCAGGGGGGGGTGGGGTTTTCCAGGAGGGCCCGGCAGCGGGGGCAGAAGTCGTCGCCCTTGCGGTCGGTATCGGCCAGGGTGTTGGAGAAGAACATGACGCAGTCGGGCCGGGCGCAGTGGTCCAGGCGGCGCAGATGCCCCAGTTCGTGGACCGCCTCGACGCCGGCCCGGCGGCAGAGGACCTCCGGGTTTGGCGGCAGGTGGTAAAAGCGGGGGTGAAGCCGGGCCAGGGAGATGAGGGCCAGTCCCCAATGTTCGGCGGCGAGGCCGAAGACGAAGTTGAGCCGGGGGACGTAGAGGTCCACCGCGGTCACCCCCAGGACCAGGGCGCCTGTGGTCCGGGGCACCTGGTCGAGGAGGGGCAGGAAGCGTTCCGCCTGGTACTGGCGGCGGCGGGAGTTGTAGGCTGCCCGGGGGACGGCCAGGGCCGGGCCCCAGATCACCTGGGCGCCGAAGACGGCCTGCAGCCGGGGCGGCAGGTAAGGCACGACGGCGGCGTCCAGGTCGCCCAGGGGCGCCAGGATGACGGGGGGGGCGGGGCTCATGGGCCGGACGGGCGCCGGAACACGAAGCCCTGGGGCAACAGGGCGGACGCCGGCAGTTCCGCGGGACCGTCGGGACCCGGGAAGAGGACCCAGGCGTCGGGGCCGAACTCGAGGATGACCTGGCGACAGGCCCCGCAGGGGGGGCAGGGACCGGGGGGTATGCAGGCCACCGCCAGGGCCCGGAGGCGCAGGGCGGGGCCTTCGGCGGCCACGGCGGCGGCGAGCGCGGCCCGTTCGGCGCACAGGCTGAGGCCGTAGGAGGCGTTTTCGACGTTGCCGCCCACGTAGAGGCCGCCCGTCTCCGTGAGGGCGGCGGCCCCCACCCGCAAGCCGGAGTACGGGGCGTAGGCCCGGGCGGCGACGTCCCGGGCGGCGCTCAGGAGGCGGTGGCGGTCGGGTTCGGTAAGGGGCGCGGCGGTCACCATTTTTGCTATGTTTCTTATCGTTACCCGGGGGGCCAGGGGCTGGAGGCCCCCCGGCCCCCTCCCCGGCAACCTTCTAGTCCCGGGCCAGGTTGAGGAGCCCCCCGGCGGCGATGATCCGGCGGTGGCGGGGGGAGAGGTCCACCCGGAGCCAGATCTCCCGGTCGTCCACCCGGGCCGGGAGGCGTTCGTCGCCGGCCAGGAGGCGGCGGCGCACCTCGGGGAGGGTGAGACGCCGCCCCTGGGTGAGCAGGTCGTAGTCGGCCGGGTTTTCCAGGGTGAGGGGCAGGATGCCGAAGTTGATGAGATTGGCCTTATGGATGCGGGCGAAGCCCTTGACCACCTTGACCCGGACCCCCAGGTAGCGGGGGGCCAGGGCGGCGTGTTCCCGGCTGGAGCCCTGGCCGTAGTTTTCCCCGCCGACGACGGCGGCCTCGAGCTGGTCGTCGGCCCAGGCCAGGTCCCGGGCGCGTTGGGGGAAGCCGGGGTCCACCTGGTGGTAGACGAACTGGCTGATGGCGGGGATATTGCTGCGCAACGGCAGAATCTGGCTGCCGGCGGGCATGATGTGGTCGGTGGTGATGTTGTCGCCCACCTGCAGTTGGATGAGGCCGGTCCAGGTCTCCGGCAGGGGGGTGAACTGCGGGAAGGGCTGGATGTTGGGACCCCGGATGATGTCGGTATGCTCACCGGGCGGCAGGGGCGGCTGCAGGTGGCGGGCGTCCACCAGGAAGCGCCGGGGTTGGCGGACCCGGGGGTAGTCCCCCAGTTGCCGGGGATCGGTGATTTCGCCGAAGACGGCGGCGGCCACTGCGGTTTCGGGGCTCACCAGATAGACCTGGTCGTTCTTGGTGCCGCTGCGGCCCGGGAAGTTGCGGGGGAAGGTGCGCAGGGAGACGGCGCCGGTGGCGGGGGCCTGGCCCATGCCGATGCAGCCCAGGCAGCCGGGCTGGTGGACCCGGGCGCCGGCGGCGATGAGGGTGAGGAGGCCGCCGTCCCGGGTGACGTTTTCCAGGACCTGGCGGGAGCCGGGGTTGATCTCGAGGCTGACCCGGGGGTGGACCTGCCGGCCCTCGAGGGCGCGGGCGACGATCATGAGGTCGCGGTAGGAGGAGTTGCCGCAGGAGCCGATGGCCACCTGGTGCACCGGAGCGCCGGCCACGGCGGCGACGTCCTGGACCTTGTCCGGGGAGGAGGGGCAGGCGATCTTGGGGGTGAGGGCGCTCAGGTCCACCGCGATGATGCTGCTGTAGCCCCGGGTGGAGGCGGCCCGCAGAGGCCGCCAGTCGGCGGGCCGGCCCTGGGCGGCCAGGAAGCGCCGGGTGACGTCGTCGGAGGGGAAGATGGAGGTGGTGGCCCCCAGTTCGGCCCCCATGTTGGTGATGGTGGCGCGGTCGGTGACGGACAGGGTGCGGACGCCGGGGCCGAAGTACTCCATGATTTTGCCGACGCCGCCCTTGACGGTGAGGCGGCGCAGGATCTCGAGGATGACGTCCTTGGCGGAGACCCAGGGGGAGAGCCGGCCGGTGAGGCGGACGCCGACGATTTCGGGCATGAGCAGGTAAAAGGGTTGGCCGGCCATGGCCAGGGCCACGTCGAGGCCGCCGGCCCCCATGGCCAGGGCGCCCAGGCCCCCGGCGTTGGGGGTGTGGCTGTCGGATCCCAGGAGGGTTTTGCCGGGGGCGGCGAAGCGCTCCAGGTGGACCTGGTGGCAGATGCCGTTGCCCGGGGGGGAGAAGATGATGCCGTAGTTTTGGGCGACGGACTGCAGGAAGCGGTGGTCGTCGGCGTTCTTGAAGTCGGACTGCAGCAGGTTGTGGTCCACGTAGCTGACCGAGACTGCGGTGCGCACGCGGGGCACGCCCATGGATTCAAACTCCAGGTAGGCCATGGTGCCGGTGGCGTCCTGGGTAAGGGTCTGGTCGATGGTGAGGGCGATTTCCTCGCCGGGGGCCATGTTGCCGGCCACCAGGTGGGCGGCGATGATTTGTTGGGCGACGCTGTCAGCCATAGGGGATACGGTTCCTTTTTCCGAGTGAGATTGCAAAAGATTATGGTAAAATGGCGTAATTATAATAAGCACACCGCAGCGGGATGATGCAACCAGAAAGTGCGGCGGCCGGGCCACCGGCGATCATCGGCAAGGCTAAGGAGGCACCATGTTAGTCAAGCAATTCATGAGTAAAACCGTCTTCACCATAGAGCCGGAAGACTCCATGCAGCGGGCCCTCAACGAGTTGAAGGCGCACAAGGTCAACATGCTGCCCGTGGTGCAGGAGGGCAAACTGGTGGGCATCATCTCGGACCGGGACCTGAAACGGGCCTCGCCGTCGGACGCCACGGGCCTGGACATCCACGAACTGCGCTATCTGCTCAGCAAGCTCAAGGTCAAGGAGATCATGAGCACGGAGATCGTCACCGTGCCGCCGGACTTCACCATTGAGGAGACCGCCGAGGTGTTGATGGCCAAACACATCTCCGGGGCCCCGGTGGTGGACGAGAAGGGGCGGATGGTGGGGATCATCACCCGCAACGACCTGTTCAAGGCCCTGATCGCCCTGTCGGGCCTGGGGAAGAAGGGCATCCTGGTCGCCTTTCAGGTGGAGGACCGGCCGGGGTCCATCAAGGAGATCACCGATATCATCCGGCAGTACGGGGCGCGGCTGGGGTCCATCATGACGTCGTACGACCGGGTGCGGGAAGGCTGGCGCAACGTCTATGTGCGGGCCTACGAGCTCGACCGGGGGAAGCTGCCCCAGATGCTCAAGGAACTGCAGGACAAGGCCATGATGCTTTATATGGTGGACCATAAGGAAAACGTCCGCAAGATTTTTGCGGAGGCCGCGCCGGAAAGCTTCACGGTGTAAACCGCCGCCCCCTGCCCGGAGAAGGGCTCTCCGGGCGGGGCGCCTCCCCCCCCTGCCCTACCCTGTTTCCCTCCCGGCGCGGGTTGGCCGGGGCCCCGCCATGGTTGTCAGCGGTGCTGCCGCAGGTAGTCGAGGAGGATGTCGGGCTTGTTGCTGCCGACGCCGTCCACCCCCATGTCGATAAACGGGATAAACTCCGGCACCGTGTCGATGTTCCAGACGTAGACCGCCACCCCCGCAGATCTCGCGGCCCGGGCGAGTTCCGGGGTGACGTAGGCGTAGTTGAGCATGAGGGCCTGGGCGTCGGCGGCCCGGGCCAGGGCGGGGGCGTCCACGGGGTGGCCCACCAGCAACACGCCGGTGTGGATGCGGGGTTCGAGCCGGCGCAGGGCCTGCACCGCGGGATGCCAGAAGCTGATGACGTGGGCGTCGGCGAAGAGGTCGCGGGACCGGAAGAAGTCGGCCAGGGCGGCCACGCCCCGGGGGTCCTTGAGCTCCACGAAGAGGTGGGCCCGGCCCCGGACGAGGGCCACCACCTCCTCCAGGCTGGGGATGCGCTCCCCCGAGCCGGCGTCCAGGCGGCGGAGCCGGTCCCAGGTCAAATCCCGCACAGCGCCGGCGCCGTCGGTGGTGCGGTCCACGGTGTCGTCGTGAATGACCGCCAGCACGCCGTCCTTACTGAGGTGGACGTCGATCTCCACGGCGTCGACGCCCAGATCCAGGGCCCGGCGGATGGAACGCAGGGTGTTTTCGGGCTCGTAGGCCTTGGCCCCGCGGTGGCCCATAATTTTTACCATAACAACCTCCACATATGTCCAGGGAGGGGGCCCGGGGGCGCACTACTCCCCCGGCCCGCCTCTCAAAACCGGCCGCCCAGGGAGCCGGCGTAGCCGGTGAGTTCCACGTAGCCCCGGCCGCTGACGGGTTGGCCGTCCCGTTTGCCGGTGACCCGGACGCCGCCCTCCCAGTAGGTCACCTGGGTGCTGAGGGTGGTGACGAGCTCCTGGTCGGGGAGGGTGGGGGTGAGGGTGAGTTCATAGCCGGCGGCGGGCACGGTGAGACGCCAGGCGGCGGGGTAGACCGCGGCGGACCGGGGGGATTTCCAGGAGCCCCGGGGCTGGACCTGGAAGTCGGCGAGGCGCAGGTGGCGGGCGCCCCCCTGGGAGTCCACCAGGGTCCCGGAGGAGTGGGGGTCGAGGCTGCCGTCGGCCCGGCGCAAAAGGTAGAGCATGAGGTCGCAGCCGTCGTCGAGCTGCAGGGAGAACCAGTCCCAGCCGGTCTGGTCGGGGGCCAACTGGCTGGAGGAGAATTCGTGGTCCATCCAGCTCAGGCCGGTGACCGGGAAGGTCTGCCCCTCCCAGGTGAGCGCGCCGCGGGTGGCCAGCCGGGTGAGGGAGTAGTAATGGCTGGCGTAGCCCTCCCCGGCGGCCTTGCGGCTGAGGCCGTCCGTGCCGTGGATGACCGGCGGCTTCTGAGGGGTGAGGGTCAGGTCGAGGCTCACCTGGGGGTCCCGGGCGCGGAGCTGGTGGTCGCCGTCGGCGAGGGCGGCGCGCCAGTCGTCGATCCACACGCGATAGCGGTGGGTGTCGGCCCCGGCGATGCCCAGGGCGGCGCGGCCGGCCTTCTCACGGTAGACGAACTTTTTGCCGGCGATATCGGTGAGGGCCAGGTGGGCGAAATAGACGTCGGTGGCGGCCCAGGCCGACCCGGCCCCGGGCCGCGGCGGCCCCAGCCCCACCCGGAAAAAGGTGAGCTGGTAGCCGAAGGGGCGGCCGTCGGCGGTCTCCAGGTGGCCGGTGTAGTACCACCACTCCGTGCGGAACTGGGGGTGGGCGGCGTGGTCCCGGGGGAACCGGTACTGCCAGCCGGGGCGGGCCACGGCAAAGGCGTCGGCGGCCAGCAGCCCGCCGGCCGGGCTGCCCAGGATGATCAGGGTCAGGAGGAGGCTTGCGACGGTCATAGCGGAATTATACCCCGGAATCCGGCGAGGCCCAAGGGCCCGCACAGCTTTTCCTGGACTTCCCGGCCCGGCCCCATTAAGATACAGACAGCGCCACACATGGCCCTGACGACCGACGGGAAGGGGTAGCCGCCGTGACACTGACCAAAGCCTTCATCGACGCCGTTGAGCAACACCCGGACCGGGTGGCGGCGGTCTCCCTGGAGGAGGGCCGCCCCCGGGAGTATACCTATTCCCAGCTGCACCGGGGGGCCCTGGGGGTGGCGCAGCGGCTGCGCCGCGCCGGAGTCAAACCGGGGGACCGGGTGGGGCTGGCCCTGGAGAACCGGCCGGAGTGGCCCCAGTGTTACTTCGGCATCCTGCTGGCGGGGGCGGTGGCCGTGCCCCTGGACGTGCAGGCCTCCGTCGAGATGCTGCGGCATTGTCTGGCGCAGACCCGGGCCCGGGTGCTGCTGGCGGCGCCCCGGCTGCCGCGGGCGGAGCTCGCCGACCTGGCGGACCTGCGGGAGCTGATGGTGGTCGGCGGGGAGGCGGCCGCCGGGCCGAAGATCACCAACCTGGGCGACCCGGCGGCGGGCCCGGCGGCCACAGCCCGGCGGCCCCGGACCCAACCCGGGGACCCGGCGTCCATCATTTACACCTCGGGCACCACCGGGCTGCCCAAAGGCGTCATGCTGACGCACGCCAATTTCATGGCCAACTTCCGCAGCATCGTGGCGTTGGGGGCGGTGACGCCGGAGGACAACTTTTTGTCCATCCTGCCGCTGTACCACGCCTTTCCCTTCATGGCCACCCTCATCGTGCCCCTGTTTCTGGGGGCCCGCATCACCTATATCGACACCCTGAAGGCCGAGGCCATCCTGCGGTGCCTCAAGGAGCAGGGGGTCACCATCCTGGCGGTCACGCCGCTGGTGCTGCAGCATTTCCTGCGGGGCATCCGGGGAAAGTTCGCCCACCTGCCCCTGGGGCTGGGGCGGCTGTTGGAGCTCTTTCTGGAGATGTCCTGGCGGCTGCGGCAGAGCCGGGGGATCAACCCGGCGCGTCCGCTCCAGGAGCGGCTGCGCCGGGGGCTGGGGAGCCGGTTCCGCTATTTCATCAGCGGGGGGGCCAAACTGCCGGAGGAGGTGAGCCTGGGGTTCGCCCGGCTGGGTTTCGAGGTAATGGAGGGCTACGGCCTCACGGAGACCGCGCCGGTGGTCAGCTTCAACCCCCTGGACAACCCCAAGCTGGGGTCGGTGGGCAAGCCCCTGCAGGGCATCGAAGTAAAGATCGAGCAGCCCGACGCCCGGGGGGTGGGGGAAATCCTCATCCGGGGCGAGAACGTCATGGCGGGTTATTATCTGAACGAGGCCGCCACCCGGGAGGTGATGAGCGACGGCTGGTTCCGCAGCGGCGATCTGGGCTCCATGGACGACGAGGGTTATATCTTCATTCAGGGCCGCCTCAAGGACATCATCGTGTTGGCCTCGGGCAAGAACATCTCGGTGGAGGAGGTCAACCGGCATTACCTGCAGGCCCCGGCCATCAAGGAATTCTACGTGCTACCCGACGGCCGGGCGGAGAAACTGGTGGCGGTGGTGGTCCCCGACTTCGACTATTTCCGTCGGGCCGGGGAAACCGACGTGTACAGCCGGGTGAAGTGGTACCTGGAGTTCTATTCCCAGCAGTTGGAGCCCTACAAGCGGGTGAAGGATTTCGTCCTGAGCCCCCAGGAGCTGCCCAAGACCCGGTTGGGCAAGGTCAAGCGCTTCGAGGTGGAGAAAATCTATCAGGGGCGGGCGGGACAGACGGCCCGGGAGAAAAAGTCGGCGCTGGAGGAGGACCTGTCCCCGACGGGGGCGGCGGTGGTGGAGGTGGTGCTCAACCAGACCGGGCTGCCGGTGGTGGCCCTGGACGACCACCTGGAGCTGGACCTGGGGCTGGACTCCCTGGCCCTGGTGGAGCTGCTGGCCGCCCTGGAACAGCAGTTCGGCGTGACCATCAAGGAGGAGACCGCCAGCGGCGTCTTCACCGTGGCGGAACTCATCGGGCTGGTGGAGGGCCTGAGCCCCCGGCGGACCGGGGCCCCGCGCCCCCGGAAATCCTGGGGGGAGATCCTGGCCGGGGCCCCGCCGGAGGCCGTTTTAAAGCGCATCGGCCTGACTGCGGGGTGGCCCAGCCGCATGTGCACCGTGGGGCTGAGCCTGTTCTTCGACACCGTTTTCCGGGCAGGCTTCGGGCTGCAGGTCTCCGGCCGGGAGCAGCTGCCGGCGGGCCCGTGCCTGATCTGCGCCAACCATACCAGCTTCATGGACGGTTTTTTGATCTTTGCGGCCACGCCCTGGCCCCTGCGCCCCCGGCTGTTCTTCCTGGGGACCACCTTCTACTTCGAGCTGCCGGTGATCCGGGATGTGGGGCGCCTGTTGCGGGTGGTGCCGGTGGATTCGGCCCGCCACCTGGTGGCCGCCATGCAGGCCGCGGCCTATGTGCTGCGGCAGGGCAAACTCCTGTGCGTCTTCCCGGAGGGGGCCCGGAGCGTCACCGGGGAGCTCAAGGAGATCAAACCGGGGGCGGCCATTCTGGCCCGGGAACTGAACGTCCCCCTGCTGCCGGCGGCCATCTCCGGGTCGTATGCGGCCTGGCCCCCGGGGGAGCCTTTCCCCCGGCCGCACCCCATCCGGGTGGCCTTCGGCCCGCCCCGCACCTGGCAGGAGCTGGCGGCGGCAGGGCTCCGGATCAAGCCCGCAGCCCGGGAGCATGAGGCCATCACCCTGGGGCTGCGGCAGGCCCTGCTGGCGTTGCAGGGGTGAGGCGGGGGAGACAAACGGCCGTCGGCGTCGGTCTTTCCGGGCCCGGCGCCGGGCGCGGCACGGGGCGCCGCCCCCCGGAGAGGGGCCCGGACGTCACGACCTGGATATTTTGACCATTTGCAGGACCCCGATACACGACAGGAGAAAGACGAAGAAGTAGGTATTGTGGGTCGGGATGGTTTCCCAGTCGTAACGGGTGAGGCCGCCGGCCAGGTCAAAAGAGTTGAAGGCCAGGCGGGTCTTTTTGTATTGCTGCTCATCCATGCCGAGGGCCGGGGGGGCGGCGGCGGAGGCGGCGGAGGCGGCGGGTTGCTCGGAGGCGCTGAGCATACCCTCCAGGGGCTCGAAGACCTGGCTGCCCGCCATCAGGCCGACGCCGCTCAAGAATATCATGAAGGCCGTAAAGGCCAAAACGGGTTTCCACATGGTTTGCTGCAACCTCTTTCTGAACGTATTTAATTTTCTTATCGGCGTCCCGGGGGACAACTTGAGCGCCGTAAAAAATTAAGTTAATCATTCTTATTTTCGGAAGGAACCACCCCTGACGAAAAAAGCCCGGCCTGTTGCCGGGCCGGGCTGGTAAAAAAATCAAGCGGCGGATTGGTGTTCCGCGCTGTCCACTGTCATTCCGGCTCTGCGGGCCATTCCTCCATATGGGTTGCCAACCCGGCGGCAATGCCGGCGATGTCTTTTTCCCCCCGGGCGATCGCCCAAAAAAAAGACTCGACTTCAGGGCCGGGTATGATGCGGTAGCCATGCAAGCGCAGGCAAACATCTCCGGCTACCAAGGCGGTACGCTTATTGCCGTCGGCAAACGGATGGAAGGCGATCAGGGAATGAATCAGGGTGGCAACCTTATCAACCAGGGAAGGGAACATCTCCGCGCCACCCAGGCAGGTAAAGGGCCGGACCAAGGCGGATTCCAGGGCGCCGGGATTGGTGACGCCATGCACCCCGCCAGTAACGGCAATGACTCGTTCATGTATCAGGATTAACTCACTCAGGGTGATCCAGTTCACCGGGCCAGCCCTTCCAGGGTCTGACGGTGGTCGGTGATGGATTTTTCCGTCAGCCGGGCTATCCGGGCCAAGCGGGTACGATCCAGGGGCGGGGTAATTAACAGGAGGTCGCCGCCCACTGCGATGACCTCATATTCCGGCACAGACTCAAGCTCCTGAAAGGTATCGGGCAGAATGACCTTGCCCTGCTCAATCCGAGCAATGCCCAAGTATTTCATGGCGATGGTATCCTCTTCATTTTTATAAATTATACGGGGTGCAGGAACGGTTGCATAGAAGAAAAAAACCCGGCCTGTTGCCGGGCCGGGCTGGTCAGGGTAATCCCACGGCGATCTGCCGGGCTATTTTTCGGTGCGCGGCCGCTCCTGCTCCGTCAATGCCGCCAACAGCTCCTGCCGGGTGCGGGCGCCGAAATGTCTCCGGGGATTACCGCACCGGGGACACGAGCAAGGACCCCGCAGCTTGCGATAACTTCCCACACAACCGGCATACACCCCTGGTTTTTTGAGATGCTGCCGCCAATCTTCCCCGGGAAAGTAAATGCGCCATACCCGGCGGGCCAGCTGATGGGCGCGGAACAGCCGTAACCCCCTCATTGTCGACAATCCCCAGAGACTCTTATTTCGCCCGCATGGCCTGACGGCGGGACACCGTATGCCGTTGCATAATGAATTGCGGGAGCGGATTACGCGGCCGCGGGCGGGGGGAACGGGGAGCCTGACGGCGGAGGGCGGACCGACACCAATAAAAAAGGGCAGCGGATCACGCTGCCCCCACTTTATATATACTGTCTCCCTGACTAGAGACTTGCGAAGATTTTCATGGAGTTCAGGGCCAGGTCGTAGATGGGGCCCGGGTAGATACCGATAATGAGGATACCGGCGGCGGTCAGGACGATGGCGGCGGTCATGCCCGGGGTTATGGCGACGGGGCCCAGGTCGGTTTCGGCGGGCTGCATGTACATCAGCACGGTGATCCGCAGGTAGTAGTAGACCGACACCAGGGAGTTCATGACGCCGATGATGACCAGCCAGAGGTAGCCGGCGTCGATGGCGGCGGAGAAGATGTAGAATTTGCCGATGAAGCCGGCGGTGGGGGGCATGCCCACCAGACCGAAGAGGAAGACACTCATGGCGGCGGCCAGGCCGGGGTACTGGAAGCCCAGGCCGCTGTAGTCGTAGATGGACAGGTAGGCGTCCTTTTTGCGGCCCACCAGGATGATGACGGCGAAGGCGCCGACGTTCATCAGGGTGTAGCTGAGGAGGTAGTACATGATGCCGACGCCGGCCAGCTTGTTGGCGGCCACCAGGCCCACCATGATATAGCCGGCGTGGGCGATGGAGGAGTAGGCCAACATGCGTTTGATGTTGGTCTGGGCCAGGGCGGCGACGTTGCCCACGGTCATGGTGGCCACGGCCAGCACCCAGATGAGCATGACCCAGTCCATCTTGACGGCGGGGAAGACGTGGAAGAAGACCCGCACAAAGGCGGCGAAGGCGGCGGCCTTGACGCCCACCGACATAAAGGCGGTGATGGAGGTGGGGGCGCCTTCGTAGACGTCGGGGGTCCACATGTGGAAGGGAACCGAGGAGACCTTGAAGCCGAAGCCGACGACCAGCAGGCCCATGCCCAGATAGGTGAGGGCGTTCTTGCCGTCGCCGGCCAGGGCCTTGGCCAGGCCGTCGAGGGTCAGGGTGCCGGTGCCGCCGTAGAGCATGGCCATACCGAAGAGCAGGAAGGCGGAGGAGAAGGCGCCCAGGAGCAGGTATTTCAGGGCGGCTTCATTGGACTTGGCGTCCTCCCGGAAGAGCCCCGCCAGGATGTAGATGGGGATGGACAGCACTTCCAGGCCGAGGAAGATCATCACCAGGTTGGAGCCGGCGGCCATGATCATCATGCCCACGGTGGCGAAGACCATGAGGGCGTAGTATTCGCCGATGTTCTTGCCGTATTCCTCGAGGTAGCTGTTGGAGAGCAGCACGCACAGGCCGGTGGCGGCGAGGAAGACCAGATAGAAGTAGAAGGCGAAGGTGTCCAGGTAGATCATCCCGGCGAAGTCGGTTCCGGTCCGGCACCAGATGGCCACCGTCTGCACCGCGGCGATGATGACGCCCACGAGGGTGATTTGGGCGAAGGCGCCCTTCTTCCTGGCCTTGCCGGAGAAGGCGTCCAGCAGCAGGAGCACCAGCCCGATGACGGTGAGGGTGATCAGCGGCCCGATATTGCTTAACGTTACGCTGGGAATGTTGATGCTCATCTCGCGTCCCCCTTGGTTGCTTCAACCGCGGCCACGTGGGTGGCTTTCGCTTTTTGCATCATGCTGACGAAGTTCTCGGTGCTGGCCTTGGTCTTGTCCAGGAAGGTGCTGGGGTAGACGCCGATCCAGATGATGAAGAGCAACACCGGCGCCAGCACGACGATCTCCCGGGTAGACAGGTCTTTGAGGTTCTTGTTCTTTTCGTTGGTCACCACGCCGAACATGACCCGCTGGAACATCCACAGCATGTAGGCGGCGGCGAAGATCACCCCGGAGGCGGCGAGGGCGGCGTAGACCTTATTGACCTGGAAGGTCCCCAGCAGGATAAGGAATTCGCCCACGAAGCCGTTGAGGCCGGGCAGGCCGATGGAGCTCAGGGTGACGATCATGAAGAAGGTGGCGAAGATGGGCATGACCTTGGAGAGCCCCCCGAAGTCGGCGATCATGCGGGTATGCCGACGTTCGTAGACCATGCCGACGATAAGAAACAAGGCCCCGGTGGACAGGCCGTGGTTGATCATCTGAATGATGCCGCCCTGCACGCCGCTGAAGGTGAAGGTGAACAGGCCCAGCATGACGAAGCCCAGGTGGCTGACGGAGGAGAAGGCCACCAGGCGTTTGAGGTCGACCTGCACCAGGGAGACCAGGGCGCCGTAGATGATGCCGATGATGGCCAGGATGCAGAAGAGGGGCACAAAGTGCCAGGCGGCTTCGGGGAACAGGGGCATGTTGAAGCGCAGGAAGCCGTAGGTTCCCATCTTCAGCAGGACGGCGGCCAGGATGACGGAGCCCACGGTGGGCGCTTCGGTGTGGGCGTCGGGCAACCAGGTGTGCACCGGGAACATGGGCACCTTGATGGCGAAGGCCAGGGCGAAGGCGGCGAACATCCAGAACTGCATGTTAAAGGGGATCTTCAGGGTGTAGAGCTTGAGAAGATCGAAGGTGTAGACGCCGGTGACCTGGTGGTTGTAGAAGTAGAGGACCAAAATGGCCACCAACATCAGCAGGCTGCCGAACATGGTGAAGATGAAGAACTTGACGGCGGCGTAGACGCGGCGGGCGGGATTGCCCCAGACGCCGATCAACAGGTACATGGGGATGAGCATCACTTCCCAGAAGATGTAGAACAGGAAGAGGTCGAGGGAGACGAAGACGCCGATCATGCCCACTTCGAGGAAGAGCAGGCAGATCATGAACTCCTTGACCTTATCCCGGACGTCGTCCCAGCAGGCGAGCACGCAGATGGGAGTGATGAAGGTGGTCAGCAGCACCAGAAGGAGGGAGATGCCGTCCAACCCGATGAAGTAGCTGATCCCGTAGGTGGGCAGCCAGTCGTAGCGCTCCACGAACTGCATGGCGGCCGTGGCGCTGTCAAACCCGAACCAGAGGGGCAGGGAGACGATGAACTCCACCAAGGCGAAGGCCATGGCAGTTCCCTTGATCACCCACTGGTTCTCGCGATCCAGCATCATGATCAGGATGACTCCCACCAGGGGGAGGAAGATCAGGATCGACAAAATCGGCAAGCTCATCAGTGAACTCCTTTACCGGCCGAGGTAATAACCCGTAATGATAGCCACACCCACCAGGACAGCCAGAGCGTAGTTTTGGACGTATCCGGTCTCCAGCTTCCGGATCCACGAACTGAGCCAGGTGACGAGGGAGGCGCTGCCGTTGACGGCGCCGTCGACCACCTTGGCGTCGACTTCCTGCCACAGGAAGACGGAGCCGTTTTTGATGGGCTCGACCACCGTGGCGTCGTAGATCTCATCCACGTAGTACTTGTTGTAGACCAAGTCGTAGAGCTTCGGGACCTTGGCGGTGAATTCAGCGGGCAGGCTGGGCTTCTTGATGTAGAACTTGTAGGCCAGGAAGATGCCCACCAAGGCCACGCCCATGCTCACCACCATCATGGCGATCTCGAAGTTCATGGAGTGATGCACCGCCGGTCCGGCAGGATGGGCGATGGAGGGTCCCAGGAAGTCGTGGAAGATATTCCAGCCTTCGATGAGGGGGATGCCGACCCAGCCGCCCACGGTGGAGAGCACCGCCAGGATCATGAGGGGGATGGTCATCACCGGGGGCGATTCATGGGGATGGACGTGGGGATCCCAGCGTTTTTCCCCGTAGAAGGTCATGAAGATCAGCCGCCACATATAGAAAGCGGTCATGAAGGCGGCGATGGAGGCCACGCCCCAGTAGATGACGTGGCCGTCGACCAGGGCCTTGAAGAGGATTTCGTCCTTGCTGAAGAAGCCGGCGAAGGGGAAGATCCCGGAGATGGCCAGGGTGGCGACAATGAAGACGGCAAAGGTGATGGGCATTTTGGGTTTGAGGGCGCCCATCTTGCGCATGTCCTGTTCGCCGTGCATACCGTGGATGACGCTGCCGGAGCCCAAAAAGAGGAGGGCCTTGAAGAAGGCGTGGGTCATCAGGTGGAAGATGCCGGCGACGAAGGCGCCGACGCCGCAGGCGATGAACATGAAGCCCAGCTGGCTGACGGTGGAGTAGGCCAGCACCCGTTTGATGTCGTTCTGGGCCAGGCCCATGGAGGCGGCGAAGAAGGCGGTGGCCAGGCCGATGACCACGACCACGGACATGGAGACCGGGGCCAGCACGTACAGCGGGCTGCAGCGGGCGACCATATAGACGCCGGCGGTGACCATGGTGGCGGCGTGGATCAGGGCGGACACCGGGGTGGGGCCTTCCATGGCGTCGGGGAGCCAGGTGTAGAGGGGAATCTGGGCCGATTTGCCGGTGGCCCCGACGAAGAGGAAGAGGGTGATGAGGGTGACGGTCCAGTCGCCCACCGGCATACCGTGGGCGGCGCCGAAGACCTCCCGGAAGTTGATGGTGCCGAAGGTGACGAAGATCAGGAAGATGCCCAGCAGGAAGCCGAAGTCGCCGATGCGGTTGACGACGAAGGCCTTCTTGCCGGCGTCGGATGCCGACTGCTTTTCGTACCAGTAGCCGATCAGCAGGTAGGAGCAGAGGCCCACGCCTTCCCAGCCCACGAACATGAGCAGGAAGTTGTTGGCCATGACCAGGATGAGCATGTTGACGACGAAGAGGTTGAGGTAGGAGAAATAGCGGGCGTAGCCCTCGTCGTCGTGCATGTAGCCCACGGAGTAGATATGGATGAGGAAGCCCACCCCGGCGACCACGCCCAGCATGACCAGGGAGAGGGGGTCGACCAGGAAGGCGGCGGCGGCCTTAAAGGGGCCGGAGACGATCCAGTTGAAGGCCACCACCTCCACCGGCTTGGCGTTGGCCGGCAGGTGCAGGTACTCCCAGAAGGTGCCGCACACCCAGAAGAAACTCAGTCCCACGACGCCGGGGCCCACCAGGCTGATGGTACGTTTGGAGACCTTCTTGCCGTAGAGGCCGTTAAAGAGGAAGCCCAGCAGCGGGAATACGGGCACCAGCCAGACATAAGGAATAAAGGTCATGGCCTGCTCCTTACCACTTCATGATATTGAGTTCATCAACGTAGACGGTGCCTTTGTTGCGGTAGATGGCGTAGATCAACGCCAAGCCCACCGCGACTTCGGCGGCCGCGACGACCATAACGAAGAAGACAAACATCTGGCCGTCAATGGACTTGTAGTAGTCGGCGAAGGTGATCAGGGCCAGGTTGACGGCGTTCAGCATCATTTCGATACACATGAAGATGATGATGGCGTTCCGCCGGATCAGGACCCCAATCACGCCGATGGCAAAGAGGGCTATGCTCAGCACCACGTTATACATCACCGGGACAACCATGAGTCTTCTCTCCCACATCCCCCCAGCCGTCTGAGAGGGTTCGGTAGTTCCTGACTAATACAACTGCGAGTCATTGGTCCAATATTTTCCGCCGTCCGCCGCCGGTGAGGAGGCGGTCACGGTATCGGCCTCAGCTGGTGCGCTTGGCCAGGATAACGGCGCCCACCACCGCCACCAGCAGGAGGATGGAGGTGATTTCAAAGGGCAGCAAGTAATCGGTGAACAGGCTGGTGGCGACGGCCTCGGTGCTGCCGAAGCCCTTCACCATGTCCTTGGCCGCGGGCAGCTTGATCTTGGTGAAGGAATAGACGACCAGTCCGGCGGTGGCGCCGGCCAGCACGACCCCGGTCACCTTTTGCGCCAGGTGGAGTTTCTCCCCGCCCTCTTCCGGCTGCCGCAGGTTGAGCAGCATGATGACGAAGAGGAAGAGCACCATGATGGCGCCGGCATAGACGATGATCTGGATGGCGGCGATGAATTCCGCGTGGGACAAGAGGTAAATCCCCGCCAGGGCGAAGAAGTTGAGAATCAGGTAGAGGGCGCTCCGCACCGGATGCCTCTGGATAACCACCATGATTCCCGAAATCAGCGCCGTGGCGGCCAAGATGAAAAATATGACGTGCATGTGCGCCACTCCTCAGACGGCTTCCACCGTATTCCTGGGTTTAGAGCTTTTTATAAAGCTTCTTCAGATCGTAGATCAGTTCCTGTTTGTCGTACTGGGCCAGTTCGTATTCGTGGTTCAGGGCGATGGCCGCCTTGGGGCAGGCCTCCTGACAGAACCCGCAGAAGATGCAGCGGGACAGGTCGATGACGAACTTGGTGGGGTATTTCTCCCCGTTGATCCCTTCGCCCGCCTCAATGACGGTGATGGCCGCCGAGGGGCACACCGTCTTGCAGAGAGTGCAGGCCACGCACTTGATCCGCCCGGTGTCGTCCACCTGCAGTTCCGGGCGCCCGCGGAAGCGTTCACAGACGGGGCGTTTGACCTCCGGGTACTGGATGGTGATGGGCTTGGAGACAAGATGCTTGAACGTAACGCCCAGACCCTTGATTAACGGGATGATCATCGGGTTTACCTCGAAAAGTAGAGCATGAAGATGCCGGTTAAGAGGATATTGGCCAGGGTCAGCGGCAGCAGGACCTTCCAGCCGAACTTCATGAGCTGGTCGAACCGCAGCCGGGGGAAGGTTCCCCGCACCCAGATAAAGAAGAACACCAAGGCGAAGGTTTTGAGCAGGAACCAGACCACCGGGGGCAGATAGGGTCCCTGCCAGCCGCCCAGGAAGAGGGTGACCGCCAGGGCGCTGGCGACGATGACGTGGCCGTATTCCGCCAGCATGAACAGCCCCCATTTCATGGCGCTGTATTCGGTCTGGTAGCCGGCCACCAGTTCGTTTTCGCACTCGATGAGGTCGAAGGGTGTGCGGGCGGCTTCCGCGAAGGCCGAAATCAGGAAGAGGAGGAAGGCCAGCGGCTGGTAGACGACGTACCACATATCCTTCTGGGCCTCGACGATGCCCACCAGGCTCAGGGTGCCGGACAGCATCAGGACGCCGATGATGGACAGCCCCAGGGCCAGTTCGTAGCTGATCATCTGGGCGGAGAGGCGCAGGCCGCCCAACAGGGAGTATTTGTTGTTGGAGGACCAGCCGCCGATGACGGCGCCGTAGACGGCCAGGGAGCCCACTGCGAAGATGTAGAGGATGCCGATGTTGACGTCGGCGATGACCCCCCGGTTGAGGCTGGCCACGGTCAGGTCGATGGTCTGGCCGTAGATGGTCAGGGAGTCGGGCAGGATCCGGTCGGCGAAGGGGATGGCCGCCATGGGCAGAAAGGCGGTGATGGCCACGAGCATGGGGGCCATCACGAAGAGCACCTTATTGGCTCCCGGCGGCGTGAAGTCCTCCTTGAAGATCAGTTTGACGGCGTCGGCCAGGGGTTGGAAGAGCCCCCAGGGGCCGACGCGGTTGGGGCCGTACCGCAACTGGATAAAGCCCAGCACCTTGCGTTCCAAGAGCACGGTATAGGCGATGCAGGTGAGAAACACCACCAGCACCACCAGGATTTTCACCGCTATCAGGCCTATGATCAACGGCAGGTTCATCGCCTTAACCCTTCTGTAGGTTTACACGCATAAGGTTGGAATTGACCGTCAGGGAGTGGGCCGCAGGATCGGCGAAGGCATCCGCCAGGAAGACGACGCCGGGGGGGACTGCGGCGGTGCACTCCACCGGCACCGTAATTTCCCCCTGGGTGGAGGTGACTTTGGCCGCGTCGCCGTCCTTAAGGCCCAACTGCTCGGCGGCGGCGGGGTTAAGCTGGAGCCGGAGCTCGGGGAGGAGGGCGGCCTGGCCCTGGCCCCGGGTGGTGTAGGAGCCGGAGTGGACCAGGGTCTTGCCCACGATGAGGGTGAAGTCGCCCTCGCCGGGGGTCTCCACCTCGTGGCTGAAGGGCAGGAAGGCGCCCTGTACGGTGGGGGCGATTTTGGCCACCGGCCAGCGGCCGCCGGCCTCGACTTCGGCCCAGATGGGCATGAGGGCGGCCATCTCCCGGAAGATTTCCTCTTCCTGGCGGTAGCTCATGGCGTAGCCCAGCTTTTGGGAGAGGGCGGCGATGATCTGCCAGTCGGGGCGTACGCCGTCGGTGGTGAGGGCGCTTTTGAGGCGTCCGATCCGGCCGTCGGTGTTCACGGCGGTGCCCCCCCGTTCGGCGTGGATGGCCACGGGGAAGACGACGTCGGCCGTCTTGGCGACTTCGGTGAGGAAGGCGTCCTGGACCACCACGAATTTGGCCTTCCGGATGGTGTCGGCCACCTGTTTGCCGCCCGGCAGCATGCGGGCCAGGTCGCCGCCCAGGAGATAGAAAGCCTGGGGGGCGGTATGGTCGCCGGCGGCCAGTTTGGCCAGGGCCTCCTTCAGGGTCATGCCGGGTTCGCCGGGCACCGGGGCCTTCCAGGCGGCGGCGAAGTCGATGTCGCTGGCGAGGGGTTGCAGGCCCGGCAGATGGTCGGGCAGGACGCCCACTTCGCACACCCCCCGGGTGTTGTTCTTTTCGGCGATGGGGTAGAGGCCGCTGCCGGGGTTGCAGGGCTGGCCGATCATCAGGAAGAGGTTGGCCACGGCGATGACGTTCTCTTTGCCCAGGTCCTGGGCCAACAGATCGTTGCCGAAGATGATGGCCGGGGCCTGCGCTTGGGCCAGCACGGCGCCGGCGGCCCGGAGGGTCTCCATGGAGACGCCGGTCCCGGCGGCCACTTCGGAGAGGGAGGTCTTGAGGAGCTCGGCCTTGCACTCCTCGAAGCCCTGGGCGCCCTCCAGCCGGGGGGTGAAGCCGGGTTCGGCCTCCAGGATGGCCTCCATGAGGCCCTTGACGAGGAGGCGTTCGCTGCCCGGCTTATAGCGCAGTTTCAGGGCGGCCCACTTGTCGTGTTTGGTCTTGCGGGGGTTGGCGACAATGAGTTTGAAGTTTTCATTGTCGAGGAGGGCCTTTTGGAGCTTCCAGCCGTAGGGCGGCATTTCCGGGGTGACGTCGGCGCCCAGGACCAGCACGACGTCGGCCTGGTCCAGGTGGTGGCTGCAGCCCAGGACAAAGGGGAAGCCGCTGCCCTTGGCCTCGTCGGTGAGTTTGAGGGGGCTGGCGAAGGGTTTGGCCAGCTTGTTGAGTTCGGGGGCGACGCCGTCGACGGCGGGGGCCCCGAAGACGGCGGCCAGGCCCTCCAGGGCCTTCATATAGGTGTAGCGGCCCGGGTTGTCCACCTGGTTGGTGCCGATGGCGGCCCGGAAGAACTTCTGGAAGAGGTAGTTGGCTTCGTTGGTGGCCCGGGCGGAGCCGACGCCGTAGAGGGCGCGGCGGCCGCCCTTGGCGATGGCCTGCTCGAAGCCCTGGACGGCGAAGGCGAGGGCCTCGTCCCAATCCACCGGGGTCAGTTTGCCGTCCTTTTTGATCAGGGGGCTGGTGAGGCGCTCGGGGGAGTGGACGACATCGAAGCCGAAGCGGCCCCGGCCGCACAGCAGCAGGGTCTGTTCCTTGGCCTTGAGGCGCCGGAGTTGGCCGTCCTTGGTGTGCACCAGGTATTCGCAGCCGCCGCCGCAGTAGGAGCAGACGCTTTCGGTCTCGGTGAGTTCCCAGCTCCGGGCGGCGTATTTGAACTGCTTGTTGATGAGGGCGCCCACCGGGCAGGCGTCGATGCAGGTGCCGCAGAACTCGCAATCCAGGGGCTGCTGGCCGCTGCCGAGGTCGGTGAAGTAGGCGCGGTTCTCAAAGTTGATGGCGCTGGCCCCCACCATATCCCGGCAGGCGCGCACGCAGCGGCCGCAGGTGACGCAGCGGGAGTTGTAGCGCTCGATGAGGGGCGAGGCGTAGTCGTTGTTGTCGGGTTTGGGCGCGGCCTCGTAGTCCACCTCACTGACGGCCACCTCGTGGGTCAGATCCTGCAGGAAGCACTCCCCGCCCTTGTCGCACCAGGGGCAATCCAGGGGATGGTTCACCAGCATGAACTTGACCAACTCCTTGCGGATGTTAACGAGGCGTTCGGAGTTGGTGGTGACCTCCATGCCTTCCGTAACCACGGTGGTGCAGGCGGGTTGGGGCCGCCAGTTGCCCTTGAGCTCCACCACGCAGATGCGGCAGGAACCGATGGGCTTCATGGCGGGATGGTAGCACAGATGCGGGATGCGGATGCCGTTGGCCTTGGCCGCGTCCAGGATCGTCGCGCCCTGTTCTGCCTGTATGGCTTTACCATCGATTGTCAGGTTGATCATCTTTTCATCCTAACCACAAGACAGCTGTTAATTAAGGTATGTCTGTCGTCCGGAGCGGCGGCCTCTGGGGTGCGCCGGCCCGGTCGCTTCCCCGGTCAGCGTCCCGGCTACCGGTCCACGTCCGCCAGCACGATGTCCACCGTGCCGATGATGGCGATGAGGTCGGACAGCAGCCGGCCCTTGGCCAGTTTATTGGTGGCCGCCAGGTTGACGAAGGACGGGGCCCGGATTTTCACCCGGAAGGGCTGGGCCGAGCCGTCGCTGATGATATAGAAGCCCAGTTCGCCCTTGGTGGCTTCGATGGCCTGGTAGACCTCGCCCACCGGGGGTTTGATGCCCGCTTCGATAATGAGGAAGTGGTTGATGAGGGCTTCGATGTTGTTGTAGACCTTGTCCTTGGGGGGCAGGGCGACGGTGGGGTCGGAGACGTTGATGTCGCCCGGGGGGAGTTTTTCCAGGGCCTGCTGAACGATGCGGGCGCTCTGGAGCATCTCCTGCATGCGGACCAGGTAGCGGTCGTAGGTGTCGCCGTTCTTGCCCAGGGGCACCACGAAGTCGAAGTCTTCGTAGCTGGAGTAGGGGTTGTCGCGGCGGAGGTCCCAGTCGACGCCGGAGCCCCGGGCCATGGGTCCGCTCCAGCCCCAATCCAGGACCTCGTCGGCGGTCATGACGCCGACGTCCTTGGTGCGGGCGATCCAGATGCGGTTTTTGGTGAGGAGGTTGTCGTAGTCCTTCCATTTTTTGGGGAAGGACTTGACGAATTCCAGGGCCTTGGCCTCGAAGCCGTCGGGCAGGTCGGCGGCCAGGCCGCCGATGCGGAAGTAGCAGGGGAAGAGGCGGCCGCCCCAGGCCAGTTCGCACAGGTCCATGACCTGTTCCCGTTCCCGGAAGGCGTAGAACAGGGGGGTCATGGCGCCCAGGTCGTGTCCGGAGGTTCCCAGCCAGAACAGGTGGGAGGCGATGCGGGTGAGTTCGGCCATAATCACCCGGATGTACTGGGCCCGTTTGGGGACTTCCACCCCGAGGAGCTTCTCCACCGCCAGCACGAAGCCGAAGTTGTTCATCTCTCCGGCCAGGTAGTCCACCCGGTTGGTGAGCGGCAGGCACTGATGGTAGGTGCGGTATTCGCACATTTTTTCAATGCCGCGGTGGAGGTAGCCGATATCGGGGTCGGCGTTGACGATGACTTCACCATCCAGCTCCAGCCAGACCCGCAACACGCCGTGGGTGCTGGGGTGCTGCGGCCCCAGGTTCAGGAGCATGGTCTCGGTGCGGGGAGACGTTTCGGCGTTGTTCATAGTCTTGACATCCTAATACCCGCGGACGGGGTAATCTTTCCGTAAGGGGTGGTAACCTTCGCACTCCGGCGGCGTGAGGATGCGCCGCAGGTCGGGATGGCCGGCGAATTTGATGCCCATGAGATCGTAGGCCTCCCGTTCGTGCCAGTTGGCGGTATTCCACACGGGGACCACGCTGGGGAGGACGGGGGCGCCGTCGTTCTCGCAGAGGGCCTTGAGGGCCACCCGGTTGTGGTTTTTGTGGGAATACAGGTGATAGACCGCGGCGAACCGGGGACTGGCGGGCTGGTAGTCCACTGCGGAGATGGAGGACAGGTAGCGGAAGCTCAGTTCCGGGTCGTCCCGCAGCAGGGTACAGATCTCCACCAGTTTTCCGGGCTTGACGGTGATGGTGGTGTCGCCCCGGAACTCGTAGACCTCCACCACGTCATCAGGGAACTGGGCCTTTACCTTCTCAATGATGGCCGTGCTCATGGTGTCTCCTGGGTTTAGCGGCTGCTTTTTCCCGGTACTGGGCCGTCAGGAACGGGTCTTTGAGGATCTTTTCGTGGACTTTGAGGATGCCGTAGAGCAGTCCCTCGGGGCGGGGGGGGCAGCCGGGGACGAAGACATCCACCGGCAGGTATTTATCGATGCCCTGGACCACGGCGTAGCTGTCGAAGATGCCGCCGGAGGAGGCGCAGGCGCCCATGGCGATGACCCACTTGGGGTTGGTCATCTGTTCGTAGATGCGCACCACGGCGGGGACCATCTTCTTGGTGACGGTGCCGGCGACGATCATCAGGTCGGACTGCCGGGGGGAAGCGCGGAAGGCCTCCATGCCGAAGCGGGCGATGTCGTAGCGGTTGGCCGCGGTGACGATCATCTCGATGGCGCAGCAGGCCAGCCCGAAGGTGGCCGGCCAGAGGGAGTTCTTCCGGGCCCAGTCCACCATCTTTTCCAGGCTCGTGGTTAAAATGTTGTTGCCTAAGCGTTCTTCAATTCCCATTACCAGGCCCTCTCATACAGTTGTCAGTGGGCAGACATTGTAAAAACCTTTAAAACCTAGGGGCAGGGCCGAGGGGCTCAGCCCTATTCCCACTCCAGGGCGCCCTTGCCCCAGACGTAGGCCAGTCCCACGGCCAGGACGAGGATGAAGATGCCCATCTCCACCAGGCCGAACAGTCCCAGGGACTTGTAGATCACCGCCCAGGGGTAGAGGAAGATGGCTTCGATGTCGAACACCAGGAAGAACATGGCGATGACGAAGAACTTCACCGAGTAGCGGTGGCGGGCGTCGCCCAGGGGGACCATGCCGCATTCGTAGGCCATATCCTTGACCGGGGTGTGGGTCTTTTTGCCCAGCAGCTCGGACAGCACCACCATCCCCACGGCGATACCGATGGAGATGATCAGGTAAACCAGAATGGGTAGGTAATCAATCAACATTGCCGTGTGCTCCTTCCGGAAGCCGTTGACGGAAGCCCCCCGGCTGCCCCCGCCCAGGTGCGGGGAAAACGGGGGCCAGGGTTATTTCGAGGCCCGGGCGCACAGGGGGCAGTTGCCCGCCAGGTGCGCGTCGTAATCCGCCCGGTAGCGCTCGATGGTGGTCTTGATGAAGAACAGGGGGCTCATGGCCAGGGCGCAGTTGGCGGAATCCAGCATGGTCTGGCCGACTTTCATCATCTTGTCGAGGTCGGCGGCCTCCCCGCGGCCCTGATAGATTTTGTCGATCAGGTCGTAGAGGATGCGGGTGCCCCGCCGGCAGGGGAGGCAGAAGCCGCAGGATTCGTGTTGGAAGAAGTAGAGGATGCTGCGGACGACGTCGACGATGCAGGTGTCTTCGTCCATGACCAGCATGGTGCCGGAGCCCAGGGCGCCTTCGATGGCGCTCAAGGCCTTGTATTCCATGGGGGTGTCGAGCTGGTCCTCGGTGATGAAGCCGAAGGAGGCGCCGCCGGTCTGGCAGGACTTGAACTTCTTGCCGCCGCGGACGCCCTTGCCGTAGGTGGTGATGAGTTCCTTGACGGTCATGCCCAGGTTGGCCTCCACCACGGAGGGCTGGTTGACGTGGCCGACGACCTGGAAGATCTTGGTGCCGGTGGCGTCCTCGGTGCCCTTGGCCTTGTACCACTCGCCGCCCTTGGCGATGATCAGGGGGACGCTGGAGAGGGTCTCGACGTTGTTGACGATGGTGGGTTTATTCCAGACGCCCACCTGTCCGGGGAAGGGGGGTTTGACCCGGGGGTTGCCCCGTTCGCCTTCGATGGATTCGATGAGGGCGGTTTCCTCGCCGCAGACGTAGGCGCCGCCGCCGGTCTGCACCGAGATGGTGAAGCTGAAGTCGGTGCCCAGGATGTTCCTGCCCAAAAAGCCCCGGGCCATGGCCTGGTCGATGGCGTTCTGGAGGCGGAGCATGCACAGGTAGTATTCGCCGCGGACGTAGATGTAGCCGTGGGAGGCGCCCACGGCGTAGCCGGCGATGGCCATGCCCTCGAGGACGCGGTGGGGGTCGCCTTCCATGATGTAGCGGTCTTTGATGGTGCCGGGCTCGCCTTCGTCGGCGTTGCAGACGATGTATTTGGGGGTGACGGGGCTGGGCTGGGTGAAGCTCCACTTCAGGCCGGCGGGGAAGCCGGCGCCGCCCCGGCCCCGGATGCCGGCGGTCTTGACTTCATTGATGACGTCCACCTGGCTCATGGCGGTGACGGCCTTTTTGAGGGACTCGTAGCCGCCGTTAGCCAGGTAGTCGTCGATGCTCATGGGATCGATCTTATCGACGTTGGGGAAGAGCACGAGTTCGTCGGGACCGGGCACGTAATCGGTGAGGGCGTTGGTGGTGCGCCGCAGGGTCTTGTAGTCCACGGCATTGCCGGCCCGGTAGTCGGCGATGATCTGCCGGACCTTGTCGGCGGTGAGGTTGCCGAACAAGACTTCGTTGATCTGCATGGCCGGGGAGACTTCGCAGGTGCCCAGGCAGGCGGTGTGTTCCAGGGTGAAGAGGCCGTCGTCGGTGGTACCGCCCACCTGGACGCCCAGCTCTTCCTTCAGGACCTCCTCGATGTCGTCCTTGCCCATGATGTGACAGGGGGCGGACTCGCACAGCCGGATGATGTACTTGCCCCGGGGCTCCACCGAGAACATGGTATAGAAACTCATTACGCCGTAGAGGTAGCCGTAGGGGATGTCTAGTTCGGCGGCCACCAGCTTCAGGGCCTCCAGGGGCAGCCAGTTGCCGCAGATGTCCTGCACGGCGTGCAGGGTGGGCATGAGCTGGCCCTTCACCTTATTCAGTCGGGCGCACACCTCTTTGATCTGCGCCACTTGGTCCGCACTCAACTCTGCGCTTACCGGCCGTTTCAAATGAGCCATGATCCTTGCCTCGAATCGTCAGTTGGAAACAAATGAAAAAATCCACAAAGCCGTGCCCGCATGTGGCCCGCGCTTAGGCGGGTCATGATGTTTTTATGATGATTATCCCTTTTTGTCAAGCATAATTTGTGACGGATAGTTTTTTCCCGGTTTATTCAAGGAACTTGACCGGTTGCACCCCATATTGCCGGAAAATCCGCGCTATTTCACGGCAGACGGGGGATCGGGGGGCGCGGTGAGCGGCGCGGCGGGAAAAAACGAGCAGCGGGCGGCGCAAGGGTCCGCCCGCCGCCGAGGGGACGGGCAGGGGCCGGGGCAACGCGGCCGGTCAGATTACGGGGCGATGGAGAAGGCCCCGGGCAATTTGGCGGTCTGGCCGTCGCTGTTGACCACGAGGACGTCCCATTTGTCACCGGGGGCCTTGTCGATCTTCAACTGGCACCTGATGCTGGAGCTATCGGCGGAGATGCCGGTGCAGTCCATGGTCTCAGTGCCCCGCAGCAGCCGCACCGCCTGGGGCGAGGCGAAACCGGCGCCGTCGATTTTCAGGGCAATATCGGCGTTCTGGGCCCCGGCCTTGGGATTGACATCTTTGATCACCGGCGCGGCAGCCGGCTTGGCAAGTTGGCCCTGGACCAGTTCCTGTTCCCGCTTGGCCGCGGCGCTGGAGACGCTGCTGCCGAAATAGAAGCTGGAGACCGCCACCACCAGGGTCCCCAGGATGGTGATCAACTGGTGGGCCAGTTTTTTGCCGTCGTCGGTCAGTTCCTCCACGACAAAAACATCGTAGGATGCCGGCTTTTGCTCCGTTGCCGCGACTTGTTCCACAACCACGGTTTGGCCGGCGATCTTTTCATATTTGGGCTTCTCAGGAAAGTTGCCCACATATTTCACGCCCCCGCCGCCCACCATACGAAACAAGTAGATGCCGAAGATGATGAACACCATGATGAGGACCAGGGCGATCATGGCGCGAATGCTCCCTTCGGGCAGGCCCAGGGCCTGTTTCTGATCCGTCAGACTCATGAAGCTGAAGCCGGCGGCAATGATGAACAACACCGTCATGAGGGTGGCGATGGCGCCGACGATCAACAAGCCCATCTGCAGTTCGGGGGTCAAATGAATCCGGGTGGCGAAAAAGACCACCGAGCCGTAGGCCGCGATGAGAGCAATGAGTAAAAATGAAAAGAGGGCGACGAAACTTTTTTCTTTGGTCATTGCCGTTCTCCTTCTCAGAACTTACTCCCGGCGACTTACCGGCAGGACTGCGTTGCCCGGGGGGCGAGAAAGACCAGGGGAGGCGCAGGGGAGAGGGCCGCGCGCGATTTTCCGGGGGCTCCCCGACGGCGGGGGGAGGCTGGAGCTCTGATCGGGCCGACCGCGTGGAGCGGGGAAAATTTTTTCGGCAAGAGCAGCTCCACGTCTATCCAAGCGATTATTTTTACAAAATATTTTTAAATTATCCTAATTGCTGACGGTCAAAAAGTCAATTATAAATATAAGAATCTGCATGGATTAATTGAAAAAATCGGCGGGCTCTCGGGAGCGGGGCAAAGGCCCGGCTTACGCGGCGGGGGGCTGAGGGAGGGTCCGGCTCCGGCGGCGCTGCCGGTCAGGCCGCTTCCCGGAAGCATTTGGAAATGCCCCCCCATCCCGACCGGCTCCCCGGCGGGGAGAAGGAACTATCATTAAGGAAGAACCGGTCCGAAGCCGCACCTGGCCGCCGGGATCCCGGCCGGCCCCGGGCAACCTTGCCATATCCCGGTAAATGTTTTAACCTACACCACAAACAGGATGTGTTCACTGCGCGTCACGGAGGGAGGCGGCCATGAGAAAGTTGATCGTCATTTTTCTGGGATTATTGACGAGCGCCCTTGGCCCGGCTGCGGCCCTGCCGGGGGAACCGCCGGGGCCGCCCCCCGGCATTGTGGTGGAGACTCCCGGCCATCCGGTGGAGTTCGACGGGCAGGTGCTCTTCCACGCCCGCGTTTCCGAAAAATTCTTCGGAGCGCCACAACGGGCCCGGGTGATCAGCGAGCGCATCGCCGAGCTGGCCCGGGATCCCGCCTTCCGGCCGGCCGCCATCACCGTGGCGGCGACGGAGCAGGGCGCCGACATCATGGCGGGCGACCGGCTCATCATGCCCATCGAGGATTTCCTGGCCCGGCTGGAGGGGCGCGCCCCGGAGGAGCTGGCCCAGGAGTATGCCGAACGCATCCGCCAAGCCCTCACCGCCCACCAGGAGGAACACGGCTACCGCTCCCTGGTCCCGGCGCTGGCGAAATCCCTGGCGGCCCTGGCGATCCTGATCGCCCTGTTGGTGGGACTGCGGCGGCTGGTCCGCCGTCTCACCCGGGCCATATGGGAAACCCCCCGGATCCGGCCGGTGAAGCTGGGCTCCTTCGAGTTCTTCACCGCGGAGCGCCTCAAGGGGCTGCTGGCGGCCGGCCTCAAGGGGCTCAAGATGTTGGGAATGGTGGTGCTCCTGTACGCCTTTGTCCACCTGGAGCTGAGCTTTTTCCCCCGGACCCAGAAATACGCCCGGATCCTGTTCGACGCCGTGTTGCAGGCGTTGGGGGCGATCTTCGGGGCCCTGTGGGACCAGGTGCCGGCCCTGATCTTCCTGGGGGTGCTGTTTCTGGTCACCCGGTACGTCCTCAAGACCCTGAATTTCTTCTTCGAGCAGGTGAGCGCCGGGAAGGTGGCCTTTCCCGGCCTGGACGCGGAAGTCGCCCCCATCACCTATAAGATCGTGCGGCTGCTGGTCATCGCCTTCGTGGTGGTGATCGCCTACCCCTACATTCCGGGTTCGGACTCGCCGGCCTTCAAGGGGGTGTCCATCTTTCTGGGGGTGCTCTTCTCCCTGGGCTCCACCGCGGCGGTGGCCAACCTGATCGCGGGGGTCAGCCTCACCTACATGCGTTCCTTTCAGGTGGGGGACGTCATCCAGATCGGCGCCGACACCGGGGTGGTCCTGGAGCGCAAGCTTTACGTCACCCGCATCCGCACCTTCAAGAATCGGGTGGTCACCATTCCCAACGCCACCATTCTCACGGGCCACGTCACCAATCTGAGCCAGGAGGTGCGGCAGGGGAACGGCCTCATCCTGCCCACCAGCGTCACCATCGGCTACGACGTTCCCTGGGAGACGGTCTACGCCCTGCTCCTGAAGGCGGCGGCGGCCACCCGGCACATCCTGAAGAGCCCGCCCCCCTTCGTGCTGCAATCGGCGCTCAACGATTTTTACGTCACCTACGAACTCAACGCCTACACCGACGCCCCGCCGCTGCTGGCCCGCATCTACAGCGAGATGCACCAGAACATCCGGGACACGTTCAACGAAGCCGGGGTGGAGATCATGTCGCCGCACTACACCCAGATCCGGGACGGCCACCGGGCCGCCATCCCCGCGGACTATCTGCCGCCGGACTACACCCCGCCGGCCCTGCGGGTGGTCCTCCCGGACAGCGCGCCCCCGAACCGCAAACCCGGAGAGGGCGATTGAGGCGGGGGCGGCCGGCGCTCCGGCTTTCCGGCCCGATACAGGGCGTAAGGCGCGGGTACACGTAGCGGCCGCAGCGGTAATGTGTTATTACTGAAAGGAGCCCGCGGGCCGTGGGGGCCGGATCCCCCGGCAGGCCCCGCACGTCGCCGCGACTCTCGATTGTCTGTGCTCCGGCATTACCTGCCAACCTTCACCGCAATGCCTTCCCGGCGAGGCCGCGAGCCGGTCCGGGCAGGTTCAGAAAGAGAAACGGGCGATGGGCATTCCCATTCTGACCGATCTGGTGATCATTTTCGGGTTGTCCCTGGTGGTCCTGTTCGTCTGCCACCAGCTCCGGGTGCCGGTGACGATCGGCTTCATCCTCACCGGGATACTGGCGGGGCCGCACGTGCTGGGGCTGGTGCGGGCCGTCCACGAGGTGGAGGTGCTGGCGGAGATCGGGGTGGTGCTGCTGCTGTTCACCATCGGGGTGGAATTTTCCTTCGCCAATCTGCTGCAGATCAGGCAGTCGGTGCTGGTGGCGGGCCCCATCCAGGTGGGGGCCACCTGCCTGGCCGGGCTGGGGCTGGCGTGGCACTTCGGCCGGCCGCTGGGAGAGGCGGTGTTCGTGGGTTTCCTGCTGTCGCTGAGCAGCACCGCCATCGTGTTAAAGGTTCTCCAGGAGCGGGCGGAGGTGGAGAGCCCCCAGGGCCGCACCAGTCTGGGCATTCTGATATTTCAGGACATCATCATCGTGCCCATGATGCTGCTGGTGCCGCTGCTGGCCGGAGCGGCGGACAACCTGGGGACCGCCCTGATCATCCTGTTGGGCAAGGCGGTGGTGATCATCCTGCTGGTGATCGCCGGGGCCAAGTGGGTGATTCCCCACGTCCTGTATCAGATCGCCGCCACCCGGAACCGGGAGATTTTTCTCATCGCCATCGTCCTGACCTGCGCGGCGGTGGCCTGGCTGACGGCCCAGGCGGGGCTGTCGCTGGCCCTGGGGGCGTTTCTGGCCGGCCTGATCGTCTCGGAGACGGAATACAGCCATCAGGCGTTGGGCAACATCCTGCCCTTCCGGGACGTGTTCTCCAGTTTCTTCTTCATCTCCATCGGCATGCTGCTGGACGTGGAGTTTCTGCTGAACAACCCGGTGATCATCGGGGGGCTGACCGTGGGGGTGCTGCTGGTGAAGACGCTGCTGGCGGGGATGGCGGCCCTGGCTCTGGGCTTTCCGGTGCGCACGGCGGTGCTCATCGGCCTGGCCCTGTTCCAGGTGGGGGAGTTCTCCTTCATTCTCTCGAAGGTGGGCGTCTCCCAGGGATTGTTGGCCGGGGCGGGGTATCAGCTGTTTCTGGACGTCACCATCCTGACCATGGTGGCGACGCCCCTGGTGATGGCGCAGGCACCCTGGATAGCGCAGTTCGTGGCGCGGGGGCCCTGGCCGCGACGCTGGCAGCAAGGCTCCCAGCTGCTGGCGCCCACGGGCTCCCCGGCACCCAAGGATCACCTGATCATCATCGGTTTCGGGATCAACGGCCGCAACCTGGCCCGGGCCGCCAAGGCGGGGGGCATTCCCTACGTCATCATCGAAATGAATCCGGAGACGGTGCGGCGGGAGCGGGCCAACGGCGAACCGATCTTTTTCGGGGACGCCACCCAGGAAGAGATTCTGCATCATGTCAACATCCGGGAGGCCCGCATCGTGGTGGTGGTGATCAACGATCCGCCGGCGGTGCGGCGCATCACCAGCCTGGCCCGCCGTCTCAATCCGAAGGTCCACCTGATCGTCAGAAGCCGGTATATCAACGAGCTGCAACCGCTGTTCGAGTTGGGGGCGAACGACGTGGTGCCGGAGGAATTCGAGACCTCGGTGGAAATCTTCACCCTGGTCTTAAGGAAGTATCTGGTGCCCCGGGAGGAGGTGGACCGGCTCATCTCCGAAGTGAGGGCCAACTGTTACCTGCTGTTCCGGGGCCTGTTCAAGGAACTGGAGGTCTTTTCCCCGTTGCGGCAGCACTTGCAGGACGTGGAGATCAGCACCTTCCGGCTGGCGGCGGGGGCGCCGGTGGCCGGAAAATCCCTGGCCCAGGTGGAGCTCCGGAAAAAGTACGGGGTCACGGTGTTGGCCATCCGCCGGGATTCCGAGGTGTTCCACAATCCCGATCCCAACCTTGTGCTGCTCCCCGACGATCTGTTGATCACCATGGGTTCTCCGGACAAGCTGGCCGGGGCCGCCGGGCTGTTCTGCGGGCCCGCCGACGCCGGCGCAGCCGTCTGCCCGATGGACCACCCCCTCCCCCTGGTTTAAGAAATCCCCGCGAAGGTTCGATAAGGTAACTGTTATCAGGAGTCCATCCGGAGGAGGGGTTTATGCCGCTGGCGAAGCCGAGCGTTGAGCAGATTGCAGGCGTGGAGGAGATGTTCTCCCACTGGCGCCTGTACAAGAAACTGGAGGATCACAACTACCTCTACCATCGCCAGGTGTACGCCCGGCTGCACCGGTTTCTGCTGGACCAGTTCCCGGGCCCCTTCGCCTTCCTGGATTTGGGCTGCGGCGACGCCGAGGGCATCGTCCGGGCGTTGGAGGGCACCGGGGTCGCCGGCTACCTGGGCGTGGACCTGGCCCCCCAGGCCCTGGCACGGGCGGCGCAGAACCTCTCCCGCCTGAGTTGCGAGCACCGGCTGCTGTCCCGGGACTTCGCCGAAGTGGTGGCCGATCCGGGGACCCGCGCCGACGTCATCTGGATGGGGCTCACCTTCCACCACCTGCCGCCGGAGCAGAAGGCCGTGTTTCTGCCCCGGGTGCGGCGGGTGCTGACCGAGGGGGGGTATCTGCTGATGTATGAACCCACCCGGGCCGAAGGGGAGACCCGGGAGCGCTATCTGGACCGCTGGTGGCTGACGGTCAGCCGCCTGTGGCGGGCGCTGCCGGAGCCGGAACTGCGCCGGATCCAGAACCATGTCTGGCACTACGACTTTCCGGAGACCTTCTCCGCCCTGACCCGGCTGGCCGACGGGGAGGGTTTCTCCCAGGCCCGCCGGCTCTTCCAGGACCCGGAGGAGCTGTACGCCCTCCTGTGTTTCCGGGCCTGAGGGCGATTCCGCCCCGACCGGCTTGACAGCCCGAAAGGCGCGTCTTACTTTTCCCCCAAGTTGATATCGCCAGCCCGGGCCGCCCGGCCCGGGCTGTTTCCCATCATCATCAGAAGGAGACCCGGCATGTCTGAAAGACGCGGCATCGTGACCATTCACAGCAACCCCCTGACCCTCATCGGCCCGGAGCACCGGGTGGGCGAACACGCCCCGGACTTCGAGGTGATAGACAACGACCTCAACCCGGTGCGCTTCTCCTCCCTGCCGCCCCGGGTATATATTTTAGCGGCGGTGCCCTCCCTGGACACCCCGGTGTGCGACATCGAGACCCGGCGCTTCAACGCCGAGGCGGGCGAACTGGGCCCGGACGCGGCCGTTGTCACCCTGAGCATGGATCTGCCCTTTGCGCAGAAAAGGTGGTGCGGGGCCGCGGGAGCGGAGCGGGTGCAGACCTATTCCGACCACCGGTCCGCCTCCTTCGGGGTGGCCTACGGGGTGCTCATCAAGGAGCTGCGACTGCTGGCCCGGGCCATCTTTGTGGTGGACCGGGAGGGCATTTTCCGGCACATCCAGATCGTCCCCGAACTCTCCCAGGAACCGGACTACGAGGCCGTCCTGAAGGCCGTCAAGGCCGCTCTGTAACTGCTGTCCAGAGGGGGCCGGGCGCAGATCCCGGCCCTCCCCTGCCCCGGTCCCTCCCCTCCCCTCCCCTCCACCCCGAAAAACCGGCGGCGAAGCTGCGCCCCGGGGCCGCCCGAGGCTGACGCGGAAAAAACTTGAACTGTAACAACCACCTGAAGTAAGATGAGCAAACCGTTGGTGACGAGCGGCGAACTGATGTGCGGAACACCCGGTGCAGTGACTTTTCCAAGGAGATGATGCCATGCCCGATTGCGCTTGCGGCTGCGGGGAACAGACCAAGGGGGGAAAATTTCTCCCCGGTCACGATCAGAAGTTACGGAAGAAACTGGAAACGGCGGTGGGAGGCGTGGCCCTGCTGGGGAAACTGGTGGAGGTCTCCCAGATGTACGCCGAGGGCCGGATGAGCCTGGAAGGTCTGGGCGACGTGGTCAAGGCCATCTTCCGGCCGGAGTAGGGGCTCGCCAGGAGGCCCGGCCCCGGCGATCAGCCGCGGGTTTGGCCCAACCGGCCCAGGGGCCAGATCAGGCCGTAGAAGGGCAGCAGATAGAGGGTGGCCAGGAGAGCCGCCAGGGGGTCGCCCAGGTAACTCCCCAGGACGATCACCAGGGCGTTGTTGATCCACCCCAGGGAGCCGGCGGCGGCCACCCGCTCCGGCGGGGGCGTCCCCCGGAACACCAGGACGCCGGCCGCGGCCCACAGACTCCCCAGCACCGTGCTCAAGGCGGCAGCCACCGCCAGATGTCCCCGGTTTTCCAGGACAAAGGGGGTGTAGAGCCCCGCGGCGGCCAGGTTGAGTCCGGCCAGCAGCGCCAGAGACAGGGGGAAGGACCGGCGCAACAGCCCCCGGCAGAGGCCCGGCAGCCAGCGGCGGGCGATGGCGGCGGCGGCCAGGGGAGCAAAGATCAGCGCGGCCAGAACCGCCACCAGCCGCCCCAGGTCCACTGTCAGGGCCGCCCCGGCCAGCAGGGCGGTCATCAGGGGCAGGGTCAGGGGCAAAAGCAGGGTGGTGACCACGGTCATGACCAGCACCAGCCCGATGTCGCCCCCCACCAGCCCGGTGAAGAAGGGGGCCGACAGCCCGGTGGATACCCCGGCCAACAGGACCGCGCCCAGGCGGTAGGCCGGGGCCGCCTGCGCCACCACCGGAGAGACCAGCAGCGGCAGGACAATCAGCTTGAAGAACGCCAGGAAGACCAGGCGGCCGGGGTAGCGGCGCAGCGTCTCCCAGACGCCGCGGACCTCCACCCGGAGGAAGGCCAGAAAGAGAAAGGCCATCAGGATCCAGGGCATGGCGGGGGCCAGCCGCGCCGCCGGCCGGGGCCACAGGGCCCCGGCAGCCAGGCTCCCCAGGATGGCCAGGAACAAAAACACGTCCCGCCGGGTCACTCGCCCCCCGCCAGCCGGCGGCCGACCTCCCGCCCCCAGAGCTTGACCCAGGCCCCCGCCTCCCGGACGGTGAACTTGCAGATGCGCAGGTAGCGCCGCCGCCGCCAGTAGTCGGCCAGCAGCCCCGGGGCGACCAAAGGGATGAGGGTCAGATCGTGGCGGCGGAACTGGCGGGCAAAGAGGAAGCAGGCCCGCCGGATATGGAAGCCGTCGGTGATGAGGCCGGCCACCCGCCAGTCCCGGGCCAGCAGCACCTGAGCGGCGTGCCGGGCCGCCTCGGCGGTGTTGCGGCTCTGCTCCTCCAGCACCAGGCGCCGGTCCCAGTCGACGGCGGCCGCCCCGGCCTGCTGGGCCCACCACTGCCGGCCCCACCCGGCCATGGCGGCGGCTTCGGAGCAGGGCGTCCCCGGCCGCCGGCCGCCGCTGATGATGAGGTGGCAGTGGGGGAAGCGCTGGGTGAGCGTGATCAGGGCGTGCTGCATGCGGAAGCGGGCCACCCGCCCGGGGTGGCCGTCCCGGCCGATGAGCGCCCCCAGCACGATGAGGGCGTCGGGCGGCGGCAGGAAGCTACGGAGGGCGGTCATGGACGTCCTCCGGAGTCATTTCGGCCCCCCCCGGCGACGGCGATCCTTCCGGGTCTGCTGCTTCCAGTCGGGCTCCTTTTTCCCCCCTTTTTGCTTCCAGGGCTTCAGCGGCTGCCCGGCGATATCGAGGAGCACCGAGCCGGGGGTGGGGGGGGCGGCCGGAACGGCGGGTTTGTCTTTGCGGACGGCCTTGCCGGGGGGTTCCGGAGGCAAGGGGGGCAGGCCGACGTACTCCGGGGACAGGGGGCCGTCGGCGAGGTAAAGGTCCTCGCCGTAGCGCCGGAAGGCGATCCCATCCCGGGCCGCGGCCTTGGCCTGGACCGTGGCCAGCACCGCCTTGGGGTCCCGGCGCCGGCCGATTTTGAGGGCCATCTCCGGGGTGGCGGCCAGCAAGAGATGGCCGGAGGCATCAGGCTTGAGGCCGTGGGCGGCGGCCACCGGGTGGGACTTGGCGGTGACGGCCCGGTAGAGGAGCGGCGGGGGCTGGTCCACCGGCTGGGGCCGGGGCAGGTCCCGGACCGCGGCCCGGATGCGGCCCTGGTCCAGTTCGATGCGGGGCGCGGGGGTCAGGTGGGCCAGCTCCTCCAGATGGGAGAGGCGCACGAAGGCGAACTGGCCGTCCTGGGACAGCACCCGCAACAGTTCCTTGACGGGAAGCCAGCCGTCGGCGTCGGGGATCAGGCCGTATTCATCGGGGCGGCGCCCCAGGATGTAGGCCAGCACCCGGGCCAGGCTCTCCTGCTGCTGTTGTCGCTGCCGCATGCTCCACCTTGGGTCTAACTGGGTCAATTCCCTATCATTCTTATCAGAAGACCATTGACAAGACAAGGAATGATGATAATATAATTAATTCGGAGGGAAAAGTGGCCCAGCGCTGTTTCGCCGACACTGACAAACATGTTCTGTGCGAGGCGGTGGTCATCGCCGAAGAGATGACCTCCGACTTCTACAAGCTCTCCCGGAGCCAGTGGCTGAAGTCCCGGTATGACATCCTGACGTTGCCGGAGCTGCGCGCGGAGGAGATTTCGCCGCACGCCTTGGCCCAGGTGGCCCGCTACTCGTGCTGCCGACCCGGGCGGGTGCTGAAATCGGACCACTACGACCTCTACCGGATCTGCCTGCAGGACCACAATATCATCGACACCGTGGAGAGCCAGAGCCAGCTGGAACTGCTGCCGCTGCTGATCTACGTGGTGACTCATGAACTGGTGCACGTGGTGCGTTTCAGCCGGTTCCACCAGTTGTTTGAAGTGACCCCGGCGGAAAAGGCCCGGGAGGAGCGGCGGGTTCATCAGCTCACCGAGACCATCCTGAGGCCGCTGAGCCGGCTTGACCTGGGACAGGTCTGCGACTACTACCGGGAGCACCCGGAACTCAACGCCTGACGTCCAAGCCGCCGACGGCGCCCCTGAGGCGGCCGGCGGGGACATATTTATCATAATTATTACATGTCGAGGAGGGATTTTCACCATGCCGATTTATGAGTACCAGTGCCAGAGCTGCGGTCAGATCAGGGAGGAATGGCAGAAGTTTTCCGACGCCCCGCTGACGACCTGTGGGCACTGCGGCGGTGACCTGACCAAGCTCATTTCCCACAGCGCCTTCCATCTGAAGGGGGGCGGCTGGTACGTCAGCGAATATGGCCGGGGCAACGCCGGCGCGACCACGGAAACCAAACCGGCAGCCACGACCGCAGCGGGCGACAGCCCCAAAAAGGCCGAAGCCGCCGGCGACCAGGCCAGCACCAAGGCCGAGGCGTAGACCCGTCTCATATCCGATCTAACGGGGGGCAGGATGACAGGCGCACACCCCCCGGACACCGATAAGAATTGGTCAGGGGGAACCGGAAACGGCTGCGGTTCCCCCCCTTTTCGAGCCCGTTCCGGTCGACCGCGGGCACGGACGCCAGCAAGGGGTTTATTGTGGCTGAAATCAAGAGCACCCTGGAATTAGCCCTGGAAAAGGCCGACAGGATCGGCAAGGCCAGCAGCGCGGAGATGCAGTCGGCGGCCCGGGCCGAACGCGCCCGCCATCTGGCCGCCGACTTTCTGCGGGAGAAGTGCGAACTGGAGGGGGAGGTGGCCAAGCTGTCCCCCGACGACAAACCCGAAATGCTGGCCCTGGTGAAGGACATTCTGCTGCGCAACGTCACCCTGCCCCGGGCTGAGAGCAGCGATCCCGCCTGCCGCCGGGCCCTGGCCGGCATGCTGCAGGTGGCCCGGGACAAGAAGGCCATGCAGCGGCTGATCGCGGAAGTAAACAACGTGTTCAAAAGCTTCGATCAGGTGCGGGCCAACGCCCTGCAGCAGCTGAAGGCCAACTTCGGCGCCCAGCTGGACGGGGTCCGCCGGGCGTATGAAGCCCAGACGCACATGAAGGTCAACCTCGACGTGGAGCACCTGCCCCAGTTCCAGGACGAATGGCGCAAATTCGAGACGCAACTGGTGCAGCAGTTCGAACCGGTGCTGGACCGGCACAAGGCCCAGATGGCCCTGCTCTAACCCCGGGGGGCCGGCCGTCGTCCGCCGGAACGGCAGGGAGGTCCCCGGGGAAATGTCCGTCGCTCATCAGGAGCGGGCCGCGGCCGGTTGCTGCGGGCTGACGGTCACTCCTCTTCAATAACCTGCCGCTGCAACTTCTCCCAATTCCCCGCCAAGATCGCCGCCAGCGCCTCCTGGGGCAACCCCAGGGCGAGAATCTTGTCCCGTTCGCCGGCGGGGTCTCCGAAGGGGTAGTCGCTGCCGAAGATGAGGCGGTCCCAGCCGTAGCGCTGAATGTACTCCCGGATTTCCCGGGGGGCGGCCAGGGCGGTGTCGGCGTAGACCCGGTCCCGGGCGAAGACCCCGGCGGCCGCGAGACGCCCGAAACCGCCGTTGAGCATCCCCAGGTGAGGAATGACGACGGTGGCCGCGGGAGCCAGCTCGGTAATGAAGCGGAGGGTGTTGACGGCGGTCTCCTCCAGCAGGATGGGCAACCGCCGGGCCGTGGCCCGGTCAATGAAGCGACGGCACCGGGGGTCGTCGTAGCGGTATTCGGGCTCGTCGGCATGCCGGTGCCATTTAACGGCCCGGAACGGCGGGCCCGGCTGGTCGGCGGGAAAGTCGTTCCACACGAAGAAGTAAGGGTAGATGGCGATCTCCGGGTCGGCCAGGGCGGCCACGTAGCGGTTGGCCCGGCTCCGGCAGGCCCGCCAGGAGTCGTCGTCGGGGAAATGATAATCGTAACGGTCGTAGATGTCCTCCACCGGGGCCATCACCCCGGCGCCGGCGACGCCCGCCGCCCGCAGGAGGGGCCGCAGCCGCTCCCAGGGCCACGCCACGTTTTGCACCCCGCAATGGAGGTGGCTGTCGATGAGACGCAAGGCAGCCACGGCCGGTCAGCAGGTCAGATGCAGGGCCGCGGCCACTTTCTGCTTCGGGGCCAGTTCATTATAGGAGGCCACGGCCTGGTTGGTGGGCAGGGCCAGCACGGCGATCCGCCGGTCGGCCAGGAAGCGCCGCAATTCTTCGTCCACGACCATTTTTCCGGGCATCCCCTGCCCCACCACCAGCACTTCCGGGGGGTCTTCCAGGATAACCTCGATGTCGGGCACCTGGAGGAGATGTCCCGATTTTCGCCACCAGTTGTCGATCACCCGGTCGGGCAGGATGATGACGTCGTTCTGATAGGTCTTGCCGGCAACGGTGATCCGGCCGAAATCGTACGCCTCGATCCGCATGGCTTGCTTTGCTCCTTGTTCATGCTATGATTAGGTAGCCGGAGAGGGGAAGGGCTTCCCGCCCGTCCCCGCCCCGGGCTCCTGTGGCCCCCGTCCCCAAAAATATCAGGGGGGTGAGGAGCGAACAGCAGGGCCGGGAACCGGCTTCCCGGCGACGGCCACCACCACCAGGTTCCCGGTATGACGAACAACGAATCCCAGCCACAGCGCGTCCACCTGGACCACGTCGCGGTCGTCCTCCACAAGCCCCGGGCCCCGGAGAACATCGGCGCGGCGGCCCGGGCGATGAAGAACATGGGGCTGACCCGCCTGATCGTGGTGGCCCCGATCGCGGCGGACCGGGAGCGCATGGTAAAGATGGCCACCGCGGGGGCCGTCGATCTCATCGACAATCTTACCATATACGCCGACCTGGAGGAAGCTCTGGGGCCCTTCCAGTTCGTGGCCGGGACCACCGCCCGCACCGGCGGCGTCCGGCAGGGGCTGATCAGCCCCCGGGAACTGGCCCGCCAGCTCCTGGCGCTGTCCCCCCAAAACCACATCGCCCTGCTCTTCGGGCCGGAGAACTGGGGCCTCACCAATGACGAACTCAAATACTGCCACACCCTGGTCACTATCCCCACCGCGGAGCTGCACTCCCTGAACCTGGCCCAGGCCGTCCTCATCCTGGCCTACGAGATCTTCCTGGCCCGGGCCGAGGCTCCGGTCCGCTTCATTCCCCGCCTGGCCAACTCCTGGGAGCTCCAGGCCATGTACGGGCAACTCCAGGAAACCCTGACGCGCATCCACTACATCGGCCACCAGAATCCCGACCACTGGATGATGCGGGTGCGCCGGTTCTTCTCCCGGCACGGGCTGCGGGCCTCCGAGGTCCAGGTCATCCGGGGCATCTGCCGCCAGATCGACTGGTATGGGGGCCGCGGGGCCTCCACCGGCGGCGACGACACCCCTCCGAGCGCTTCCCGAAATCAGCAGTCATCTCTTATTAATAAAAATTCCTAAAGAAAAACATCTGCCACGCCGATGTATCAGTGATACTGGAAGAGATTCAATCTCATTCCAATAATACCACGGCGGGCAAACGCCCGTTCGGGCACGAGCCCGGCAAGAAAACTTTATGCAAGGAGCAACTCATGATTCACCGCCGTAACATGTATGTTCTGCTATTGGTATTGGTTATCAGCGTCTTCAGTCTGGCCATCTCCACGGCGGGCGCCGAGGAGGTGAAGATCGGCGCCGGGGCCGCGCCCACGGAAAACGTCTTCAACAAGATCATGGCCCCCATGGAAAAGGCCATCGGCCTGAAGGTGACGCTGATTTCCAACGGTCCGTCGGAAGCCCTGAAGGACCTGGACAAGGGCGCCATCGACGCGGCCACGGGGGGGGTGTCCTTCCCCGACTGGATGGCCATGATGGAAAAGGAAGGCTATGCCATTGGCGACAAGAGCGTCTATAAACACCGGGTGATCGGCAAAGACATCATCAAGGTGATCGCCCACAAGGACGTGGCCGTGAAGCAGCTGTCCAAAGAGCAATTGAAGGGCCTGTTCACCGGCAAGATCGCCAACTGGAAAGAGGTCGGCGGCCCGGATGTGCCTGTGGTGATCATCTGGGGTACGAAGATTCCCGGCACCCAGAGCGTCTTCCAGAAGCAGGCCCTGGATGGCGAGGCCTATACGAAAAACGTCCAGGAGGTCGGCACCGCCGCCGAAGTGAAGGCCAAGGTGACCGCCACGCCGGGGGCCGTGGGTTTGGCCCCGGTGACCCTGGTGGACGCCACGGTGTGTGCGCCGGACGTGCCGGAATTCGGCCGGCCCATCACCCTGATCACCCGGGGCGAGCCGTCCCCGGCGGTGGTGAAGATGCTGGAATTTATCCGGGGCGAGGGCAAGCAGTACCTGGCCCAATAGCGCGGCGGGCAGTCCCGGCGAGCTTCCGGGGCGGGAGCGCCGGCGGGACGCCCGACACCCTATCCTAAGGAGTATTAGATGAATCTGTTCAAGGCCAAGACCCTGGGGACGAAGATTACGGTCCCCACGGTGCTGGTAACCATGGCTTTGCTGATCGGGCTGGGAGCCTTTCTCACCGTCAACAACCGGAACAGCACCCGGGAGCTGATCAATTCCAAGGCCGCGGGGTTGGGGAATCTGCTGGAGAAGATCAGCGCCCCCTATATCGTCAATTACGACTATCCGTCCCTGGAAGGTTTTGTCAAAGAGGCCGTCAAGGACCCGGAGGTGGTGTTTCTGGTGTTTTACGACGCCAAGAACAGACCCCTGACCCAGAGCAGCAGGGAACCGGCCGACACCTCCGGGAATCTGGTCTTCCAACATCAGATCAAGGATCCGGAGAGCCAGGCGGCGCTGGGACATCTGAAGCTGGGCTACAGCCTGGAGACGCTGCACCGGTTGTCCCGGCAGGGGATGATCTCCACCGGTTACGCCATCTTTTTCGGGGCGCTGCTGATGATCGGCGGCCTGACTCTGGTCATCCGGCGGGTGACGCGTCCCCTGCTGGCCGCCATCACGAAGCTGGATGAAGGCGCGGATTCGGTGGCGCTGGCGGCCCGCCAGGTGGCCGAAGCCAACCAGCAGGTCGCCGAGGGGTCCTCGCAGCAGGCGGCGTCCCTGGAAGAAACCTCCTCCTCCCTGGAGGTGACGACCAGCATGACCAAGCGCAACGCCGACAACGCCCGGGAAGCCGACGCCCTGATGGCCCAGGCCAATCAGGCGGGGGACCACGCCAACCGCGCCATGACCGATCTGAACGCCTCCATCAAAGAGATTGCCGCGGCCAGCGACGCCACCGCCAAGATCGTCAAGACCATCGACGACATCGCCTTCCAAACCAATCTGTTGGCCCTGAACGCGGCGGTGGAGGCCGCCCGGGCCGGGGAAGCGGGGGCCGGTTTCGCGGTGGTCGCCGACGAAGTGCGGAGCCTGTCCCGCCGGGCCGCGGACGCCGCCCGGGAAACCGCCTCTTTGATCGACACCACCCTGAACCGGGTGAAACAGGGTCTGCAGGAGGTGGACAAGACCGCCAGCGCCTTCGCGCAGGTGTCCCAGAGCACCACCGAGGTCAAACACCTAGTGGCCGAAATCGCGGCAGCCTCCCAGGAGCAGGCCCAGGGGGTGGAGCAGATCAGCAAGGCTTTGACGGATATCGATCAGGTCGTCATGCAGAACGCCGCCAACACCGAGGAGAGCGCCAGCGCGGCCACGGAACTCTCCAATCAGGCCCAGTACCTGAAGGAGGCGGTGATCACCCTGGTCAGTATCGTGGGACGCCGGGAAGAGGCCGCCACGACCGCGGCGGCGTCACCGGACACCGTCCCGGCCAGGGCCCTGACGCCGGCTCGCCAGAACCTGGTTCCGGTCCGCTAGGACAAGGAATTTCTCAAGGCCCGGGGAATTGGTCCCGGACCGCCAACGCACGCGACCCTTCCCCCCGCCGGCGGGTGCAGGACTCACCGCCGGGCGGTGGGGGAAAGGCCCCGCCCCGCCACACCCGCCTCATCACGACGGCCGCCCTTGTCAGACCGCGGCTCGGGCACTATACTTAATGCATGTCCGACACCGCAGGCCCCTGCCCTCCCCTGGCCGCCGCCCTGCCCCACGCCCCCCCCAGCCCCGGGGTCTACCTGTTCAAGGACAAGGCCGGGCGGGTGCTGTACGTGGGCAAGGCCGTCAATCTCAAGAGCCGGCTGTCCTCGTACGTCGCCCAGCAGGGCCGCCACAGCCCCAAGACTTCGCTGTTGCTGACGAAAATCTCCCAGGTGGATTTTCTCCTCACCCGGAACGAGCGGGAAGCCCTCATCCTGGAGCGCAACCTCATCAAGGAGCACCGGCCCCGTTTCAACGTGGTCCTGCGGGATGACAAGAATTACCTGTGCCTGCGCCTGGACATCCGGGAGACCATTCCCCGGCTGGCCCTGGTGCGCCGCTTCGCGCCGGATGGGGCCCGCTATTTCGGCCCCTATGTCTCCAGCGCGGCCCTGCGGGAGATCATGAAGTTCATGCAGCGGGCCTTTCGCCTGCGCCGGTGCCGGGACCGGGACGCCCCCCGGCGGCGGCGTCCCTGCCTGAACCACCAGCTGGGGCTGTGCCTGGCCCCGTGCGCCGGTCTGGTTTCCGAGGCCGAGTACCGCCAGGCGGTGCAGGAGGCCCTGATGTTCCTCCAGGGGCAGGGGGCGAAGCTCCTGAAAGATCTGGAGGGCCGCATGCAGGCGGCGGCGGCGGCGCTGCGGTTCGAACAGGCGGCGGCGCTGCGGGACCGTATCGCCCTCATCAGCCGCCGGGCCCTGGCCCAGCAGAGCGCGGCGGCGGCGCATTTCAAGGATCAGGACGCCATCGGCCTGGCCCGGGAGGGGAATCTGGCCGTGGCGCTGGTGTTGTTCGTGCGGGGGGGGATGGTGATCGGCAGCCTGAGCTACGATTTCGCCCTGGCGGGCGGCGAAGAGGACGAGGAAGTGCTCAGCGCCTTCCTGGAGCAATATTACGGCCCGGAACGGTTCGTGCCCCAGGAGATCATCCTGCCCCGGGCGGTGGCGGCTCAGGAACTCCTGGCCGGGCTGCTCACCGACCAGAAGGGGGCGAAGGTGCAGCTGCGCACGGCCCGCACCGGCAGCCGCCAGCAGCTGGTGGACCTGGCGGCAGAGAACGCCCGGGCGGCTCTGAAGCGCCTGCAGGAGGCCGGCCCCCGGGTGGACCCGGTCCTGGAGGTGCAGCAGCGCCTCAAGCTGGCGACGCCACCCCGCCGGATGGACTGCCTGGACATCTCCACCCTGCAGGGCGATCAGGCGGTGGGAGCGCGGGCGACGTTTCGGGACGGCGCTCCGGATAAATCCGGGTACCGCAAAATCCGTCTGCGGGATTTCCCCGACCAGAACGATCCCGCCATGCTGGCGGCAGTGGTGCGCCGCCTGTATGCCCGTGAGGAGGTGGAGCTGCCGGACCTGCTGGTCATTGACGGGGGCCGGGGGCAGCTTGCGGTGGTGGGACACACGCTGGAGGAGCTGGGGCTGGCGGGCCGGCTGGCCTACATCGGGCTGGCCAAGGAGGGGCAGACGGCCACCGGCGAGGTCGTCCGCGACCGGGTCTATCTGCCGGGGCGGAAAAATCCCCTGCTGCTGCCGCCGGCCTCCCCTGCCCTGCTGCTGTTGATGCGCCTGCGGGACGAGGCCCACCGCCTGGCGGTGGGCTTTCACCGACAGCAAAGACGCCGCCAGTTGCAGACTTCGGTGTTGTCCGGAATACCGGGGGTGGGACCCCGCCGGGTCAAACTGCTGCTGACCCATTTCCCGGACCTGGAGGCCATCCGCACGGCTTCGGTGGAGGAGCTGGCGGCGGTGCCGGGGCTGCCCGCCGGGGTGGCGCAAACGGTATACGACTATTTCAGAAAGGAGAGTTCGCCGCCTGCCAGTCGATCTGCTCCCCGGTCAGACCGAAACGGCGCTGGCGATTCTGATAGCTGAGCAGGGCCTGGAGAAACTCCTCCTGGCGGAAGTCCGGCCACAGGACCTCGGTGAAATAGAGCTCCGTATAGGCCAGTTGCCACAGGAGGAAGTTGCTGATGCGGTATTCGCCGCTGGTGCGAATCAACAGGTCGGGATCGGGGAGGTCGGCCGTGTAGAGGCTGCGGGCGAAGTTTTCATGGGAGAGGTCCCCCGGCTGCAGACGCCCGGACTGCACCGCCTCCAGCAGTTGCCGGGCGGCGTGCACGATCTCGGAACGCCCCCCGTAACTCAGGGCCAGGATGAGGGTGAGCTGGTCATTGGCGGCGGTGGCCAGGCGAACCTTTTCGATGTCCCGCTGGACCCCCTTGGGAAGCTGGGTCAGGTCGCCGATGGCCCGGAAGGCGATGCCCTTGGCGATCATCTCCTGCTTTTCCTGGCGCAGGTATTTCTGCAGCAGCCCCATGAGGGCCTTGATCTCGACGGAGGGCCGCTGCCAGTTCTCCTCGGAGAAGGCGTAGAGCGTCAGGTAGCGGATGCCCAGTTCCCGGGCGCTCCGGATCACCTCGCGCACCGACTCCGCCCCTTCCTGGTGACCCTGAATGCGATTCAAACCGCGTTGCTGAGCCCACCGGCCGTTGCCATCCATGATAATGGCCACATGGGCCGGCAGGCGCTGGGGGTCCAGTTGGCGCTCAGGTTCTGTCAAGGAGAGTCCTCTCTGGGAGAAAAAGTGGGCCCGTCGCCGAAGGCCGTCTGACGCCCGGCCCGCGCTCCCTGGGGGAGAACCGGCCGGAGAGGGGGCGCCCCTCAAAACGACATGATCTCTTTTTCCTTCTCGGCGGCCAAGGCGTCGAGCTTTTTGATATAATCGTCCGTCAGCTTCTGGACTTCGTCCTGACCCTTGAAAAATTCGTCTTCGGGAATGGTCTTCTGCTTTTTCAGATCCTTCAAGCGGTCGTTGGCGTCCCGTCGCAGGTTGCGGATGGCCACCTTGCTTTCCTCCGCCATCTTCTTGGTGGTCTTGACCAGTTCCTTCCGGCGTTCGGTGGTCAGGGGAGGAATGGGGATGCGAATGATCTTGCCGTCGTTGCCGGGGGTCAGCCCCAGGTCCGATTTCAGGATGGCCTTTTCCAGATCGGGAAGCAGGGTGGCGTCCCAGGGCTGGACCGTGAGCAGCCGGCTCTCGGGCGCGGCCAGGGAGGCCACCTGTCCGATGGGCATGGTGGTGCCGTAGCAGTCCACCTTGAGCCCCTCCAGGAGGGCCACCGAGGCCCGCCCGGTGCGGATGCGGGCGAAATCCTGCTTCAACACTTCCAGGGCCTTATCCATCTTGCGCTGCACTTCCGTGAAAATCTCATCCTTCATACGTGTGTATCCTCTACAACGGTTCCCACCCGGTCACCCCGAACGAGCCTTTTCATATTGCCGGCCTCCAGGAGCTTGAAGACCACGATGGGGAGATGCTGCTCCATGGCCATGGTCACCGCGGTGGTGTCCATGACCCGCAACCCCTGCTGGATGACTTGCATGTAGGCCAGCGAGTCGTACTTCCGGGCGTGGGGCTCGACAACGGGATCCCGGTCGTAGACCCCGTCGACCTTGGTGCCTTTCAGGATCGCCTCGGCTCCGATCTCCGTGGCGCGCAGGGCGGCGGCGGTGTCGGTGGTGAAGTAAGGGCTGCCGGTGCCGGCGGCGAAGATCACCACCCGTCCCTTTTCCAGATGGCGTATGGCCCGGCGGCGAATATAGGGTTCGGCCACCTGGTGCATGGCGATGGCGCTCATCACCCGGGTGGGGGCGCCGACTTTTTCCAGGGCGTCCTGCAGGGCCAGGGAGTTGATGACGGTGGCCAACATCCCCATGTAGTCGGCGACGGCCCGGTCCATGTCCCGGGCGCTGGCCGCCACCCCCCGGAAGATGTTGCCGCCACCCACGACCACGCCGACCTGGACCCGGAGGTCGACGACCTCCTTGACTTCCTGGGCGATGGCCTGGACGGTCTGGGGGCAGAGGCCGAATTTTTGCTCGCCGGCCATGGCCTCGCCGCTCATCTTCAACAGGATGCGGCGGAAGCGCAGGTTTCCCGATTCAGGAGTCATATGACTTGATCTTTCCGGGGTTGCCGCCGGATGAGGCCGGTGGGCCCGGCCTTGCCGGTTTAGTCCGCCGTTTCCCCCAACTGATAGCGGACAAAGCGCTGCACTGCGATGGCGGCGCCGGCCTCTTGGGAGGCCTGCCGGAGGTAATCCTGGACGCTGATATCGGGGTTTTTGACGAATTGCTGTTCGAGCAGGCAGACCTCGGCGAAAAATTTCTTCAGGCGGCCTTCCACGATCTTGGCCAGCACCGGTTCGGGCTTGCCGGTTTCCCGGGCCTGGGTGAGGAAGATACCCCGCTCCCGCTCCACCACGGCGGCGTCCAGGTCCTCCCGGCGGATTGCCAGGGGATTGGCGGCGGCCACCTGCATGGAGACGTCCTTGCCCACTGTCTGGACGTGGGGAGAAGCGTCAGGGGCGTCCATTTGCAGGAGGACACCGATGCGCCCCCCATGGTGAATATAGGAGATCACCACGCCGCCCTCCAGGCGGGCCAGGCGGCGGACGCGGATATTTTCCCCGATTTTTCCGATGATTTCATTGAGATATTCGGCAACGGTCAGCTGGGGCTGGGCCTGCCAGGACTTTTTCAGCAGTTCCTCCACATCGGCGACGGGCACGGCCGCTACCTGGGCCGCCAATTGCCGGCCGAACTCCTGAAAGGCGTCCGTCTTGGCGACAAAATCCGATTCGCAGTTGACTTCCACCAGGGCGCCGACGGCGGCATCAGGGGAGATATGAGCCCAGATGCAGCCTTCCGAGGTTTCCCGGCCGGCCCGTTTGCGGGCCACCGCCAAGCCCTTCTCCCGCAGCAGCACCACCGCCTTTTCCAGATCGCCGTCGGTCTCTTTCAGGGCTTTTTTGCAGTCCAGAATCCCCGCGTTGGTCTTGTCACGCAGTTGTCGCACCAATTCAGCCGTTATTTCCAAGGGCTTTTTCCTCCATGTATGTCTGTGCAGACGCCCGACGGACTCCCGCCGGGCCGGAACAATCTAGTAAGGGTGTGGCCATGATGTGCAGCCCACCGAGGCAACGCCGGTCCTCCGCAGGGCGTCCCGCTCGGGGAAATGCGGGCGGGGACGTCCCCGGGTGGCGCCGGTATGCCGAAGGACGCGCCGCTACTGGCAGCCGGGGGCGGCCAGCGCCGCGTCACCGCGTCCCCTAAGCGCCGGCGGCTTCCTCGACGGGTTCGCCGGCCTCCGCCGGGATCTCCTCGGCGGCGGCCATTTCCGGTTCGGGGAATTCCGCCTCTTTGTCGCTGGCTGCCTGCAGGCTCTCTTTCAGGCGCTCCTGGCCCTCCAGGCAGGCGTTGGCCACCCGGGAGGTGATCAGCCGGATGGCCCGGATGGCGTCGTCATTGCCCGGGATGACGTAATCGATCTGAGTCGGGTCGCAGTTGGAATCGACGATGGCCACGATGGGAATCCCCAACTTCCGGGCCTCATGCACGGCAATATCTTCCTTGTGGGGGTCCACCACGTAGACCACGTCCGGCAGCCGACCCATATCCTTGATGCCGCCCAGGGATTTCTCCAACTTGGTGGCCTTTTTCTCCATGGCCAGAATCTCTTTCTTGGGGAAACGCTTGAGGCTGCCGTCCTCTTTCATGGCCTCGAAATTCTTCAGGCGATCGATGGAACGTTTGATGGTCTGGAAGTTGGTGAGCATGCCGCCCAACCAGCGATGGTTGACATAATACATGCCGGCCCGGTTGGCCTCCTCGAAGATGGCGTCCTGGGCCTGCTTCTTGGTGCCCACAAAGAGCACCTTGCCGCCTTCGGCGACGCGGGAGGCGACGAATTCATAGGCGATTTTGAACATCTGCACGGTCTTCTGGAGATCGATAATGTAGATGCCATTGCGGGCCCCGAAGATGTAGGGCTTCATTTTGGGGTTCCACCGCCGCGTCTGGTGGCCGAAATGCACTCCGGCTTCCAGCAGTTCCTTCATCGTCACTGTGGCCATATCCTGTTCCTCCTGGTTTTTTCCTCCGCTGCGGTCTCATCCGGTGCAACCCGACCCGCGGGCACCAGCCCGGCTTCCGCAACGTGCGTATTTAAACTATTTTTTATACCACATGCCTGGCAGTAGCCGCAAGTTCTTTTCGCCGACCGCCCCGGCGCGGCGAATTCCCTGAGGCGGAGAGCGCCACCCGGGATATCCCACGTCTCGGAAGTGTTCTGCCATCCACCCCTGCTCCTGACCTGCTTCCCTCACGGTGAGAAGGGCTCATGAGGAGGATACTTCCGAGCACTGCCGGCAAGCAGAGCTCTGGCGACACCTCACCGCTCTCCCCGCCCGCAAACCTGATGTTCTTGGCGAAGCGGAGGTTATATATGGTTATGAGGGGATAGTGGTCAGACAGACGGCATCGGGGTGGGGTCACTGAAGCGGATGGAGGCTACGGGCTCTGCGGGGTTGACGAAGAGACGACCCTCGATCAGCCACTCCAAGATCGTTTGGGGGGGCATATCGAGGATGACGGCGATGTCATTGATGGAAAAAGACGATTCTACGGGGGTCTGGCTGTCCATCGGGTTCCTCCGGTGCTGACATGTCCCAGGGAGGTTATTCAGGATCTGTTGGTCTCAGTTAACCTTAAGCACTGTCCGTGCGTTTTGCATGACCCGGCGATAAAAATTCCGTTAAAAATACAGCCCGCGCCCTTTCCGGGGCGCCGCCCCGGGGGGCGACCGGCGCCCCCAGAGCACCCGGCGGCGGGCGTCGGCGGGTCAAGGTTTGTAATAGAGCAGTCCCCGGGCATAGGGGGAGACCGCGGCCTCCAGCCGCGGTCGGACGTCCGGCGGCAGGGGCTCGAACCCGGCGGCGGCCTCGGCCAGCTCCTGGACCTGAGCCACCGAGTCCGCCCCCACCACGATGAGGCTGACGGGCTGGTCCAAGGCATAGGAAACGCATAACTCCACGGGGACCCGCAGTTGGGGGAGCATGCCCCGGCACAGCACCTTCATGCCCACCACTCCCAAACCCAGGGACCGGGCCTCCCCCGCCAGGGGCAGAAAACTCCGGTCGGCCGGCTCCGCCGGGTTCACCGGCAAGAGCACGGTGTCGAAACGGTACTGATGGAGGGCCGTCCGCAGCACCTCCGGGTCGTGATGGCCGGTGACGCCGATAAAGCGCACCTTACCCTGTTCCCGGGCCTGCTGGAAGGCCTCCAGGGCGCCGCCCGGAGCACCGATGGCCTCCACATCCGCCGGAGTGCGCAGATCATGCACCTGCCAGAGGTCCAGATAGTCCGTCCGCAGATTCCGCAGGGTGGCGTGCAGGTGGGCCTCGGCCTCCGCACGGGTGCGGCCGTGGGACTTGCTGGTCAAGAAGACCCGGGGGCGCCGACCCTGGAGCCCGGCCCCCAGGTAGGCCTCTGATCCGGAGTAGGCCCGGGCGGACTCGAAGTAACGGATGCCGGCCGCCCAGGCGGCGTCAATGACGTTGCGGGCCTCTGACTCCCGGCCGTAGGTGCGCAGAACGCCCTCCCCGCCCAAGCCCAGCAGGGTCACCTCTTCCCCGGTGTTTCCCAACAGCCGCCGCGGCAGTTCCATGCCTTACTCCCGGTGGTGGACAAGTTATTGCAATTCTCGAAAGTATTATCCTCTGCCTTCCTTATGCCGGCCATCTCCCGTCGCGGGAAGCAGGGGATGTACGAAAGATAATCGCGGGAATTGCTAGATAAAGTAAGCATCGTTTCCTGACATTGCCAATACCTTGGGGGGGACGCCGCGTCCTTAAGGAAACAAACCTGGGGTGCACGTAAACTCCGCCCCGTCAGTATGTGTCATTTTCAAGACAATCTGTGTGGATTTGTCTAACCCCCGGAGGTTGAAAAGGATGCCGGGAGCGGGGAGGGAGAAAACGGGGCGGGACAGGGCTGCGGTAGCGGCGGGTGGAAAGAGTTCCCTTGTAAGAAAAATATTATCTACCCCGGAGCGTTACGGAAAACGACGGCGTCCAACCTAACCCGGCGAATAAGTGAAATTTTTCCAGATTACGGCCCGACTCCAAACCCGGATGGGGGAGAGGACGGGATGGCCGGGGGCGACATGCCGGAGGCGCACCGGGCAACATCAACCCCGCCCGGGAGTTCCGGTCCTGGGGAGAGGCATTAAAATTGCACAAAATTAAAACGACAAACTATCTGTGGACGTCAGGACCAGAAGGCCGGCGAGTCGCCCGGCGGGTGCAATTTCCTGAACTCCGAAATTTCTGGCCGGCGCCAGAGGACGCAGAGGGGGGAGATTGGGTATCGGCTCAATCCCGGAGTGGTGGCAGGTTCCCGCGTGGGGAGATATCATCGCGTTGGTGTTATCCCTGGTTTTTGCGGCGGTGGATATCAAGTCCCGGCGCATTCCCAACATGCTCACCATGGGGGGAGCGCTGGGGGGGCTGGTTTACCAGGTCATCGTCAGGGGATGGCCCGGATTGGCCACGGGAGGACTGGGTCTGGTGCTGGGATTGGCGTTGCTCATGATTCCCTACATCATGGGAGGAACCGGCGCCGGGGACGTCAAGGCCTTGGGGGCGCTGGGAACGTGGCTGGGGCCCATGCGGGTGTTGTCGCTTTTCTGTTACATGGCCTTAGCCGGGGGCCTGCTGGCCCTGGGGGTGTTGCTCTGGCGGGGAACTTTCTGGTTTTATGTGCGTCAGTTCTGGTGGCGGCTGATGAATTTTCTGATGACGCAGGACAAAGTGGACCTGACCGGGCGAGGGGAAGCTCCGGCCAAGGGTCCCGGCATCCCTTACGGGGTGGCCATCGCCTTGGGCATGCTGGCGTTGTTGCTTTGGGGGGAAATCGTTTAACCGCCGGTGGCGGGAAGAGCAGCCCTCCGGGAAGGGGAAGACCCGGAGCGCCAATCCCAGCCGGGGGAGACGGGAACTAACGGTTCTCCACCTGTCAGCGGCTGTAATCATTACGAATAATTAACCCAGGGGAGGAAGTTAGCCTGACGGCCGATCCGGGGAGTGGAAAGGCCGGGGCATCCATGGGGAAGATAGGGGGGATTATGATGGTGCCTAAAGGGGAGGATTGCCGCCTGTCGGCAGGACCCACCATCAAGGGAGAATATGGCAGGTTTTTCAAGATACTGGGGATAGCTCTGATCACCTGGTGTCTGCTATTGCCGGTCCTGCAGGCCCGGGGCGCGAGTCTCATGGACCGGATCAAGGATGAGGACATTCTCCAACGGCTGCGCCTGCGGGTGGGCAGTTCCAAAGTACTGCGCACGCCTTTTCCCATCACCCGGATATCGGTGGCCGACCCCGATGTTGCCGATATCGTCCTGATCTCCGAAAAAGAAATCTATATCAACGGGTTGGCCCCTGGGGTGACCACCATCAGCCTGTGGGGAGGGAAGAGATTCACCTCGGCCAAGATCATGGTGGAGCCCGACGTGTCCATCCTCAAGGAAAAGCTGGCCCAGGTGCTGCCCAATGAAAAGATCGCGGTGGAGGCGGCGGGGGAGAATATCGTGCTTTCCGGGGAGGTGTCGGGACCGGCGGCCCAGGAGACCGCCACCAACCTGGCGTCGTCCTTCGCCGGCGGGGCCAAGCTCTCCGACCGGAAAGAAAAGATCATCAACCTGATGCACGTGGGGGGCGTGCAGCAGGTCATGGTGGCGGTGCGGGTGGCGGAGATCAACCGTTCGGTGGGCAAGCAGATCGGCATCAACTTTACGTTCGCCAATGAGCGGGGCACCTTCGGGACCACCCTGCTGAACAACCTGACGCAGGTGGCCAACTTTTATCTGAATCCGCCCACCCTACCCACCGAGCCGTATGTGGTGAACGCCCCGGGTAATATGACCGCCATCTCCCAGGGGGTGTCCGCCGGCATCAACGCCATTTTCGGCGGCTTCGGAGCCGGCACGGGGTTTTTCTGGACGGCCTTCTTCAACGTCCTGAAGCAGCAGGGACTGGGGCGGATCCTGGCAGAACCGAATCTGGTGACCACCAGCGGCCAGGAGGCCAGCTTCCTGGCGGGCGGGGAATTCCCCATCCCGGTGCCGTCGGGCCTGGGCACCGTCGCCATCGAATACAAGAAGTTCGGGGTGGGGTTGTTGTTCACGCCCACGGTGCTGGACGGCGAGAAGATCGCCCTGCGCATCAATCCAGAGGTGTCGGAACTGGACTTCTCCAGCCAGACGACGGTGGTGGTGTCGGGTTTCATCGTGCCGGCCCTGCGGGTGCGGCGCACCAGCACCCAGGTGGAGATCAAGGACGGGCAAACCCTGGCCATTGCCGGGCTGCTGTCCGACAACCACCGCAACGCCATCAGCAAGTTTCCGGTATTGGGTGATATTCCGGTTCTGGGAACATTGTTCCGTTCCAGCAACTTTCAGAAGAGCGAAACCGAGCTGGTAATCCTGGTCACGCCCCATCTGGTCAAATCGTCGCCCCCGGGCAATCTGCGGGTACCGACGGACAAGTACCTGGAACCCAGCGATTATGAATTTTACCTGCTGGGCTTGATGGAGAAACGCCAGCCGCAAAAAAACATCAAGTCTGTAAAAAAGGAAACGGAGATGCTTCCCGAAGGATTCGGCCACCAACTGGAATAGACACGCCGGGTGATGGCGAAGATTTAGGGAGAGGACCGACGATGCTGAGGATATTCGGAAAGAAAGGTAAGGGGGGAATCCCTGTTATCGCCGTCACCGCGATTTTGGGGCTGACGCTGTTGGCCCTGGGGACGTCGGGATGTTACCGTTCCACCCTGGAGGAAGAGTATGGCTGGGCGGTGGAATACAACAACATCACCATGATGGCCAAACCGCCGGATCCCCGACCGGCAGCCCCGGCCACCGGCCTGACCCCCCAGGCGGCGACCAATGAAATGGAATCGTATAACAAGACCTTTTCGCCCCGGCAGGAAAAGAAGCCGGCCACCGTCTCCCTGGGAGTCACGGGAGGAGCGTTCGGCGGCGGCGGTCAGTAAGCCTTGCGGAACAGGCGGAGGGTGTTGAGGACGCCGGTAGGTGCGGCGTCGGGAAGCAAATGCGGGGCTGCCGGGGAAGGGAGATTCCCTGCCAGCCCAGGACGCTGAAGGGGGAGGACGCCATGCCGTACCCGATCATGACGCTCATGCTGGCGCTGCTGTGCGGGTGCCTGGGAGCCGGGTGCCAGCAGGGGAACAAACCGTTGGCCGCGAACCCCCAGAAACATTTCGCGGGGGTGGCGAACCCGTCTTCCAACGCTTCCCAGGTCCTGCGCAGCGTACATTACTTCAAGCTCATGGGCCGGACTGACCTGGCCTTCCGGGAATTGCAGGAGGCCTGCCGGCAGGAGCCGGACAATACCAAGCTGATGAACGCCCTGGGCAGCTGCTATGACGACATGGGGGAATATGCCCAGGCTCAGCAGCTCTACCAAAAGGTATTGCAGATAGACCCAGATAACCTGGCGGCTGTCAACAACATGGGTTATTCGCATTATCTGGCGGGCGACTGGCAGACAGCGGAGTCGTATTATCAGCAGGTGCTCGCCAAAGATCCCAGAAACGTCGGCGCCGCCAACAATCTGGGGCTGGTCTGGTGTCGCCAGGGAAAGAGCCGGGAGGCCCGGCAGTTGTGGCTGCAACTGGGCGGGGAGAAACAGGCCCAGCACAAACTGGAAGAGGTGTTGGCCAAATTGGGGGGCAGCGCCCGGGAGAAAGCGGCGCTGACCACCGCGGCCCTGGCCCCGCCACCCGCCGCCGCGCCGCCGCGGCCGCCGACGCCCGCCTCACCGCCGGAGACGACAGCCCGGGCCCCGGAAACCACCTTCCGGGAGGAGACCTCTCCGCAGACCCAGGCGGCAAAAGAACGCCAGCCGACGGCCGCGACCGCCAGGGCCGCGCTGCCGGAAAAAAGTCCGGGGGACTTGCCGATGAGGACGCCGGCCCCCGCCGCCCAGCCGATACCGGTCCCTGAAGCGGACCTGGCGGCGAACAGGGAGGCGCCCGCCGGAAAGGCCGCGGCGGCGCCGGTCCAGATGGCAGCGGCCAGTCCGACAACCGCGGCGGCGACCATGACCGCACCGGCCACTCCACCGGCCCCGGAGCAAACCAACACCCCGGAATCTCCGCAAACTCCGACGGCCATGACCCCGGCGGCTACGCCACCTGTCGTGGAGAAAACCGACAAGCCCGACGCCCCGCCAACACCGGTGGCCAAGCCCCCGGTGACGGCAAAGCCCGCGACGCCGGCCCCGGTCCAGGTGGCGGCGGCCCCGCCGACGGACATAATCCCGGCGGCCACGCCACCCACCCAGGAACAAACTGAAGCGCCCAACGCCCCGCCAACACCGGTGGCCAGGCCGTCGGCGGCGGCCAGCGACACCCCCACCCCCGCCCCGGCGACGCTGACAGCAGCACCGCCAGGACATCCGGCGGCGGTGGGTCATGCCGCCGAAACCGCGGAGGCCGCCGATCTGCCGGCCCCGGACCTGGAGAAGGTGGCGGTGGAGATCAGAAACGGCAACGGCGCGCCGGAGATCGCCGATTTTGCCCGGGACCTGTTGAAAGGCAACGGGTTGCGGGTGCGGCTCATCGGCAACCATATCGACTTCGGGGCGCCGGAAACCATCGTCTATTATCGTCCGTCCGCCCAGGCGGCGGCCCGGGAGATCAACCGGCGGTTTTTCGAGGCCGGCCGTCTGGAAAAGGCCCTGGATCTGCGGGGCGACGTGGACGTCAAGGTGCTCCTGGGGCATGACATCCTGAAAAAGAACCTCTTCTTCTCGCAATTCAAGACCACCTATCCGCGGCATGCCCTGCAGACCAGGACCCCGGCGGGATCGGGGCCGGCTGCCGCCCCGGCAGTCGACGTGGTGCATCAGCGGGGGCTGACAAACCCGGCGGCGGCGGCCACCATGGTCAATACCGCCACACTGACGCCGGTCGGGAAAGAAGAGGGCGCCGGCCGGCCCCCGGCCAAGTTTCTGGAACCGGCCGCCCCCGGCGCTTCCGGCCAGAACGCCCCGGAGGGGGACCGGTTGGCCATCGAAGTCAGAAACGGCACCCGCACGACGGATTTGGCTCGTTTCACCCAGGACCTGCTCCGCTCCCAGGGCTATCGAGTTCCGTTCATGGGCAACCACAGCAATTTCGGAGCCCGGGAGACGGTCATTTATTACCGGCCCTTTAAGCGGCCGGCGGCCCAGGAATTGAACGAACGCTTTTTCAAGGCCAAACGCCTGGAGGTGTCGGGAACGCTGCGTCCCGGAGTGGATATCAAGGTGGTCCTGGGCCGGGATCTGTTCCGCAACAGTGAGCAGTTCGCTTCCCCGGGGCGTCGCTGAGGCGACTGCCCCCGGCGTGGCAAACGCTGTTAACGTAAGGTTATAGGGGGGGTGAGACAGTGGGGCGCCCGGCGTCCCCACTGTCTCACTTTATAATAGAGGAGACAGCCCATGCCTTGGACGAGCAGGACCCGCCGTTTCTGCGGCCTCCGACTGGCCGCCGTCTTGCTCCTGCTGGCGGCCTGCGGGACGTCAGCCGGTTGCCTGTTTCCCAAAAAGCAGGCCGCACAACCGTACCGCGGTTTGACGGAAAAGGAATCGGAGAGGCTCGCCGCCCTGAATACCCCCGATCTCCCCAAACCCAAACGCACCCCGCCGGAAATGGAATTATCCCCCGATAATCTCATCGCCGAAGGGGACATCTATCTCCAGACGGGCCAGTTGGAAGGCTCCCTGATCAATTACACGCGGGTGCTGGCCCAGGACCCCAACCGCTTCGACGTACGCTACAAGCTGGGGGTCGTGCTGATGCTGGCGGGGCAGTTGGACGCCGCCAAACGGGAGTTGGCCGCGGTGCTGGCGCATCAGGAGATGACGGCGGCCCATGAAGCCCTGGGAATGGTGTTTCTCCAGGAGGGCAACTACCCGGAGGCGGAGAGGGAGCTGCGCCTCGTGCTGGAAGCCGATCCGCAGCGGGCCCGCACCCACTACCTGTTGGGGGTGACCAAACTCAAGGCCAATGACACCGGCCAGGCCGTCATGCACCTGAAGACGGCCCTGGCCCAGGAACCCCAGAATGTGAAGTTCATGACCAACCTGGGACGGGCGTATTTCCAGATGAAGAATTACCCGGAGGCCCTGCGCTGGCTGCAAAAGGCCCAGGCCCTCAATCCCGACGACGCCAAAATCCACCAGCAGGTGGGAGCCACCTACGCGGCCCTGAAAAAGTACCCGGAAGCCCTGGAGGCTTATAAAAAAGGCGGTGACGAGGCCCAGGCCTATAATAATATCGGCGTCCAATATTACCTGGACGGCAGGTATGTCGAGGCGGCCAAGTGCTTCCAACGAGCCCTGGAACTGCGCAAGGTGTTTTACCGGGAGGCCCGGGACAATCTGGAAAAGGCCCTGAAAAAGCTGCAGGAGGAAGGGCCGAATGCCGGCTAGGGGGACGGCGGCAGCCGCGGGCCGGGGGAGCCCGGGGCAAGGATTGACAAATCGCCGGCGAACTGATATGAGAAGATATGGCTAGTAAAATAACAACCTCAACGGTGGTGTGGTGCTGGCGGTTTCTGCAGGGAACCCCGGCATCCGGTGAATAATCAGACGTCGGCCGTGGGTTCCTGCCGGGGGACCATGGCTTGTTTTCTGGATTTCGGTAAGGCTGTGGGACCCCTCCCGCAGCCTTTCATGTTTCAGGGAGAAAGCGATGTTGGTAGTGATGGACAAAGACGCCACGCCCGCGCAGATCGCCGCGGTGGTGGCGAAGATCGAGGCGCTGGGGTGCGCGGCCCAACCCATTCCCGGCGGCGAGCGGGTGGCCATCGGCATCCTGCGCAACCAGGGGCCGTTGGACCCCAGCCTGTTCGTGGACCTGCCGGGCGTGCTGGAGGCCATTCCGGTATCCCGGCCCTACAAACTGGCCAGCCGGGAGATGAAGCGTCAGGACACGGTCATCGACCTGGGCCGGGGCGTCAAAATCGGCGGCGGGCATTTCGTGATGATGGCGGGCCCCTGCTCCGTGGAGAGCGAGGACCAGTTGCTGACCATCGCCCGGGCCGTGAAGGCGGCGGGGGCCCACGTGTTGCGGGGAGGGGCCTTCAAGCCCCGGACCTCGCCCTACAGCTTCCAGGGATTGGGCGAGGAGGGCCTCCGGATCCTAGCGCGAGCTCGGGAAGAGACCGGGCTGTTCGTCATAACCGAGGCCATCGATCACGACTCCTTGGATCTGGTGGCCCGGTACGCCGACATCATCCAGATCGGGGCGCGCAACATGCAGAACTTTTCCCTGCTGCGCCATGCCGGCCACGCCCAAAAGCCGGTGCTGCTCAAACGGGGCCTGTCGGCCACCCTGCAAGAACTCTTCATGTCGGCGGAATACATCATGGCGGAGGGCAACAGCCAGGTCATCCTGTGCGAGCGGGGCATCCGGGCCATCGGCGACCATGCCCGGAACATGCTGGACCTGGCGGCCATTCCCTTCGTCAAACGGGAGAGTCACCTGCCCATCATCGCCGACCCCAGCCATGCCGCCGGCCGGCGTCACCTGGTGCCCCCCCTGTCCCGGGGGGCGGTGGCGGTGGGCGCCGACGGCCTCATCGTCGAGGTGCACCACGACCCGGCCTCGGCCCTGTCGGACGGCGCGCAGTCTTTGTATCCCGAGCAATTCGCAGCCCTGGTGGCGGATCTGCATACGCTGAGACCGACGGGATGGTAAGCCGCGCGATTCCGGTGGTTCTGCCCGGCGGGGACCACTCCTACCAGATCATCGTGGAACCGGGTCTGCGCCGCGGGCTGGGCCGGCTCCTGACCCCGGTGATCGGCCCCCGGCGCACCTGGGTGATCAGCGACAGCCGGGTGGCCCGCTGGTACGGGGAGGAGACGCGCCGGAGCCTGGAGGCGGCCGGCTATGAGACCGCGCTGCTGACCTTCCGGCCCGGGGAGAAGAGCAAGAGCTGGGCGACCGTGCAGCGCCTGGCACATGAGATGCTGGCGGCGGGCGCCGACCGCCACGCCCTGGTGGTGGCCCTGGGCGGGGGCGTGGTGGGCGACGTGGCGGGCTTTCTGGCGTCCCTCTTCCTGCGGGGCGTGCCCGCGGTGCAGGTGCCCACCACCCTGCTGGCCATGGTGGACGCGGCCATCGGCGGCAAGACGGGGATCAACCTGACCGCCGGCAAGAACCTGTTGGGCACTTTCCACCAGCCCCGGCTGGTGGCCATCGACCCGGAATTTCTGCTGACCCTTCCCGGGAAACAACGCCTCAACGGCGTGGCGGAGATCGTCAAGACCGCCTTCATCCGGGATGCCGGCCTGCTCGCCACCCTGGAACAGGCGGGCGCGGGGCTGTTCCGGGACCGGCGGCTCAAGGACCGGGACACCCTGGCCGATATAATCTGCAGGACCGCGGCCCAGAAAGCGGCCGTGGTGAGCGCCGACGAGCGGGAAGGCGACCTGCGCCGCATCCTGAACTTCGGGCACACCTTGGGCCACGCCTATGAGAAGGCGTCGGCCTTCCGGGTGCCCCACGGCGCCGCGGTGGCCCTGGGCATGCACGCGGCCCTGGAGTTTTCCGTCCGGTTGACCGGTCTGACGCCGGCGGCGGCGGATCGGGGGCGGCGGCTCCTGCAGGCCCTAGGGCTGCCCCGGACGCCGCCGCCCCTGGATCCCCAGGCAGTGCTGGCGGCGCTCAGGGTGGACAAAAAACGCCGGGACGGGAAGGTGGTCTTTGTGCTGCTCAAACGCCTGGGGGAGGCGGTCGTCCATCCGGACGTGCCCGGGAAGATGATCGCCGACTGGGTGCAGACACAGTGAGGCCGTCAACGGCTCGCCTCGGCCCGGAGGGCAGGCCGCCCCCCCGGAAATAATCAGCGGGAGCAGTCAATCATGAAATTGTTTGGTCGCTGGGAAGTGAACCGGGTCCTCCCCGACATCCCCGATCGGGCCGCCTTCCTGGAGCTGTGGGAACTGCGCCTGAAGCTGCTGGAGCTGAGCCGCACCCTGCTGGCCCTGATCAAGGAGTCGTTCTGTAACATCGAGGAATTGAATTCGGAGAAACTGCTCCAGCAGATGGGCGAGGTCGCCGACCGCTTCACGCCCCAACTCAAGAGCAGTCAGGCCGAACGACTCAAGACGGGGATGTACGAGGTCATCGGCGCCTACCTGCGGAAACAGCGAGCCTACCTGAACCGCAAAGAGGCGGAACTGAAAGAGTCCATCGCCATCCTGTCCGACGGCCTTTCGTCCATCCTCACGGATAACGAGAATTACCACCGGGGGGTGCTGCAGATCGGCGACCGGTTGGTGGACATCACCCGCCTGGATGATATCCGGCAGTTGAAGCGTTCCCTGGCGGTGGAGGTCACCCAGCTGAAAAATATGGTGGTGGAAAAGAGAAATAGCGACGCCGACAGATTATCGGTGTTTTCCACCAAGGTCAAGATGCTGGAGAACAGATTGAAGGAAGCCGTGGCCGAAGCCCAGCGGGACACCCTCATCGGTTCCTTCAACCGCACGGCCTGGCAGCAGCAATTGACCACCTGCCTGGATTACGCCGCGGCCCACCGGCATCCCTTCCTCCTGGCCTTCCTGCGGGTGGACGAGTTCGCCACCATCCTGACGCATTTCGGAGCCGAAATCGGCAACCGCGTGCTGATGGCGCTCTACAAGGCCTGCCAGGACGCCTCCAAACCCGTGGATTTCATCGCCCGTTACGCCGAAGAGACCTTTTCCATCATCTATCCCGCCGAGACCTTCCGGAAAGTGAGCCGTCGTCTGGAGCAATTGATCAAGGAGATGGCCGCCAGCCAGTACCAGTTCACCGTGGGGGAGCAGACCTTCACCCTGGGTTTCACCGTCAGCATCGGGCTGGTGGAGTACCAGTCCGGAGACTCCCGGGAGAGCATCATCGCCCGGTGTCTGGAGGCCCTGAAGCAGGCGGAGGAATTGGGGAAGAACCGGCTGGTCACCCACAAGGATCTGAAAAAGCTGGCCAAGACCTCGGGGAAATAACTGCTCTCTTTTTTTCCGCCATACCTTCTGATACACTAGAAATACGATTTCCCTTACCATCCGCACCCCAAGGGCGGCATTCCAGGCGGCGCAGGTCCGCCGGGCGGCCGCCAGGAGAGCATATGACCCAACGGCAGGCAGCGTTAGCGGGCGTCATCACCCCGGCCATGGAGAGGGCGGCGGCCAAAGAGGGCGTGGCCCCGGAGTTCATCCGGGCCGGTTTGGCCCGGGGCACCCTGGCGGTGCCGGCCAACAAGGCCCATCCGCATCTGGACCCCATCGCCATCGGCACGGGGGTGCGGGTCAAGATCAACGCCAACATCGGCACCTCCCCCCACGACATCGATATGGACAAGGAACGCCGGAAGCTGGCGGCGGCGCTGGCCAGCGGCGCCCATACCATCATGGATCTGTCCACCGGCGGCGACCTGGACCAGGTGCGCGTTGATCTGTTGGCCCAATGCGCCGCGCCCTTCGGCACGGTGCCCATCTACCAGGTGATGGCGGAGGCCAAAAGCCTGGAGGAGGTCACCGGGGACGACATGCTGGAGGCGGTGCGGCGGCATGCCCGCCAGGGGGTGGATTTTGTCACGGTGCACTGCGGCGTGACCCGGCGGGCCGTACCCCTGCTGCAGCGCCGGGTGACGGGGGTGGTGTCCCGGGGCGGGGCCTTTCTGGTGGCCTGGATGCGGCGCTTTAACCGGGAGAACCCCCTGTACGAGCATTTCGACGAACTGCTGGCCATCGCCACCGAATACGACGTGACCCTGAGCCTGGGGGACGGTTTGCGGCCGGGATGCCTGGCGGACGCCACCGACAAGGCGCAGTTGCACGAACTGCAGGTGTTGGGGGAGTTGACCCGCCGAGCCTGGGCCGCCGGGGTGCAGATCATCGTCGAGGGTCCCGGGCACCTGCCCCTGTCGGCCATCAAGAAGAATATCCGTTTGCAGCAGAAACATTGCCTGGGGGCGCCCTTCTATGTGTTGGGGCCCCTGGTGACCGACGTGGCCTCGGGCTACGATCACATCGCCGGCGCCATCGGCGGGGCCCTGGCGGCCAGCCATGGCGCTTCCTTCCTCTGTTACGTAACCCCGGCGGAGCACCTCAAGCTGCCGGAGGTGGAGGACGTCGTCGACGGCGTGATCGCCTCCCGCATTGCGGCGCACGCCGCCGACATCGCCAACGGCATCGCCGGCGCCGCCGATTGGGACCTCAAGATGTCCCAGGCGCGGCGGGCCTTGGACTGGGAGACCCAGATCAAGCTGTCCATCAACCCGGAAAAGGCCCGGCGCTACCGCGAGTTGAGCCGCGCCCGGGAGGACCAATGCACCATGTGCGGACGCTTCTGCGCCATGAAGGTCTTCGACGAGCGCTTTGCAGAACGGGAGCCCGAAGGAATCGACCATGGTCAGGATAACGCGCCGGGCAGTCAGGTATGAGGTTCATCTTCCGGTCATCGAAGTGAATCAGAAAGCCGTCACCGAGGGGTATCTCCTGGACATCAGCGCCCTGGGGGCCAAATTGGACCTGCCCTTTGCTTTGGCCCCCCGGGGGCCGGTGACCTTTGGCTTTGTCTCCCCGGGGAAGGACACGATACTCCGTCTCAACGGCATGGTGGTGTGGATGCAGGCGGACAGGAGCAAGCCGGGGCGCTTCCGCCATGGGCTGCAGTTTTACCAGCCCCAGTGGGATATCGACCGGCTGGCGCCCACCTGGCGGAAATAACCAGACCGAGCAGGTCAGGGACGCCGCTTGCCCTTCCCGTTTATCAGACCTTTCCGGAAACCCTGAAGACTCTAAACGTATGGCCCGACGGGAGGCAGCCATCCTCACCGGGGCCGGCGCGGCAGGCATGGAATCTCCGCAGAAGCCCAAAAAAAAGCTGGTGGGCGGCATCGGGGTGGCGGTGATCACCGCGATCTTGTCGGGCGTTATGCTGGAAGCCGTTCTCCGCGGGTGCGCCCCCCTGCACATGGCCGGGAACCGGGAAGCCTACCGGTATGACGAAGAGTTGGGGTGCCGGTTGCGGGAAAATCTCCATCTGCTCAGAACCACCGACTATCAGGAAGAGATTTATACCAATGCAGAAGGGCTCGCCAATTTTCAGGGTGACTTAAGAAACTATAAGGTGCTGATCTTTGCCGTCGGGGATTCGTTCACCCAGGGGACCGGACTGCCGGCGGACGCCTCCTATCCTTTTCAACTGGATCTGCTCTTGAACCTGGACAACGGCCGTTATGAGCCGCGCTACGGCGTGGTAAACCTGGGGGTGGCCACCTATGGTGGGCAGCAAAACCTGAGGGCCCTGAAAAGACATCGCGAGAAGTTGGGACGCCCCGGCTATATCCTCTATTTGGGCTGCAGTAACGATTATGCCGACGATCTGCTCTTTGCCGACGGCCATGCCCATAACCGCATGGTGGCCGGAAACCCGAAGTGGCCGTGGTACACCCGGCCCCTGGCCTGGTGGGCCCACGAGACCGAAGTGGGCAAGCGGGTGAAGATCGCCGCCGGCAACCTCAAGAGACGCCGGCTTTTCTCCCGGGACCAGGCCCTGTCTCCATCACCCGCCGGCGCCCCCAAGGCAGCGGCGGAGCTGGAAGAGCCGGTCTTTCAGGAGTTGATCGAACTCTCCCGGGGATTCGGCGCCAAGCTCATCCTCTCCTGGGCCGACCTGCCGTCGGCGGGGGATAATTCGTATGCCTGGCTGCAGGAGTTCGCCGAGAAACAGCGGATCGCCTTTGCCGACTGGCAGCCGGCGGTGGCGTCGGTGCACACCTCGATGCCGGCCCTGCCGTTGACCAATCCCCATACCGGCGGTCATTACCGTACCTGGGTCAACGGGCAGATCGCCCGGGCGTATGCCGAACAGATATTGTCGCCCCGGCGGTGAGGGCCGCCGGCGGCATCCGGAGACACACAACATGATCGCGAATCTGCACCGGCGGGCCCTGTGGTTGGCGTACGCCACCGTGGGCTACAATATCCTGGAGGGGGCGGCGTCGGTGCTGGCCGGCGCCTGGTCCGGCAGCATCGCCCTCATCGGTTTCGGGCTGGACAGCTTCGTGGAGTCGCTCTCCGGGGGCGTGATCATTTGGAGATTCGCCCGGCACGGCCGGATGTCGCCGGCGGCAGAGGCCCGGAAGGAGGAGCAGGCTGTCCGGCTGGTAGGATATACCTTCTTTGTTCTGGCAGCCTACGTCCTCTATGAGGCCGGGAAGAAGCTTGTTTTCCGGGAGGTCCCGGAGCCGTCCCTGGTGGGCCTCATCATTGCGGGCGTCTCCCTCGTGGCCATGCCGGCGCTCTTCTGGCTGAAATACCGCACCGCCCGGCAACTGGGCAGCCGGAGCCTGCTGGCCGACGCCAAACAGACCCTGGCCTGCTTCTTCCTGTCGGCGGCCCTGCTCGTCGGTCTGGGGCTGAATTACCTGGGAGGTTACTGGCAGGCCGACCCCATGGTGGGGCTGGCCATCGGGGCGTTGTTGCTCAAAGAAGGCTGCGGGACCCTTAAGGAGGGCAAATTGTGCAGCTGCTGTGCGCCCGCGGGAACCAATCCCCAAACGCCTCAACCCGCCGGGCTGACAAGCTGTAATTGTGCCGCGCCGCCCCCAAAAGGGGAGAACTCCGGCGGTGGCTGAGGCGGAACCGCCGCCCCCGGGAAAAACCGCCTTGCGGAGAGGAACGGCGCCCTGGGTCCCCCGGCTCCCCCCCCCAAGGTATGCTGCGGCATGCTCCGGGTATTACCAGCTCGCCATCGACGCCGCGGCGGTCCCGGGGCGCGGACGGAAAGACCCGAGGAGGGTAACATGAACAGACGCCGATGGCTGTGGTGGGGCGGCATACTCCTGGCGGTGGCGCTGGCGGCCACCGCGGCGGGCGCGGCGCCCCTGCGGATACTCCATATCAACGACTTCCACGGCTTCGCCAAGCCCTACACCCCCTACGGGGCCACGGAACCCCAGGGAGGGGCGGCCTACCTGGCGGGGGACATCAAGAAGCTGCGCCGGGAAAGACCCACCCTGGTGCTGGCCGCGGGGGACATGATCCAGGGGAACAATCTGGCCAACCTGTTTCAGGGCCGGTCGGTGATCGAGATCCTCAACGCCATGGGCCTGGACGCCATGGTGGTGGGCAACCACGAATTCGACTTCGGCCAGCAGGTCCTGCAGGCAAGGATCACCGAGGCCCGGTTCCCGGTGCTGGGGGCCAACGTCGAAGGCCTGCCCGGGCTGCGGCCCTACGTCATCGAGTCGGTGGGCGGACTCAAGGTGGCCGTCATCGGGGTGGTGACTCCGGACACGACCACCACGGCGCACCCCCGCAACGTGGCCGGGCTGCGGTTCGAGTCCCCGGAGACGACCCTGCAGAAGTACCTGCCGGAGTTGAAGCCCCGGGCGGACCTGGTGGTGGTGCTGTCGCATCTGGGGTATGAGCGGGACCGGGAGTTGGCCGGGCACGTTGCCGGCATCGACGTCATTGTGGGGGGACACTCCCATACCCGGCTCAATGAACCGGTCCGGGTGGGTGAGACCCTGATTGTCCAGGCCTGGGAACACGGCAAGGCCCTGGGGGTGCTGGACCTGGAGGTGACCGGGGGGAAGGTGACCCAGGCAGACGGCCGGCTGGAGGAGATCAAGCCGCAGCCGGGCCGGGCCGACTTGGCGGTGGCCGCCTTGGTGGCCAAATACAGCCGCCTGGTGGACCGGAAACTGGCAAGACCGGCGGGCGTCGCGGCAGTGGAACTGGACGGCCAGGGCGTGCGGCGGCGGGAAACCAATCTGGGCAACCTGGTGGCGGATATCGTGAGGCAGACGGCGGGGGCCCAGGCGGCCCTGATCAACGGCGGGGGCATCCGGACCTCCATCAAGGCCGGGACCATCAGGATGAAAGACATCTACAATGTGCTACCCTTCGACAACTACGTCGTAGCGGTGCGCCTGACCGGGGCGCAGCTCCGGGCGGCCCTGGAGCACGGCGTGAGCGCGGTGGAGCAGAACGCCGGGCGTTTCCCCCAGGTCTCGGGCCTGCGGTTCACCTATAACCCCCAGGCCCCGGCGGGCAGCCGCATCCGGGAGGTGCGCGTGGGGACGGCGCCCCTGGACCTCCAGAAGGAATACACGGTGGCCACCAACGACTTTCTGGTGGCGGGGGGCGACGGCTACGCGGCCTTTCAGGAGGCCCTGGGCAGCGAGGGCGGCTACCGCGCCACCGGCGGCCTGCTGAGCAGCGCCCAACTTACCTACAACGCCCCCGGGCGCTGGCTGCGGGACATCGTGGTGGACTACCTCCGCACGGCCAGGACGGTGGCCCCCCGGGTGGAGGGCCGTATCACCACCACGGATAAATGAGATGCGGGTGCGGGTCAACGGCGTGGAGGCGGTGCTGGCCCCGGGGATGAAGGTGCGCCACGCCCTGCTCCAGACGGGGCTCCTCTCCGAAATCGCCGCCGGCAAAAAAGTCTACGACGCCCGGGGCAATGAAGTGGGACTGGACGGCGCCCTGCACGAGGGCGCCGAACTCTATGTGCGGTGAGGGCCCCAGACCCGGGAGCCGCCAGCCCGCGGGAAAATCACCCTTGCCGTTAAAGGAGCCGGTGATCTCACCCGATATATGCATAGGGCTTCTAATCTACCGCAATGTTTTTTATGTTGCTCTCTCTTTTTCGGGGACAATCCATGGAAAAATTAGCATCAGAAACTCAACATCCCGGTGGAATAATTTCTGACATTATTAGAAACAAATTAAGAAATTTATTTAATTATATCCTTAACGATAAGATTTTTTACGCCATTATTTTTATTTTGTTTATCTTTTCAATGATATCGCAATACAAGACATTTATGAATTACGACGTATCTTCACACAGTTATTTTGCCAAACAAATGCTGGAAGGCAAACTGATTCATGTTGATATCATTGATCCCAATCCGCCACTCATATTTTATTTACACCTGATTCCCAATATCTTATCCCCATATCTCAATGTATCTTCCCTGAATATTTTTATATTCATGGTATATGTCCTGATACTGCTGTCTTTGGTCGTCTGCTCCCGTATCGCTTCCCTGCTTTACGACAATAAAATCATCCTCAGAGGGATTTCACTGTCGGTGTTGTTCACCCTGGCCATTTATATAAGATCGGATTTCGGCCAACGCGAACATCTGCTGCTCATCCTGACCATGCCCTATATCTTTTCTGTCGCGGCGAGGGCCTCGGATACCGCGCTCAAGCCCACCCTGGCCATCCTTATCGGGATTATGGGGGGTATCGGGGTGTGTCTGAAGCCGTATTTTCTGTTCGTGCCCATCTTTCTGGAGACATACCTCATTGTTTATAAGCGTCGGATATTATCCTTTCTGAATATTTCTACAATTACAATCTTAATCTTTTTAATCTCCTATGTATCATTTGTTTACTTCCATATTCCCGATTATATAAATTTCGTTGTTCCCTACCTTCTGGAAGTCTATAAGGTTTTCAATGTGCCATCCATCTTTCACATGTTGCCTGCCCTATGGATTTTTTTAATCATTATTCCCTTTCTCCTTCTCCATAGGGGGATATCAAAAGACAGCATAGTTATTTCTCTTCTTATTACTACAATTGCTCTCGCATTTTCGTTCATTCTACAAATGAAGCCTTGGCATTATCACCGCGTCCACTACTGGGGAGCTTCATTTTTACTGACGTTGGTTATGACCATCCTGTGGGTTGAGGGCAAATACAATGAAGACATTTAAGAAAAGTATCAATGGAATACTATCCGGTGTCCTCATTCTTACCGTTATTATACAGATCATCATTGCCTTGGGATGGGGCGTATATGTCATTGCCAGGGATAACAATAACAGTTATGCAAACAGCTTTATCAAAACAATAAATAAATATGCACCCCGCTCGACAATATACTTTTTTAGCATCAGTGTCTCACCCGCTTTCCCGGTGATCAATTATACGCACAGCAACTGGCCCTCCCGCTTCAACGGACTCTGGATGATGCCGTATCTCGTGAAAAATGAAGAACACCCGGGCGCTGACTACGCCAAAATCAAAAATTATCTTTTTGACTCAATGAGTAAGGACTTATCTCAGGAGCCCCCCGCTTTGATCCTGGTGGATGATAGCAATCCGATCCTGAAAAAATTTGACAAAAATTTTGATTACATCGATTACTTTAAAAAAGAGCCGCGTTTTGAATCGTTCTGGAAAAATTACCGATTTATCGACAACGTGCATAATTATAAGGTCTTTTGCAGAATCGACCGCTGTCCGGTTTCCGACCAGGCGACGAAATAATTCTGCTGCACACCTTCAGTCCTTGACCCCCGACCGGCAGAAAATTTGAGGGGAGCGGCGGCCGTGGGGCTCAAGACCCCAAACCCCCTCTCCCCACAGCCCTTCTTGCTCCCCTGGCATTGCCCCGGTTTGCCCGCCACAACCCTATCACCGCGACGTCATGGTTTCCTGGGCGTGCCAATAGGCATTCGTGACATATTGGGAAACCATGCGCTGGGTATTGAAAAATGAGCCGTTCAGGGCAATGGCCGAGCGCCGGAGCCGGGCGTAGGCCTCGGGTTGGTTGTAGTACAGGGGGATAATCACCTTCTCCAGCTTGTCGTAGAGGGAGGCGGCGTCCTCGGGATAATCTCCCGGCCCCTCGTAATCATTGCCGATGGCCCAGCCGGTCACGTGTTCCACGTGACCCTCCACCCACCAGCCGTCCAGGACGCTGAAGCTGGGCACGCCGTTCAAGGCGGCCTTCATGCCGCTGGTCCCGGAGGCCTCCTGGGGCCGCTGGGGCGTGTTGAGCCACAGATCAACCCCGGCGCAGATGATCTTTCCCAGGGTCATGTCGTAATCCTCCAGGTAAACCACCCGCGCCTCCTCGCCCAGGGCGGCGGCGGCCTGAAACACCCGCCGGACCATCTCCTTGCCGCCTTCGTCCCGGGGATGGGCCTTGCCGGCAAAGATGACCTGGAGCGCCCCCGCCTCCCGGGCGATCCGGCGCAACCGCTCCAGGTCGGCGAACAACAGGTCCGGCCGCTTGTAGGTCGTGGCCCGCCGGGCGAAACCCAGGGTCAGCACCCGCTCATCGAGAGTCAACCCGCGGCGGGCGGCCACCTCCGCCAGCAGCTCCCCCTTGGCCCGGGCGTGGGCCTGCTGGATTTCCGGGACAGGGATGCCCACCGCATAGCGCAGGTAAAAATTGTCCCGCCGCCATTCCGGGATGAGACGGTCGAACAGCTCGGCAAAGGGAGCCGCCGTCCAGGTGGGGGCGTGCACTCCGTTGGTAATGGCGTCAATGGGATAACCGGGGAACATCCCGGTGGAAATCTCCCCGTGGCGCATGGCCACCCCGTTGATATAACCGGCGAAGCGCAACGCCAGGTACGTCATGTTGAGATTGCCCTGGAGGCGGCAGCCGGCGGCTTCCAGGAGGGCGGCGCGCTCCGGGCCCAATACCCGCTGCACCAGGTCCCAGCCGAACTGGTCATGGCCGGCGGGCACCGGAGTGTGCGTGGTGAAGACGCACTGACGGCGCACGGCCTCCTCGTCCGCCGGGGCCGGAACGGCCGCGCCCGTCGCCTGCAGCCGGGACTCCATCAGGGACACGGTCAGCAGAGCCGAATGCCCCTCATTGAGGTGGTAGATCATCCCCTCCCCCAGTCCCAGGGCCGACAGCAGCGCCACCCCCCCCATCCCCAGGACCACCTCCTGGCACAGACGATAGTGGTCGTCGCCGCCATACAGGTGATCAGTGAGGGTGCGGTCCCAGTCGCTGTTTGCCGGGACATCCGTATCCAGCAAGAGCACCGGCACCGTGTGGCCGGAGTGCCCCCGCACTCGGTAGCGCCAGGCCCGCACCTGCACCTGCCGACCTTCGATGCTCACCGTGACCACCGGCTCCACGGGTTCCAGGAGATCCTCCGGCGTCCAGGAGGCGGGAGTCTCGCTCTGGTTCCCCTGGCCGTCCAGGTGCTGACGGAAATACCCCTGCCGGTACACCAGGGTTACCCCCACCATGGGGAGTCCCAAATCCGCGGCGGAGCGCAGCGTATCCCCCGCCAGCACTCCCAGGCCGCCGCTGTAGGTGGGAATTTGGAAGTCGAGGCCGATCTCCATGGAGAAATAGGCGAGCCGCGGCAGTTGTGCCGAAGTGATGATTTCCATAGGGTCCTCCTTTACCGCCTGCCCGGGCTCCTGCCGTCGGCAAGCCGGTTTGCGGTTTTTTTCCGGCGTGAGTCAGAATATTCGTTCACACCAGAGGCTATTGGAGATATAAAAAAACAAAGTCTGTTATCTGCCTTGACATGATGATGGCCAGCGCCAGAATGGCCAACAGCCCGGCGCAAACGGCGATGGAAATCTTCGTCGCCCTTTGGGCCTGCTTTTCCTCCCACCAGCTGGTGGGGCGCACCCCCTGGATCCAGAAGACGAGCACCCCGGCCAGATTGACACAGATGATGTTGGTCAGCAGGAGCAAGGCCGCCCCCAAGGCCGGGAGCAGATAGCCCGAACCCAACAGGAGACCCAGGGACGCCAGCGGCGGGAGCAGGGCCACGGCCACCATGACGCCCACCAGGACGGTGGGTACCCCGGCGGTAAAGGCCAGGGCGCCGGCGCCGCCCGAGGCCAGGGCCACCGCGATGTCCCCCAGGCCGATGCCGGTGCGGGCGGCCAGTTCCGGCCCGTCCGGGTGGACCTCCAGGATCAGGCCCAACAGGATGGACAGGACCAGCGCCAGGCCCAGCCCGGTAAAGTTGGTCCTGAGGGCCAGCCGGACCAGGGCGAAATCCCCCAGGGTGGTCCCCATGGCCTGGGCGATGATGGGACCGAGGAGGGGAGCGATCACCATGGCCCCGATGATGACCGCCACGTTGTCGTTCAACAAACCGACGGCCGCCACCACGGTGGACAGCATCACCATGCCCAAATACACCCGGGTGAGCTTGGTCATATCCTTCACGGCTTCATACATCTCCTCCCGGCTGATGCGTTCCTTCTTCTTCTGGTCAAGGACTTCGCCGGCGGCGGGACCGGCCTCCTCCGGCGGCGGGGCTTCCACCCGGGGCAGAGAAGCCGCCACCTGCAGCAGGATGAGACGGAACCACGGCTCACCTCCGAATCGTTGGTTCAACAGGTCCATGAGGTGTTCGGTCTCCTCCGCCGTGGCCAGAATCTTGAGCAGAAACTGCTGCTCCGCAATGTGTTCGTACCAGACGTGCACGACGGGTTCGTCTTTCAGGAGTTCATCCACCTTGCTGACCTGGGACTCGGGCAGCACTACTTCCAGTAAACGTAAGGGCATATTTACTCCCGGTTATCACAGGGCCGTCGCCCCCGAGGCCGACGACGACTTGTGTACTCCAGTTGCGCGCCCAACGCCGTCCCCGCCACCGGCGGCCCCGCTCCGCGGAGTCGATCCCGGCAGGGTCTAACCACCGCGGGATAAGGTTTCCCATGTTTGCTTTCAAACGCCTACACACGCGCTTGCTTGTCATGCTGGTGCTGCCGGTGGTGGTATTCCTGGTCGTCACCAGTATCCTGGAGTATGTCTACATCCGTACCATCATCCTGGAACAATGGCAGGAGTCCACCACTCTCAGATTGGAACGCGCCGCCCACCAGATGGATGCGCGTCTCGATCGGCTGCTCCGGGGCATGCAGGCCTTCTCCCAAACCGGCGGCTCTCCCCTGGGTGACAAGAAGCAGCAGTGGCTCCTCGACAACCTGCAGGCCCAGGAAGGCATCAACCTCGCCAGGCTTGTGTGGCTGGCGCCCGGCCCCGGCGACGCCTTCATCGACAGCCGCCACCAACAGGCGGACGCGCCCCCCTCCCGCCGGATTGTTGCGGTGGCGCCCCCTCGGTATCTCTTTTCGCCCCGGCAGGACGCCATCGTTCTCCGGGCTGAGCTCCTGGGAAGCAACCAGCGGCCGGTGGGACACCTGGAAGTGGAAGTCACGCTACCCCACCTGATGCAGGACCTCGGAGGCACCGCCTGGAAAGACGGTAACCAGTTGTGCCTGGTGGACGGGGAAGGTCGCTACCTCGCCCATCCGGACCCCCGGATGCAAGGCCACCATTGTTTGGGCCAGCAGGATGACGAACTGGAAAAAGCCCTGCTGCAGGCCATACAACAACAACCCTCGGGAACCCTGCTGGCCAAAAGCTATTTCCGGGACCGGGTGGTGGGTTATTACCGCCTGGAGCAGATCCCCTGGGCCATCATTCTACATGCCTCCGGCAGACAGATACTGGAGCCCTTCTTCCGTTTCCGCCTCTACTTTTTCCTGTCCACCATCCTGAGCGTCATCGGCATTCTGGCGATTATCCGTTGGGGCATGGGCTCCACGGTGGCGGCCGTCAAAAGCCTCTCGGACGCGGCGATGGCAGTCTCCCAGGGACGCTACAGCACCTTGCCGGTACGCCGCCGGGATGAAATCGGCCTCTTGACCCGCAGTTTCAATGAAATGGTGGAGGGTCTGCAGGAGCGGGATTTCATCAGCACCACCTTCGGGCGCTACGTGGACCCGAAGGTCGCCCGGGAACTGCTGCGTTGTCCCGTAGCCGCCAGCCTGGGAGGAAAAAAGCGCGAGGTGGTCATCCTGATGACCGACATCCGGGGCTTCACCCCCCTGGCGGAAACCCTGAGCCCGGAAACCCTCATCCGGTTGCTGAACCATCATTTTTCCAAAATCATTGAAGTGGTCCACGCGTACGGCGGCATCATTGTGGACTTTTTCGGCGATTCCATCCTGGCCTTTTTTGACCCCCTGGACTCCCCCGTCCCCCCTGTCATCCGGCGGGCGGTTAGGTGCGCCCTGCAGATTCAGACGGCCGTTCCGGACTTCCGGGCCTCCCATCCGGAATGGCCCCCCCTGGAGTTGGGCATCGGTCTCCATGCCGGCAAAGTGGTAGTGGGCAATATCGGCTCCGAAACCCGGACCAAATATGGCATCGTCGGGTCTGCCGTCAATCTTGCCCATCGCATCCAATCCCAGGCTCAGGCCGGTGAGGTGGTCGTCTCCGAGGCGATTTACCGCCAGGCGCACGACGCCCTCGTGGTCACCCGCGTGATCACCGCGGCCCTGAAGGGCATCGACGAGACGGTGACCCTGTACGCCGTGGCCGAGCCCCGGAATCCTGCCCCGGAGCACCACCTGCTCGGTAATTCATGAGTGCGCCCGAGCTATGATTCTCCTGACCAGTTTATCGATTTCCACCGCGATGACGACCGTGACCGTGACTAAACCGATCCGCAGCCATTCCGTCAGCGTGATGGGCTCCATCCGGAAGATCCATTGCATAAAGGGAACATAGATGGCCGCCAGATGGGCCAAAAAGGCGGCGAGGCTCCCGAAAAACAGAAAGGGGTTGCCCAGGGGATTCATCCGGAAGAGCGATTGCGTCTCGGAGCGGCTGTTGAAGGCCTGGAAAAACTGGAAGAACACCATGGTGGTCACCGCAATGGTCCTGGCCTTTTCCAGCGACATCCCCTGATTCAGGCCATGGATGAATTCATAGATGATGCCCACCGAAATCACCAGGGCCACCAGGATGGTCCGCTCCACCAGGAGACGGTTGAAAATGCCTTCTCGCGGGTGTCGGGGGGGCCGCCGGAGCACGTCCTTTTCTCCCGGCTCGAAGGCCAGGGCCATGTCCTGCAAGCCGTTGGTGACAATGTTGATCCACAACAGCTGGGCCGGCAGGTAGGGCAGCGGCAACCCCAGCATCACGGTGGCCAAAATGGTGATAATGGCGGCGATGCCGGTGGGAATAAGGAAAAAAATGACCTTGCGGATGTTGTCGAAGACGACCCGCCCCAGCTCCACCGCCCGGTAAATGCTGGCGAAATTGTCGTCGGCGATGACCATATCCGAGGCTTCCTTGGCCACATCGGTGCCGGTTTTGCCCATGGCCACGCCGATGTGGGCCGCCTTCAGGGCCGGGGCGTCGTTCACCCCGTCCCCGGTCATGGCCACGATCTCCCCGTGTTTCATCAACTGTTGGGTGATGCGCAACTTGTGTTGGGGCGCCACCCGGGCATAGACTGAGACTTTCTGGACCAGGTAATACAAGTTGCGGTCGTCCATGGTCTCGATTTCTTTGCCCGCCAGGACGGTGCGCACCGCCCCCTCGGGGCCGGCGCGTTTGACCAGCGCCGCCAGGACCTCCTTAATGAAGCCGAACAGTTCCATGTCGCCCATGGCCAGCAGGTGTTTCCCGGTCAGACTCAGGGACGACTTTTCGGTCAGGTTGGCGCGTTGGGCCAGGATATTGGCCACTTCTTTGGTGACCGTGAACAGTTCTTCATCCGTCATGGCCTCCATGGGCTTGGCAACCAGGTCCTCCACGACCTCTACATCTTCCTCGATACCCAATTGCCTGGCAATGGCATCGGCGGTGATCGCATGGTCGCCGGTGATCATCACCACCCGGATGCCGGCTTGCTTGCAGCCCGCCACGGCTTCGATGGCCTCCGGCCGGGGCGGGTCGATCATTCCCTGCAGGCCGGCGAAGATCAGCCCGGAGCTTACGTCCTCCATGGTGATGTCGGTCTGCCCGGCGGGCAGTTCCTTGTAGGCCATGCCCAATACCCGCAGCCCCTCCCGGGCGAAATGATTCGCCATTTTGGGGACTGTCGCCCACTCATCCAGGCGGCACTCGACGCACAGTTCCAGGAGCTTTTCCGGAGCGCCCTTGACAAAGGCCAGGGTGCGGTCGCCGTCCCGGTGCAGGGTGGCCATGTAGCCCCGGTCCGATTCAAAGGGGATGATGGCGAGCTGTGGAAACTTGTCCTGCTCTTCTTCGTGGTTGAAACCGGCTTTCATGGCGGCGACAATCAGGGCGCCCTCGGTGGGGTCGCCGTCCACCCGATACTCCCCCTCTTCCTCGAAAATGTCCGACTCATTGCAGAGCAGGCCGATCCTGAAGAGCAGCGCCAGTCGGTGGTCGGCGGCGGCCTTGACGGGCCGGCCCTCCTCCAGAATCTCCCCCGCCGGGTCGTAGCCGCCGCCCGTCAGTTCATACACCCGCTCCCCGTCAAACACGTGCTTTACCGTCATTTCGTTCTTGGTGAGGGTGCCGGTCTTGTCGGAACAGATTACCGTGGTGCTGCCCAGGGTCTCCACGGCCGGCAGCTTACGGATAATGGCGTTGCGCTGGGCCATGCGGGACACGCCGATGGCCAGGGTGATGGTCACCACGATGGGCAGCCCCTCGGGGATGGCGGCCACCGCCGCCGCCACCGCGGTCATGAACATGTCCTGGGCGCTGATCCCCACCAGGATGCCGACGAGGAACAGCAAGGCCGAAGACACCATGATGATGATGCCGATATTGTTGGCGAACCGGTCGATCTTTTCCTGCAGGGGCGATTTGGTGACCCCGATCTCCTGGACATCCGTGGCGATGTGGCCCAGGACCGTCCGGGCGCCGGTGGCCACCACCACCCCTTTGGCCCGCCCGTTGACCACCACCGTGCCCATGAAGGCCATATTCAGCTGATCGCCGGGGGTCAGATTGTTATCGTCGATGGTGTCGCTCTTTTTCTCCGCCGGGACGGATTCCCCGGTCAGCATGGACTCGTCGGCCCTTAATTCGATGGTCTTGATAAGCCGCATGTCCGCCGGCACCCGTCCTCCGGAGGCCAGCAGGACGATGTCTCCGGGCACCACTTCTTCGCCGTTGATCTCTATTTCTTTGCCGTCCCGGAGTACCCGGGCCCTGGCCACCACCATGCTCTTCAGGGCCCGGACGTTCTTCTCGGCCTTATACTCCTGGATATAGCCCACAATGGCGTTTATCAATAAGATCGCCGCAATCACCCCGGTGTCCTTGTATTCCTCCAGTGCAAAGGTCACCGCCCCGGCAATCAGGAGAATGTAGATCAACGGGCTTTTGAACTGGTGCAGCAGGATTTTCAGCCGGCTGATCTTTTCCGCCTCGGCCAGCCTGTTGGGCCCGAACCGGCTGAGGCGCTCTTGGGCCTCGGCCTCGGTCAGGCCCTGCTCCGATGAGGTCAGTTCCGAGAATGTTTGCTTCACGTTAAGTTGGTACCAGTTCATTCTTCCTCCTTATTGCCCGACAATCTCGCGTCCCTGCGGTCTCACCGCCCTACCTCGCCATGTTTGTCGGCTGAAATCAACCCGTGCGGGCAGCCGCTCCTCAAGCCTTCCTGTTTTCGGCCGCCGCCACGATCTCTTTGATCTTGATGACGCTGTCCGGATTGAGAGAGATCGAGTCGATTCCGGCCTCCACCAGAAAGGCGGCGAATTCCGGGTAATCGCTGGGGGCCTGGCCGCAAATGCCCACCTTGCGACCCGCTTTATGCGCCTTGGCAATGAGGTCGGCCACCAGAATCTTCACCGCCTCATCCCGTTCATCAAAGAGTTCCGCCAGGAGGGCCGAGTCCCGATCCACCCCCAGGGAAAGCTGCGTCAGGTCGTTGCTGCCGATGGAAAAGCCGTCGAAACGTTCGGCGAACTGCGTCGCCAGGATGATGTTCGCGGGGATTTCGGCCATCACATAGATTTCCAGGCCGTTTTCCCCCCGTTTCAAGCCATGGGCGGCCATGGTTGCCAAAACCCGGTCCGCCTCTTTCAGGGTGCGGCAAAAGGGCACCATGACGATGACGTTGTCCAGGCCGATCTCCTCGCGCACCTTTTTGAGGGCCCGGCATTCCAGGGCGAAGCCCTCCCGGTAGCGGTCGCTGTAGTAACGGGAGGCGCCCCGGAATCCCAGCATGGGGTTTTCTTCCCGGGGCTCGAACTCCTGCCCCCCGAGAAGATGGGCGTACTCATTCGTTTTGAAGTCGCTCATCCTGACGATCACCGGCTCCGGGTATTGGGAGGCGGCGATCTTGGCGATGCCCCGGGCCAGGTTGTCCACGAAGTAATCGGTCTTGTCGGCGTAGCCCGAGGTCAGGACCTCGATCTGCTTCTTCGCCTCCCGGTCCTGGAGGTGAGCGAATTTCACCAGCGCCATGGGATGGACTTTAATGATGTTGTTGATGATGAACTCCAGGCGGGCCAAGCCGATGCCCTCGCAGGGCAGCCGCCACCACCGGAAGGCCGCCGCGGGGCTGCCGATGTTCATCATGATGCGGGTCCTGGTCTTGGGGATGTCCTCCAGGTTGACCTCCACGGCTTCAAAGGGCAGTAAACCCTCGTAAATATAGCCCTGGTCGCCCTCGGCGCAGGAAATGGTCACCGGTTGGCCGTCTTTCAGCGCCTGGGTGGCCTCCCCGGTCCCCACGATGGCCGGAATACCCAGTTCCCGGCTGACGATGGCCGCATGGCAGGTGCGTCCCCCCTGGTCGGTGACGATGCCGGCGGCCCGCTTCATGACGGGCACCCAGTCGGGGTCGGTCATCTCCGTGACCAGGATGGCGCCTTCCCGGAACTGGTCGATGTCCTGCACGCTCTTAATCAGGCAGACCTCGCCCTGGGCGATGGCGTCCCCGATGCTCAAGCCCGACAGCAGGCGCCGGCCTTCCTCTTGCAGGCGGTAGGTCTTCATGACGTCGGCCTCTTTCCGGGACTGCACAGTCTCGGGCCTGGCCTGGACGATGAAGAGCTCTCCGGTCTCGCCGTCCTTGGCCCACTCGATATCCATGGGCCGGCCGTAATGTTTCTCGATACGTACGGTCCAGCGGGCCAGTTGCAGGATTTCGTCGTCGCTGAGCACAAAGGCCCGGCGTTCTTTCTTGGACGTGTCGATGCTTTTGGTGGCCTTGGTGCCGCCCATGGCGTAAATCAGCTTCTTTTCCTTGGAACCCAGGCTCTTTTCGATAATAGGCTTGCAACCCTGGTTGTCCAACAGTGGCTTGAAGACGAGATACTCATCCGGGTTGACGGTCCCCTGGACCACGGTTTCCCCCAGGCCGAAGGCCGCGGTGATCACCACCACCTCCTGAAAGCCCGTTTCCGTGTCGATGGAAAAAATCACCCCGGCCCCGGCCAGATCCGACCGCACCATCTTCTGGACGCCCACCGACAAGGCCACCTTCATGTCGTCGAAGCCGTGCTCTTTCCGGTAGGTGATGGCCCGGTCGGTGAACAGCGAGGCGAAGCAGCGGCGGCAGGAATCCAACAGTTCGGTTTGCCCGCTGACGTTCAGGAAGCTCTCCTGCTGCCCCGCGAAGCTGGCCTCGGGGAGGTCCTCGGCGGTGGCGCTGCTCCTCACCGCCACGTCAACTTCTTCGGAGTCGCACCGCTTCCCGAGCTCCCGGTAGGCCTCCCGGATTTCCCGGGCGATATCGCCGGGAAACTCGGCGTGCAGAAAGAGGCTCCGGATAGCCTTCCCCACTTTGTCCAGGGGCTTTTTCCCGTCGGCCAGTTCCGCCAGCAAAGATTTGATCTTGTCCGTCAGGGCGTTGTCCTCCAGGAAGCGCCAGTAGGCCTCCGCGGTGGTGGCGAAGCCGTCCGGCACCTGAATGCCCTTATCCTTGAGGGTCCTGATCATCTCCCCCAAAGAGGCGTTCTTGCCTCCCACCAGGGGCACGTCTGAAGACCTCAACTCTTCGAACCAGCGGATATATTTCATCTTACCTCCCATCAAGGGTCCTGCCTCGACCTGTGGCCCTGCCCGCCGTCGGCCAGGGCGATGATGTCGGGGTGGCCTTACCCGCTCTTCGTCCGCCGCTTCCTGACCCCGGTGAACAGGAAAAAGGCGAACAGCAGCAGGCATACGAAGAACAGAAGCTTGGCCGCCCCCACCGCCGTTTTTACTTCTTCAGCCTTAGCAGGACCAAAGACCGGCCTTCTAATTCAAAGACCCCGCCCCCTTCAACAAACAACTCCGCCGCCGCCGACCGGGGATCACGGGTGTCCACTATCAGTTCCCAGCCCGTCGGCCCCTGGTTCGGCAGGGTGAACACGAGGGGTTCATGGTGCCCGTTCAGCAGCCACAGCAGGGTGTCGTCCGTAATCCGGTTCCCCTGGGCGTCCACCTCATCGAGGGCGTCTCCGGCCAGCCGCAGTCCCAGGCAGCGCCCAAACGGTTCGTTCCAGTCCTCGTCGCTCATTTCCTGGCCGTCGGGGCGCAGCCAGGTCAGATCCTTCACTTCCGAGCCCCGGATCTGCCGCCCCTGAAAGAAATTGCGGTGCCGCAGGACCGGATGCCGGTGGAAAAGCCGGATGAGAAAACGGGTGAATTCCAACAGCTCGCGGTTGGTCTCGGCCAGGCTCCAGTCCACCCACGACAGCTCGTTGTCCTGGCAGTAGGCATTGTTGTTGCCCTGCTGGGTCCGCCCGATCTCGTCGCCGGCCAGGAGCATCGGGGCCCCCTGCGACAAAATCAGGGTGGCCAGAACGTTGCGCTGCTGCCGGGCCCGCAGCGCCAGGATGTCAGGGTCGTCGGTGGGCCCCTCGACGCCACAGTTCCAGCTCAGGTTCTCGTCCGTTCCGTCCCGGTTGTCCTCGTTGTTGGCCTCGTTGTGCTTGCCATTGTAACTCACCAGGTCCCGCAGGGTGAAGCCGTCGTGCGCCGTCACGAAGTTGATGCTGGCGTAGGGCCGCCGGCCGTTGTGGGCGTACAGGTCGCTGCTGCCCGTCAGCCGGTAGCCCAACTCCGCCGTCTGGCCGCCGTCCCCCCGCCAGAACCTTCTGATGGTGTCCCGATATTTGGCGTTCCATTCGCCCCACAGCACCGGGAAATTGCCCACCTGGTAGCCGCCCTCCCCCAAATCCCAGGGTTCGGCGATCAACTTCACCTGGGAGATCACCGGATCCTGGTGGATGATATCGAAAAAGGCCCCCAGCCGGTCGACTTCATGCAGCTCCCGGGCCAGCGTCGACGCCAGGTCGAACCTGAAGCCGTCCACGTGCATCTCCAGCACCCAGTAGCGCAGGCTGTCCATGATGATCTGGAGCACCCGGGGATGCATCATGTTCAGGGAATTGCCGGTTCCCGTGTAGTCCATGTAATAGCGCGGGTCATCGTGCACCAGGCGGTAATAGGCGGCGTTGTCGATCCCCCGGAAGCACAGCGTGGGCCCCAGATGGCTGCCCTCCCCCGTATGATTGTAGACCACGTCCAGGATCACTTCGATCCCTTCCCGGTGCAGCGCCTTGACCATGCCCTTGAACTCCGCCACCTGCTGCCCCCTGACCCCGGTGGCGGCATAACGGGCGTCCGGGGCCAGAAAACCGATGGAGTTGTACCCCCAGAAATTCATCAGCCCCTGGTCCACCAGATGCCGGTCGGCCGTGAACTGGTGCACCGGCAGCAGCTCCACCGCAGTGATCCCCAGGGAAGAAAGATACGACAGCGCCGCCGGATGCGCCAGCCCGGCGTAGGTCCCCCGCAATTCTTCGGGCACTTCCGGGTGCAGCCGGGTGAACCCCTTGACGTGGAGCTCATAGATGATGGTCCGGTGCCAGGGGATCCGGGGGGGGGCGTCGTCCTCCCAGTCGAAGGCCGGGTCGATCACCACGCACTTGGGCAGGCCGGCGGCGCTGTCCCGGTCATCCCGGGAGAGGTCGGCCTCCGGATGGCCGATGGTATAGCCGAAGAGTTCGTCGCCCCATTGAATGGTCCCGGCGATGGCCTTGGCGTAGGGGTCCAGCAGCAGCTTGGCCGGATTAAAGCGCTGCCCCTCCAGCGGGGCGTAGGGCCCGTCCACCCGGTAGCCGTAGAGTTGCCCGGGGCTTACCTCCGGCAGATAGACGTGCCAGACCAGGTCGGTCTGGTCCCGCAATGCCAGCCGCTCTTCCCAGTCGCCGTCAAACAGGCAGAGTTCCACCCCGGTGGCGTTTTCCGAAAACAGGGCGAAATTCACCCCCACGCCGTCCCAGGTCGCGCCCAGGGGATACGGTTTCCCCGGCAATATCTTCAACGGTTTGCTCCTTTCTGCACCTCCCCGGCGGGTGGTCGGGGCCGGCGCTCCCGGAGGTCCCCCCCGCCCGCCCTCGCCGCCAGCGGCTGACCGGTCCTCCGTCTTACTCATGCTCTTCCAGTTCCACCTTCAAAGACAGGAAATTCAACAGGTCCTTCAGGGTCACCAGCCCCACCAGGCGGCCGTTTTCCACCACCAGCAACCGGCTGATACCGCTGTTTTTCATCTTGGCCAGGGCCTCCACCGCATCCAGGCCGGGAGGCACGGTGGTTTCCGGGGAACAGGGGATCAGCGTCTCCCCCACCGTCTGCCGGCTCCAGGCCTCCCGGGGGACATCCTTCACCTGCCGGGTGGTGATGCAGCCCCGCAACTCCTCCCCCGCCATCACCGGGAACATCCGGTGCTGATACGGAAAGATGTAATCCTCCACCAACCGCTCCAGCGTGACGGAGCTCTGCACCGTCACCGGCGTCGCCGTCATGAAGCGGCGTACCGGCTCGCCCTCCAGGGACTTGCGCACCACTAGCTGCTGGTAGGACATCTGCGCCGCGTTTCTCAAAAACATGCCGATGAGAAACATCCAGATCCCGCCGATGACGTTGCCCCGGACGAACTGCAGGACGCCCAGGAAGATGAGGATGAGGCCGAAGGCCGAACCCACGGTGGAGGCAATCCGGGTGGCCCACCGCAAATTCCCCTTGGCCCCCCACAGGATGGATCGCAACACCCGGCCGCCGTCCAGCGGAAAGGCGGGCAACAGATTGAAGGCCGCCAGAATGCCGTTGATATAGGCGATATAATAAATCACCCCGTTGACCGGAGAGGTCCAGCCCGCTGTCTCCCCCCAGCGGTGGATCAGGTAAAAGATCGCCCCGATGGCCATACTGGAAAGGGGCCCGACAATGGCCATCATGAATTCGGCTTTGGCGGTGGGCGGCTCTTCCGCCATCTCCGCCACCCCGCCGAAAATGAACAGGGTGATGCCCTTCATGGCCATGCCGTACCGCCGGGCCACCAGGGAATGGCAGAACTCGTGGGCCACGATGGAGATGAACAGCCCCAGGGCCCCCACCACCCCCATGGTCCAGTAGGTGTCCCGGGAGAGCCCGGGATAGAGATAGGGAAACAGCCCGGCAGCCAGGGACCAGGTGACCAGCACCGCGATGATAAGCCAACTCAGGTCGAGGCGGACCTCGAACCCGAAGAGCTTGAAGAGTTTTAAACGCTTGCCGAACATACCGGCCTCCCGTGTAACCCCGGCGGCCTCACAGAGCGGGGCCCCCGCGTGAATGAAAAATATACGCCCTGCCGCCTGCACACCGCCCCCGTCGCCGGGCTTCCAAACCCCGGCCCCGGCCCCCGGGCCACCCTGGCGGGACAGGCCGGGCGCTGGCTCAGACGGTTGTCAGGTTGTCCGGAACGGGGAAGTGCTTCAGGGTGAAATTGGTCTCAAAGGCGTGAAACAGGTCCAGATACTGTTCCAGATTGCGGCTCAGCAGGAACTTCTGCCGTACGGTTTCCCGCCCGGCCTCCCCCAGGCGTCGCCGCAGGTCCTCGTCCCGCACCAACTGCACGATGCGGGCCGCGGCCTCCTGGACATTATTCACTAAAAAACCGTTGACCCCGTCCTCGATCTGATAGCGGATCCCCCCCACGTTGCCGCCGATGACCGGCGTCCCCTTCCACATGGCCTCGGCCACGGTGAGCCCGAAACCTTCCCGCAGCGACTTTTGCAGCACCACCGCCGCCCGGCTCTGTAGGGCGTTCACCAGGGCGGTGTCCTGCACCGACAGGATAATAATGCGCTCCTCCTGACATTCCAGGAGGGATTCATACACCTCGGGGCCCTCCGGGTCGTCGGTGGCCACGTTGCCCAGCAGCACCAGGGTGCAGTCCGCCTCTTCCCGGGCGATCTTGAAGGCCTCCACCACCCCCTTGGGGTCCTTCCAGGTGTCGAAGCGGGAGACCTGCACCACCAGGGGCAGGTCGGTGGGGATATTATGGTGCTCCAGCCGTTCGTCCATCTCCGCCTCGCTCAAGGGATGGTTCTTGATGGAGAACGGGTCGATGGCCGGCATGAAGAACAGTTGGGGGGTGCACAGCTCCTGGGTGTACTCCTTGATGCTGAAGATGACCGCGTCGTACTTTTCCACAAACGGCCTGAAATAGTTCCACAACTCCGGGTTGGGGGCGCTCAGGTCCACGTGCCCGCGCCAGATCCAGGGACCCCGCTTGCGATAGTGGTTGATCATCGGCAACGGCTGGGGGTCGTGGATGATGACCACGTCGTGCTCCAGGTGGGTGCGGATGACATTCTCATACACCACCTCTTCGTAAATCTCCTTCTTCCGGTCGGTGAGGTTGATCTCCCCGCCCTGCAGGGCGTTGTGCATCTTCTTGGTGATGCTGAAAAAGTCCGGAGACCCCTGGATCACCCGCCAGCCGGTCCGGATGCCCACGCTGTTCATCAGGATGGTCATGGAGCCCAACAGCTCCGCCACCCCGCCGCCGTAGTAGGTGGAATTGACGTTGACCACGTGCAGGTCCCGCAGGGGCCTGGCCTTGTGCAGCAGGCGCGCCACCTTCTCGGCGCCCACCAGCGGTTCATAATCCTCTATCTGCACCAGACGGGGATGGTTTATCATCCTCGGCCTCCTCTGTGCATGATCTGGGCGTACAACCGTTCGGTGTCTTCCCGGCGGGCCAGTTCCGTTCCCGGGGTCATGACCGCCGCGGCTCCCGCGGCCACCCCGAAGCGGACGGCCTGCCGCCAGGTGTCGCCCCGGGACAGGGCCAGCACCATACCCGCCACGGTGCTGTCGCCGGCCCCCACCTTGCTCTTGATGGGCACCAACGGAGCCCGCACCCGCTCCGTCCCCGCCGCGGTGGCCGCCAGAACCCCGGCGGCCCCCAAAGAGACCACCACCGCCTCGGTTTTGCCGCTGGCCACCAGTTCCTCCGCCAGGCGCTCTTCCTGCAGGTCGTCCACCGTGTCCTGGCCGGTGAGTTCGGCGAATTCCCGGAGGTTGGGCTTGATCAGAAAGACCCCTTCCTCCACCGCCAGGCGCAGCGCCTCCCCGGAGGTGTCCACGATGAGCCGGACCCCGTGCGCCTTGGCCTGCCGGGCCAGCCGCGCGTAAAAATCCGGCGGCGCCCCCGGCGGCAGGCTGCCGCTGGCCACCAGGTAGCCATACCGGGACAGGAGGGGCGCGAGCTCCTCCAGACACTGGCGCCATTCCCCTGCCCCCAGCGTCGGCCCCGGCATCCCGAACCGATATTGCTGGCCGCTGGCTTTCTCCAGGATGGCCAGATTCTCCCGGGTCACGCCGTCAATGGCCAACGCCCGGTGGTTCAGCCCTTCCCTGTCCAACAACTCCCGCAACCTCTGCCCCGACAAGCCGCCGGCGGTATAGATGGTCAGGGAATCGCCGCCCAGCCGCTGGATGGCCCGGGAGACGTTAATGCCTCCCCCCCCGGGCTCATACGCCGGCGGCCCGCACCGCAGTTTCCATTCGGCCACCACCTGCTCCACGGCGGCGCTCTTGTCGATGGCCGGATTCATTGTCAGGGTGGCGATATTCATGCGCAAACCCCCTCTCCGCCTCAGTGGCTTCCATACCCCATGCCGTCAGCCGGAAAACTGTCAGTCCCGGGCCCGCGGGACCGGCGCGTATGTCCGCCGTTCCTTGAACATCCCGTACTGGACCGCAAAACCCACGGCCCCCAGCCCCCCGACGATCAGCAGAGCCCCAAAATTCGCCGCCCCCGGACGGAAGGCCAGCGCCGGGATGAGCCAGCCCAGGCCGAAGGCCACCTCCACCGCCCCGGTCAGGGCGGTGGTGAGCATCACGAACAGGTCCCGGCCCTGGTAGAACAGCATCCCGATGACCAGGGCACCCAGGACTCCCAGGAGCGCAATGACCCCCTGCGAGAGATTGAGGGCGACCCCCACGCCGCTCAGGATGAGGAAACCCAACACCGCCCCGCTGATGGTGACCCCCAGGCTCCACAAGGGGTAGGCGAAGGCCGCCAGCACCAGCGCCGCCACCACCCCGATGCCCAGGGACAGCCAGGGATGGCCCGCCTGCACCACGACCTGGCCCAGGCCATAACCCCACACCAGGCCGGCCAGGATCAGCAGGACGCGAAACAGCGGGTAGCCATAAAAACATGTCACCACACCGATAACCACGGCCATCACCCCCATATACGCATCCATACGGCCCCTCCCAGTTTCCTCTGAATTGTTCGCAACGGCTGGTTTTCCCGCCCGCTAGGTCCTGCTTGACGGAAAAATTTGTGACATCTGTCCCCTGGGTTCTGGCATGAATTCCCTTTTCCGCTGTACTTGGTGACCCTGCGGCCGGGGGGCCCGCCTCGGCTCCCGGCTCCCGGCTCGCCGCCGGGGTTCAGTCCTCGCCTCCTTTGAGGCGGAGGATATACTGCCCCTGGGATTTTTGGCTTATCAGCCAATAGCCGACGCTCAAGGCCAGGATCACCGCGCCGGTGGCGTAGACGTAACCGGTGTCAAGCTTGTCAAAATCAAAAATAATCACTTTTCGGGCAATAGCCATGAGGGCCGTGGCCATGACCAGCTTCACGTGGATGACGTCGTCCCGGAGGTACAGGGTGATGTTGATGAATATTTCAATGGCGATCAGCACCGCCATGAACGCGCCGAATACCGCCAGGATGTCGTTGATGTTCAACAACATGAAAGGCGGGGCCAGCAACTGGTTATAGAGCATCCAGACCACATCGCCGATGCCCCAGAGGATCACCCCGGTCATCAGGATGGCCAGCATCCTCACCGAAAAGTGGATTATGCGCTGTAAAAAGGCAATGAGCGGTTCGCCGGCATGTGGCTCCAGGCCCTGGGAGGCCAGGTGCTTCTCCTCCCCGGCGGTCTGGCTCTGCCGGCTGTCGGGATCAGGCGGGTTCATGGATCGCGTCCTTTTCAGATATCAAAGTTACGCCAGCCGGCGTCGGCGCCGGCAGGTCCGATCTCCCGCCGACCGCCGCCTCACGGTGGCCGCACTGTTACCGGGAAGGTTATCGACGCGGGGGCGGCGCCGACGCTCAAGGCCCCCGGCGCCTGGCCGGGAGCGGGATTCAGGTGGCGCCGATGTAAACTATGGGTAAAGTAACAGAATAAACTGATGCCGCAGACGCCCCCGCAGTGATGATCGCCTGGTGGCCGCCCGGGTTGTTGGAGCCGTTCTTGCTATTATACCAGCCCTCCCCCGCATAACCAACAAAAACCGGCAGTCCGGCGCCCAACCGGCGGCGGCCGGCGCCGCCGTCCCTCCTGAACCGGCGTCGTTAAGACGCTTGCGGCGCGCAATTTAACCTCGCCATAATCTGTCCCTGACATCCTTGCCTCTTAATAGAACCGGATGGTCGGGCAGTGCCCAGCCGCCTTCTCGCCCCGGCCTGTTATCCGGCTGATTCCTCAAGGTGATCAAGGTGATCAGGGTGTTTCCCGCTGTTTGACCGGGAATCGGCGCGGCTTGGCGCCCTTGACAATTCCCTCCCAGGGTTTATATTTACATCTTTGTTTTAAGGCCGTCCGGCAGCCGGCACGTCCGCCGCCGCCGGAGCCCGGCCGGGAGGCAGCTCATGACCATGGCATATTCTCAGGCGCTCACCCCCGTGGAGTGCGCCGCCCAGATCCTCGAAATCACCGGCGACAAGTTCGAGCCCGAGGCCGCCGCCGAACTCTGGCCCCGCATCGTGCAGCACAAATGGCTGATGTCCGAGAAGCTGGGCCGCGACGTCGGCCTGCGGGTGGCCTGCATCGACTTTCTGGAAAACATGGAGCAGGCCGACAAAGAATATCTGGCCTATAAACGCCGGGACACCCTGGACGATATGGGGGCCCAGACCATCGGCCGGGAGCGGTGGGATAGCATCTCCGACTCCCAACCCCCCAAGCAGATCGTCCAGCGCAAGATCATCCTGCCCCTCACCGAACGGGAGCTGTCCGCCAAGCACGGGGTGGTCCCCCCTCAGACCATCATCTTCTTCGGCCCGCCGGGCACCGGCAAGACCCATTTCGCCAAGGCCATCGCCGGGGCCTTGTCCTGGTGGTTCATCGAGATCGCCCCCAGCATGCTCATGGCCGACGGCACCGAAAAGATGGGGGCCCACCTCCGGGCCGTCATGGAGAAGGCCCGCAACCTGGACGAGGCGGTGGTCTTCATCGATGAGTTCGAGGAACTGGCGGGCCGCCGGGATGAGGCCGACCGGGTGGACAAGTCCATCACCAACGAATTCCTCAAGCAGGTGCCGCTCATCAAAAACCAGGGCAACCACATCCTCCTGGTGTGCGCCACCAACTACATCCGGCAGTTGGACGCCGCTCTCTTGCGCCCCGGGCGCTTCGACTGCATCATTCCCGTGGGCGCCGCCAACGAGGACGAACGGGCCACCATCCTGCGGCACTACCTCTCCAAGCTCAACACCGGCGACGTGGACCTCAACCTCATCGTCAAGATGACCGTCCGTTTCACCCCGGCGGACATGGAGTATCTCTTCCAGCAGGTGGCCCAGTTCGCCTTTGAACAGGAACTGGCCACCCACCAGGACTACCGGGTGACCACCGCCACCATCCTGGAGATCATGCCCAAGATCCGCCCCTCCCTCACCGACGACATCATCACCGAATTCGAAAAGGACGGTATCGCCTATTCCCGGTATTAGCAGACGTTGGGCCGACATCCTCCGCAGACACAGGCCGGGAGTGGCTGGCAGCCGCCCCCGGCCCGTTTCTGACCTCTCTGGGCGGGCGCGCGGGGTCTCTACAACCCCTTCCTCTCAAACCACCGGAACATCGCCAGCCCCCCCAGGATAAAAGCCCCGATCACGAGCCAGCGGTTCACCCCCAACACCTGGGGCAGCGTCAGCTTGCCCAGGTTCCCCCAGGTCATCACGGTGGCCTTCAACGCCGGGTAGGCCTCGGCGAACAGCGCCGCCCCGGCCAGCATCCCCAGGATGCCCCAGAGGGCGTCCCACCGGCCCTCGCCCACCGCCCCCATCGCCGTGCCGGGACAATAGCCCAACAGCCCCCAGCCGGCCCCGAACAGCAGCCCGCCGATGATGTTGGCCCCCAGCACCGTGGGTTTGATGGACAGCCTGGCCAGACCCAGGTCGGCCAACAGATACACCCCCACCATGCTCACCAGGACGCTTGAGAACATGAACTTGACGATGGTCATGTCCAGCAGCCGCAGCGCCCCCAGTTGCTTGTCGTAGCGCAGCACCCGCCCCTTCTGGAGCAAAAACCCGAACAATACCCCGGTGATCACCCCGTAAATGAGCATCTTCATGACCGCCCCCGCCCGCCGTACACCAGCCGGGCCACGATCATGCCGCCCACGAAGAAACAGATCAGGGCGATGAACCCGCTGACCGCCAGCTGCAGCGAACCGCTGAGCCCGTGGCCGCTGGGTCAGCCCCCGGCCAGCCGCGCCCCGAACATGGCCACCAGCCCGCCCCCGAAGGCCGCCGCCGCCCGCAACCCGCGGCCCGTCCCGAAGCGGGCCGCCCACATGTCCGGCACCGCCTGCCAGCGGAAGCTGCCGTCGCTGCGGGCGGCCAGCCACGCCCCCAGCAGGATCCCCGCCACGAACATCCACTGCCAGTCCACCGCCGGGATCTCCAGGAGAAAATAGTCCATGGTGGCCACCCGCTCGGCGCTCACCAGCTTCTCCAGCATCCCCGCGGTGCTCCCAAAGCTGGTGGAGGCCCCCAAGTACTTCCCGGCCACGGCCACCGACAGGATGGACACCACCCCGCTCAACGCCCCGGCCACATAGGGGCTCCACCCCCCGTCCTGCTCCTGTGTCCAAGCCATGTTCCCTTACCTACTCCTGTCCTCTCTGAGCCGTTGACCACGACCCCTGACTACCGACCACTGACCGCCGCCCTCTATCTCTCAATCCGGGCTCCAGAAATTGCACACCCGCCCCACCATCTCGGCTCCGGGCTTCAAGGTGGTCTTGCCGGGCTCCCAGTTGGCCGGGGTGGCTTCCTGGGTGCTGCGGACGTGCTGGCAGGCCTTGACCTGGCGGATCAATTCGCCTATATTGCGTCCCACCGCGTCCTGGAGGACCTCCATGGCCACCAGGATGCCGTCCGGGTCGATGAGGAACCGGCCCCGCTTGTCCATGCCTGTCTCTTCGTCATAGACCCCGTACAGCCGGCCGATCTTCCCGGCCTGATCCGACAGCATGGGGTAGGGCATGCCCCCCGCCACCATCTGGGACAGCTCCTTTTCCTGCCAAGCCTTGTGTGTGAATACCGTGTCGGTGCTGATGGCCCAAAACTCCACTCCCAGGTCCTTGAGTTCCTGGTAGCGGACGGCGACCGCCGTCAACTCCGTCGGTCAGACAAAGGTGAAGTCAGCCGGATAAAAGTAGAGCACCGTCCACTTGCCCTTATTCTCCGAAAGCTTCAGGGTCGTGAATTCCCCTCCCGCATAGGCGCTGGCCTCGAAGTCCGGCGCCGGTTTCCCCACCACTGCCATCATGACTGTCTCCTCCTCGGTAAATGAGCTTGCCGCCATCTTGTCGCCCTAAGCGCCCAGCCCGGCCAGGTTGTCCAGCAGCCGCGCCATGATCCCGTTGATCTCCTGCACCTTCTCCGGGGCCGGCAGCATCTGGGCCGCACTCTGAATATACCTTCCCGCCACCAGTTCGTCCCCGCAGTTGTCGATGAGCTTCTTGATGGACTCCTGGGAGGATTCCAGGTGAAATTGCAGACCCACCACCCGGTCCTGATACACAAAGGCCTGATTCCGGCAGCCCTCGCTGGCCGCGGCGTGCACCGCCCCCGGCGGAATGGCGAAGGTGTCGCCGTGCCAGTGAAAGGCCTCGAAGCTCGCCGGCAGCTTCCGGAATACCGCAGATTGACCCGCCTGCGGGGTCAGCTCCACCGGAAACCAACCGATTTCCTTGTGGGCATTGCGGCTCACCGGCCCCCCCAGGACGTCGGCGATGAGCTGCGCCCCCAGGCAGACCCCCACCACCGTCTTGCCGGCGGCGATGGCCGCGGCGATGGCGGCCTTCTCCGCCTTCAGCCAGGGATACAGGTCTTCTTCATAGATGTTCATGGGGCCGCCCATGATCACCAGCCAGTCGAACTCCTTGGGAGCGGGCGGCGCCTCCCCGGCAAAACACCGGGTGGCGCTGATCGTTGCGCCTCTCGCCCCCGCCCAGGTGGCTATCTCAGCCAGGTCTTCAAATGCCACATGCTGAAAATACTGCAGTCTCATCTCCTCATACCTTCTCTCCTGCCCTCTTGGGTCCACGTGCAGGCGGCCACGATTCCCCCACCGAGCTGCCTCGGCCGCCGCCGGTGATTGGCTGTCGGCTGTCACCGGTCAGCCTGGATAAGGGGTGCTTCTACCCCTAACTACCGCCAGGGTGTATCGGCAAATATCCCCGGGAAAGTTTACTTCCCCGCGTTGTAGCTGGTCATCAGATTTTTATAGGCCGGAATGTGGTTGGCCAACAGGCTGGCCAGGCCCTCGATGTCGTTGCGCCAGTCCCGGTGCAGCTCGCAGGCGATACTGAACCAGTTCATGATCTGGGCCCCGGCGCTCGCCAGCCGCGTCCAGGCGGCGTGGCGCACCGCGGCGTTGAACGTCCCCGAGGCGTCCGCCGCCACGAAGACCTCGTAGCCCGCCTCCAGGGCCGACAGGGCCGGAAAGGCCACGCACACATCGGTGACAATGCCGGCGATGATCAGCTGCCGGCGGCCCGTCGCCTCCACCGCCTTCACAAAATCCTCATTGTCCCAGGCGTTGATCTGCCCCGGCCGGGCAATGAACGCCGCCTCCGGGAACATCTCCTTTAACTCCGGCATCAGCGGCCCGTTGGGGCCCGCCTCGAAGCTGGTGCTCAGGACGGTGGGCAGCCGGAAAAACTTCGCCACTGCCGCCAGCGCCAGCACATTGTTCCGGAACTCGTCCGGGGCGAAGTCCTGCACCAGCGACATCAGGCCGGACTGATGGTCCACCAGCAGGACCGCGGCCTCCTCCTTGGACAGCCGCACGTATGTAAACCCGCTTGCCATCACCGCCTCCTTCCCCAACCATAGTTTCGCTCTCTTACCCTGACTCGCCGCTCACGGCTCACGGCTCACCTTCAACACCCCCGCCCCGTTGATCTTCCCCGCCTTCAACCGCTCCAGGGCCTCATTGGCCTCCTCCAGCGGGAAGATCTCCACCGTGGTCCTCACCGGAATGCGGGCCGCCAGGGCCAGCAGTTCCTCCCCGTCCCGGCGGGTGGCGGCCGTCACCGACCTCACGGTCTTTTCGTAGTACAGGTGCTTCTCGTAGTCCAGGGCCGGGATGGCCGTCATATAGATGCCCGCCAGGACCAGGGTGCCCCCTTTGGTCAACGCCCGCAGGGCCTCGGGCACCAGATTGCCGGCGGGCGCGAAGATAATGGCGCTGTCCAGTTTCGCCGGCGGCTCGTCCTGGGCCTGTCCCGCCCAGGCGGCGCCCAGCTCCAGGGCCAGTTGCCGGTGCTCCTTGCTCCGGGTAAAGACCAGCACCTCGCATTCCCAATGCCGCGCCACCTGGATGGCGATATGGGCCGAAGCCCCGAATCCATACAACCCCAGGCGCCCTCCCCTTTGAATATCGCTCAGCCGCAGCGCCCGGTAACCGATAATGCCGCCGCACAGCAGCGGCGCCGTGGCGGCCGGCCGCAGCCCCGGCGGCAGGGCGTAGGCGAAGTCGGCGGGCGCCGCGGCGTATTCGGCATACCCCCCGTCCCGGCTCATCCCGGTGAACTGGGGGGTGTCGCACAGGTTTTCACGCCCCTGGCGGCAGTACTGGCAGCTCCCGCAGGCCTGGTTCAGCCAGGCCAGCCCCACCCGCTCCCCCACCCGAAAGCGGGTGGTCTTGGGCCCCACCTCCACCACCCGCCCCACCACCTGATGCCCCGGAATCAAGGGCAACCGCCCCAGGGCAATCTCCCCCTCCACCAGGTGCAGATCCGTGTGACAGATGCCGCAATAATCCACCGCCACCAGGATCTCCCCCGGCCCCGGGGCCGGCGGCGGCAGCTCCACCAGCTTCAGCGGCCGGCTGGCGATGGGCCCGGGAAATTCCAACATCATGGCTTTCATCGGTTCGCTCCTGAGGTTCTTGGTGCCCGCTCCCGGGGCCCTGCCCCGGTTTTGTCCTTCCCGTCGCTTGCCATAATTTATCTTTTTTATGCACGAATACGCATTTTTCAAGCCCGACCGGCGACCCGGGGGGCGAAAATGCTTTTCAGCGCGCCTTACTCTATGAAAAAATTTAAATTTCTATTATACTAAATATTCGTAAAATAATTGCTCAGCCTTGGACAGGATTGCGGTCGCCACGCCCCCCGGGGGGGCGCCGCCGGACTCCTGCCGGACATCTTCCCCCAATGATACCACCTAGGCCGGATTGCGCCTGAGTTTTCGAGGTAGTGGATGGAAAAGAATTCCAAGATGCCCCTTGGGTTTCTGTTATTATTTGTCCTGATCTTCATCGTCCTGCAAAGCTTCATCGATCACCGGCCCGCCCAGACGGTCAGCTACAGCGAATTCCGGCAGTTGATCGACCTCAAGGGCGTCACCGACCTGACCATCACCACCGATGTCATCAACGGCCGGCTCACCCCGGCCGGGGTGGAATTCCTCCAGAAGGACAGAAAAGACCCGGAACTGGCGGAACGCCTGAGAAAGGCGGAGGAGGGCGAACCCCGGTTCTCCACCGTGCGCCTGGAAGACAATACCTTACTGGAGCGCCTGGACAAAGCGGGTATCGCCTATACCGCCCGCCTGGAGCGCACCTGGTTGACCTCGCTGCTCTCCTGGCTGCTCCCCATGATCATCCTGGTGGCCGTCTGGATGTATTTCATCCGCAAGATGAGCGCCGGCCCCGCCGGCGGCATCCTGTCCATCGGCAAGAGCAAGGCCAAGGTCTATGTGCAGGATGAGACCAAGGCCACCTTCCAGGACGTGGCCGGCGTGGACGAGGCCATCGACGAACTGCGGGAAATCATCGCCTTCTTGCAAACCCCGGAAAAATTCCAGGCCCTGGGAGGCAAAATCCCCAAAGGCGTCCTCCTGGTGGGGCCCCCGGGCACGGGCAAAACCCTGTTGGCCCGGGCCGTGGCCGGGGAGGCCGGAGTCCCCTTCCTCAGCCTCACCGGCTCCGACTTCGTGGAGATGTTCGTGGGCGTGGGCGCCGCCCGGGTGCGGGACCTCTTCGCCGAAGCCCTGGCCAAGGCCCCCTGCATCATCTTCATCGACGAACTGGACGCCATCGGCAAGGCCCGGGGCATCAGCCCCATCACCGGCGGCCACGAAGAACGGGAAAACACCCTGAACCAACTGCTCTCCGAAATGGACGGGTTCGACACCCGCAAAGGCGTGATCATCATGAGCGCCACCAACCGGCCGGAAATCCTCGATCCCGCCCTCATCCGCCCCGGCCGCTTCGACCGCCAGATCCTGGTGGACCGCCCCGGCCTCAAAGGCCGGGAGGACATCCTCAAAATCCATACCCGCGGCGTCAAGCTGGCCCCGGCCGTCGACCTCCGGAAGCTGGCGGCCCGCACCCCGGGCATGGTGGGGGCCGACCTGGCCAACATCGTCAACGAGGCGGCCCTGCTGGCGGCCCGCAAAAACAAAAACGCCGTGGAAATGGACGACTTCGAGGAGGCCGTCGACCGGGTGGTGGCCGGACTCGAAAAACGCAACCGCATGATGAACCCCCGGGAAAAGGAGATCGTGGCCTATCACGAAACCGGCCACGCCCTGGTGGCGGAATCCCTGCCCACCACCGACCGGGTGCACCGGGTGTCCATCATCCCCCGGGGCATCGGCGCCCTGGGCTACACCATGCAACTGCCCACCGAAGACCGCTATCTGATGACCAAAGGGGAACTCCAGGACCGGCTGGCGGTCCTCTTGGGCGGCCGGGTGGCCGAAGAACTCGTTTTCCAGGAGGTCTCCACCGGCGCGCAAAACGACCTCTACCGGGCCACCGACATCGCCCGCAGCATGGTCCGGGAATACGGCATGAGCGACGAGCTGGGCCCCATGACCTTCGTGCGGGAGCGTCGCCCCCTGTTCCTGGAAGGTCTGATGCCGTCGTCGTCCAAGGATTACAGTGAACAGACCGCCCAGGTTATCGACCGGGAGGTGACCCGGCTCATCGACGACGCCCATCACCGCGCCCGGGAGATTCTCGACTCCCGGCGGGAGGTCCTGGAACACGTGGCCGCGGTGCTGCTGGACCAGGAGGTCCTGGAAGGCGACGAACTGCGGCATTTGCTCAACTCAAACTCCTCCCCCGAAAAATAATCGGGACAACCCAGAACGCCATGACACCACCAAAAAAGGCATTGATCACCGGCATCACCGGCCAGGACGGCAGCTACCTGGCCGAACTTCTCCTGGACAAGGGCTACCAGGTGCACGGCCTGGTGCGCCGGGCCAGCACCTTCAACACCCATCGCATCAACCACCTGTACGTCGATCCCCATGAACCGGAAGCCCGCTTCTTTCTCCATTACGGCGATGTCAGCGATTCCGGCCAGCTCAGCCACCTGATCTTCAACATCCAGCCCGATGAGATCTATCATCTGGCCGCCCAGAGCCACGTCCGGGTCAGTTTCGACATGCCCGAATTCACCGGCGACATCAGCGGCCTGGGGACCACCCGCCTGCTGGAGGCCATCCGCCGTAGCGGCATCAAAACCAAATTCTATCAGGCGTCTTCCAGCGAACTGTTCGGCGCGTCGCCGCCCCCTCAGAACGAAGACACCCCCATGCGCCCCCAAAGCCCCTATGCCGCCGCCAAGCTCTACGCCTACTGGATGGTGCGGAACTACCGGGAGGCCTACGGCCTCTTCGCCGTCAACGGCATCCTCTTCAACCATGAATCCCCCCGCCGGGGGGAGACCTTCGTCACCCGCAAGATCACCCGGGCGGTGGCCCGCATCAAGTTGGGCCTGCAACAGAAACTCTACCTGGGCAATCTGGAGGCCCGCCGGGACTGGGGCTACGCCCCCGACTACGTCGAAGCCATGTGGCTCATGCTCCAGCAGGAGACCCCCGAAGACTTCGTCATCGCCACCGGCGAGTCCCATTCGGTCCGGGAGTTCCTCGAAGAGGCCTTCGCCTGCCTCGATCTGGACTGGCGGCAGTTCGTGGAGATCGATCCCCGGTATTTCCGGCCCACCGAAGTGGACTTCCTGTTGGGCGACCCCGGCAAGGCCCGGACCCGCCTGGGCTGGCAGCCCCGGGTGACCTTCCGGGAACTGGTCCGCATTATGGTGGACGCCGACATGCAGGACCTCCTCAATATGCGCCAGTGCCGCGACGTTATCCAGCAACTGCAGCAGTCGGAGCATCTCAATAACGGCAATGCCAGCGGCCCGGCCGGCGTTCCGTAAGCCCCCCGAGGATCAGGAATCATGGACAAGGACGCGCGTATTTTTGTGGCCGGCCACCAGGGCCTGGTGGGCGGGGCCATTTACCGCACCCTGCAGCGGCAAGGCTTCACCCGGCTGCTCACCCGCACCCTGGCGGAGTTGGACCTGCGGGACCAGCGGGCCGTGGCCGACTTCTTCGCCGCCGCCAAACCCCAGTTTGTTTTTCTGGCCGCCGCCCGGGTGGGAGGCATCTGGGCCAACAATACCTATCCGGCCCAATTCATCTACGACAATCTCATGATCCAGACCAACGTCATCCACCAGGCCCATGTGCACGGGGTCACCAAACTGCTGTTCCTGGGCAGTTCCTGCATCTATCCCAAGTTCTGCCCCCAACCCATGCAGGAGGACCACCTCCTCTCCGGCAAGCTGGAACCCACCAACAAACCCTACGCCGTGGCCAAGATCGCCGGTATTGAAATGTGCCAGTCCTACCGCCGGGAGTACGGGGCCCGCTTCATCAGCCTGATGCCCACGAACCTCTACGGCCCCGGGGACAACTTCGATCCCCGCGACTCCCACGTCATCCCGGCCCTGATGCGCCGCTTTCACGAAGCCCGGGTCGGGGGCGCGGCCGCAGTTACGGTGTGGGGGAGCGGCTCCCCCCGCCGGGAGTTCCTCTATGTGGACGACCTGGCCGACGCCTGCGTCTTCCTCATGGAGAACTACGACGACTCCGAAATCATCAACGTGGGCGTCGGGCGTGACATGACCATCCGGGAACTGGCCGCCCAGATCGCCGCCACCGTGGGATACGGCGGCCGGCTGGTCTTCGACCCCGCCTTCCCGGACGGCACCCCCCAAAAACTCCTGGACGTCAGCCGCCTGGCGGGCCTGGGCTGGCAGGCCCGGACGCCCTTCCGCGCCGGCCTGCAACGGACCTATGAGTGGTTTTGCGCCAGCCCCTGGGCCGCCGCGTCCTGACCCTCCCCCGCCGGTCGCTCCGGCCATCCCGGGTTGGGGCTTGCCCCCCGCCCGCCCGGGTCTTATCTTTGCTCAGCGGACGTTTGCCGGGCGGCGGCGCGGCGCCGACCTCCTGAAGCCCTCCCCGGCAAGACCATGACCGCAGGATACCCATGCCGTTAACCTTGACCGCAACCTTCGCCTCCTTCCGCCACCGCAACTATCGCCTGTTTTTCGTCGGCCACGCCGTCTCCCTGGTCGGCAGCTGGATGCAGGCGGTGGCCCAGAACTGGCTCATCCTGATCCTCACCGATTCCGCCTTTCTGCTGGGGCTGGCCGGGGCCCTGCACACCCTGCCCATCCTGCTCTTCTCCTTCTGGGGCGGCGTCCTCGCCGATCACACCGACCGCCGCCGGCTGCTGGTGGGCACCAACAGCGCCGCCATGTTCCTGGCCCTCACCATGGGGATTCTGGTGGCCGGCCACTGGGTGGCCGTCTGGCACATCCTCATCCTGATCTTCGGCCTGGGCATGGCCATGGCCTTCGATATCCCCGGCCGTCAGTCCTTTATCATGGAACTGGTGGGCAAGGACGACCTCCCCAACGCCATCGCCCTGAATTCCAGCCTGTTCAACGGCACCCGGATGCTGGGACCGGCCGTCGCCGGCCTGATCATCGCCTCGGTGGGCATCGCCAACTGCTTTTTTGTGAATGTCCTGAGCTACCTGGCCCCCCTGGCGGCCCTGAGTCTGATGCGCCTCGCCCCCCCCGGCAACGGTCCCCGGCCCTCCACCTTCCGGGGGGTCCGGGAGATGTGGGCGCACCTGCGCCGGCAACCGGCCCTGGGCTGGATGCTGGCGTTGACGGCCGTCATCAGTATCTTCGCCCTGTCTTACGCCGTCCTCCTGCCCAAGATCGCCCGGGACGTGTTGGGGGTGGGGGCCCGGGGGTACGGCTTTCTCATGGCCGCCAGCGGCCTGGGGGCCTTTCTCGGGGCCCTCCTGCTGGCCACCCTGATCCGCCGCCATCACCCCATGCTCTTCTTCGGAGGCGGGGCCGCTCTCCTGTGCGTCGCCCTGTTTCTCTTCTCCTGCACCGACAGCTATCCGGTGGCCCTGGTCTGCCTGTTCTTCGCCGGCTGCGGCATGACCGTCCAGGTCTCCACCGGCAACAGCCTGTTGCAGCTCAACGTCCCGGACAATTTCCGGGGGCGGATCATGAGTCTGTTCAGCCTCACCTTCCTGGGCACCGCCCCCCTGGGGAGCCTCCTCTACGGCGCCCTGGCCACCTGCTGGGGCCCCTGCCTGACAGTGCGCCTGGGTGTGGTCCTGGCGGCGGTGGTGTCCCTGGCCATCTTCCTCCTGCGCCCGGAACTGCGCCGCCTCAATTTTCCGGCCTCCTCCCCGACCCCCGCCGCCCCCGGCCCTGCCAGCCGCGGCGCCTAACCGCTCTCCCCCCCCCGTACCGCCCCCCGGTACACCCCCCGGGTGGCCCCTTCTCCTCGTTCCCAAGCTCCTGCCGGGCCACCTCAACTGGAAACTGGAAACTGGAAACTGGAAACTGGAAACTTTATTTGTGACATTTGTCCTATGTGTCTCATCTGTTCTGGAAAAATGTCTTATTTCCTTTATACTGGTGACCGTGCGGATGGCGGGGGCGCCGCCGGCGGCCCCGGCGTTCCCCGCGGCTCTTTGACAAGTCAACTTTTTTGCCCCGGTTTGCCCAGGCCGACCCTGGCCGCCTCTGCTTCTTTCCCCCCTCGCCCCCCGCCTGCCGGTGTGCCACGGCGTGGCGGCCCTCACCCGTCATCCCTCTACGGGCTGGGGGGTGGGGGTCCGGGGGAGGGGGTAAGGGTCGTCA
>CAYRYV010000003.1:66847-112616 GCA_964428565.1 uncultured Desulfobacterales bacterium | reverse complement strand
CCGGCTTCATCCGGGCCTTCCTGACCATCGCCACCAGGGGGAGGTCCTCCACCAGCCGGTCGTCCAGGTAAAGAAAGTCCCGGGCCTGCATTTTCTCCAGAATCGCCTTTTTCCGGGCCTCATCAATCAGCCCATATTCTGGCCGGTCCCAGTCGAAGATCTCCTCCAGCCGCCGGAACATCCGCTCGTAGCCCCCGGCGTAAGTGGGCAAAAAGGCAATCACCACCGCCTCCTGGGGTATCTCGTCCAAAAGGTCATAGATATCTCTGCAGGTGTAGCTCTCGAGTTTGACCTCCAGCCGCCGCTCCCGGAGCCGGGCCATCGTGGCCTGATGAAAACTCTCAAAGTTGTTCAGGTAGTGGGCCCAGTGGCGCTCCTTGAAAAAGTTGTCGGCCTTTTCGTATTTCAAGGCCTCCATCAGCACCATGACCGTCGCGGCTTTGGCTTCCCCGTCGTCTAAGTATGGGGTCAGCCACTGGTATGCCTCTTCCCGCACCGTCAGGTCGAAGGTTTGCCCGGCCAGGTAGGCCCCCAGGACCGAAGAGTAGAGGCTCACGTCGTTCCCCCGAATCGTGGCCTGGGGCGCGTAGCGGGAGAGTATCTGTTCCACCGAGAAGTTTCCCGAACAGCCCACGTAAACGAGCCGGCCGTCAAGGGCCGGGCCGTTGTTGCCCAGCCACTTCCGGGTCTCGGCATTTATGGAGCCGACAAAGGACACGACTCATTCCCTTCCTGAATAGCCACAGATTCGATCATTTCTGTTTCCGGTTTCCAAGGCTTCCAGAGGGAGCCATGCAGTTCGAGCAGGGCTTCCTGACAGACCCGGCAGACCAGGAGCTTCATGCCCATCACCGGGAATTCCTTAACTTCCCAGTCATGCTGACACTGGGCCACCTCTTCCTTGGCCTTGCCCCCAAATAACCAGTCCAACAGGCCCATGACTAACCCACCCTCCTTTCCCTCTCCCGCAGCCACTGTGAATGCCGCCGAAGTTTGGGATCGAACTCGTCGATGATGATTCCCAGTTCCTTCATCAGCCAGGCAGCCACCACCCGGCGGTGACAGAACTCCCCGGGAGCCTCCCAACACAGGACAATAAAGTCATCGCCGCCCAAGTCCTGGAGGACCTGCTGGGGGTCGAGCTTGTCCAGCACCTGGGCCCGGTAGAGCTTGATGAACTGCTCCGGGTCGTTTAGCTTCACCAGGTTCCAGGGCGGCGCCAGGGGTTTGTACGTCTTCCCGCCCCAGCTCTTGGGCAGGCCCCGGGAAATGGCCACGGCCTGGGGCAGATGGCCGGCTATCCGAAAGTTGCTGGTAAAGATCATGGCAATGCACCTCTTCTTTCGTTAAAGCCACCGCACCCGGGGCGTCGCCTCCAGGCTCAGACCCAGCACCAGGAAGTGCAGGGCCTTGATGCCGTGGGTATCTGCGTCCAGGGGTTTGGTCTTGCCTTCCGGCATGTGGTATTTCTGGAACTCCGGGATGGTCTCCCGGCACTCTCTGGCGATGGTGAGACCTCCGGGTCGGCCTTCCCGGGTGTTGGCCAAACGCTGTTTGATCAGGTTGCGGGCCAGGTCCTGCTCCTTGGGGGCGGCCGCAGTCGGCAGCCGGTTCTTGCGCATCCGGGCGATAAACTCCGGCTCCGCCGGGTCGCAGAAAAACCTCCTGACCTTCAGCTCCTCCCGCCACTCCTGGGCCACCGTCAGGAATTCCTCCAGGTAAAGCTCCTTGCGGTAGAGCTCCCGGAAAATCTTGATATGATCTACCGGTGGAGGATAGTACTCCGCCACCAGGATCACCGTGGGCAGGAGCAGCCCCCACTTGACCCCGGCATAGACCTGGGGTTCAGGCTTCAGGTTCGGGTTCCCGGACATTCTTCAAACTCCGGTAGTAATCCAGGTTCGAGAGCACCCAACGTCCCAAACTGTCTTTCCGGGCCGCGGCGATCTTGCCTTCCCGCAGGTAGCGGGAACAGGTCTTCCAGTGCAGCCCCAGGAACTCGGCGATATCGTGGATGCCCATATAAAACTCCAGCTTCAGGTCCATCACTCTGGCCTCTGACTTACAGGTCTGATGGTAATCTCCGCCCGGGGTTCCGGGCCCACCCCCATGATGCGGGAGCCGTCCCAAGAAGCGATCTCCCGGTCGTCGCTAATCACTCCGGCCTTCTCCAGAATGTCGGCAGTGGCCTGCAGCAGATTGGTCAGGTCCGGCCGCCGTTTATTTTTGAGCCAGTACTGCACCGTGACCACTACCGGCCCGGCGAATATCTCGAATGGGCAGGCCAGCAAGGCTTTCAAGGCTGCCTTCTCGTAGTTCCGGTAGGCCTTGGACTGCAGGACCACCGGCTTGCCATTCACACACCGGGCCGCCTGGGAGTTTTTCTTGGTGGCCGGCTGGCCCGGAATGATCAGTCGAGTCACTTCTGCCATCTCCGGTCTTTGCCCTGAAGGGCCAGCTCGGGACCCATACCGGCGAGGCGGGAAGCCAGCCGGTCGCCGTAACACTCCGCTACCTGGTCCAGGCTCAGGTTGCTGGTGATGATCGTCGGCAGCTCCTCCCCATAGCGTTTGTTGATCAGGTAATAGAACGTCTGGCAGACGTAGTCCGTGATCTTCTCAGCCCCCAGGTCATCGATCACCAGGAACGGCTTGCTGGCAATGGTGTTCAGGTAGTCGCGCTCGTGGAACGGGGCATTGTCCCGGAAGGTCTCCCGCAGATCCAGGAACAGGGCCACTGCATCGGCGAACCAGCAGTGGTCGTTCCCCCGGGCCAGGATCTCCTCCCGGAGATAGGCCACGGCCAGATGGGTCTTGCCGGTACCCGCCGGTCCGGTGATAAACGACGGCATCTTCTCCGGACGCTTTCCCCGGTAGGTCGCGAAAGAGCAGCCCAGGAACCGCTTGGCCACTCCCACCTTGGCGAGTAACTCCTGGATATTCTCTGCGCGCCAGGCCTTTTCCCGCTCGCGCTCCAGCCGCTCTTGTTCCGCCTCCTTGGCAGCCACGATCGGCTGACAGGCCTCGCAATGCAGGGCGGCCCTGACTTTCAAACCGTTCCTATTCACCAGGGGAATCACCTGCCGCTCGCAGCGGTAGCAGAGGACCAGGGTGTCATTGTCCGGCGTCATTGTCGATGACTTCCCGGTCGGTGCGGGAGGCGTACTTGCCGAGTCGTACCGGCCCCGTAAAAGCCGGTCCAGCTCGGGGCCCACCAGATCGGCCACTGCCGTTGGCTTTGAAGTCGTGGTCATAATTGCCCTCCAGCACTTTGAGACAGTTGGTGTCGTTGCGCATGAGAAAGTCGAAGGTCAGCCAGGGTTTGTTCAGCACTTTGACCTTCTCGAACAGCTGCTTCCACCAGTCAGGATCACCTCGCTTGCGCAGGCGTAATCCAGCCTTTCTCCGGCGTTCGTCAGTGAGCTCCGAAACCAGGGGGCGACACCCCAATTCGTTCCAGAGTTCCACCAAAGCTGTTGGCTTCAACTGAGATGATGAAGATGGCGAAGGGGGGTCATCGGCCTCGCCGATGACACAGGCGCTAGCCTGTACATTCACTTCTCTTCTCTTAACTTCACTTAACTTAACTTCAGCCGGAGTTCTCCCGGAGTCCTCCCGGATTACTCCGGGAGTAGTCCCGGAGCATGGGGTGAGGCCAACGGGGTTTTCGTAATTATTATAAATAATATCATGTTGTTGAGTTTCGCTGGTTTTAGGAAAAGAGGTCACGTTGCTTTCAGATCCAGCGTTTGAAGATTGCCGGCCGGCCTCTTCGAGGTGTTTTCCTCCATTTGCCTGATTCACCAAAGGAAGAGCTTCCTCTGGACTGCCCCCGGAATGCTCCGATCCTACTCCTGGACTACTCCCGGAGTTCTCCCGGAGTTCTCCGAACCCGTTCACGTCAATGCCTGGACTATAATCAGGGGGCGGGGGGGGATATTGGGACTTGGCCTCCTTTTCGGGTCGGAGATTCTGGTTCTTACTAAAGGCGGGATACTGAACCACCCAGCGACCTTCCACCTGATAACGCCAGATGAGGCCCAGGCGTTCTGCATCATGGAAGAAAGTTAACACCACCTCCCGGGAGATATGGTCCAGCATGGGCGCCACGGCCGCCTTAAATTCCCGGGGATCGCCGGAGATCCTGCCATCGATGTCCAGGTGGGCAATGCCCACGGTAAAAAGGAGGCGGTGGCTATCGTTTTTCAAGTCCGCCCATCGCACATCCAACCTGATCTTTTTCTTGAGCATTCGCCCATCAGCCATACTGACGTCTATCTCCCACCCGGCTAAGCTTCCTTTTCAAAAAGCTCCGCCACCGGGAGTCCCAGAAAGGCGGCGATTTCTTTTTTGAGCTGGGCATTATCTCTATATCCGTATATGTTGTTGGCCACCGAGCCCAAGGGCCGGTCGAGCTTCCGGGATAGAGAAGAGATGGTCTCGCCCATTTCTGCCAGCAATCGCTTAATCCGCCAGGCCTGTTCGAATTTCTTCATTTTTTCCTGGATTATCCTTTCCGTATGTGGTAATTAATTTCAAGGAAAAGATAATAAACGCATACGGCTATTGTCAAGTTGAAAATTAGCCGAGGATGGTTGTCATGGCTACCAGGATGTTTTCCAAGGAAATCTTTCTCCAGCAGGTGCAGAAGCTGATGGAGGAGAAGGGCATCAAGGGTCAGAAAGTGTTCAACGACATGGTGGGGGTCCAGCGGGCCATCACCCGCTGGAAGTCCGGGGAGTCACGGCCGTCGGTGGACAGCCTGATGATGATCAAGAAACTCTTCGGGAAGTCGATAGACTGGCTGTTAACCGGGGAAGAAGCCCCGGGTTTTCAAACCCTGCAGCCTATTATTACGATAGCCGGAACCCAGCCTGAAATCCCGGAAGGCATCCGCCCGGAACTGTATTTTGCCGTCCCCCTGGTAGAGGGCCGCATTGCCGCGGGGCACGCCGGGGCTATTCCCGGGGACTACGTGGAAGACCTGGTATGGGTCTATAAGCCCGAGATCGGCGCCCGCCAGCACCACAACCTGAGGGCCGTAAGAGTGCGGCCGGATGCCGATTCCATGGAACCCACCATCCATCGGGGCTCCATCGTCATCATCGACCCCACGGAGATTCAGATAACCCCCAAGGCCATTTTCGCCGTCCGGTTGGACAGCGAGGGAGGGTGCGCTCTCAAGCGGGTGCAGCAGACCAATGAGCACTGGGTGCTAGTGTCGGACAACCCCGAGTATGACCCCATCGCCATCGAAAAGGCCCGGATACCGAATATCATCATCGGCAGGATGATCTGGTCCTGGACCAGTTGGGTGCGGGAGCCGTTATATGAAGGGCCTGCTGGGAGCTATGAGAAAAAGAACGGCTTGGTTTAATTTCATCCTAATATATTCCAAACATTATAGGAATCGAATTAGACTAACAATATTTAGTGTAACATTTAAGATTGCCCTATATTAATTAGTGATTTTTCAAATGTAGAAATTTCATTTCTTTCTATAGGAGCCTATAATATTTTAAATATTAAATATCCAGCAAATATCTGCATGTAATAAACCTATTATATTTCTTGATAAATTAATCTATACTGGATTATTATATGTCGTGTGTGGGATTATGAGATCAGATAAAAGGATAAAAGGTCTCTCTTTGCTTTTTAATGCTTTCGATAGACCATTTTCTTTCTATGTGGTAGGAGCGGGAGCCTCAGCAGGGATTGTACCAATGACTCTCGAACTTAGACAGAAAATTATTAACAGGTTTTTTTCTTTTGGTTTATATCGTTCAGACCCTTGTCAACCAGATGAAGTATTTCATCGTGTAATTGGTGATCCAGATAAATATGCAGATTCAGACCCGTTCAAATCAGCTCTTATAAGACGCCTGTATCCTTCAGCAGTACATGCTATGGTTATTAAAGAACTGACACCACCGATAGTTATAGAAAATATCTCTAGTTATGAAATATTTTCATTTATTAGAAAACCATCAACGATATTTTCGATGAACGTCGATGGTCTAGCGGCAAGATATTGCAATGGACATTATCTCCTGGAGCCACATGGGCGAGTACCTGCCAAATTAATTCGAAGCCACTATTGGGACGAACTCATCAATGATCTAATGGAATATGGTTTTAATGTACCTAAAATTCCAAATCTACTTTTGCCAGAACCAGAGCCCGTTCATATTACATCGCTTAAAGCTTATAGCAATGCAGTTTCTCTGTTGCAATTATCTAATATAATAATATTTATTGGTTATTCGTTTGGATTTTTCCGGGAATCCTTTGATGACTTCGAAACTTTCGAATTCTTTAGACAATTACTAAAAGATTATCGCAAAGATGTTCTTGTGTTAAGCCCAACGCCTGAATTTATTAAAAATGCAATCGAGGAAGCGACGAAAAGTAGAAATATTAATCTCTTGCCTCTATATTGGAATCATCTCTGTCAAGCTATAAAGGAAACTATAATTACATATCAGTGCAAGTGTTTTGATAAATTAAAATGTTGTATAAAAGAGATACTTTATAGGCATGATACGTTAAAAGATTATACGTTATAATATTATCTCGCAATGTAACTAAGGCAGGTTTATTCTAAAAGGTCTTTAATGAATCCTAAGCAATTTCAAAGTAACCCATCAGGACGCCTGATCAAGGTAGGTCAAGGAGAAACAGCCTACTGGGCCTTCATCCCTAATCCCCTCCCCCCAGCACTCCCCTTTGAGGCCGATCTGGTGCGAACCCTGTCCGATGCCGACCGGGCCCTGGGGGAACTGGCCGGGCTGGGCCGAACACTGCCCAATCCCCAGTTGCTCATCGCTCCCTTCATCCGCCGGGAGGCCGTGCTGTCGTCCCGGATTGAGGGGACGCAGACTGATCTCACCGATCTTTATGCCTATGAAGCGGGACAACTCCCCCTCTTTGCCGGGTTAAAGACGGTCCCCCCTGATTCCGACGTCAAGGAAGTGACCAACTATGTTCGGGCCATGGAATATGGGCTGGAGCGGCTCCATACTCTGCCGTTGAGCCTGCGGCTCATCCGGGAGTTGCACGGCATCTTGATGGAAGGGGTGCGCGGTGACCAGGCTACTCCAGGAGAGTTTCGGCGGAGCCAGAACTGGATCGGACGGCCCGGCTGCACCCTGAACGAGGCGGAATACGTTCCCCCGCCAGTCCCCGAAATGCATGATGCTCTAAACGCCTTCGAAAAATATCTCCATGCCGTTAACACCTATCCTCCCTTGATTCGCTTGGCCTTCATCCATCACCAGTTTGAAGCCATCCATCCCTTTCTGGATGGAAATGGCCGCATCGGCCGACTGCTGGTCACGCTATTGCTGGTAACCTGGGACATATTGCCAATGCCCCTGCTTTACCTGAGTGCTTTTTTTGAACGACATCGGCGAGAGTATTATGACATGCTGCTGGCGGTGAGCGAAAAGGGCGCCTGGCGAGAATGGGTAACCTTCTTTCTCCATGGAGTAGCAGAACAGGCCCGGGATGCCGGCACCCGGGCTAGGCGGTTGCAGGATTTACAAAGGGAATGGCGGGAGCGTTTGTTCCAGGCCAGGGCCTCGGCCATGCTCCTACGTCTGGCAGACAGCCTGTTTATCACACCCGTGGTCACCATCCCCCAGACCCAGCGTTTATTAGGGGTGACTTACCGCAGCGCCAAAGCCAACGTGGAAAAACTTGTATATGCCGGGATCTTAAGGCAGACGGGGGAATCCTCATACGGAAAGATGTATCTTGCCCATGAACTCTTGGAGGCCATCATCTAACCTTGCCAAATTATACTTATTAGAGTAAAAGTATAATTTATGGCAGGAGATGTTTACCCTGGTAAAATTCCGAGGAACCGGTTTCAAGAAAGCCAGGGAATTTATCCCTCAAATTGGCCCCACGGGAGTCACGTGCAGTATGATTACTTTCTATAAATTCACATATTCGGTTATTTTTACTTGACTATTATGCCGTATGAGGGTATCATCCTTTACAGCCTTAGGAATATGCCCCCAGCAGGAGGGTGTCCTCCACCCAGATCCAGGTGGGGAAGAGATCTCAGGAAGAAGGATGGACCAAAAATGGAAAACGGGACTTCGACCCTCCCCAAGCTCTTGAGGCCGGCGGAGTTATCAGACCACTTGGGGGTCCCCAAGCCCACTATCTATTCCTGGGTCAGGCGGGGAGACATACCCTTTGTCAAGCTCGGGGGTCTGGTTCGGTTTGATCCGGAAGAGATCAACGATTGGCTCAGGGAACGGAAACACCCAGTACGCAAGAAGCTCCTGTTCCTTCGAGAAGTTCCCTCACAAGGGTAGAGCCATGGCCACGGTGCGCAAGGTCACCACGAAAGAGGGAACCTCCTGGAAAGTTGACTACTACGACCCCCAGGGGCGCCGGATCAAGAAGCGCTTCAAGAAAAAGGCCGAGGCCGAAGCTTATCTGGCCAAGGTGGTCACCTCCATCAAAGAGGAAAAATACGAGAACATCTTCGAGAAGAAAAAGGGAGCCCTGGTCACCTTCGATGAACTGGCCGACAAATACTTGGAAAGTTGCCAATTTCAAAAATCCTTTGCCTCCTTCAAATGCCTTATAATCCCGATCCTAAGGCAAGCCTTCGGTGATAAGCTTCTGCCCAAGATCTCATATTTTGATTTGGAAACCTTCCGCAACAAGCGAAGGGCCGGCATCAGCAAGAGGGGAACACGGCGTTCAGACGCCCGGGTCAACCGGGAATTGGCGGTCCTGAAGCACATGCTCAACAAGGCCGTGGAATGGGGGATGCTGGAGGCCTCGCCCTTTAAAAAGGGAAAGACCTTGATGCTTAAAGAGAATAATGAACGCCTGAGATTTCTTTCCGAAGAGGAGATCGAGACCCTATTATCTTACTGCCTTCCTCACCTACGGCCGATCGTAGAGACCGCCCTCCTGAGCGGGATGCGGGCCGGAGAATTGCTCAGCTTGAGGTGGGAACAGATCGTCAACGGTATGATTTATTTGAAGGATACCAAGGGTAACAAACCCCGCCAGATTCCCATCAGTGAACGGCTGGAGCAGGTTCTCAAGGAAGTTCGGCGCCGGCATCAATTCAAATCTCCGTACGTTTTCTGCAACAAGGACGGTAACAGGTTCAACGACATTCGGGCCTCCTTCAAATCCGCCTGCCGCAAGGCCGGAATTGTTGATTTCCGGTTTCATGATCTCCGGCACACCTTTGCTTCCCACCTGGTGATGAGAGGAATAGGGCTCAAGGCGGTCCAGGAACTCCTGGGTCATTGCGACATCAAACTTACTATGCGTTATGCCCACTTGGCTCCTGGACATTTACGGGACTCGGTAAATGCCCTGAATGATTTAGGGGGAGGGAAACAAGGAGAGGAAAAATTCTTTGGAAAGAATAAACTTTTCAAATCTTGAAGATTCATAATTGACAATGGAGGAATTTGAAGGCGATTCGCAAAAAACTTGACCTTTTGATTTCATATTTTGCCTTGCTAAATATAGGTCCCCAAAATATCATTAGTCAGGAAAACCACTATGGCTCGAGCCGACCTACTACTAGATTTGGTGCGTGCCGGAGCACAAGGCGAGCAGGCTCTTTTTCGCAAGGCCCTTGAAGCCTTGATAGCAGAGGAGCGAGCTAAACAACATCACGTCTTGGCTGACCGACTGACCGCGCATCTCCAACAAAAACCAGGAGTGAACTCTGGTCAGATAACTGCCCGTCGCAATGGTCAATTTGCCGATCTCTATTACGACTTATCCCCTAACCGCCATCTGGATGACTTGATTCTCCCTGATATAGTGAAAACAGCTTGCCAGGAACTTATTGAAGAACAGAACCGCTCAGACCTTCTCCGCGCCCATAATCTTGAACCTCGCCACCGGGTTCTCCTCGCCGGTCCGCCTGGTAACGGGAAGACCTCTTTGGCAGAGGCTTTGGCAACCGAGTTGGCAGTACCACTGTTTGTGGTCCGATACGAAGCAGTTATCGCCAGTTTTCTGGGAGAAACCGCAGTCAGACTTGCACGCCTATTTGAGCAAATCAGGACTCATCGCTGTGTACTTTTTTTTGATGAATTCGATGTCGTTGGCAAGGAAAGGGGCGACATTCATGAGACGGGAGAAATCAAGCGTGTTGTGAGTTCACTTCTCCTCCAAGTTGACGCGCTCCCGAGCTATGTAATCGTGGTCACAGCCTCAAACCACCCGGAGCTCCTTGATCGGGCTGTATGGCGGCGGTTCCAGCTTAGACTTCATCTCCCGCCTCCAACACAAGCTTTGGTTGAGGAATGGTTTCGCCGCTTTCAGGAAAGAGTTGGACTGCAACTTGGTATAAGCTTTAATACCCTTTCAACGCGCCTTAAAGGGCTAAGTTTCTCAGAACTCGAGCAATTCAGTCTTGACATTCAACGTCGCTATGTTCTGTCACTGCCTGATGGGGATATTCGTCGCATAATGAAGGAACGATTAACCCAGTGGCAAGAGCGGTTCTCTCTGGATAAAAAGAAGAAGGATGGAAGAGGCGATGCCTGAAAGACCTTTACTTATTCTTCCATCTCCTGGACAACCTGCAGTAAGGAGTAAGAAATCTGGCGGCGGGGGAGAAATCGGGCGACCGAGCCGCGCAAGACAAGGTGAGAGGCTTGGGCCAAAATTTAATACACTTCAAATGGCCCTTGATGCACAAAGAGCCCACCTTCAAGTTGAACCAGCTGCGACCACGCCTGAGCAGGTTCTAGTCCTTGAGACAGTAGGACCTATTGAAGATTTTATTGTAGCCGTTCAAAATATAGCAGGAATGGAATGGCTCGGTGAGATTGAAGAAGAAGATATTCCGCCTGACGATGATTTTTTTGCATTGGATAAGCAAAGGCGCCGCAAACCTGAGAAAACATTGCGAGGGCGTGTTTTTCTTGTTTTTTCCAATCAACAAGCGCTTGATCAAATGAGCTCCCTATGGCAGCTGTGGCAAAGAGGCGAGGATCTTCCTTATGGATTTAGGAAATGGGATCAGGTTTTTTCTCATTTACGCGATATTCATCCCTGGGGAGTTCAGGAGAGGCTGTTTGAAACAGGTGTCCTCGACGATTGGAATGAACGTGTCAGACATAATGAAATAGTTCTTCCCTGCGAGATTGAATTATGGTTCCGTCGAGATCATAATATCCGAACCGGTGCAAGAAACCGTGTTGTCGATCTTGTCACTAGCCAACAAGGGCGTGTTCTTCAGGAGGCTATCATTGAAGATATTGCTTACCATGGCATTCTTGTAGAGCTGCCTGTAGCGGCAATTTCTCGGTTATTTGAAGGAGTCGTAGATGATGTGTCGTTAGTACAGTGCGAACAAATACAGTTCTTTCGCGCCACAGGTCAAATGGCGGCAATAATTCTCAGTGATGAACGAATTAGTGATGAAACCCAGATTCCAGAACCAGAAATAGGCCTGGGCGATCCTGTAATCGCACTGCTTGATGGACTCCCGCTCCAAAATCACAGAAGACTTATAGGTCGACTGCGCGTCGACGATCCTGACGATATAGAATCGCAATATCAAGCGCAAGAACGCGTGCATGGAACGTCAATGGCTTCCCTCATCCTACATGGTGATCTGGATGGTCAAGAGCAGCCATTGTCACGGTTGCTCTATGTGCGTCCGATTCTCCAGCCTCATCCGCAGGATTGGCGGCAGCCTCGTGAAGAAACTGTTACTGAGAACACTCTCGTTGTTGACCTCATCCACAGAGCAGTCCGCCGAATTTTTGAAGGTGATGGAGACGAAGCTGCAGTTGCCCCTAACATAAGCGTTATCAATCTATCCATTGGTATAAAAGATAGACTTTTCTATGGAGCACTCAGCCCTTTGGCCCGACTCCTCGATTGGCTGGCTTGGAAATACCAGGTCCTCTTCATTGTGAGTGCTGGCAACCATGTTAATTCATTAGATTTTGGAATTACTTGGGATGATTTTAGAGCACTTCCACCCCAAGAGAGACAACAGACTGTAATAAGAGCTATTGCCGCAGACGTTCGAAACAGGCGGCTTCTTTCACCCGCTGAAGCTATCAACGTCTTGACGATAGGTGGTGTCCATGATGATCAATCAGGGCCTGTGAATCACCCTCGCGCTGTTCAACCATATATTGATGAAAGTCTGCCGAGTTTAGTAAATGCGCAAGGCATGGGGTACCTAAGGGGTATAAAACCAGAAATCCTTGCTCCTGGCGGCAGATTTATCCTTATGGAGCCTTTTTCAACTAATCAAAATGTAACTTGCGATATTTACAATCAAACCAGGCCTCCTGGACAGAAGGTTGCAGCACCAGGAGCGGTCCCTGGTGAGACTGGGGCTGCTTGGCACACCAGGGGGACGAGTAATGCGGCTGCACTCACCAGTCGTGCCGCAGGTTTATTATACGATGTCTTAGACGAGCTTCGAGACGAACCGGGGGGTGACCTTATCGAAACTCTTCCAAAGTCAGTGTGGCTAAAAGTTCTTCTTACACACGCTGCAGAGTGGGGATTGGCTGGAACTATCCTTGATAATACACTTCGATCACCGGAGAACACCCGCCAATTCAGAGAGTATGTGACACGACTATTAGGGTATGGTGCGATTGATCCTAATAAAGCCAAGGAATGTGCAGAGCATCGTGTTACAGCCCTTAGTGGAGGAGCTCTTAGAAATGATCAGGCCCACCTCCATCGATTCCCACTCCCCCCTTCTCTTAGCGGAAGACATTGTTGGCGACGTTTAACGATTACCTTGGCTTGGTTTACACCAGTTAATCCCGGACATCAAAAATGGCGTAGAGCGTCTCTTTGGTTTGAGCCTCCAATTAAACCTCTTAACCCGCTTAAGATTGAACGCCAGCAGGCTGATGCGAGAGCTGTCAAAAGGGGTACTGTACAGCATGAGGTTCTTGAAGGAAGGGCGGCCAGTGCTTTCGTTGACGGCGATAGCCTTGAAATTAAAGTAAATTGCACGGCGGACGCCGGTGCTTTAGAAGATATTGTGCCCTATGCTTTAGCTACAACCCTGGAAGTTAAAGCAGATATTGGTATTCCTCTTTTTGAGGAAGTTCGAGTGCGTGTACATGCCGCAAGAGTCAGAGTAACCCCCACTGAATAAGACACCAAAGTTCCCGTTCACCGCTCGCTTAATCCTTCACCCCAGAACAGCGCCGGCACCCGCTCAAATTTCCCTATGCTTAATAATTGTCTTTATTCACTACTAAAACGGTATGGGAACATTTTGGGAACATGGGGCGATAATTGCCATTTGGAAGGAAATTCTAAATCGGCAACTTACTGATATCATTGGTGCCTAGGGCCGGACTCGAACCGGCACGGGGCGAACCCCGAGGGATTTTAAGTCCCTTGCGTCTACCCATTCCGCCACCCAGGCCAACATTTTTCCCCGCATATTTTATTATAATCGCGCGAATATTCAAAATGTTATTGGTAGTCAGATCACCCCCCTGGCCATTATATTTGGGAGAGAGCCGGAACGGGATTCGGAACGATCTCCCGATAATGGCTGGATAGTCCGGGATGGGATGGTCTTTCGAGGTGGCAGGGCTCGAGTTTTCGGAGAAGGAGGTCGATACATCAGTAGTGCTGATCGGACCCGGGACAGGGGAGAAGCCCTCTCAACGGGGTGGACGAGCAGAAACGCCCCCGACCTGAACCGATCTGAGCGCATGACAATTCCGAGACGCAGGGGAGCAGTTCCTTGATGATCACGAGAGGCAGGATTTGGGGGGTAGGTGTCCTGGCGGCGCTGGTCATGCTGCACACCTCCCCGGTTTATGCGGGGGAAGACGGGAGCGGGCACGCCCTCCTGTCGGGAATCAGCATCAGCATCATAGCGGCGGGGGTGTTGGCCTTCATCGGGTATTGGTCTAAGCAGCCATTGCTGCTGGCCTATATCGCCGCGGGCATGGTCATCGGGCCGCAATTCGGGTTGGGCCTGGTGCAAAAACAGGATATCGGCACCATCGTGGAGATCGGACTGATTCTATTATTGTTCATGATCGGCCTGGAGCTCGATCTGAAAAAACTCAAAGAGTCGGGCCGCGCCCTGTTGGTGTCGGGCATCTTTCAATTCACCCTATGTCTGTTGATGGGAATAGGATTCTTCTTCCTGCTGGGTTTCACCATCGGTCTACCATACGAGTACATCATTCTGGGGGTCAACCTGAAGGGGGGCGAATACGACCTGCTCTATCTGGCGTCCTGTATGGCCCTGAGCAGCACCGCCATTGTCGTCAAACTGCTGCACGAAAAATCCGAACTGGACACCCTGGCCGGGCGGATCACCCTGGGCGTCCTGGTATTTCAGGACATCTGGGCCATTGTCCTGTTAAGCCTGCAACCGACCCTGGCCGACCCCCGCTTCCTGAGCCTCCTGCTGGAAGTCGGCGAAGCTGTATTATTGGTGGGGCTCAGTTTCCTACTCAGCAAATACGCCCTGGGGTACATCTTCCGTAAGGCGGCCAAGTCCCCGGAGTTGGTGCTGGTCATCGCCCTGGCCTGGTGTTTTTTGATCTGCGGCGTGGCCAGTTCCTTGGATCTTTCCCTGGAAATGGGCGCCCTGGTGGCGGGGGCGGCCATCTCCACCTTCCCTTATAATGTTGATGTCATATCAAAAATCGTCGGTATCCGGGACTTTTTCATTACCCTGTTTTTCGTGGCCCTGGGGATGGAAATTCCGAATCCCCTGAACAACCTCGGGATGCTGTGGATAGCCGGGGCAGGCTCCGTGTTCGTGATCGCCAGCCGCTTTTTGTCCCTGTACCCCCTCCTCTATTGTCTCAGAAACGGCAACCGGGTGAGTCTGCTTGTGTCCATCAACCTCGCCCAGGTCAGCGAGTTCGCCCTGGTGATCACCGCCCTGGGCATCAAGTTCGGACATATCGTTCCCGACATCATGACCGTGATTATCTATACCTTCGTCATGACCTCCGTAGCCTCCACCTACATGATAAAATACAGTCACGGCCTCCAAAAATGGTTGGGCAAGGCGGCGGCCGGGGTGGGCTTTCGGGATATCCAGGAGCCGGCCGGCGGCCAACCGCCGGGCGGAGTGCCGAAAGACATTGCCTTGTTGGGTTTTCACCGCATCGCCAGCTCCTTTCTGCGGGACCTCCAGGCGGCTGCCCCGGAGTTGCAGGAGCACCTCCTGGTGGTGGATTTTAACCCCCGGGTCCACCGGTCACTGATTCAGCAAGGGATCCGAGTTGTTTACGGGGATATCGGCCATCTGGAGACCCTTCACCATGCCGGTCTGGAAGAGGTCAAGGTGGCGCTCTCCACCATTCCCGACAGTGTTCTGGTGGGGATCGATAATCTGAAATTGGTCCGGCTGCTGAAGAAGATCGCCCCCCACGCCCGGATCGTGGTGACGGCGGAGAACCCCGGGGCCGCCCTGAAACTTTATGCGGAGGGGGCGGATTACGTATTGCTGCCGCATACGCTGGCAGGGTCTCATTTGGTAACCGTATTGGATTACCTGCTGAAAGACGGGGACTCCGGCCTCCGGGAAGAGGCAATGGAGAATCTGTCCCAACACCGGGAGGTGCTGTAGGGAAAGGCCGCGGTAGCCGGGAGGACCTCCCGGAAGCTGTTGTTGCGGCGCCCGGGCCGGGGGGACGTTGAGAAGGCGAGGTTCGCTATGAAAAAGACGACGCGCTTCCGGAGATATCTGGAGGCGGTGGAGATTTTACTGCTGCCGGTAGCGCCGGACGCCCTGGGGGCCAGGATTGCGGCGCGGGCCGGCTTTCGGGCCCTGGCGGCAGCGGGGTACGCCAACAGCGCCCACCGGCTGGGGGCGCCGGACGTGGGCCTGCTCACCCTCACCGAGATGGCGGAGTGCGCCGCCCGTATCGTGGAGGCGGTAGAACTCCCCGTCCTGGCCGACGGCGATACCGGCTACGGCAACGTCACCAACGTGCGGCGCACCGTGCAGCTGTTGGAGAAGGCGGGGGTGGCGGCCATTATCCTGGAGGACCAGGTATGGCCCAAGCGCTGCGGCCACATGGCGGGCAAAGACGTCATCCCGGCGTCGGAGATGGCGGCCAAACTGAAGGCGGCCCTGGACGCCCGCGTCGATCCGGACCTGGTGATCTGCGCCCGCACCGACGCCCTGGCGGTGGCGGGGTTGGAGGCGGCTCTGGAACGGGCACAGCTGTATCAGGAGACGGGGGCGGACATGATCTTTGTGGAGGCCCCGGAGACAGTGGCGCAGATGGAACGCATCGCCCGGGAGATAGCCGCTCCTACCCTGGCCAACATGGTCCCCGGGGGGAAAACCCCCCTGTTGGGGGCGGCGGCACTCCAGGAGATGGGATTTGCGGCGGTGGCCTTTCCCACGGTGGCCACCTCTGCCGTGGCCCGGGCCCTCAGCGCGGTCTTCCGGGAGCTGGCGCGCACCGGCAGCCTGGCGGGCCTGGAAGGGCAGCTGATGCCGCTGGAGGAGTTTCATGAACTGGTGGGGCTGAGCGAGATTCGCCAGAGGGAGGAGGAGTATGCTACCGAGATGGCGGATCCGTTCTTGGTACCTTGACGGCAGTACCTCTCACAGGGGTGGCAAAGAGGAAAAGGTGGCGCACCAGAGTATAAGTGGTCTTTTATGTTCCAACCCGAGGAACAAGTTGTAGGGGCCACCAGGCGATTGGTACATCTACTACAACATCGGATTAAATAGACGGACTAGTAGGCGTTGTTTCAGAGGGGTCAATCTTTATGACATCAACTTCATGACTCGCAATATATTCTCCATTCAACAGCACCTCAAATCGAAGCACCCCCGTTACGTTAATTGGAAGACCCTCGAGCCTTTGAATTACTCTATGTCTGCGGGCACGAAAATTAAAGTTGCTTGTGAATTCATGCTGAATGCCGTTGGGTAGAATAACGCGCAGAAGACATTGAAAGTCGCGGCTATCGTCACCGTCTTCAGCAACCCAAAGGCTAACGGCTGCTGCGAAAGGCAGTGGAAAAGGAAACTTAGTGCTTGCTACTTGTTCAAGAATATTGAATAAGCTCAGCTGATTAGTGAGCTGATCAATGCTCACACCTTCCGAAACGACGAATAACTCTAACCGGGCCATGGTTACGCTGCTTTTTTCCATACTTGGTTGTTAGAAAGCCCTGAGGCAACTTGGGTTGTTTTTATATTTAAAGATGGGGCTTTGGGAATTGGAAGCAGCCCGACTTTGAAAAGCTTTTCCGTAGTGGAGGGGAACAACTCTCGATGGCGCTGCAGACATAAGGCAGCCACGCGAGAACTTAAGGGCATCTCGGCTATCTTGAGCGCGGCAAGCTCGGATAGGAAATCTTCTGATGCAGGCATTGGCAAGGTCTCGAGAGCCACTGCCAAAGCACAGAAAGCTGGCTCATGCGAAAAATAAGTTTTGGGTTTCAGGTAGAATAATCGCTCACGGACAAACTCTTCAATCTCTCGCCGAGCATCCATACTTTCTGCGAGCTCTTTTCTAAATGCCGCGATGGCCTTGTGGGATCGTAAGACGGAGCGAAGGGCCTTCGGGGTTGCAATGGCGAAAAACACTTGGGCGATGTCATCTGAGTCGAGCTTGGTCAGGTTCATAGCATTCATCCGTTAAAAGACGATCGGTCAGGAATTCAACCTGGCAGTCTCTTAAAATATCAGGAACATCAAGGAGTGCGTGGATATCCTCCCCAAAAGCATCACTCCATTTGCTTAGCACCCATGGAATGTTGCGGGTTCCTGATTGTAGCGGTCTTAGTTCAAGGACTATCGCGGCATGACAAATATTGTCATCAAGGCGATAGAGCACAACGTCGCCAGGCTGTAACTGGCTTTCAGTCTTAATCTGTCGAAAGCCGTCGTCTGACAAAATTTTCGAAATCTCACTCTCTTCATAAATCGCTGTACGGCGGTTCGCCCACACTAAACCAAAACAGTTGTAAAATCCACAGGCTGCTTTCCTTGTTATCCAGCCTAAATGCTTTTTCCGCAGTAGCTGGTAACGCTTCTGGATCGCTGCATCGGGCTGACACGATTGGCTGTTCTTCACATTGTGACCCAAGCGGGTTTGAAGAATGATTTTCCCCGAGGGCGTCCCTTTAAGTCGAGCGATCTCGAACAATTTAAAATCCTGAACAGGGTTGGATATCAATGATATATTCGGAAAATCAACATTAATACACATTATGCCATGAGAGTGGACAATTCCAGAGAAAAAAGTGGGAATGTCTTTTTTTCTATAAGCTTTTCGATTCACAATCAATTATTCCCGGCTATCTTATCCAGGGAAATTTTCTATTTCTTGATGGTAAAGTGCGGTATAATGACTCCGGAGTCAGCGAAAGTTGGCCGATCCCCATCTGCGGCAGCGACAAGAAAACGCATGAATAACAAGTTCAACCAGTTGAGGTCAAGGGCCGGGTGGCGCACCTTCGCCCGGCGGGCCCCGGTGTTGGGTCTGCTCCTGCTGCTGGCGGCAGCCGCCTGCTCCGGGGGTAAGAAGGAAGCCCCGCCGCCCCCGCCGGTGCCGGTGAGCGCCGCGCCGGTGGCGGCCAAGACCGTGCCGGTGAATATCAAGGCCATCGGCAATGTGCAGGCCTACTCCACGGTGGCGGTGAAGTCCCAGGTGGAGGGGGTGATCACCAAGGTTCACTTCCGGGACGGGCAGGACGTCAAGGCCGGAGAGATGCTGTTCACCATCGACCCGAGGCCCTTTGAGGCGGAATTGCGCCAGGCCCAGGCGAATCTGGCCAAAGACCGGGCCTTGTGGGAGAATGCCAAAAAAGAGGCGGAGCGCTACGCCACCCTCATCAAACAGGATCTGGTGAGCCGCACGGAATACGACCGGTTGGCCACGGCGGCGGCCTCCCAGGAAGCCATTGTGCGGGCCGACGAGGCGGCGGTGGAAAACGCCCGCCTAAAGCTGGATTACGCCTTTATCCGCTCTCCCCTGGACGGCCGGGTGGGTGATATTCTGGTACACCAGGGGAACCTGGTGAAGGCCAATGACGAAAAGAACGTCATGGTGAACATCAACCAGATAACCCCCATCTATGTGGCCTTCGCGGTGCCGGAGCAGCAACTGGCCACCATCAAGCGCGCCATGGCTCAAAGGAAGCTGACGGTGAGTGCGGTGATTCCCCAGGAGGACCAGCAACCCCAGGGAGTTCTCACCTTTGTGGACAATGCGGTGGATCCGGCCACCGGCACCATCCAGCTCAAGGCCACCTTTTCCAACACGGACCGGATCCTGTGGCCGGGGCAATTTGTCACCGTCTACCTCACCCTGACCATGCAGGAGGGGGCCAGGGTGATACCCTCCCCGGCCCTGCAGACCGGGCAGGAGGGTCCGTTCGTCTATGTGGTCAAGCCTGACCGGACCGTGGAGGTGCGGTCTGTGGTCATAGACCGGGTGATCAACGGCGAGACGGTGATCAAGGAGGGTCTAGCTCCAGGCGAGGAGGTGGTCACCGACGGGCAGCTGCGCCTCTATCCCGGGGCCGCGGTGGAGGTCAAGCCGGCCGCCGGGGAAGGTGGAAAGCCGGGGAAGGTTTCGTGAACCTGGCCGAAATTTTCATTCGCCGGCCGGTGGCCACCACCCTGGTTATGCTGGGCATTTTGCTGGCCGGGATCATGGGCTACCGGTTGCTGCCGGTGAGCGAACTGCCCAACGTGGATTTTCCCACCATCCAGGTGACGGCCACTCTCCCCGGGGCCTCGCCGGAGACCATGGCGGCGGCGGTGGCCATGCCGCTGGAGAAACAATTCTCCACCATCGCCGGCATCGACTCAATGACCTCCACCAGCGCCTTGGGGCGCACCCGCATCACCATCCAGTTCAATCTGAATCGGGATATCGACGCCGCGGCCCTGGACATCCAGTCGGCCATTTCCCAGACTTTGGGGCGACTCCCCCGGGATATGCCCAGCCCGCCGGTCTTTCAAAAGGTCAATCCGGCGGATTTCCCGGTGCTTTATCTGGCGGTGAATTCGCCCACCCTGCCCCTGTCCACCGTGGACGAATATGCGGAAACCATGATGGCGCAACGCATTTCCATGGTGAGCGGGGTGGCCCAGGTGTTGGTGTACGGGGCCCAGAAGTACGCGGTGCGGGTGCAGGTCAACCCCTATGCGCTGGCATCCCGGGGCATCGGCATCGATGAGGTGCAGAGGGCGGTGGCCAAGGCCAACGTCAATCTGCCCACCGGCACCCTGGAGAGCGCCTACCGGAGCTTTACGGTGATGGCCACCGGCCAGCTCACCGACGCCGAGGCCTTCCGGCCCTTGATCGTGGCTTACCGGGGCGGCAAGCCGGTGCGCCTGGAAGAGCTGGGGCGGGTGATCAATTCCGTCCAGGAAGACAAGGTGGCCTCCTGGTACAACGGCTCCCGGGCCATCGTGCTGGCCATCAAGCGCCAGCCGGGGACCAACACGGTGGAGGTGGTGAAGGAGGTGAAAAAGCTCCTACCCGCCTTCCGGGAGCAGCTGCCGGCCTCCATCAACATGAATATTCTCTACGACCGGTCGGCATCCATCCAGGAGTCCATCGAAGACGTGCAGTTGACCCTGCTTTTGACCATCTCTCTGGTGATCACGGTCATCTTTCTGTTTTTACGCAACCTCTCCGCCACCGTTATTCCGTCCCTGGCGGTGCCCATGTCCATCGTGGGGACTTTCGCCGGTATGTACCTGTGCGGCTACAGTCTGGACAACCTGTCGCTGATGGCCCTGACGCTGTCGGTGGGGTTCGTGGTGGACGACGCCATCGTTATGTTGGAAAACATCGTGCGTCACATGGAAATGGGCAAGTCGGCCATGCAGGCCACCCTGGAGGGCGCCCGGGAGATCGGCTTCACTATTGTGTCCATGACCCTGTCGCTGGCGGCGGTGTTCATTCCGGTATTGTTCATGGGAGGCATCGTCGGGCGTCTGTTAAACGAATTTGCGGTGACCATCAGCCTGGCCATTTTGATTTCGGGGTTCGTTTCCCTGTCGCTCACTCCCATGATGTGCGGCCGCTTTTTACGCCCCCACGGGGCGACGCACCATGGGCGTCTCTACATTGCAACGGAGCGAGTCTTCGAGGGCATGTTCAAATTCTACGATTGGAGCTTGACCAAGGTCTTGAACTGGCGCCGCGCCACCATGGTGGTCTCCGGAGTGGTGCTGGTGGCCACGATCTATCTGTTTGCGGTCATCCCCAAAGGTTTTCTCCCGGATACCGACACCGGCCAGATATTCAGTTTTACGGAAGGGCCCCAGGACATTTCGTTCACCGGCATGACCCGGCACCAGCAGCAGGTGGCGGCCATCGTGGGGGAGAACCCTTACGTCAAATCCTACATGTCGTTCGTGGGGGCCGGGGGCACCAACATCACCGCCAATTCCGGGATTATTTTCATCCGGCTGAAGCCCCGGGAGATGCGTCCCCACGTCAGCCAGATCATCCAGGAGCTGCGGCCCCAGCTGGCCCAGGTGCCCGGCATCCGGGTCTTCATGCAGATTCCCCCCACGATTCGCATCGGCGGCCAGCTCACCAAGAGCCCCTATCAGTTCACCCTGCAGGGGGCGGACATGCAGGAAATTTACCGGTGGGCACCCCGGATCGAAGACCGGATGCGGGAACTTCCGGGCCTCATGGACGTCAACAGCGATTTGATGCTGAATAGCCCGCAGATTCTAGTGCAAATCGACCGAGACAAGGCGTCGGCGCTAGGGGTGTCGGCGGAGCAGATCGAGAGCGCCCTGTCGTTCGCCTACGGCTCCCCGCAGATTTCCACCATTTATACCGCCACGAACGAGTATTGGGTGATGATGGAGGTAGAGCCCCAATACAAGCTGGACCCAGCGGCCCTGGGGATGCTGTACATCCGCTCGGACCAGGGGAAGCTGGTGCCTCTGGCCACGGTGGCGCAGCTATCCCGCACCGTGGGTGCCCTGACGATCAACCACTCCGGGCAGATCCCAGCGGTGACCATCTCCTTCAACATCAAGGAGGGGGTGTCCCTGGGGGACGCGGTGGCCCAGGTGCAGCAGGTGGTCCGGGATATCCCCGCCACCATCAGCACCAGCTTTCAGGGGACGGCCCAGGCCTTCCAGTCCTCTCTGAAAGGCTTGGGGTTACTGCTCATCATGGCAATTTTAGTAATCTACCTGGTCCTGGGAATTCTGTACGAAAGCTTTATCCATCCCCTGACCATCCTGTCGGGGCTGCCGTCGGCAGGGTTCGGCGCCCTGGCGACCTTGATGCTCTTCAAGATGGACCTGAATCTCTACGCCTTCGTAGGGGTCATCATGCTCATCGGCATTGTCAAAAAGAATGCCATCATGATGATCGACTTCGCCCTGGACGCCCAAAGGGCGCAGGGCATGCGGCCGGCGGAGGCCATCTACCAGGGTTGCCTACTGCGTTTCCGGCCCATCATGATGACCACCATGGCGGCGTTGTTCGGGACGCTGCCCATCGCCCTGGGGATGGGGGCGGGCTCCGAGGCTCGGCGCCCCCTGGGTCTGGCGGTGGTGGGGGGCCTCCTTTTCTCCCAGATCCTGACGCTCTACATCACCCCGGTGGTCTACATCTACCTGGATAACTTCAGCTCCTGGCTGGCCCGGCGGGTCCGTAAGGCCGAGGCCGCGCCGGCGGGTCACCCGGCAGGCACCAGCGAATCGCCCGGCCCGATCGACGGTTAGCCTTTCCTGGCGTAATCCGCCGGACCATTAATCTCCCCGTTCCCTTCCTCCGGTCTTCTGGGCCCATAGGAAAGAGAAGGCGCGCGTCAAAGTATATCTCGCGTTTTGCCGACAGCGGGCGCGGGCGATGCAGTTTTTTTCACAAGGGTGTTGACAATTCCGGCCGGGAAAAATAAAATATTCTTTTAATCCCTATAGAATTCCCAGGCTTGTCACACCCCCGGATCGGGGGGGCAAAAATACACCAAAAAGGAATTTAGGATATGAAGAAGCATTATCTCCTTGCGCCGGGGCCCACCCCGGTGTCTCCCTCGACCCTGTTGGCGATGGCCGTGCCCATCATTCACCACCGCTCCCCCCAGTTCGCCGAAGTAGTGGCGGAGTGCCGGGAGGGCCTCAAGTATCTGTTCCAGACCAAGCAGGAGGTGTTGATCCTGGCTTCCACGGGCACCGGGGCCATGGAAGGGGCGATCACCAACACCTTGTCCCCCGGGGACACCGCCCTGGTGGTGCGCGGCGGAAAATTCGGCGAGCGCTGGGGCGAGATTTGCGAGGCCTACGGCGTCAACGTCGAGGCCATCGACGTGGAGTGGGGCACGCCGGTGAAGGCGGCGGACGTGGCCGCCAAGCTGAAGGCCAACCCGGCCATCAAGGCAGTGTGCATCCAGGCCCATGAGACCTCCACCGGAGTCAACCATCCGGTAAAAGAGATTGCGGCCATTACCAAGGACATGCCGAACACCCTCCTCATCGTGGACGCCATTTCCGCCCTGGGGGCCTTTGAACTGCCCATGGACGCCTGGGGCATCGACATCATGGTGGCGGGCAGCCAGAAAGCCATGATGCTGCCGCCGGGTCTGGCCTTCGCTTGTCTGAGCGACAAGGCCTGGGGTTTCACCAAGACCTCCAAGTGCAACAAATTCTACTTCGACTTCTCCAAGGAGCTGAAGAATATTCAGAAGAACACCGGGGCCTACACCTCGGCGGTGTCGCTGGTGATGGGCCTCAGGGACGTGCTGCGCTACCTCAAGGAAGCCACCCTGGAGAAGATCTTCGCCGAACATAAAAAGATGAGCACGGCCACCAAGGCGGCGGTGAAGGCTTTGGGACTTGAGCTGTTCAGCCGGGAGGGGGCCACCGACGCCCTGACGGCGGTGAAGGCGCCGGCGGGGGTCAACGGCCAAGACGTGGTGAAGTTGCTGCGGGAGAAATACGGGATCATGATCGCCGGGGGCCAGGCCGACGCCAAGGGGAAGATCTTCCGGATCGCCCATATGGGTTACATCGGCGACTTCGACATCGTCATGGTGATCGCAGCCCTGGAAGTGGTGTTGAACGAACTGGGCTATAAAGCGCCCTACGGCGCCGGCGTCAAGGCGGCGGAAGAAGTACTGTTTGCGGAGGCCTAAGCCATGAAAGTCTTGATCAGCGACAACTTGCACGCCTCGGGCGTGTCGATCTTTGAGCAGGCCCCCAACATCGAAGTGATCAATACGCCGGGATTGCCGAAAGACGAATTCATGCGGGTCATCGGCGATATCGACGGCCTGGTGATCCGCAGCGCCACCAAGGTGACGGCGGAAGCCATCGCCCAGGCCCCCCGCCTGAAGGTCGTGGGACGGGCGGGCACGGGGTTGGACAATGTGGACATCCCGGAGGCCACCAAGCGGGGCATCGTGGTGATGAACACCCCCGGGGGCAACACCATCACCACCGGCGAGCATGCGGTGTCCATGATGCTGGCGCTGGCCCGGAATATTCCCCAGGCGGCCCACTCCATGCGGGAAGGCCGTTGGGAGAAGAAGCGCTTTCAGGGCCGGGAGGTCTACAACAAGACCCTGGGGATCATCGGTTTGGGGCGGATCGGCACCGTGGTGGCGTCCCGGGCCCAGGGTCTGAAGATGCGCATCATCGGTTACGACCCCTTTGTGAAAAAGGAGATGGTGACTGCCTGCGGGGTGGAGGTTGTGTCCCTGGACGAGCTGTTCGCCCGGGCCGACTTTATTACCCTGCACACCCCCAAGACCAAAGACACCGCCCATATCATCAACAAAGAGGCCTTCAAGAAAATGAAGCGGGGGGTGATGATCATCAACTGCGCCCGGGGCGGCCTGATCGACGAGGCGGCTTTGGAGGAGGCCCTGCAGGAGGGTATTGTGGCCGGAGCGGCATTGGACGTGTTCGAGCAGGAGCCGCCGGTGGGCTCCCCCCTGCTGTTGATGGGCAACGTCATCTGCACCCCGCACTTGGGCGCCTCCACCGAAGAGGCCCAGGAAAACGTGGCGGTGGCCATCGCCAACCAGATGGTGGACTATCTGCTCAACGGCACGGTGGTGAATTCGGTGAATGCTCCCTCGGTGAGCGGCGAGTCCCTGACGGTGCTGCGACCGTATCTCACTCTGGCCGAGGCCTTGGGCGCCATCCAGGCCCAGATGGCGGAAGGCCCCATCGATACCGTCACCATTGAATATATCGGCGAGATCTCCAAGCTGGATACGGTACCCCTGCGGCACTCCATCCTCAAGGGCATCCTGTATCCAGTCATGAAGGATGAAGTCAATTATGTCAACGCCCCTGCCATCGCTAAGGACCGGGGCGTCCACCTGACGGAGACCAAGGTGGAGTCGGCGGAGGACTTCACCACCCTGATCCGCCTAACGGTGGGTTCCGGCAAGGTCCTGAACACCGTGGCAGGCACTATCTTCGGCAGATATGAGCCCCGGTTGGTGCGGATCAACGAGTTCCGGATGGAGGCCATTCCCGAAGGCCATATGCTGTTCATCTACAATACCGACCGGCCCGGGGTGATCGGCGCCATCGGCACCACTATCGGCAAACACGACATCAACATCGCCCGCATGACCGTGGGTCAGGAAAAGGAGCGTGGGCAGAACATCATCCTGCTGACCACGGATACCCCCGTGACCCCGCAGTGCCTGGCCGACGTTCGGGCCCTGCCGCACGTGGCTTCCGCCCGGGTGCTGGAATTGTAGTCGCCGCGCGGCAAATATCCGAGGCGCCCGGCACTTGACCCGGGCGCCTTTATTGTTTACTGTTTTAATCAGGCGGATATGGAAGTCTTCGTCGCCCATCTCACTGCAGGAGGATATCGGCTATGAGCGAGGCCGAGGACAAAGGTTATACGGTCAAAGACCGGCGGTTCTTTTCCCAGAGCGAGGAGGAAAAAGAGCGGTTGCGGCAGGAAGGACGGCAGGCGAAAGCCGCCTACGAGGAAGCCAGTGGTGCCGCGGACTCAGAGAATCCCCCGGAGGGGCCTTCCGCCACCCTGCCGTTGACGGAGATTACCTTCGCCGCCTTCCTGATGTCGCTGAGTTCTTCCGCCTTTATGCACCTGGGGGACATTCCCGATCCCGGCACCGGTGAAACCGTCAAAGACCTCCCCCTGGCCAAACAGACCATCGATCTGTTGGGTCTACTCCGACAGAAAACCCAGAACAACCTGGCGGAAGACGAAGAAAGACTCTTCGACCATCTCCTGTACGAACTCCGGATGCGCTATATCAAAGAAGCGGCGCCCTCCGGACGATCATAATGCCCTCCCTGACCCGGTATTGCCCTGCCAAGGTCAACCTGTATCTGAAAGTAGTGGGGCGTCGCGCCGACGGCTACCACAATCTGGTATCCGTGATGCAACCGCTGACCCTGGCTGATGAACTGACGCTGGAGTTGTCCGGGACCACGGTGCACCTGGAGTGCAACCACCCGGGGCTGCCCACCGATGAGCGCAATCTGGCAATGCGGGCAGCACGGTTGTTCCAAACCGTAGCGGGCAGACCTGCGGGTTTGCGGCTGCGGCTGCACAAGCGAATTCCGGTGGCGGCGGGGCTGGGCGGGGGTAGCAGCGACGCCGCGGGGGTGCTGCGGGGACTCAACGACCTGGCCGGCCATCCTCTGACGGAAGCGGACCTGCACCGCCTGGCGGCCCGGCTGGGGGCTGATGTGCCTTTTTTTCTGGGGGAAGGGCCGGCGTTGGCCCGGGGGATCGGTACCGATTTGAAGGCTTTGGAATTGCCGGAGTTCTGGTTCGTGCTGATCAATCCCGGCTTTGCGGTGGACACCGGCTGGGTCTACCGGAACTTACAGCTTGACGGGACCCGCCTTTCCGAGGATAATCTTCTCGCAGCCGTGGACAGCGGGTTACAGCGGCCGGAAGACCTGAGTTGGCTGACCAACGATTTGGAATCGGTCACCCTGAGGCGCTATCCGGAAATGGAGGCCTGGAAGGCTGCCTTGCGGCAGCGGGGGGCCCAGGTTGCCTTGATGAGCGGCAGCGGTCCCACGGTTTTCGGCATATTTCCCGATGAGGAGTCTTCAGGAGAGGCTGCGGCGACGCTTCGGGGCGGAGAGCAGGTTTGGGTGGCCATGACGCGAGGCTTGTCTGGCCGCTGCAGGACTTCCGGCAGGGGGGAGACCCATCCATGAACGATTTGAAGATCTTTAGCGGTAATGCCAACCAGCCCCTAGCGGAAAAGATCTGCCGGTATCTCGAAATTCCATTGGGGGCAGCAGCGGTCGGGCGCTTCTCCGACGGCGAGATCACGGTGGAGATCAAGGAAAACGTGCGCGGCAAGGACGTTTTCATTATCCAACCGACCTGTACGCCGGTGAACGAAAACCTGATGGAGCTCCTGATCATGGTGGATGCCCTAAAACGGGCCTCTGCCGGCTGCATCACGGCAGTCGTGCCGTATTACGCCTATGCCCGGGCGGACCGCAAGACTGCCCCCCGCATGCCCATCACCGCTAAACTGGTGGCCGACCTGATCACCGCGGCGGGGGCCCTGCGCCTGCTGACCATGGACCTGCACGCCGGCCAGATCCAGGGTTTTTTCAACATTCCGGTGGATCACCTGTTTGCCACACCGGTCCTCTTAGATTATATTCGGAAGAGTTTCGGCCCCAACTTGGTCATCGTATCCCCGGACACCGGGGGCGTGGAGCGGGCCCGGGCTTTTGCCAAACGCCTGGAGTGTTCCCTGGCCATCATCGACAAGCGTCGCGAGGGGCCCATCGTCAAGGCCATGACCCTGATCGGCAACGTCTGGGGGAGCGAGGCGATTGTTTTGGATGATATGGTGACCACGGGAGCCACTTTGACCATGGCGGCAGAGACCCTGATGCGCCACGGAGCGCGGACTGTGCACGCCTGCGTCACACATCCGGTGCTCTCCGGGACGGCGGTGGCCGATATCGAGAATTCCCTGCTTCAAAGTTTGATTGTAACAGACACGATTCCGCTTTCCGCAGAAGGTTTCGCCAGTCCCAAAATCAAGGTGCTGAGCGTGGCCGACCTTCTGGCAGATGCCATCAAACGGATACATAGACAGGATTCAGTAAGTTCGCTCTTCGTCTGAGTGGCGTACGGCACCCCCTTACTCTCACCGCAGGCTTCCTGAGCAGATTTTGCATCGACTTCGCCAGAGGACTTGCTTCCCATGCAATTCATTGTCGGACTGGGGAATCCCGGTCCCGATTATCAAAATACCCGCCATAATATCGGGTTTCGGGTGGTGGAGGAATTGAGCCGGCGCTGGAAAATACCCCTGCGTCTGGCAAACGGCCTGGCCCGCTGGGGCCGAGGGAAATTCAGGGCTCTGGATGTGGCCCTGGCCCAACCTTACACCTATATGAATCTCAGCGGCCGAGCGGTGAGTAAACTCCTGGCCAATCTATCCTTGGAACCGTCGGCACTTCTCGTCGTGCATGACGATATGGATCTCCCCCTGGGCCGGATGAAGTTCGTTGCCAAGGGCGGTTCCGGCGGTCACCGGGGGATCAGTTCCCTCATTTTCTCCTTGGGCACGAATGAATTTTTGCGCCTGAAGGTGGGCATCGACCATCCCCGGCACGGGGAGTTGGTGGAAAGTTATGTCCTGAGCCCCTGTTATCCTGAGGAAGCAGAAATCTACCCACAGGTTATCACCCGAGCCGCAGGGGCAGTGGAGGTCTTGCTGACGGACGGCCTTTCCCAGGCCATGAGCATGTTCCATGGCCCCCTGCGACCTTGACCGGATGAATGGAACGGCGACTTGGGGGCCTGCGTGAGTCGGACCTTTGCAGGCTCTCGGAACAATCGTATCAGCCTCCGCCGGCAACAGATCGGTATCTTACGAAGCATAGAGGGGCATGCGGTAAGGGGCCGGCATCCCCGGGCAGTACGCGGTCAGCTGTTATTCGAGGGGAGGAGATGGCTTTTGGTGGAGGCAGGCGGCGTCGGGGGTTTTTTCGTCAGGATATGGCGAACCATGGTCAAGATTTCCCACTCTTCATAAGGGGCCTTGATGCAGGCGTAAACACCCAGATCCATAATGCGGCGGATGTCGTCGCGATGGTCCTTGTCGTAGAGGTAGATGATGCGGCTGCTCCGGCGGCAGGAGATGATCTGGGAAATAAGCCCAAGGCCATAGATGTTGATAGCCTCCCAATCGATGAAAAAAATGGCGGCGGGTTTATGGGGGGAGGGGCCGAGGATATCCTGGGGATCGGAAACCGAAAGCACAGCATAATGGTTCCGTTCCAAGAGGTCAACGATATACTGCCGAGTCTGTTCGTTGAGAATCAGTAAGCCAATTACCCCGAATTTATCTTTGGTATTCATCTCAGTCCGCTCAACTTAGCCGGTAGCGGCTGGTTTTCCACGGTTTCCCGGGAGTGGTGCAGTTATGACGGTCAGCTCGCCCGGATGGGGCATAGCGTGCCGCCGGTGTATCTCCCGGGTGTCCCGCTTTCAGGCAAATGAAGGTCGGATGTGTGCGCTGCAACCTCACAAATGTTCAAGGAATCCAGCAAACGCCATGCCATGGCAAAAGGTTGGGTAGAATCGGCATTCTTGTTATCATGTTTTAATATTTTTTTTATAGGGGCACATTAATGAAAGTGTCCGATTTACGACTCTTTGGAATAGATCACTTGAATAGCCTGATAATCTTTAGGATATAGTGTATTGTCTGAGAATAGACCCTTAATCTCTTTTTCACACAATACCCGGGAGATTGCATCCTCCGGGGTGACAACCCGCAGAATGAGGCACGAAAGGAGACATCATGAGTAATAAAAAGAAGATAATCGCCACCACGGAAGCCCCTGCGGCCGTGGGCCCTTACAGCCAAGCGGTGACAGCCGGGAACTTCGTTTTCGTGGCGGGGCAGATCCCGCTGGATCTCGAAGGCAAGCTGGTAGCGGGGGATATTGTGGTGCAGACCATCCGGGCGCTGGAAAATCTCAAAGCCATATTGAAGGCCGCCGGACTCTGTCTGGCCGACGTCGTCAAGACCACCGTCTATCTGGCCGATATGGGCGATTTTGCCGAGATGAACAGGGTTTATGCGGAATATTTTCCGGTGTCCCCGCCCGCCCGGGTGACGATCCAGGTGGCAGCCCTCCCCAAGGGGGCGGCGGTGGAGGTCGAAGCCGTGGCCTATCGGGCTTAACCGGGGATGCCGGCGAGCAGCGCTCGGGAGTGGCTGCTTCTGGCCATGAGAGGGAGGGCTGCCATTCACCAGGGCTTGCCTATCCTCCCCGGCTCAAGTCCGCCGAGCATCTTTGTTGCGAGGGAATGGATTCCCATCACCCGCACCCTACCGCCGTTGGTCCTTGGACTGACTGCCCTGGCAGTCCTGGGACGGCGGCGCGGTGAAGCGGGCACCACCGGCGAAAAACGGGCAGAGGAAGATTCTCTGCCCGTTTTTTTTGACGGACTTTCCCGGGACCAGCTCATATCAGTTTCGTATTGACATGCAATAAAATATAGCTAATAATCCCTCCAAATCAAAAGTATAGGCGCTCCAGCGATCACTATGCACAATCCCTTGGAATTGTTCTCCGCTCAGCTCCCGCAGGGCCTGGCGGCCCCTGGAGCACGCCACCAGGAAGACGGTGGCCAGTCTGGTGACCGCCACCCACAGCCAATGCCGTTTCCCCTTTTCCTGCCAACCCGTTTCATCCAGATGGGCCATGTCGGCCGGGGCTACCACCGCCTCCTTGGCTTCCCGGTAGGGGACGGCCAGGGCCTCAGAGGTCTCTTCACACGGACTCTGGATGCTTCCCAGGCTGACCCTGACGCCACAAAGCTCTCGCAACAGTTCTACCACCTGCTGGCGGCTTTGGCGAAAGCGACCGGTGCGAATGGCTACCCAGGCTTGCAGCCGGGGGCCGCAGGCGCTTTTGCCGACTTCGGCCGGCAAATCCGGTTTCACCTCCACGGGAGAAGCTGGCCTGGTCGCCGCCGGCTGCAAAGCACTGCGGCAGTGCGGACAGGTTTCTGCCCGATGCTCCACGATCTTATTTACCTGCTCAGGCGGGGCCAACTCCCGATGGCTTCCTTGGTGGCCAGGCTGACCGCCTGGGGATCGTCCACTTTTCTCGGTCTTCGTTTTCTTCGGAATTTGTGGCGAGTCCTGCGACGGAGGCTGCGAAGAATTGCTGGAATTTCGATTCAGCCTCTCTTCCAACTCAATGACCCTCTGCTCCAGTCGGGTAATTTTTTCCAAAGATTGGCGCCGAGCCTCCTCCAAAATCAGGATATAAGCCAGAACTTCTGGAGGGAGTTGCTCCCAAATCTTAGGCACAAAAGGTCTCGTCTCCACAAGACCGTTATGAACACATTATTCACATTAGTACAAGCCTAAAACGCATTTTTTAGCATTGGCTGAACGGTTACTCAAAAATCTAAACATGAAGGGGGGTCAATTTTGGGTTGGCATTAGCAATCGACCTCGGCTTGGCTATCAGGATTATTAAATGAACAGTATTTGGCTTAACCTATCGTAGCCTAAATTTAGGAGCTCAGGCAATAATCGAATAATGTAAGTTAGCCGCAGCCATGGCGTACGGATCCAGCCATAATTTTTCCCGGGAGAGGAGGAAGTGCGGGGGGCTGGGGTGCCCCGCTCTCTCCCCTCCCCCCAGACGATCAACAGGGTCTAGAGGGGAGGGGTGCCAAGGGCGGGGGTCAGAGAAGCCGTCACCCATTTGCTGACACCCGGTTAGGAAGACCAAGCGAAGCCTGGGGAAAGGCGCGTTCCCTCGGGCACCGGGGAAACGGAGAGAGAAAAGCTTCTGCTCCCCGGCGGTATGGTGGAACGATTAACGGCGTTTTTCCTGCTCCGTCGCGGGAAGCAAGCAGGACAGGATAACCATCAGTTGTTTCTGGGTAAAGTCTCCGATGTGCTCGTTCAGCCATTGCAAGTCGCCCGACAGGAGAGCGGATTTCGCCTCCACGGACAGGTTGTAGGACTCCAGGGCCTCGAGTTGCAGGTCGATCAAGGCCCGCCGGAACTCGCGGTCTTCGGCGGCTTGGCTCAGCACCCGCATGACCTCCCGTTTCTCCTGGTCCAGGTTTTTTTGATCCACTGCAGTGGCGGTCCGGGACTTAGCCGATCTTTTCATCCAGCTTTTGGTCAAGATGGGCAGGAAAAAATCCTGAACGAGCGGTCGCCAGCCTAATTCGGGATAATGCCCGTAGACATCGTCGATGATGGCGCCACCGTCGGGGAGGGTGACTCCCGTGGTGGTTTCCATGAAGCTGAGCAGCCGGTGGGATTCCTGATCAATCCAGCGGGCGTTGCCCTCGCCGGAGAACAGGTTTGCCAAATTGCGGGGGAGATTGTTCGGCTTGACCACAAACAGCCAGCCGGCCTGATACGGATCGTCGTGGATGAGCCGGGGTTGCTGTAGGACCTCCTGATTCACAGCTTCGATGACACCGTCCACTGGTGCCAGAAAAGGGGCTTTGTGGCCTTGGCGGATCAGGGACATGCAAATGTGATCCTGATAATACGCCTTACCAATATCGGGTAACCTCAGATCTTCAGCCGGGCCGATGATTTTCTGGGAAAAGTCATCCAACCCCACTCGTACCCGATCATCGCTTTCCGGTAACACCCACGCATGGCCCGGGTGCAAATAATAGTCGGTGACCGGCACCCGGAAGCCAAAGACCTCCGTCATCTGAGCCGACGATGCAGGAGTAAAATCTTCTCGCTCACCTTGCGCCTTATGCTTTTCCTCTGACATGGCCGTCTCTCCTTGTATACGTTATGGGCCGAGATTTCTTTTATTCAAGGTATATGCAACAACTGTGCCGATAGGCGGACAAACGTCTATCCTATAGGTATAACAGTTAATTTGTCCATGTCTCCGGTGGCGGGCGATAGGTTTTGCACCGACGCCGGGGATATTCGTACAATAATACAACGCGCAATCCGGACGTTTTTTTAACTTGCTAAAAACACAACGAATAAAGCTGTTTATTTTTTCAACAAGACATCTTGTCATTTTTCACCACCGTGAGCGAGGCAGGCGCAACTGGGCGGATAAAAAGCGGGCCCAAATTCACCTGGGGCACGAAGGCAAATAGGCGGGAGGTGCTCTCCTGTCCCACCCCACCGGCATGTACCACTTTTCTCCCTCTACCGGCTCGCCGCTGCACCGGGATAAAAACCGGGGCGGGGGGGCAGGGTTTGAGGTTGAGGAGGCCGGGCGGAGCCGAAGGGTAGCCATAATCTCAATATGAACCTCCTCCGAGAACGCAAAAAACTGAGGTTCAGCCGGGCAGCCTGACAAAGCGCCGCTCCGGGCCGCCTGTGTATGGTCATGTAAAAGGGGACCATTTTAGGGGGTTGTGGCCAGAGAAAAGGGGACCACTGTAAGCGCCCTTTGGTGGCAAGATGTCAGCGGCGCATCTTGCGCCGGAGGGGAGAGGAGCATGCAGAAACCTGTCCGCACTGCCGCAGTGCTTTGCAGCCGGCGGCGACCAGGCCAGCTTCTCCCGTGGAACGGCACCAGGTTTGGGAACTGCCTGAATTTCAACCGGTCATTACCGAACACCGGCTGGTGGCCGGCTGGTGTTCCCATTGCCAGGCTTGGGTGAAACCAAATTTGCCGGCCGAAGTCGGCAAAAGCGCCTGCGGCCCCCGGCTGCAAGCCTGGGTAGCCATTCGCACCGGTCGCTTTCGCCAAAGCCGCCAGCAGGTGGTAGAACTGTTGCGAGAGCTTTGTGGCGTCAGGGTCAGCCTGGGAAGCATCCAGAGTCCGTGTGAAGAGACCTCTGAGGCCCTGGCCGTCCCCTACCGGGAAGCCAAGGAGGCGGTGGTAGCCCCGGCCGACATGGCCCATCTGGATGAAACGGGTTGGCAGGAAAAGGGGAAACGGCATTGGCTGTGGGTGGCGGTCACCAGACTGGCCACCGTCTCCCTGGTGTCGTGCTCCAGGGGCCGCCAGGCCCTGCGGGAGTTGATCGGCGAATCCTTCAGAGGCATTCTCCACAGCGATCGCTGGGGTTCCTACAACATGGTGGACAGTGTCCAACGCCAGCTCTGTTGGGCGCACCTGAAGCGAGATTTTCAAGCGCTCTCCGAACGGAAGACTCGGGGCGGACCGTTGGGAGAATGGGGACTTAAAGAGATCAAACGGCTCTTCGCCGTCTGGCATCGGTATCAGGCTGGCGAGATCACCTGGGCCGAGATGAGTTGGGAACTGGTGCCGGTGCGGACCCGCCTGGGAAGACTGTTGCGCTTGGGAGCCTGCTGTGGAGACCCCAAGGCCCAAGCCCTGTGTCGTAATCTCCTGAAGCTGTGGCCAGCCTTGCTCACTTTCGCCATGGTGCCGGGGGCGGAGCCCACCAACAACCGGGCCGAGAGGGCCTTGCGGGGGCGGTCCTGTGGCGGAAGGGCTGTTTTGGCAACCAAAACCATAACGGCTCCCGCTTTACGGAAAGAATCCTGACCACGGTGGCCACTCTGAGGCAACAAGACCGGAATGTTGTGGCGGCTATCCAATCTCATCGGATTGGTCAACTTGCTCCGTCTCTCTTACCTATGGTCTGCTTGTAGCAGATGCGGCCTGAACGATTACAAAGAATGAAATATGGTCGGGACGGGCGGATTTGAACCGCCGACCTCCTGCTCCCAAGGCAGGCGCGCTAACCAGGCTGCGCTACGTCCCGAGATGTCCTCAGACCGGCACCGGCATGCTTTGCTTTTTCAAGAATTCCTGCAGCTTGTCCTTCAATTGGCGTAAGGCTTGGGCCCGATGGCTTAACCGGTTTTTGATCGCCAGCCCCACTTCGGCCACCGTCCGCTCATACCGGGGCAGCCAGAAAACCGGATCGTAGCCGAACCCCTGGTCACCCCGGGGGGCCATCGCAATATAACCCTCGCAGGTTCCCCGGGCGGTAATCTCTTCCCCGGAGGGCAAAGCCAGCACGATCTCGCAAACGAAGCGCGCCTGCCGCCGGTCCCAGGGCACCTCGGCCAACTCCTCCAGCAGCTTGGCGTAATTGTCGGGATCGCTGGGTAGACGCGGCGCCGTGCGGTCTGCGGCGTAACGCGCCGAGAACACCCCGGGGCGGCCGTCCAGGGCCTCCACCTCCAGCCCGGAGTCGTCCGCCAGGGCCGGCAGCCCCGTGTAGGCGGCCACCTCCCGGGCCTTTTTCCGGGCATTCTCCCGAAAGGTGGCGCCGTCCTCGACGACTTCCGGCATCTCCGGGAAATCTTTGAGGCTCTTGACCTGCACGCCCCCGTCGGCCATCAGCGCCTCGATCTCTTTGATCTTACCGGCATTGCGGGTGGCGATCACCAGGGTAAGGCCATCCATCGGCCCACGATCTCCTCTTGCCGGCGGCAGAGCTCCTGCCGGGCATCCCGGGAGGCTTCCACCATGCGGCTGAGCAACTCCGGATCAAAGGGTCCGCCCTCCCCGGTGGCCTGCAACTCCACCAACTGACCCCTCCCGGTAAGCACCAGATTGGCGTCCACTTCGGCTTGGGAATCCTCCTCGTAATCCAGGTCCACGAGGACCTGTCCCCGCACCTGCCCCACGCTCACCGCCACGACTTGATCCGTAAGGGGCACGGTCTCGATCAACTCCTGGCGCTGAAGATCGGCCAGGGCCTGACACAGCGCCACGAAGGCGCCGGTGATGGCGGCGGTGCGGGTGCCGCCGTCGGCCTGGAGCACGTCGCAGTCCAGAACGATGGTGCGTTCCCCCAGGGCGGTCAGGTCCACTACCCCCCGCAGGGAACGGCCGATGAGACGCTGGATCTCCCGGGAGCGCCCGGAAGCCCGGCCGGTGGTGGCCGCCCGGGGGCTGCGGGTGGCGGTGGCCCGGGGCAGCATGTCATATTCCGCGGTCAGCCATCCCTGCCCGGTGTTCAGTCGAAAGCCCGGCACCCGGTCCTCCACCGTGGCGGTGCACACCACCCAGGTGCGCCCCAACATAATCAGGGCCGAGCCCTCCGGGTGCTGCAAATACGGTGCTGTGATCTTGACCGGCCGTATGGCCGTGGCGGCCCGCCCCCCCGCTCGCGTCATCTGGCGCCCATCCTTGAATAATCCCAACTAGCCGACTTTGTTTCAGGTTTTGAGGGACTGCCTGACCGTTTCATTGACCAGCTTGAAGGTTTCGGCAAAGTTGCTGCTGGATACCCGCCCCACCTCGATGAACTTGACCACGATCTCCTTGGTGACCTTGAGGACTAGTTCCTCCCGTTCGGTCGGCCGGCCTTCGCCGGATTTGAGCGCTCCCACGGTGTGCCTCCCCTGCGTTCCACTTTTCTGTTATAATATAACAAAGTTGTCGGGGCGGATAAACCGCCGGGCGACCGGCATGTTCTGGAAATTACGCTTTTTCCCGACGGCTCCTCAGCAGCAAGAAAAATCGCCTCGATAAAGATATCCCCGCCAGTCTGAAGAAGGCCAATTCGAAAGACCGGCGGGGCGGGCAAGAAGAACCGGATCACAGCCCTCCTTGGCAACCATTGTAAATGAGTTACCTTCTGGGCGCAAGGGCAATTCCCATGAACCGCATTGAGATTCTCTCCCCGGACGTGGCCTCCCGGATCGCCGCCGGAGAGGTTATCACCCGGCCGGCCTCCGTGGTCAAGGAGTTGGTGGAGAACTCCCTGGACGCCGGCGCCGCCGCCATCCTCATCGACCTGGAGGACGGCGGCTGCCGCGGCATCCGGGTGGTGGACGACGGCCACGGCATGACCCCGGAGGAGGCCCCGTTAAGCCTGCTGCGCCATGCCACCAGCAAACTGCGCCGGGAGACCGATCTGTTGCGGCTGATTACCCTGGGGTTCCGGGGTGAGGCCTTGCCCAGCATCGCTGCAGTCTCCCGCATGGAACTGACCACCCGGGCCCCCGGCTCCGACCTGGGCCTGCGCCTGCAGGTGGCGGGCGGTGAACTGCTGGCCTCGACTCCCTGGGCCGGGGCCGCCGGTACCCGGGTCACCGTGGCCGACCTGTTCTTCAACACCCCGGCCCGCCAAAGATTTTTACGCACCAAGGCCGCCGAACAGGGTCTCATCCTGGAGTTGGTGCGCCAGTTGGCCCTGGCCTACCCGGAAGTCCACTTCACCCTGACGGCGCACGGCAAAACCTTGCTGACGGCCCCGGCGCCCGCCCGGCTCACCGAGCGCTTTGCCGCGGTTTGCGGCCTGGAACTGGTGGATCAGATGCTGCCGGTGGCCTCGGAAGATGCTACCCCGTACGCCCTGGCGGGGTTGGTCTCCAGCCCCGATTATTCCGTGGCCACCACCCGCTATCAATTCTTCACCGTCAACCGCCGCCTGGTGAGCGACCGCATGCTCACCGCCGCCCTGCGCGAGGCCTATCAGGGCCTGCACCCCCGGGGCCGCCATCCGGCCGCCGTCCTCCATCTGACGGTGCCGCCGGACCAGGTGGACGTCAACGTCCATCCCACCAAGGCGGAAATTCGCTTCAAGGAGAGCGGCCGCCTCTACGGGCTGATCCTCAACACCCTGCGCCGCACGCTGGCCCCCCTCCAAAACCCCGGGCGTCAGGCCTACCGGGCCGCCTGGCAGCCGGAGAGCGGGCTCCGGGCCCAGGAGCGTCCGGCGCCCGAACTGTTTCCGGCCACTGCGGAGCCCGCCCGGTCTGCCGGCCTGACCTTTACCCCGATTCCCCCCCAGCCGGCCCCGGCCCCGGAACCCCTGCCGCCCCCCTCCCCCTGGCGCTTCGCCGATCTGCCGGTTCTGGGTCAGATTCACCGCGCCTACATCCTGGCCCAGGCTCCCGAAGGACTGCTCCTCATCGACCAGCACGCCGCCCATGAACGCCTCCTCTACGAGCGGCTGGACCGGGGAGACGAGGGGATCGGGGCCCAGGCGCTGCTCTTCCCCCAAACCATGGAGCTGGAAGCCCGGGCCGCGGCCTGGCTCACCGATCATCTTCCCTTGCTCTCCCAGGCCGGTTTGGAGGTCGAGCCCTTCGGGGGCGTCACCTTCCTGATCACCTCGGCGCCGGCCTGGCTGGCGGCTCAATGTCTGCCCGCCGTGGTCGAGGAAGTGGTCGCCGCCCTGGCCCCCGGCTCGGCTGCGGCCGCCGCCGCCACCGGTCCCCGGGAACGGGTCCGCCAGATTATGGCCTGCCGCGGCGCCATCAAGGCCGGCCAGGAGCTTACCTTGCCGGAAATGCATCAACTCCTTCAGGACCTGGACGCCCTGACCGTGAACTCCCACTGTCCCCACGGCCGGCCCCTGTGGCGGCTCATCACCCTGGAGGAGATCCGGCAGCTGTTCTTCCGCCCGCGCCATTGATTATGCTGCGCCCTCCCGTCGCCGTCATCGTGGGCCCCACCGGCGTAGGCAAAACCGCCCTGGCCGTGGCCGTGGCCCAGGCCCTGGGCGCCGACATCATCGGGGCCGACTCCCTCCAGGTCTATCGGGAACTAAACATCGGCACGGCCAAACCCACCCCCGGGGAGCTGGACCTGGTGCCCCACCATCTCATTGACGTGGCGGCCCCCGATGAGCCCTTCGACGCCGCCCGCTACGCCGCCCTGGGAAGGAATATCCTGGCCGGGCTGCACGCCCGGGGGACGCCCCCCCTGGTGGTGGGAGGCACCGGCCTCTACATCAAGGCCCTGCTCTCCGGCCTGTTCCGGGACGGCGTGCACCATCCGGACATTCGCCGCACCCTGCACCAGGAGCTGCAGACCGCGGGCCCGGACGCCCTGTACCGCCGCCTGGCGTCTCAGGACCCGGAAGCCGCCGCCCGCATTCATCCCCGGGACGCCTGTCGCATCGTGCGCGCCCTGGAAGTGATCACCGCCACCGGCCGGCCCCTGACCGCCCTGCAGCGGGCCCACCGTTTCCAGGACTGTCCCTACCGGGTGCTGAAGCTGGGCCTTACCCTGGAGCGCCGCCTCCTCTACGAACGCATCGAGTCCCGGGTTGACCGGATGGTGGCCCAGGGCCTGGTGGCGGAAGTCGAAGAACTGCTAAGCCGCTACGGCCCGCAGATCAAACCTCTCCAGGCCCTGGGCTACCGGCAGATGGTGGCCTATCTGCAGGGACGGCTGACGTGGGCGGAGGCCCTGGCCGGCATCAAAACCGAAACCCGGCGCTATGCCAAACGCCAGCTCACCTGGTTCCGGGCCGATGCCGAAATTGTCTGGCTCCCCCCCGATGCCGTGGACCGGGCCCGGGAACGGCTCGAGAAATTTTTTTCCCCCCTCTCCCGGCGGAATACTTGAATTTCAGGGCGGTTCATGTGATAAACTGGTGTCACTCCGGCGCCTTGGTGTGAGGACCGGGATGATGCCGGGCGGGAAGGGAGCGTAGGTCCGCCTTCGAAAGGAAACCTGTGGAAAAAACCGATTCAGAGGATACTCGGGCCGCCTTGACCATACCCAATATCATCACCATGGTGCGGATCATGGCGACCCCTCTCTTTATCATCCTGTTGCTGCAGGAAAAATACCAGTCCGCCCTGGTCATCTTTCTCCTGGCGGGGCTGTCCGATCTGGCCGACGGCCTGATCGCCCGGCACTGGCAACAGAAATCTCCCCTGGGGGCCTTTCTGGATCCCCTGGCGGACAAATTGTTGCTCTCCTCCAGCTTTTTGGCTCTGGGCTATTTTCAGAAGATGCCCGCCTGGCTGGCCGTCATCGTCATCAGCCGGGACGTCTTGATTGTCGGGGGGATCGTTGTCCTCAAACTCTTCGACCTGGAAGTCGCCATCCGCCCGGTGCAGGTCAGCAAGTGGGCCACCGCTTTTCAGATCTTGGCCGTTTTTTTCGTGCTGTGGCACCAGGTGGGCCCCTTCCCGCTATGGCTGTTATGGGGCTGCTTCTACGCCACCGCGGCCTTGACGGTCTATTCGGGGTTCCAATACCTCGTGCGGGGCTTGCGGATTCTCAACAACAATCCCTAGTGCCGGGGGAGCTTGCCCCCCGTTGGGAGGGGATATGGCCGAAATCATCGAGTTGGCCCGGTTTCGCCGCAAAGTGGCGGCTGATCAGGGGTTTCGCACCTGGTTGCGCCGCTTCCGGGAACAATTCGGTCCGGACACCCGTCTCCGGGACCTCTCGGATCAAACCCTCCTCTTCCTGGCCACTCCCGGAGACGAAAACCTCTTTGTCTTCTTCGATTTGGTGATGGGCGCCCTGGGTTACGGCACGTCGGTGCGCATTAAACTGGACGAACTGGATGACGCGACCACCAAAAGGGTGCTGGATGTATCCCTGGGCCTGTTGGACCGGTCACGCTTCGAATTGATGCGGCGGCTGGGCTGGGTGGAAAGCGTTCCCGGAGAAGACGTACCCCTCATTACTCTGCTGCAGGAGGCCGAACGGCAGGTTTTCGCCTTTGACCGGCAGACCCCCCGTCTCTCCCCCCGGCACCCGGACTTTGCCCACTACCTAACCCTGGATAGCATGGACCGCAACGCCTTCCTGCGCCGCCTGATCCCCATGGCCATTCAGGAATTTCGCCGGCTGCTGGAGCAATCCGGACGGCCGGATGCCCCCGGCCCCCCCGCACCCGAGGGGAACGACACCTGAGCCACCCGCCGGGGCAAACCCGCTAACCGCCCTCCATCCGCAAACGAGCCACGCCCGCTTGCACAATCCCCAATTTCCGGGCGATGCCGTAGGACACGTCCACGTCCCGATGGGGCACGAAAGGACCGCGGTCGGTCACCGTACCCTGAGCCATCCTGCCGTTTTGGGGATTGGTCAGCCGGATCTCGGTCCCCAGGGGCAGGGACCGGTGGGCCACGGTGTCGGCGTACATATTGTAAGGCCGGCCGTTGGCCATCCTTTTCCCGTGATGATTGCCTCCGTACCAACTGGCCGTCACCAGTTTCCCCGTGCCCCCGGCATTCCGGAACTTCCCCGATTCCATGGGCGGCGGCTCCTCGGAGGCGATCACCTGGTTGGCGGCCAGCTGAATCTGTTGCTCGGCCGGCAGGGATTTCCCGGGGATGGCCAGGACCTGGCCCACGCTCAGTTGATCGGGATTCGTCAGCTTATTCGCCTGTACCAGGGTCTGAATATCGGCAAACCCCATCTTGCGGGCAATGCCCCAGAGATTATCGCCCGCCTGCACCACGTATTTTCCCGGGGCCTCCCCCTTTCCCGGGGCCTCCCCCTTTTCCGGGCTCGGCGGCGCCGCCTGGGCGGCCACCGTCATGTCCGGCGCCGGGCGGCCAGCACCGGCCGCAGAGTTCGGCTGCTCTCCGGGCACCTCCAGGACCTGGCCGGCGGCCAGCAGGTTGGGGTTGCGCAGGGTATTGGCCCGGGCCAGGACGCGGGGATCGTCGATCCCCAATTTCCGGCTGATCGCCGACAGATTATCGCCCGCCTGCACCTCATAACGGCCGGCCGCCGCCGGCGGCCCCGGCGGTTCGGCCGCGGGGGTGACCCTTTCCAGCGCTTTATTCAGCAGGCTGGCGAACCCTGTTGCAGAGGACTGGCTGTCCGGGCCCGGCTCCGGAGACCCCCGTTTCCACAGCGAGGCGACTCCCGCCACGGGACTCAGGGCGGCGAGATTATCGATGTTCATGCCTTCCTCCAATCTTCCCGGGGGGGCGCCCCGGGCGATGGTGGTTTCCGGACCTCTCTGCAATATATATGCCTCGCGTGCGGCGCTGCCGGCGCGCGGCTGCCCCCAGGCCGCCGCTATCCCCTCCCCGGCTGCATCCCGCCGCCGCAACCGCCGTCGCCTTTCCCGGACCGACCGGCACGGGCTGCCAGGCGGCCCCGGGGCCGGCTAGGCAAAAATCTCCCCCGGGCCGTCCGGCTTCAGGGGCGTTGGGCTTCAGCCAGGCATTGCGGCGGGGTTTGGGTGAGGCGGTCGGGGAGACTGTAGCCGCAGGAATAATAGGGCAGGGCGCAGGCGGCTTCCTGGTAGATGAGGTAATGGCAGCGAAAACAACAGTCCGGCAGCTCATCCGCGCAGGAGAAGGGCAGCCCGACGATGCCGGCGCGAAACTCCTCCACTTTGATCATCGCCGTCCGCCGGGAAGCATTCGGCTCAACGCCCTTTGGCCGCGTCCGGGGCCTTGACGGGAATCAGCAGCGTATCCCAGCCCTGACGGCGGGTGAGCCCGGCGCTGTGGCTGATCAAACCGGTCAGATACCACTGGCTGGTGCCCTCCGGCCGGACCAGCCTCCGGAAGTGCGCCTCATAGACCAGCAGCCGTGGTTCTTTGTCGGCCGGATTGCTGAGGAGCACGTAGGCGACGCATCCCGGCCCCTGGGGGTTGCCGTCCGGGTAATAAAAGCCGTAAAACTCCATCACCTTGGCATAGGAAGGATTCCAGGTGTTCAGGGTATGCTGCGCCTCTGCCACGGTCAATTCCCGGATATCGCTCTTGCTGGGCTGGCAGCCGGCCGCCAAAAACACGATGAGGGCCACTCCGGCCAGCCGCGGCCAACCTGTCGTCCACATGGTTCCTGTCCTCTGCTGCTGGGGAAAAAACACTGCGGGGCCCTCGCCGGCAACCGGGGACTTCCCGCCGCCGCGCCTATCTGTCCATAGATAAGGGAGCCTGCCCCAGATATTAGAAAACCTCCGGGATTTTGTCAAATTATTCCTGCCGCCGCCTTCCCCGGCAACTACGTGGCCCAGTCTTTGCATATCGTTCGGTTAGCCATGGCTGGGGCGGGAAAAAGCTGCCGTCCGCTTTGCCGCCGTCAGCCAGACCTCACTATCCACAAAGGAAAGACTATGCCTGCGCTCTTTTGGATTCTGCTCGTCAGTGCCTTGACCGCGGGGCTCACCGGCTGCAACGCCGAACGGCCCATTCTCTTGGAGCCGCTGGTCTTTGCCGCCCCCCCGGAAGTCTATCAACCGGCCCCGGCGGGCCTGGCCGCCACCTCCCGAGCCGGGTTGTTCCATCTCGAAACCCCGGAAAACGCGCCGGAGGTCAGCTATCCCCTCACCCAAATCCTTTTTCAATCCCTGCTGCGGAATCACGTCTTCCACGAAATTGTGGTCATCCCCATGGGGTACCCTCTGCCGGAAGACGCCCTGCGCTTCGGCCGCAACAAGCACTGCGATTACATTATCCGGGGCAAGGTGCCCTATTTCCTGGACAGCGGCACCTCGGCCAAGTCCGGCCTGCAAATGGACCTGCGCCTCATCGACGTCAAAACCGGCCTGACGGTGTCCTACCTCTCCGATGCCATCGCCGCCCAACCCAGTCCCATGCTCGACTACATCATCTGGGACACCAAACCCAAACCTTCGCCCAGCGTCTACGCCCTGGCCCGCATCCTCGCGGAACGCCTGGCCCTGGTCCTGGCCGGCCAGCCCCTCCCGGCGCTGCCGGACCCCAATAAAAACAACCAAAAGTCATACATGGGCCGGGTCTTCGAGCCGGCCAGCTAGTCTCCGCCAGGCTTGATGCCGCTGCGGGAGCCCCCCACATTCTGAAACACCGCCTGAAAATTGCGGTATAAGGACTTATTCCGCCGGATGCGGTGGCCTTTCTTCAGGTAGCGGTTCTTGTCGGGATTGTCGGCCAGCAGATCCACGCCCTCCCAGCCCTGAGGCCGGGGAAAGGCGTAATAGGGATACGCCTTGGGGATGCCCCGGACATACACCACCTGCGGCATTACCCATTCCAGCCGGGCCAGATACACCCGGTGCATGCCGTCGTTGATAATCAGGGCCACCGTGCCGTCCGCCTCGAAGGACTCCTCCACCACCGGCGGGTAGAGGTCATAGGTCATCCGGGAGCCGTCGGCCGCCGCCACGGTGTAGGTCACGAACCCGTCCAGCCGGAACATGTCCACCCCGTGCTCCTGCAAACTCCACCGCAACTCCTGCACCTTGCGCAGCTCCGCCAGCCAGATGTAGTTCTGCGGCGGGGCCAGACACCGGGTGTGAATAACCTCCAAAGAAATCAACGCCTCCTGGAATACGAACACCTCCGGCTGCTCCAGCAGCGGCACCCGCCGCATCCGCGCCAGCAACTCCTCTGCCCCATGACGCTGCACCTCGACTATCTGCATGCCCTGTCCTTATATGATGATTTGCCGGGAGTGGGGCCCGGGGGCTTACCCCCGGCCCTCCCCCACAGAACCCCAAACAAGTTATTCCTGAATAAACTCCCGCCCTTCCTGCAAACACTGCTCGGCCCGGGCCAGTTGCCGCCCCAGGTACATGGCGTGGTTGATATCGGATAACGCCCGGTCCCGGGCGATCTGGTGCTGCAGGCTGACCGCCTTCTTCCCCCGGTACTCCTTCAGGGTCACGTCCCCCGCCCGGTGTTCCACAAAGATCTCCTCGCCGTCCAGGCTGATGCGGAAATACCCCATGGGGTCCATCACCACCGCGAAGGGCCGCATGGCCAGATGCGACAAAGCCCGGTCCAGCTCCCGCCGGTCAATGCTGATGGAGTGGCTGAACACCGTGAGGGCCCCCGGCTCCATGCCCACCTGCTGGGCCACGTACTCCTGCGCCGCCATGAGGCCGTAGACGTTGGGCAGCCAGGCGTCCAGGGCGTTGTGGGTCCGGAAAGTGGCGGTCAGGGTCAGTTTCCCCTCGAAGCGGCGGAAAAAGGCCGACACAAAACAGGGCTGGCCCTTGGGGACCCTCAGGTCCCGGTTGTTGTCCCACAGCGTCAGGTAGGCCTTGCGGTCCTCCGGGTCCGCCTGCAGCCGCCGGGCGCACTCCGCCAGGCTGTCCACCCCGAAATACACCCGCATCCGGTGGGCATAATTATATGTTTCATCTGCCTCCAGTTCTATTCCGGAAACAAAATCTGTCCGGTAACTATCTAACTTGTCCTGGTCAAAGTTGAATTTTTTTAATTCCTCCGGCGTTTCCAGACCGGGCTCCTCCACCACCACCTTGACGTTCTGCAACTCCAGGCGCTCCCCCTTGGCCAGCTTGACCGGATGCCCGAAGCGGCTCAGGATGTAGAGCAGCTCCCGCCAGGCCGCCAGGGGCTTTTCCGCAATAATGGTATGCCCCCGGGGATTGCTGGGGAAATGCGACGTGATCACTTCCGGCAGCGGGACGTCTTGCCGTTCTAATGGAATGTCATTTTGTGCAGTTCCTGGGTAAGCCCTCTGCCAGCCTTTCCAGTACTCCGCCAGTCTCTCCCGAATACTGGGAATCTCGGGTGACTCCGGAAAACTTATGAGGGGGCGCGTCACAAACATCTCCGGCCGCACCAGGTTGTCGATGAGGCGCTTGGTGCCCCGGATGCGGCAGGTCTGCACCTCCTCCCCGGACTCCGCCGCCCGGTACGTCACCAGCGGCGATTGGTCCGGCTCCAGCCCCGCCTCGAAAAACTGCTTGAGTTCCGCGTAAGAACCGGCGCGGTCCCGCCCGCACACCAGCAAATGCTGTATCTGGGGATTATACAGCAGATTCCGCAACAGCTCCCGCAGGCCGTTGCCGTACAGGGTCCCGAACGCCGCGATGGGGCTGCTGGCCGGGTCCAGGTCCCAGCCGGCCTCCTGAAACAGGCCCTTGATGTAGTCCGGCTTGGACCACAGGGTCACCACCCCGATGACCCCCCTGGGGTTGATGATCAGCAGCTTGTCGCCGAAATAGCGGGGAATGAATTCCATGTCGTTTTCGGATAAGAATTGTTGCGGCTACTATAGCAGGAATGGCCGGGCATTTCCAGTGAGGATAGCGGGCGCGGCGTCGGTGTCCGGAATTTTTCCCGTTACGGGATTGGGGGTGGGGGGTTGGGGGGGGGGGGAAAGGGGTGAAGAAAATTTGGGCCCCCCCCCCAAAAGCGTATCTCCTCCCCCCTTCCACCCCCCC
>CAYRYV010000003.1:0-66837 GCA_964428565.1 uncultured Desulfobacterales bacterium | reverse complement strand
GGTCTTAAGACCCTTGGCCCCCTCCCCCAAAGTTCACTTCTCCCGGCCCTTACCCCCCTCCCCCCTCATTCAATCCGGCGACCAGTAGAACAGTTCCCGTTTTTGCCGTGTGGGCAGCAGGTGGGCGAGCCCTATGCGGGCGGCCAGGGTTTCGAAGCGTTCGTAGTTGCACTGCATGGCTTGGGCCAGCCTCCGACCCAGGCCGTGTTCCATGAAGTTGGTGTTGGTGTCCACGAACAATGCCGGCAGCCCCCGTTTGCCGATGGCTCCGGCCACCTTCAGGGCGTCGGCCTGGGCGTCTCCGGTAAAGCAGGGGATGTTGGGGTTGCCGTCCGAGATCACCACGATGAGGGGGATCAGGCTCCGGGTGCGCCGCAGTTCCCGCGTCGCCAGCCGGTAGGCCAGCAGCAGGCCGTGGGCCAGGGGCGTCTTGCCGCCGGTGGGCAGTTGCGCCAGCCGTCTGCGGGCCCGGGAGATGCTCCGGGTGGGGGGCAGCACCACCCGGGCCTGGGCCCCGTGAAAGGTGATCATCCCCACCTGGTCGCGCCTTTGATAGGCCTGGGCCAGAAAGGACAGGGCCGTTTGTTTGGCGGCCAGCATGCGGCGCTCGGCGCTCATGGAGCCGCTGCCGTCCACCACCAGCAGCAGCAGGGCCTGGGTCTTGCCCACCCGTTGCTGGTAGCGCAGCTCGTCCCGGCGGATCGGCGTCAGCGGCGCCCCCGGCCGCTGGTCCGCCAGGGCCGCCCGCAGGGTGGCGTCCAGGGCCACGTCCGCCACCGGGCCGTACGGCAGGCGGGGTTTCAGATAGCGCCCCTGGCGGGCCTGCAGGGGAGTGGCCAGGCGGCGGCCGCGTTTTCCCTGGCTGCGGCGGGGATAGTGAAAAATGAGGTCCTTCAGGGCCAAGGCGGGCGGACAGGCGAACACCTGGGCGCCTTCCGGGATGGGGGCGTCACGTTTTACGGGCTTTTTTTTTCCGGGGGCGGGGGTGGGGCCGGCGCCGGTTCCGCGGCGGCCACCGCCTCCACCTGCTCCACCAGGTGCGCCGTGTCCGCGTCGTCGTCGGCCAGGGGGTGGCGGGCCAGCCGGTGGCGCAGGGCCAGGACCGCGGCCCGCTTGATGTCGGCCTCCGTCAGGTCGGTGCGGCCGTCCAGGGCCGCGATCCCCTGGGCCGCCACCACCGTCACCAGGTCGGCCCGGTGGCCTTCGGCGCCCAGGGCCACGGCCAGGCGCACCGCCAGATTGAGCGCCGCCTCCGGCGTCGGCACCCGCGGCGCCAGCGTCCGGGCCAGCAGCAGCCGCGCCTTTAAATCCTCTTCGGCCTGCCGATGGGCCGCTCGAAAGCCCCCCGGGTCGCGCTCGAAGGCCAGTCGGGTGCGCACGATGGCCGCCCGGGCCGCCGGGTCGGGAATGGCCTTGACCTCCACGCAGATGCCAAAGCGATCCAGGAGCTGGGGCCGCAGCTCCCCTTCTTCCGGGTTCATCGTCCCCACCAGCAGAAACCGGGCCGGGTGGGCCACCGACACCGACTCCCGCTCCACCACGTTCACTCCCGAAGCCGCCACGTCCAGCAGGATGTCCACCAGGTGGTCTTCCAGCAGGTTCACTTCGTCGATGTAGAGGATGCCCCGGTGAGCCCGGGCCAGCAGGCCCGGTTCAAAGCGCTTGCGGCCGTGGGTGAGGGCCGCCTCCAGATCGATGGTCCCCAGCACCCGGTCTTCGGTGGCTCCCAGGGGCAACGTCACCACCTGCACGGCCCGGCGGGCCACCGGCAGGCCGTTGTCGGCCACCTTGCGCCGCTGGCAGTCGTCGCACAGCCCGCCTTCCCCCTGGGGATGGCAACCGTAGAGGCAACCCGCCACCACCTCCACTTCGGGCAGCAGCCCGGCCAGCGCCCGCACCGCCGTGGATTTTCCCGTGCCCCGCTCCCCCTTGATCAGCACCCCGCCGATGCCGGGGGTGACGGCGTTGAGCAGCAGGGCCAGCTTCAGGTCATCCTGGCCCACCAGGGCGGTGAAAGGGAAACGCTGTTGGGTGCCGTGCATGTGATTATTGTCGCGTATCGGCGGTGAGGGTCAAGTTTTTCCCCGCCGCCCCGGTCACCCGGGGCTCGCCCCGCCTTGACAGGCGCCTGGTATCGCTATATCCTGCGGATATGTCTGTGTTGCCGCGCTCCGCCGCGGCCACGGAGGTGACCCATGGACGTCATCCGCCAGGTGCTGGCCCTCTTTCCCGGCCGCTTCAGCCGGGAGCTGGGCCTCGACCTCACCGCCGGCCCCGAGGCCCGGCAGCACTGGTTTCTGGCCGCCATCCTCTACGGCGCCCGCATCTCCGGGACGCTGGCGGCCCGGACCTACAAGGTCTTCGCGGCCCGGGGGGTCGTCACCCCGGCGGCCATCCGGGCGGCCGGCTGGGACCGGCTGGTGGAGTTGCTGGATGCAGGCGGCTACGCCCGCTACGACTTCAAGACGGCCACCAAGCTCCTGGCGGTCATGGCGGCCCTTCAGGAGCGTTACGGCGACGATCTCGAGCGGCTGCCCGCCGCCGCCTCCGACCCCCTCGATCTGGAGGCCCGCATCGTGGACCTGGCCCCGGGCATCGGCCCGGTGACGGCCCAAATCTTTCTGCGGGAACTGCGGGGCATCTGGACCCCGGCCCGCCCGCCCCTGGCGCCCCTGGCCCGGCTGGCGGCCGAGCACCTGCAGCTCCTGCCGCCGGTCCTGAACGGCTATCAGGCCCTGGAAGCCCTGGAACAGGCCTGGGCGCGGCAACCGGTCCCGGGCCTCGCCTTCACCGACCTGGAGGCCGCCCTGGTGCGGCTGGGCCGTGACCACTGCCGGAAACCCGCGGGGCCGCCGTGCCCCCTGGGGGCCAACTGCCCCCGCTCGCGGCCGGAAACCCCGGCCTCGGCCTTCTGAGGCCGCGCTTACCGGCCCGCGCCGGCCTGCCGGGCCCGGGCCATGGCCGCCCCCAGCCGCAGGGCGGCGTTCAGGCTGCCGGGATCGGCCCTGCCGGTGCCCGCCAGGTCGTAGGCGGTGCCGTGGTCCACGGAAGTCCGGATGATGGGCAGCCCCAGGGTGACGTTCACCGCGTGGCCGAAGTGCAGCAGCTTCAGGGGAATCAGCCCCTGATCGTGATACATGACGATGACCGCGTCGAACTCCCCCCGCTGCTGCCGCACAAAAATGGTGTCCGCCGGGAACGGACCCTCCACCTCGATCCCCTGCTCCCGGGCCAGGCGCACCGCCGGGGCGATGATCCGGGACTCCTCCTGGCCGAAAAGCCCGCCCTCCCCGGCATGGGGATTGAGAGCGGCCACCCCCAGGCGCGGCCGCCCCAGCCCGAAGTCCCGCCGCAGGGCCCCATCGGTGAGGTCCAGCAGCCGGAAGAGCTCCGCGGTGGACAGACGCTCCGCCACCTCCCGCAGGGCGCAGTGGATGGTGGCCAACACCACCCGGAAATCCCCCCCCGCCAGCATCATGGCGAAGCGCGCCGCCCCGGTGCGTTCCGCCAGCAGCTCGGTGTGCCCGGGATAGTTGTAGCCCCCCAGGTGCATGGCGGCCTTGCTGATGGGGGCGGTGACCACCCCGGCGGCCTCCCCGGACAGGGCCAGGTCAATGGCCCGCAGGATATACGCCACCATCTTCGCCCCGGTGGCCTCCGTGGGGCGGCCGTACTCCATCTCCGCCGCCCTGAACCGCGACAGGGCCAGGATATCCACACTGCCCGGCCGGTAGCGGCCCGCCGCCGGGTACTCCACCGGGTGCAGCTCCAGGCCGGGGCCGCACAGGTCCCGGGCCCGCTCCAGGGCGGTGAGGTCCCCGATGACCAGCGGCCGGCACAGCGCGTAGATGGCCGGATCGCTCAGGGCCTGCACGATGATTTCCGGGCCGACGCCGGTGACGTCGCCCATGGTGAGGGCCAGCAACGGCCGGGACGGGACTTCTGGCATGTCAGTCTCCCGGGAGCTCGCCGGCCAGCAGCGCCTGCAGGGCGTCGGGGTCAAAGCCCACCACCACCCCCCCGCCCCCCGCGGTCACCGGGACCTCCCGGGCCGGGGTCAGCCGGCGCAGACGCTTCAGATGCGCGAAACTCCCTTCTACGTTGAGTTCGGTGAACGCCGCCCCCCGCGCCCGGAGGTACTCCTTGACCTGCTCGCACCGGGGGCAGCCGGGGACGGTGAAGACGGTAAGGGCCATGCCATCCTCCGCCCGAAACCGCTTACGCCGCCGCCCGGCGGCGAAATGTCGCTCCGGCCAGCGCCCCGCTGAGGCCCACAAACAACAGGGCGGCCCCCAGGGAGATGACCGGCGTGGCGAACGCCGACCGCCCCGTCACCCCCACGTGCAGCAGGTCCACCACGTAGGTCAACGGCGACACCAGCGACAGGGGCTGGAGCCAAACCGGCAACTGCGGCAGGGGCATGAACACCCCGCTCACGAACAACAGCGGAAACCGGAAAAAGTTCATCAGGGTCATGGCCTCGAAAACTTCCCGCACCATCACCGCCGCCAACAGCCCCAGCAGCGCAAAGCTCAGGCTGCCCGCCAGCAGCCCCGCCAGGAAATAGACCGGCTGCGCCAGCCGCAGACCGACAATCGCCGCCAGCCCCAGACTGAGCGCCAGGGCCGTGGCCAGACCGTAGGCCGCGGCGCTCAGGGCCTTGCCCCACAGGATGGTGCCGATCTCCAGCGGGGCCAGGAGCAGCCTTTGAAACGTGCCGGCCCGCTTCTCGAACGTCACCACGATGGCCGCCATGGAGGTGTTGCCGAAGAGCAGGGTCATGGCGATGATTCCCGGGGCGATCTCCAGGTAGGTGGCCGGATCTTTTACATACAGCGACAGGATCAGGACCGCCGGAAACATCAGCCCCCAGGTGATCAGCGGCGGCTTGCCGTAATAACTCTCCACGTCCTTGCGGCTGATGGCCAGGGCCCGTCGCAGTTGCATCACGACCCCCCGCCGGCGGCCGCCTGGCTCTCCTGGAGCACGGCCAGAAAGGCCTCCTCCAGCCCCCCGCTGGCATTGATGTCCTCAACGCGCACGCCCGCCGTCCGGGCAAAGGCGAGCATCTGCTCCAACGCCTCCTGGGTATCGGTCAGCTCCAGGTGCCAGGCGCCGTTGGCGGGCCGTACCCCGCCGATGGCCGGGCAGGCCTGCCGCAGGCGTTCCGGGGAAATCTTCCCCGTAAAGGTCACCGTCAGGGTCTTCACCCGCCGCACCCGCGCCGCCATCTCCCGGGTGGGGCCCCGGGCCACCACCCGCCCTTTTACCAAAATGAGCACCGTACGGCACAGGGCCTCCGCCTCCGGCAGATTGTGCGTGGTCAGAAAAACCGTGGTCCCCCGCCGGTTGATGGCCGCAATGAGCTCCCGCAAGGACCGGGCGCTGGGGACATCCAGCCCCGCCGTGGGCTCATCCAAAAACAGCACTTCCGGTTCGTGGACCAGCGCCGCGGCGATGGTCAGGCGTCGTTTCAAACCCCGGGAGAGGGTGCCGAAGGCCGCCCCCCCTTTGTCGGTCAGGGCGAAGTACGACAGCAACTCCCCCGCCCGCTCTTGCCGGCGACGCCGCGGCAGCCCGTACAGTTCCCCCAGATACTCCAGGTTGCGCCGGCAGGTCAACTCGGGATAAAGATTGGAGTCGTCCGGCACCACCCCGATGCGTTGTTTCACCCAAACCGGCTCCCGGGCCACATCCGCCCCGCAGATGCTCACGTCCCCCCCCTCCCGGGGGAGCAGCCCGCACAGGATCTTGATGGTCGTGGTCTTCCCGGCCCCGTTGGGGCCCAGATAACCGAAAATTTCCCCCCGGGAAATGGCAAAACCGACGCCCTGGAGCGCCGGCACGGCGCCGTAGCTTTTCCTCAGGCCAGAAACCCTGATCACTGGCGCAGCTTCCATGGTGAGTCACCTGGGTAGGCGGGCCGGCGGCCCTTTGCCCCCTCCCCCGCCGGGCACGCAGTGCGAACGGCTCTTCGCCGACCGCCTTAATTCGCTTTCGGCGTCAGGCAGGGATGCTCTTTGCTGTCCCCGTGACACTTCTTGATCTGCTCGGGAGTGCACTCTCCCGGCTTGCCTGTCAACTCTTCCGGCCTTTCGCAGCCTCCCTGAACCTTACACATGGCTCTCCTCCAGTTGCGGCCCCCGGACAGGGCTCCGGCTGTTCCAGGACCTTCCAGAACTCCGCCAGGACCTCCTGCCACCGGGCCAGGGTTTGCTCATTCAGGCGATAATGCACAAAGTAGCCCCGCCTTTCCGCCGTCACCAGCCCCACGTCCCGGAGCACCCGCAGGTGTTGGGAAACCGCCCCCGGCGTTATCCCCAGCCGCACCGCCAGGGCCCCCACGCACAGGGGGCGGTTCTTCACCAGCGCCAGCAGGCGGACCCGGGCCTCTACGGACAGCGTCCGAAAAATGCGGGCATAGTCTTCGGCGGCACCGGCATCCAATTTAGTTTATACTAAAGTATTAAAAAAATTTTGTCAACGCCCCGCCTCCCCTGTACCGGGGAGCACCGGGTCGCCGCCGCCGGTCCCGGCCTCCCCGGCTACCGGAAAAAGCCGCTGATATAGGAAACGGCCAGGTACACCAGGATGACCGCCAGCAATCCCTTGATCAGTCTGGCCGGCACGAACTTCTGGGTGCGGGCCCCCAGATACATGCCGGCCATGCCCCCCAACCCGAACAGCAGCCCCAACAGCCAGTCCGGGGCGATGGCCTGTTGCGGATACCAGGGCGCGATGAGCATGTAAAACCCCACCCCCGCCACCGAGGTGATGAAGGTCCCCATCAGCGCCGCCCCCGCCACGGTATAGACCGGCAGGCCGAACACGGCCACAAAGAACGGGGCGATGATGGCCCCCCCGCCGATCCCGTAGGTGCCCCCCACGATCCCCACGATGAAACTCAGGGCGAAAATCCCCCAGGTGGAAAACTCGAAGCATTCCCCGTAAAATTCATAGGCGATGCGGCTCCAGGTAAACTTCCGGGTGCACACCACCGCCTCGGGCGGCAGCCCCGCCGCCATCCGGCTTTGGGACTCCTGCCGCCTGGCCGCCACCCGTTCGTTGAACTTGGCCTCCAGGGCCTTCATGCTGGGGCGCGGGCGCCACAGATCATAGACCAGGCGCAGCCCGATATACAGCAGCACGCACCCGGCGAACAGTTTGAAGGCCCGGGGGTCGGGCAGGTATGTGATCCGCAGCAGGGCCCCGATAAAGACGCCCGGCAGGGTGCCCACCACCACCACCCAGGTCAGCGGCCAGGCCATGCGCCCTTCCCTGATATACCGATACACCCCGCTGGGAATGGCGACGATGTTAAACACCAGATTGGTGGGGCTCACCGCCGGGCTGGTGAAGCCCAGCACGCTCACCTGAAAGGGCAGGAGCAAAAAAGCCCCGGAGACCCCCCCCATGGAGGTGAAAAATGACACCACCAGCGCCACCACAAAGGGCAGCGCCGGATTCGTCTCCACTCCGCTGACCGGAAAGAGCATACGGCCTCCTTGCTATTCTGTGGTGCTTTTCAGTTTATTGCCCCGCTGGATCATTTCGGCTTCCGGGATCGGCTGCCGCGCGCCGTCCCCCCGCGTCATCCCGGAAAAGTGATGTCGGCCGCCGGCGGCTCCAGTTCCGCGGGAAAGTCCTGGAACGGCAAGGGCCTGGCGTTCTCGTTGAGGGTAATATAGCGCAGAATGCGATAGTCATAGGTCGCTAACCTGTTGGCCCACCGGCGCACCGGCTCGCAGGGTTGGCGGGCGCTGAGCAGATACGCGAACTGAAAGACCGTCGTCAGGATCACCAGCATCTTGACGATTTCATGGATGACGAGAAAGAGCAGCGCCTAGAGAAATCTGACGCCGATCTGCTTCCGGGACCCTTCCATCTCCGGCCTCCGCTATCAGGATAATCATCTCCGTGTCGGGGGGCGCGCCGTGGTCCTGCCCCCGCCCCGCGGCGGCGCTCGCGCGGGGGCGCTCCCTGTCTCGCTGCCCGGTACAGGCCCCGCTAGCGGTCCGGCTCTCCCGGCTCCTCCGGCCCGGGGCCCCCCCGGGACCCGGTCTCCGGCCGGCACAGCTCCTGCCGGTGGACGTCCCTCGCCCGCCGGCACAGGTCCGTGAGCTCCGGCGAAGCCTCTAACCACGGGCTGATCAGCTCCAGCAGGGCCCCTTGCTGCTCCCCCGCCGCCAACCCGGCGTTGAGCTGGTACTCGATGAACTGCCCCTGCCGGCGCTTTTCCAGCAGCTCCGCCTCCTCCAGGATGCGCAGGTGCTTGGAGACGCTGGGCTGGGAGATTCCCAGGACGGCCTGCAGCTCGCAGACGCAGCGGGGCCGGTCCCTCAGCAGGCGCAGGATGCGCAGCCGGTTGCCGTCCGCCAGGGCCTTGAGGGCTTTGAGCAGGTTTTTCATCGCATGGTTACCCGCACGGCATAATCATAATCGCATATAACTACGCGTTTGTCGGCTTCGTCAAGACAAATCTGGCGCCGCCCCGGTTTCTGCCCGCCCCCCCTCCCGTACCCCTACCCGGAACACCCCCCGGGTGGCCCCGACAACTTGTTGTCGGGGTGGGGAACGCCCTTACCCGCCCGGCTCCTTGCTTGGCCACCTCTTTTTTTTCTGGGGTGGCCCCGCCCCCCGGCGGCTCCGCCTCTGGCCACCGGCTTGCGGGTCCCGGCTCCCCCCCTGTTCCCCCCGTCCCGCCCGCACCCCCCGGCCATGAACTATGAACCATGAACTATGAACTGTTTTTGTGACATGTGTCTCATGTGTTCTGGAAACGCCCTCTCTTTTCCGTTACACTTTTTCCCCAGGGCCGGAAAAACCGGCGGCCCGGCCGCGCCCCCCGGCTCACGGCTTACGGCTCACGGCCCGTACCGGTACCCGGTACACCCCTGGTACATACCGGTGCGTGTTCCGTCCTGTACCCGGCCCCGGCGGTCTGCCGCCCAGCCGCTTCCAGGAGACGGCGACAACAAATATAAGGTAATATCGATGGGATAGAAAAAGAATGGCTCGGAAGCACCCCGGTGTACCGGGCGCCGGAATTTTTTTTCCAGTACCCCGGTACCGCGTCGCCCCCCGGGTCACACCGGTGCGGCAGCCCCATGGATCGGCCCCCCCTCATCCCCCTATGGGATGGGGGCTGGGGGTCCGGGGGCGAGGGCAAGGGTCATCGACCCTTGGCCCCCGCCCCCGGCCATCTTCTCCCGGGGCCCCCCGGCGGTTCGGTGCGCTTACCGGGGGCGGTTGAGCCAGTCCCACAGCCGCTGTCGCTGCAGGTACATCACCGCCGCCAGACCCAGGAAGAAGGCCGCCGCCACCCCCAGCATCAGGTAGTCGCCCGCGTACAGGGCGGCCCCCTTCCAGGTGAACAGGGCCACCGCCGGCAGCCGCCCCAGCACCACCACGGGGAGGAACACCCGGAAATCCATGCCCCCCATACCCAGCAGGATGCACAGGGAGTCCTTGGGAACGTACGGCACCGCGAAGAGTAGCAGCGCCAGCCAGGCCCCCTGGTGGTCCAGAAGGTGCCGGTAGCGGTCCCGGGTTTCCGGCGCAATCCAGCGCCTCGCCACGGATTCGCCCAGGAGCCGGCCCAGGCCGAAGGCCACGGCCGACCCCAGCGTCAACCCCACCATGGAGTAGCACAACCCCCAGCCGAAGCCGAACACCAGGCCGCTCACCAGCCCGGCGGTGGTCTCTCCGGGCAGCGGCGCCAGGATGACCTGCCCCGCCTGGATCAGGATATAGACCGCCGGCCCCCAGGCCCCCCAGGAGGCCACCCAGGTCTTGAAGGCCTCTTTGTCCGTCAGCAGGGCCGCCAGGGCCGACAGCTGCGCCCCGAAAGCGGAGATGAGCAGCGCCACGGCCAACGCCAGGACGCCGCCCCCCGCCGCCAGGAAGAACAGCCGGGAGGTGCCCTTTGCTGGCCGGGGCGCCGGGGTCATTGCCCGGCTTCCGGGGGGGGCTCCGGCGCCACGGGGGCAAAGCGCTCCTGCTGCCGTTGCCGGCGCTCATTCTCTTCCCGCATGCGTTCGTTCAACTGGTGGAACCCCTCCTCCAGGGTGGGCTCCATCACCACGATCTCCCCCTTGCCCATGATGATGCGCTTGAGCTGGGGGATCTGGAGCCGGGCCGCAGCCTTGAGATACACCGGCTGGATGTAGAGCATGGAGCCGCTGATGGGCAGCACGATCATGCGGCCCCGCTCCACCTGGGAGCCCTGTTGGTTCCACAGGGTGAACTGCTCGGAGATGACGGTGTCCTGGTTGATCACCGCGTTCATCTGGGACGGGCCGTACACCAGGGAGCCCTTGGGGAAACTGTAGACGATCAAACGGCCGTAGTTGAGACCGTCGCACCCGGCCACGCACAAGGCCCGCAGATTGTTCCGGGCCCGGGGGTTCATGGGGCAGAGCAACAGGAACTCGAGCTTGGGATATTCCAACAGCGGCAGGGTCAGATAGTACGGGGTGAACCGACCGGTCTTGCCGTCCTGTTGCACCTCGGGAAATTCCCAGATGTCCTCCTGCTTGTAAAAGACCTCCGGATTCGTCTGATGATACTTGGCATAAACCTTCAACTGGATGTCGAACAGATCCCGGGGATAGCGCAGGTGCGGCCGCAGTTCCTCCGGTATGTCCTCCAGGTTCTTGATCAACCCGGGGTACATCCGCTGATAGGCCCGAATGATGGGGTCGGAACGGTCCGCCAGGTAATAGGTCACCGAGCCGTCATAGGCGTCCACCACGATTTTCACGCCGTTGCGGATATAATTGAAGTTCTCCGGAGAGGCGGCGGCATACGGATAGTTGGCGGAGGTGGTGTAGGCGTCCTGAATCCAGTACAACCGCTGGGAGGTGACCACCAGATAGGGGTCGCGGTCCAGACGGAAGAAGGGCGTCAGGATATTGATCATCTCGATGATGTTGCGCCGAAACAGCATGCGGCTGTCTCTGTTGGTCTTGGTGGTGAAAAAGATGTCTTTGTCGGCGAAATAACTGGCGAAGATCAGCTTCCGAAACAAACTGTTGACGGGCACCCCGCCGGTGCCGGCATAATCCGCCCGCTGATGGGCCACCTCGGTGGGATAACCCATTTCCCCGCTGTCGTTGGGGGCGATGACGTACCCGTATTTTTCCAGCCCGTAGTAGATGGCGGGCTGGTTTATGGAAAAGCCGAAATCGGAGGTGGGGGGAATGCCCCGGATGAACCACGTCATGGGTTCTTCCCCGCCCTGGGCCGCGGGCGTCATCACGATCCCGTAGCCGTGGGTGTACTTCAGTTTCTCGTTGATCCAGTTGCGCACCCCGGGCGGCAGTTCCTGGAGATTGATCTCCCGGGGGGCCAGAAAGACCTGCTGGTATTCCTTGCCCACCGTGTAGCGGTCTACGTCCACCGAGGTGAACTTGTAGTAGGTGCGCAGCTCCTGCAGCTCCTCGAACACCTGGAGCAGCACATCCTTGTCCCACACCGGAATGTTGCGCAAACTGGCCTGCATCTCCGGAGCGCGCACATCCCAGGGGGCGTCATCCAGGTGAAATTCCCGCGTCTCCACCTTTTCCAGATTGTAGGCGGCCAGGGTGGACTGAATATTATTGGTGATAAACGTCGATTCCCGGGAGATTTCATTGGGGGCGACGATGTATTTCTGCACCAGGTTGGGCAGAAAATCGGAATAGCGGCCCCCCAGGGCCAGGCCGAAGAGCAGCAGGAAGCCCACCACATACTTCCGGCCCCGGCCGGAGTGGATATAGAAAATGACGGAACCGGCCGTGGCCGACAGCATCACCACGCAGATCCAGATGAACGGCAGCACCACCCGCATCTCCACGAAACCGGGCCCGGCGAACAGGGGGGCGTGATTCATGCTGTACAGCAGCTGGTGCCGCTGCAGCAGAAAATTCCAGATGCCCCCCAAAAAGAGCAACACCACCAGGAAACTCAGGTGAATCCTGGCCCCCCGGGGCAGGTGCAGTTCATGCTTGATCAGCAGACGGCTCTCCAGCCAATAGAGCAGGAGCAGACCCAAAAAGAGAAAGATCAAAGACAGCACCAGCTCGTTGAACAGCAGCAGGTAAATGGGCAAGGAGAACAGATAGTAGCTGACATCGATACCGTAGACCGGATCCGCCATCCCCGTTCCCGGGGCGAACAGAAAGAGCAGGGTGGCCTCCCACTGCCGATAGAGGGGCAGGGCCAGGAAGATGCCCAGCAACAGGGAAAACGGCGTGTAGACCTTCAAAGAACCGGAACGGAAGCCGGACAGAAGCTGATAATAACGCCGGCGGGCCGGGCCCCCCGCAGGCAGCTCTTTTTCCGGGGCGGTTCCCAGAAAACGGGAGGCCACCCAAAAATTGAGGAAGAACACCAGGAAAAAAAGCAGGGTGAAGGCGGCGAAGATCAGGTAGCGGTACGTGAGGCGCAGCCAGAAATAGCCCTCGTAGCCCAGGGACCGGAACCACCAGATCTCCACCAGAAAATCCCGAAAGACTACTGCCAGTCCCACCAGCAGCGCCCCAGCCGCCAATATGATGATTCCCAATCGCATAAGCCACCGTATTGCGCGCATTGTCTGTTGCCGTTCCTTCCTTTCACCCACCTTGTGACGCCCCCACCGGCTCCGTCCGTACGAATTACTATAATCTGTTCCCCGCTCCGGGGGAAGTCATTTTCGTATGGGGGGTTACTCCGGGCCGGAGAATGAGGGCTTCGGGGCGAAACCCTGAAAAAGACCCGGGCCGGGGACTCGGATTCGGGGATAGCCGGCGCCGGTTCCCGTCCGTGCCGTCAGGCGCCGCCCCTTACAGGTAATCGTGGAGGGCCTTCCGGAGGGCGGCCCGGGCGCGCTTGATGAGGCCGTCCACCGCTTCGGGGCTGAGTTGCAGCATCTCGCCGATCTCTTGATAGGAAAGGTCGCCGAACCGCTTGAGAACCAGGGCCTGACGCTGGTTCTCAGGGAGCCGCGCCATCGCCCCCTGGAGCCTTTCCGCTAGCTCCCGGCCTTCCAGATCATCCAGGGGCGTATGGTCATGGCGCAGCCAGCCGGGGTAATCGTCCGCCGGCTCGATCTCCCCGTGCAACACCTCGGGGTGAGAGCCCCGGGAGCGCAGCCGGTTGAGGCAGTGGTTCGCGGCGATGCGGTTGATCCAGGCGGCCACCGTGCCCGTGGGCTCGAAACGTCCGGCGTGCTGAAAAACCTTGAGAAACACCTCCTGGGCCGCATCTTCGGCCTCGGGACGGTTTTTCAGCAGCCGGTAGGCCAGCCGGAAGACCCGCTGCTGGTGGCGCTGCAGCAAGGAGGTGAAGGCCTCGTGGTCCCCCCGGGCTACCCGGCGCATCAGGGCGTAATCAAGCTCCCGAATCTCTGCTGTCGGCGGTTCACTCACTGGCAAAGAGCGTCAACACTATACCGCCGGGTTTTTTCGCCCCCCGGAGCAGCTCCAGATGCCGCAAGGTGGCGAATTCCCGCCGGAGCTCGGTTTCGCTCACCCCCAGGCGGGTGGCGGCCGCTGGCGGGCTGATCTCCTTTTCCGCCACTACCAGATCGTATAACTGCTGCTGGATCGGCGTCAGTTGCGGCAGGCCCTGAGTCGCCAGGGTATTCTTGGCGGAATGGACCGCCCAGGGGTCGCAGGTCTGGGTGAGCTCCACTCCGTCGATATAACAGTCTTCACAAACCCTTTTGCCGGCCAGGTCCCGCAAGTCCTCGGGAGCGCAGACTTGTCGGCAATGTTCGCATTCGGTCATTCCTTCCCTCCTGCAATGCTCACGGTGGCAAAATGAAGACCCGACTGCGGCCAGCCGGGTCGAGGTAAGCTGATGATCGGACCGCGGGGGAGGCCCGCCGCTACAGTTCGTAGTCCCCTTCCATCTCCAGGATGAATTCCCGGGCCTGAGCCCCGGGCTTTACGTTGAACGTCCCTTGCCCTTTGACGTTCTTTAGCTTCCCGGTGCCCTTGTAGGTCTTCCAGGTGCCGGTGGTGAGTTTGGACTTGCCTTCCCGGGTGCCTTCAAACCGGCTGTAGACCGCTCCGTCCTGGAAGGTGGTGATGGCGTAGCCCTGCACCGGACCACTTCCCTTGATGCGGTCGTGAAAATTCACGCTGCGCCGGGAAACAAATTCCCCGGCCGCCCCCGGGGCATACTCAATGGGCTCCCCTTCCATCTCGGTGATCATCAGGGTGTGATCGAGCTCGTCTCCGACATAGAGCATCTCCCGCCGGGTTACCAACATCCGGTACTTTGCCGAGCGCTTCATGGGTTCCTCCTTGAAGATATTTTTCCTGGGAACAAACCTGCGAAGAAAAGCTTCATCTTTTGGGGCTACTCAATTATATAAACATCAACCCCCCGAGAGGGAAGGGAAAAAATGGGCAAAGAATTTATATATCGAGTTGGCTGACCTCCAGGGCGTTGTTCTGGATAAAGTCCCGGCGGGGTTCCACCTTGTCGCCCATGAGGATGGTGAAGATCTCATCGGCAGCCACGGCATCCTCGATATTGACCCGCAGGAGGGTCCGGGTTTCCGGGTCCATGGTGGTCTCCCAGAGCTGCTCCGGGTTCATCTCCCCCAGGCCCTTAAAGCGCTGGACGGTGAGACCCTTCTTCCCTTCCGTCAGCACCAGGTTGACCAGCTCCTCCAGTGAGGGCAACTCCCAGACCTTCGCCCCCTCCGTCAGGACGAAGGGCGGCTGCCGGAATTCCACCAGCTCCCGGCGCAGCCGGGCCAGGGCCTGAAAGTCGCTGCCATTTAGTAGTTCCCAATCCACGGTGAAGGCGGACACCCCTATCTCTTCCGGCCGGGAAAAAACGAGTTTGACGGCTTGGTGCTCTTCGTCCGTCTCCAGGCGATAGCGCCACGGACCCGCAGCCGTCAACTCCCGCGCCGCGGCCTCCACCCGGGATGCGTCCCGCAACAGTTCCTTCCCCGTGAAGTCCAGATCGATGATCTTTTTCAGAATCTCCCGGTCGAGGCCTCTTTTCTCGAACCGGCCCAGGGCCTCCAGATACGCCATGACGCGCTCCAGGGAGCGGACCAGATCCTCGCCCGTCGCAGTGTGCCCGTTCCCCAACTGGAGGACCTTTTTGTCCACCCCCCGGGTCAACAGATAGCGGTTGAACGGTCCTTCGTCTTTCAGGTAGATCTTTTCGCTTCCCCGGGTGAGCCGGTAGAGGGGGGGCTGGGCGATGTAGAGGTGGCCGCCGCTGATCACCTCCTGGAGGTGCCGGTAGAAGAAGGTCAACAGCAGGGTGCGGATATGGGAGCCATCCACGTCGGCGTCGGTCATGATTATGACCCGATGGTAGCGCAGCCGCTCCAGGTCAGTCTCGTCCTTGCCGATACCGGTGCCCATGGCGGTAATCAGGGTGCGGATCTCCTGGCTTTGCAGCATCTTGTCGTAGCGGGCCTTCTCCACGTTGAGGATTTTACCCTTCAGGGGCAGAATGGCCTGGAACTTCCGGTCCCGGGCCTGCTTGGCGGAGCCGCCGGCGGAGTCGCCCTCGACGATGTACAACTCCCGGCGGGCCGGGTCCCGTTCCTGGCAGTCGGCCAGTTTGCCGGGAAGTGTCAGGTCCCCCAGGCCGCCCTTCTTGCGGGCCAGTTCCTTGGCGCGGCGGGCCGCTTCCCGGGCCCGGGCCGCATCCACCACCTTGCCCAGAATCTGGCGGGCCACGCCGGGGTTTTCCTCCAAATAGACCAGGAGGTTTTCATAGACCAGATTCTCCACCAAACCCTTGACTTCCGAATTCCCCAGCTTGGTCTTGGTCTGGCCTTCAAACTGCGGGTCGCTGATCTTGATGCTGATCACCCCGGTAAGCCCCTCCCGCACATCGTCGCCGGTAAGGTGCTCCTTGAGGTTTTTGGGCAGATCGCTGTTGGCGGCATATTGGTTGATGCTCCGGGTGAGCCCGGCCTTGAAGCCCGACAGATGGCTGCCGCCTTCCTTGGTGTTGATGTTGTTGGCGTAGGTGAAGATCTGCTCGTTATAGCTGTCGTTATATTGGAAGGCGATCTCGATGATGACGTCCCCCCGGGTGCCGGCCAGATAAATGGGGGTCTCGTGCACCGGCGTCTTGTTGCGGTTCAGATAGGTGACGAAGGATTGAATGCCGCCTTCATAGTAGAATTCGCTTTTGCGTCCCAGGCGCTCGTCATCCAGGTTGATGCGCACCCCCCGGTTCAGGAAGGAGAGCTCCCGCAGACGGTTGGCCAAAATGTCATAACTGAAGACCGTCTCAGGAAAGATCTCCCCGTCGGCCTTGAACGTGACCTTGGTCCCCCGGCGTTTGGTCTCCCCGGTGACGGTGAGGGGGCTCATTGTCAGGCCCCGCTCGTAGCGCTGGAAATAGACCTGCCCGTCACGACGGATCTCCACCTCCAGAAATTCGGAGAGGGCGTTGACCACGGAAACCCCGACACCGTGGAGGCCCCCGGAAACCCGGTAGGTCTTGTGGTCGAACTTGCCGCCGGCGTGCAGCTTGGTCATGACCACTTCCACCGCAGGAATGTTCTCCGTCTGGTGCAGACCCACCGGTATGCCGCGGCCGTTGTCCTCCACGGTAACGCTGTTGTCGAAGTGCACCGTCACCTGGATATGGTTGCAGAAACCCGCCAGGGCCTCGTCAATGCTGTTGTCCACCACCTCAAAGACCAGATGGTGCAGACCCTCAAAACTGGTATTGCCGATATACATGGCGGGGCGCTGCCGGACGGCCTCCAGACCTCCCAGCACCCGAATACTGTCCGCGCCGTAGTCCTGCGCTTCCACAGTCACCACTGCCTGACCCTCCTCCAAAATGCGAACTCACCTCCTTTCACCAGGGTATCCGGGGACTTCCGGTCTCCGGCGCCCCCGGTCTCGGTACGATGCGCGCTCTTGGCTGTCACCTTCTTAATCGCTCAGATCCATGGGCATGACAATGCCCAAATAACCCGCATCATCCACGGCCCTGAGGCACAAGGGTTTTCTCTGGCTGGAAATGGCGAGTTTGACTTCGGCGCCGGTCATGACATTCAGCGGCTCCATCAGGTAGCGGGCATTGTAGCCGATCTCCAGGGGCAATTCCAAACTGTCCTCGGACTCCGCAACCTCCTCCCCGGCCATTCCCAACGTGGATTCAATCTTGACCGGCAGCACTTCCCGGCCCTCCCCCACTTCGGGATTGTTGTAGATGATCTCCATGCGGTCGGCGTGCAGGATGAGCCGCACCCCTTTGAAGCGCTCCGAAGACAAGGAACTCAACCTCTTGAGGATATCGAAAAACTCCTGCCGCCCCAAGGTGACCGCCAGACGGGGATGACTGGGGATAATCCGCCGGTAATCCGGGAACTTCTTGTCCAGGAGTTTTACGAGCAGGGTTTTATTGGTTTGTGTGACGATGAGGTTGCGGCCCATCAGCCCCAGGGAACAGGTCGCCTCGTCGGCAACGAAACGTTGGATCTCCACCATGCCCTTGCGAGGTATGAGGATACTCCCCTCCCAAGAGAGCCTTTCCCCCCCGGGGAAATCCCGGTCCACCAGCGACAGGCGATGACCGTCACTGGAAACCATCCTGATTTTTATTATACCATTATCATCTAATTTTTCCCAGTGGACCCCATTGAGGTGAGGCTGCAGGTCGTCCACGGACACGGAAAAAATGACCTTGTCGATCATCTCTTTCACCAGCACCGTATCCACTTCCACGGTGGCCTCTTCCTCCAACGCCGCGATCGGCGGAAACTGCTCCACCGGCAGCCCCAGCAGCTGGTAGCGGGCCTCCCCCAATGTTATGACCAGACGGGCTTCATCGGTACTGTCAAGACTGACCGGCGCCGCCGGCAGCTCCCGGACGATGTTGAAAAAGTTGGCGGCGGGCACGGTCACCGCCCCCTCTTCCTGAACTGTCGCCGGAAACCGTGAGCGACAACTTACCTGGAGATCGGTGGCGGCGATAATCAATTCGCCTTGCTGCGCCGACAACAGGCAATTGCTCAGGATCGGCATGGTGCTTCGGCGTTCGACTATTCCCTGGGCTCGGGACAATCCCTGTAACAGAGCATCGCGGTCGATATCCAGTTTCATATTGTCCTCTTTTATTTTTTTCCTAAAAATACAAAGTAATAATAAGCAGACATCGGTAGGTCGAAAAATGACTTAAGGGATTAAATCGATTGAAATTTTTTTAAACATCAGCCTAGTGCGGTTGTCGACCCCCAACCAGGTTTTCGATAAAAAAATTCCGGTTTATTGCGGCGCTGTCGATAAAAGAAAAAAACAGGCGATTTTGAAGCAAAAGTTAAGGTCGATCAGGGAGTGTCCCTGAGCTTTCCTCATCCGCGGGTGTTGCCTCCCCCTAATCTTCGAAGACCGCGCCCCGGCTGCCCGAGGTCACCAGGCGGCTGTAGCGGGCCGCATAACCGTGGGTGATCTTGGGAACTGGCGGCTGCCAGAGGCCCCGCCGGCGGGCTAATTCCTCGTCGCTGACCAGGAGGGTCAAGGTCTTGGCCGGGATGTCGACGCTGATGCGGTCGCCCTCCGCCACCAGGGCGATGGGGCCGCCGGCCGCCGCTTCCGGGGAGATGTGGCCGAGGGCCGCGCCCCGGGTGCCGCCACTGAAGCGACCGTCGGTGAGCAGGGCCACGTCCTTGTCCAAACCCATGCCCGCGATGGCGGCGGTGGGCGTGAGCATCTCCCGCATCCCGGGACCTCCCCGGGGACCTTCATAGCGGATCACCACAATGTCGCCGGCGGCGATCTTACCCCCCAGGATGGCGTCCGCCGCGGCTTCCTCGGAGTCAAAAACCCGGGCGACACCTTCCCGCCGGAGCATGGCGGGGTCCACCGCCGACTGCTTGACCACGGCGCCCTCGGGGGCCAGATTGCCGGTGAGGATGGCGATACCCCCCTCCGCGTGATAAGGATTGCCCACCGGGCGAATCACCCCGGCGTCCAAAACCTTGGCCCGCTGCAGATTGTCCCCCACGTGCAAACCGGTGACGGTCAGGGGCTCGGGGGAGAGTAAGCCGGCGTCCAGCAGTTCTTTCATGACCGCCGGGACGCCCCCGGCCCGGTCCAGGTCTTCCAGATGATGGCTGCCCCCCGGACTCAGACTGACCAGGTGCGGGGTCCGTTGGCTCACCCGGTTGAAGACCTGCAGGGGCAGGTCGATTTGGGCCTCGGCCGCGATGGCCGGAATGTGCAGCACGGTGTTGGTGGAACAGCCCAGGGCCATGTCCACCGCCATGGCATTCTCAAAGGCGGTTAGGGTGGCGATCTGACGGGGCAACAGCTGCTTGGCCACCAACTCCATGATGCTCTGGCCCGCCAACTTGGCCAGGCGGTAGCGGGCCGCACTGATCGCGGGAATACTGCCGTTGCCGGGCAGCGCCAAGCCTAAAGCCTCGCTCAGGCAGTTCATGGAATTGGCGGTGAACATGCCGGCGCAGGAGCCGCAGCCGGGGCAGGCGGCGTCCTCCAGTTCGGCCAGCTCGGCTTCACTCATCCGGCCCGCCTTGACCGCCCCCACTCCTTCGAAGACGCTGATCAAATCCACGGCGCGGCCCTGCAACTGGCCGGCCAGCATCGGCCCGCCGCTGATGATGAGCGCGGGTATATTGAGACGCAGGGCGGCCATGAGCATGCCCGGAATAATCTTGTCGCAGTTGGGGATTAACACCAGGCCGTCAAAGGGATGGGCCATGGCCATGATCTCCACGCTGTCGGCGATGAGTTCCCGGGAGGCCAGGGAGTATTTCATGCCGTCGTGATGCATGGCAATGCCGTCGCAAACCCCGATGGTCCCGAATTCCAACGGGGTGCCCCCGGCCATGCGCACCCCCGCCTTCACGGCCTCGGCGATTTTGTCCAGGTGAATATGCCCCGGGATGAGTTCGTTTTTGGCGTTGGCGATGCCGATCATGGGCCGCCGGATCTCGGCGTCGGTGAGGCCCATGGCCTTGAACAGAGACCGGTGGGGAGATTTCTCCAAGCCGGTCTTCATGCGATCACTCCGCATGCTGCCGTCCTTTCTTGGGGGTTATAATTTCGATGTCGCGGGAATGGAGTTCTAGCTCTTTCTCCGGTTCCACCGGACGCCGGATGAACTCCAGGTGCAGTTCTCCCACCGGCAGGTTTTCCTTGCCTTCAATAGCGATCGTTAGATGAAAGTCGTTCTCCAGGGCCAGCAGTTCCTTACGTTTGCGGTTGAGAAGATACGCGGCCACCTCGCCGGGGAGCTGGGCGCGGACCTCGGCCACCGTGTGGCGGCAGGCTTCGTAAGCGATCTTGCGCAACAGGCTCAACCCGGAAGATTCGATGGACTTCACCTGCCCCCGACCCTGGCAATGGGGGCAGTTGATATACAGGCTGGAGGAGGACGTCGGGCGGAGTCGCTGTCGGGAAAGTTCCAGCAGACCGAATTTGGAGATGAGCCCCACGGTCACCTTGGCCTTTTCTTTCTTGAAGGCGGTCTTGAGTTCCTTTTCCACCTCTTTACGGTGTTTCCGGTCCTTCATGTCTATGAAGTCGATGACGATGAGACCCCCCAAGTCCCGCAGGCGCAGTTGCCGGGCGATCTCCTGGGCGGCTTCCACATTGGTCTTGAAGGCCGTATCTTCGATATCCTTGGGTTGGACGCAGCGCCCGGAGTTCACATCAATGGCCACCAGGGCCTCCGTCGGATTGATGACGATGGTGCCCCCGGATTTGAGAGGCACCTCCCGCTCGTAGATGCGTTCCAACTGCTCCTCGATCTGATACTTGGAAAAGATGGGACGTTTTTCTTTGTAAAGCTTCACCACCTGGGACTTGCGCGGATCCACCGATTGCAAGAAATTCTTTATCTGGCGGCAGGTCTCCGGATCGTCAATGAGGATCTCCTTGATGTCGGCCGTGTAGTAGTCCCGGATGGTGCGAATGACCAGATCCAGCTCCTTATAGATCAGGGAAGGGGAGGGCTGGGTGCCGACGGACTTTTTGATGTCCTCCCAGATGTGAAATAAATATTGATAGTCTTTCTGCAATTCCCGCTTCTTGGCGTCCGTCGCCACGGTCCGGACGATAACCCCGATCTCCGGGGGTATCTTCAATTCCTGGATCAATTCGGCCAGATGTTGGCGCTGCTCCTCGGAGGATATCTTCCGGGAGATGCCCACCTGGCCCTGGCCCGGCAGCAGGACAATGAACCTGCCCGGCAGGGAAATATACGTGGTGAGGTAGGCGCCCTTGCTGGCCATTTCCTCCTTGATCACCTGGACCAGAAGCTCCTGGCCTTTCTTCAGAACATCCTGGATGCGGGGGCGGCCGCCTTCCTTGACCTCTTTTTGAAAATATTCCGGATGGACTTCGGAGATGGGCAAAAAACCCTGGCGTTCACCGCCGTAATTGATGAAGGCGGCTTGCAGGCTGGGTTCGATATTCGTAACCACGCCCTTGTAAATATTGCCTTTGGTTTGTTCCCGGCGCGCCGATTCCAGGGCGAATTCTTCCAGGCGACCGTCTTCCACGATGGCCACCCGGAACTCCTCGGCATCGGCCACATTGATCAACATTTTCCGGACCGCACCGGCGACGTCGGGTTTTTCCGTGGCCGGGGCGGTGGTCTTGGGTTTGGTTTTTGTAGCGGTTATTCTGGGCATATTTCCCCCTTCCGGGGATTATCGGCCCCCAGTTGTGCCCGCGACCCCGTCGGCGGGATGGGGGCTTGTACTCAAGTAATTGTAGCTTATTTCTAGGGAAAATGAATTATTTTTATCGGGAAAATAGTTAATTTTCCCATGATATTCGCCCTTCGTCAAGGCTGCCGTGCCGGAGTGCCGGCGGCTGCAAATTCCGCCGCCGCCGGACGTAAGTACAAAGGGCTCAAGTGGTCCAACGGCGTCAGGCTGCCGGCTTCCCACCGTCGCCGGCTGAGCTGAGCCAACACCTCGGCTCGCCCCGTCCAGAATTCCGGTGGCGCCAGGACGACCTGGGCTCCTCCCATTTCCTGCAGCAGCGGCCCATAGACCAACAAACCCCACCCCGTGACTAGGGTGGGGGAGGTTATCCGCCGGGCCAGGACCGCCGGCGGCAGGAGGAGATAATCTCTCTCGTTTTCCTGATTTTCCCCCGCGCCGTGGTAAAACGCGGCAAAGACCTCTTTCTTCTTGGCATCCAACACCACACAGACGGGCAGCGACGCGCGGGGAAGTCCGGCGGCCACAATGTCAAACTCCGAAACGGCCGCCACCGGGCACTCCAGCGCCAGCGCCAGCCCTTTGACGGTGGCCAGGCCGATGCGCAGGCCGGTGAGGTAGCCCGGCCCCCTGCTCACCCCCAACACCTCCACCTCCGCCGGTTCCTTGTTGCAGTCCCGCAGGAGGCGGTCAATGCTGGGCAACAGGGTTTTCAAATACGACGCCGCGCTGACCCGGGTGTCTTCCCCCAGGAGACGGTCACCCTGGCACAGGGCCAGGCTGATGTAGGGCCCGGCGGTATCCACCGCCAATATCAGGGGTGCGGCCGCCATGTTGGTTCAGGTGGCTCCCTGCATCGCCAAACGGTCGCGGCGCGCCTCGATGTCGCAGACCATCACCACCATGTCGGCGCTATTGCCGTAAATATCCTTCACCAGGTCTTCGAAGACCGCCTTGACCCCGAACCCGGCTCGCTTGAAGGCATTCAGGGCCCCGGGGGCGTTGAAATAAATCTCGGCGAACAGCTTTTCCAGCCCGAACTCCCCCGCCAGGTCCACCAGTTCGTTGATGAGCAGCGTCCCCAGACCCTTGCCTTGATACTCCTTGGCCACCACCACCCGCACATTGCCCAGATGGCGCTTCCATCCGGTCTTGCGCATGTGGAGAGTGGCGTCCCCCACAATCTTGTTAGCGACTTCCGCCACTAAAGGAAAGACCTTATAATAGTCGATGTTGTTGACCCAGCTCTCGATGACCGCGGGATTGCGGACATCGCTCCGTAGAAACTGACGGTCCTCCTCCGCCACCCGGGTGAAAAAATCCCGGAGCTTCTCCAGATCTTCCTTTACCATGGGACGCAGGATGACCCGGGTGCCATCCTTCAGAATGCCCTCTTTGGAAAAATTTTCCACCGCGGCGGTCCTCCTCGCTAGCAGGATTGGGGGATCACACCCCCTGGGCCAGGCGCTCGGCCAGATACGGGTGCAGATTGGCTGCCAGGATTTTGTGTTGGGCGCAGGCAATATCATAGGGCACGAAATGGAATGCGACGGAATAATCCACGGTGTCGAAGACGGCGTAGGAGGCCGCCGGGATCTGATTCCGCGGCTGCCCCACGCTGCCAGGGTTGATAAGGTAGTGACAGTCTCGCTGCAAGAGCAGCTTGGCGCTGTCCAGGGATTGCAGGGCCACCTTGCCCCGCACGTCCCGATACCACACGGCCTGCCGGTGGGTATGGCCAAAAAAACAGATCATCGCCGGGGTTAACTCCCGGCGCAGCAGATTCAAGACGCGCTTGGCCTGAAAGTGATAGGATATGTAAGCCTCAGCGCTGTAAGGAGTGCCGTGACAGGCGAAGAACGCCCCCTCAATCAGACGGGTGGGGGGCAGTTGATTCAAATAGTCCTTATGCCCCGCCTCTAACTCGGCGCAGGTCCAGAGAATGGCCTGGTGAGCGATCAGATTGAACTCCTCGGCCAGCCGGGGTTCGGTGGCGGCCCGGTCATGGTTCCCCGCCACACTCATTACCCCGCGCTCCTGCACCACCTCCAGGCACTCCCGGGGGTTGGCGTTATATCCCACCAGATCCCCCAGGTTAACAATGAGGTCCACCCCTTCCCGGTCGATATGGGCCAAAACGGCGCGTAGGGCTTCCAGATTGGCATGGATATCTGAGATGATGGCTATTTTCATGGGGGACCGGAGCCGAAGCAGAAGAGCACTCCCTGGGAAAAATATTGGGTAATTATATCAAAATGGCCGCCGGGTGCCAAGCTGATCCCCTGCTGACCGGCTATCCTGTCCTTGACAGGGTTATTGTTCGTAAGATATCTTTAAAAAGTTTGAGTCTTTTTGGCGGGTGCATGGAAAAGGGTAAAATAATCGAATTTTTTGATGAAAAACGCTTGGTATGCGCCTATTGCCTGGAGGACCGTGGCGACAAGCTCCACGTCCTGACCGAGTCCAATCGGGAACTTACCCTCTCCAAAAAGCGCGTCATTTTTTCTTCCGCCGGTCCGCCCGCCGCCTCCCTCTCCCGCCAGCAAACGTTGGAGTACCTCAAAGACGTGGCCCAGCGGCGCCAGGACTTCATGCGCGAACTCCACCTGGAAGAGGTCTGGGAACTCCTGGTGGACGAGGCCGAGTCCCAGTCCGCAGCTCAGATCGCCCGTCTCTGGTACGGCGAGGGCGTCTCTGCCGATCAGATTGCCGCTCTGGGGCGGGCCCTCTTCGGCGACCGCTTTTACTTCAAACACAAGTCCGGGGCTTGGCAGCCTCACCCTCCGGAGGTGGTGGAACAGCTCAAAGAGCAGTTTCAGCGGGAAGCACAGCGCCAGGAGGATTTGAAAATCGCCGCGGGCTGGCTGCGGGCAGCCTGGCAAACCGGCCAGATTGCCGATCCGGTCTGGCGGGAGCGCCTCACGGCGGTTCTCAAGGATCTGGCCTTGTTTGGACCGGAGGCCGCCAGCTACCAGACGGGTAAAGAATTTCTGGAGAAAGCCGAACTCACGAAACCCGACGCCCCCTTTCTCCTGTTGGTGAAATTGGGGGTCTTTCACCCGGACGAGAACCTGGATCTCCTCCGTCTGCAGGTGCCGGTGGAATTTCCTCTTCCGGCCCTGACGACCGCGGCCTCCGTGGCCGGGACTAACCGCACCGATCTCCGGGACAAACGCCTGGATTTGACGACGCTGGAGCTGTTCACCATCGATGGGGAACTCACCCGGGACTTTGATGACGCTTTAAGTCTGCGACCGGTCGCGGGCGGCTGGGAGCTGGGGGTGCACATCGCCGACGTGGCCTCCTGCGTCCGGGCCGGGGAAGTCCTCGACGAGGTGGCGCGTCAGCGCGGCACCTCCATCTACTTGCCGGAACGCCGCATACCCATGTTTCCCGAAATTCTCTCGGAGAACATCCTGAGCCTGATAGCCGATGAGGTTCGCTGCGCCCTGAGCTTCTTGGTCTGCCTCGATGAGCAGGGAGAAATCCTGAATTGGCGTGTAGCCCCCAGCCTCATCCGGGTGGGGCGCCGCCTGACCTACCGACAGGCGGTCGATTTGGTGGAGAACGATGGCGCCTGGTCCATATTGCATCGGCTCAGCCTGGCGTTGCGGGAGCGCCGCCTGGCCCAGGGAGGAATTCACCTGCACCTTCCCGAAGTGAAGCTGTTCATTGACCCCCGGGGCGACGTCATGGTGGAAATCGAGAACACGGAAACTCCCGGCCACCAGATCGTCTCCGAGGCCATGGTCCTGGCCAATTCCTTGGCGGCCCGGCTTCTGGCGGAAAGCCGCACCCCTGCCATTTACCGCAGCCAGGGCCCTCCCCGGGAGGCCCTCCCCCAGGAGGGAGCCAAGTCTCTGTGGCAGCTCTGGCAGGATCGCCGCAAGCTCTCCCGCATGGTCCTGGATCTCGATCCCCAGCCGCACTGGGGGCTGGGGTTGCCCCAATACACCACCCTCAGTTCCCCCATCCGGCGCTACCTGGACTTGATCATCAATCGGCAGGTGCTGGCGTTGCTCACCGACACCCCCCTCCCCTATAGCCGGGAGAACCTGGAAGAGTTCCTGACCGAATTGGAGCCGGCCTTGCGGCGGGCGGCCCAACTCAAATTTCGCCGGCAGCGCTACTGGCTCCTCAAGTACCTGTCGCGCCGGGAGGGCCAGAAGCTGGAGGCCCTGGTCCTGGACCGCCAACCCCACCGCTATCGCCTGTTGCTCCCCGATGTGCTCCTGGAAGTGGACTTTCCTCCGCCCGCGGCCCTTACCCTGCATCCCGGCGATGCCGTCATGGTTCGCATCGACCGGGCCCTCCCCCGGGATGATGTCGTCAAGGTAAGCCTGGCTTAACGACGCCCGTCCTCGCCCGGCCGGCGCTCCGCTCCTGCCGGTCTATTTCTCCGGTAGCTTCGCTTCCGCCCGCACCGTCCCCGTTTTCTTGAGCTTTTGCTTGATCAGCTTTGCCGCCCGTTGCGCCTCTTCCTGGCTGGCGTACGGGCCGGCCCATACCTGATAAGGTTTTTTCCCGGATTTTTTTAACACATAGGCCGGAAGACCCTGACGCTGCAACTTGTCTCGTAGCTTTTGCGCCTCCCGGTAACTCTTGTAGCCCCCCATCAGCACGCCGTAGTCCTTCTTGGGGGTTGCCGCCGTCGGCGGCGCCGGCGTCGGTGCCGGTGTTGGCGTAAGTGGCTGTGCGACTGTCGGTGCCGGGGGTGCCGGGGGTGCTGGCGTTGGCGGTGTTGGGGGGGCGGCGGGTGGGGGTGTGGCTGTGGTCGCAGGTGGGGGTGTGACTGTGGTCGCCGGAGCTGCCGGTGCCGGGGGCGCCGGTGCCAGCGGTGGCAGCGGTGCCGGCGGCGGGGCCGGCAGCGTGGCGGTTACCCCCCCGGCCGGTTCCGCGGGTTTGGCCGCCGTCTCCGGTCCGGTCGGCGTCATAGTCTCCGGCTGTCGAGACTTCGTCGACCACAATATAATTGCCGCGACCACCAGGATAGCCCCTAACAGGGCCAACCCGCCTCCCCAGAGAACATTTCGCTTCATCACCGTCCCCTCCGCTTCCTTGCTGGCGCCGTTTCTATTTCTCTCCTCCCGGAGCCCTCAGTCCCCGGTTACCCCATCCCTTGGCTGCCTGCTTCTCCTCTGACCGCGTCCTCGCCCTCTGAGCCCCCGTCTTCTCCGTCACCTGCCGAGTTGCCGTTGAAGTCTAGGCCCATGGTCCGGTCCCGCACGAGTGCCGTCGCCTCCCCCTGTCCTGGTGCACGTCTCCCTCATTACCCTGACGACCGGGCTGCTTTTCCTTCTTCCGGGGGTGACTGGGGACGCTTTTCTGCCTTAAGGTCACCCATCATAGCACAAGCTCACAGGGTTTTCCACCCTTTTCCGCCGTTCTTGATGGCGCTCCCCCTTGCGCCGCTCCCTTATCAGAAATACCTTTTAATAAGGGGACCGCCCTGGGGTGACCCCCGGAATGCATTTTTCACGGCTCATCCGTAAAATTGACGAGAGGTATTAAATGGACGAATATGGCTTTGACATCGGCCAGGACTTTGAATGTGACACCTTCAGAAAGCCCTTGGTGGCGGTTTTCCCGCATCCCTTGCACGGCCGCCTGGTGGAAAGAATCATTCTGATGGTCAGCCGCGTGATAAATTTCCGCGGCATGAAATATCAATTAAGCTGGCGGGACTGCGGGGTCGCCTTTTATCGTCCCTGTTAACCCTGGATGTGGATCTCCCTTGCCAACCCCATCTTCCCGGGCCCGGGTGCTTTTCCCGGGTCCGGGCGCGTTGTCCCCGCCTTTTCTCGAGCTAGTGTCCCCTCGGGCGCTCCACATAGCGCTCCCCCTCAAAGACAAAATATTTCTCGCCATTGGCCGACAGTTTCTTGCCCCGCAGCCCGCCCCGGGTGCCCCGGGTGACCAGTTTGAGGTCGTAAAACGGGCGTTCGTCGGTGGGCATGAATTCGTACTGCCCGGTGTAACCCCAATAATTCTTGTCCTTCTTGCCCAGGGGGCAGGCCCCGGTGTTGTCCCCCCCCAGGTCCAGCTCCGCCACGGTGCGCAGCTTGCCCCCCACCGGCGCCAGAATGAAGGCGTAGCGGCTGGTGTACCCCTGAGCCGTGTCGCCCCCTTCGAAGATGACGCCGAATCGGTCTTTTCCCAACTGCAGGAGCTTACCCTCCGGCGCCTCCCCGTAAATCCCCGCAAAGCTGATGTAGCGGTCCTCCATCTCCACCAGCCATTTTCCCTCCCGGAAAGCAAAGATAAACCCGCTGAGCAAAGGAGCGCAGGCATGGCATTCAAAGGTTTCCTCAGCCGGTCGGCTCTGGGTGATGAGCAGGTATTTTATGGTCCCCCCTTCCTCAAAGAGCTGGGCCAACGCCTTCGTGGCCAGTCCCTCCTCGCCCGGTGGAAAAAAATCGTTTTCCCCCAAGGCCGGCGGGAGGTTGATACGCCAGCGGGAGGTCCCCCGGGCCGCATCGAAGTTGCCGAAGATCAGGTCCATGGCCTTGGCCGCGTCGATCTCCCCCACGATTGCCCGGCTCTCCGGGACCCGGGCCCCTACCGCCTGGGCCACCGCCGCCATCTCCGGGTCCTTTTCCACCCGCTGCCAGTCCGGCTCTGCCGGGACCATTGCCGCCAGGGTGCCGTCCTTCCGGTATCTGCCGCCAGCCAGCCGTTGGTAGCCCCCTTTCCCATCAAGCCGCATCGCCTGCAGGAGATACTCGCCCTTCTCCAACTCGGTGAGCAGCATAAAATTGATGACCTCCCCTTCCCGGCGTACCGACTTGTCCTCCAGGAAGAATTTCGCCGCCGCCCCGGGGACGGGGATGGGAGTAAAGCCGGGACGCGCCACCGGTTTTTCCTCCTGGCGACCGCAGCCGCTCCATGCCAGCGTCATCACGAGTACCAGGATGACCCTTATTGCGCCTCTGTTCAGATGCATTGTCTGTCCCTCTGCGCTTCCCGCAACCGCTTTCCCGCCCCGCGGAAAAAGCATACAATAATCATGATGAATGCTCGGCCTGGCCTCCCCAGAATCATCTGCACCCTTCTGCTCATCGCCCTCAGCGTTCCTTCAGCCGTCCCCGGTGCGGCTCTAGCCGCGGCCGCCGCCGTGGTGGACGCCAAGCGCTGGCCCCTGGGCTTCTTCTTCCCGTATCACCAGGCGCCCCTCAGGGAAAGGGACAAAGTGCTCCAGGCCATCGCCGCCCGCCTGGACCAGCTCCACGCCGCCCGTCAGGGCCTGCTGGTCAAAGGCGCCATCCTCGATCCCCTGCGCACCGATATCCCCGTCTACGACCAGGTCCGTATCCTGGACGACAGCGGCCTGCTCATCGTGGTCCGCCGCCTTCCCAACCTCTATTACCGCTTCTCCGGCGGGCCCTTGAACCGCAATACCTACCTGGTGATAAAAAATCCCCGGGTCAATTACCTGGACAGCTACATCAAACAGAATTTCGTGGTCGAAGGCGACTTCTTTGCCTATGTCCAGTCGTATATCGACGCCCTGCGGCGCCAGGTCGGCTCCCCGGCGCCGCCCGCTGCGGACCGCAAACCCTAGCCCCCGGATTCCCCGGGCCCCACTTCCCGCCTCGCTCCATTCACTGCCGCGCACAGGTGAGGGAATCGGTCTGGGAAAATGTTGCCGTGTCTCCCCGGGGGCGGGGACATGCTCCAGCTGCGTCGAAGTGTCATGGTTTGGCAGGGCGCGGTCGTGATTCCCAAAAATCATTTACCACCCGAAACCCCGGAGGGCAAGCAAAATTCCATTGTGCCTTGCGCGCCGGGTTGGCGCGACGCCGATTGCCATTATGACTTTTCATGCCTGTGCACGCCGGCCCCGAACTCGCTCAAACTGAAAAGCTTCCATGTTCAACTTGGTGAACAAAGAGCCAGACTTTCTTCACATTGTTCCTTGCCAGGGCTCTTTCCAAGGCTTTTCACCTAAATTTTCATATTTTGAACATCTTGTATATTTTTCCGAACACCGGCCGCGACGTGGTGGTTTAATAAGTGTCGATATAACCACATGTTGGTTTGGCACGAGAGTTGATACGGTCAAGAAGCACGGGCACAACCCGGAATAGTTTTCAATTGCAGGACGTCATGGGGAAGAATCGGATGGCTCGCCGCAGGGTGAATGTCGCGATGACGGGGGAGGCAGTATGGGGCTGGCGGTATTCCTGGGAACAGTCTTGGGTCTGTACGGCATCTATGCCATAATGTACGAAATGTCCGGCATCAGCCGCTGGCGTACTTGCACGAACGGCTGCCGCCATCAGCGGCCGGCGCGGCGGTCTTGCGACTGCTATCCGGATTGGCGCGGGGGGATCCCTGCCGCTATCTTGGAGGGCCACAAAACCTGCCACCAATTCTCCCCCAAGACCCGCTGTAAACCGTTGATTCCGGTGGCGGACGCAGATTCTTCCGGCAGTTCCCTCTAACCGGCAGTTGCCCGACTCCTTGCTGGGGGCCCGTCGCCTCACGCGGTCAAGAAGCCCAAAAGTATGTTATGGTTTGGCCGCACTGTCCGGAGAGTTCCGGGCCCTGCTTGGTTGCGCCCGGTGGCAAAGTATCGTTGCCCCATCGGCCCCCGGTGGGGGCGCCCTCTACCCTCAGGCCCGCAGGTCTAGGACTGCGCCGGTCATCTCGGCCCCGGTCTTCAGTACCTTCAGGGAGGCGGTGAAACCGAACCGGGCCAGGAAGAGGTTCACCAGCTCCCGGGCGGGATCGACGTTGGCGCCGGAGAGAAAGCCGGGGGCCAGCCGGCCGGCCCCGTTCTCGCCGGGGCTGGCTAAGCGGGCCGGGCCCGAGGCCGGCGTGGGTTGGTAATAGCCACCGCCTACCCGGGACAGGGCGCCGGGTTGGGCGAACAGGGCCACCGACACCTGCCCGGAGGCCACCACGCTTCCCTGGGCGTCCCTGGCGGTGATGAGGCCGTCGGGGCTGATCTCCACCGCGGTGGCCTCCGGCGGCGCCTGGAAGGCCGGTGACAGGCGGCCGCCGGCGCCGTCCACCAGGTAGCCCTCGGCGTCCGTCCGGAAGCTCCCCGCCCGCGTGTAGAACACCTGTGAGTCCCGCTCCACCTGGAAAAAGCCCGATCCTTGGATGGCTACGTCCAGGGCCTGGCCGGTGGGCACCAGGGTTCCGCAGCCCGCGGTGCGGCTCACCGCCAGGGCCCGGGCCCCTTGGCCGACGCTCAGCCGGAAGGCCGCGCTCGTCCCCGCCTCGCCGATGACCAGGCGGCTGGCCTGAAAACCGGGCGTGCTCAGGTTGGCCAGGTTGTCGGCGGTGGTCTTCAGCAGGAGACTGTGGACCGCAATGCCGCTGAGGCCCGCGGCCGCGCCGGGAAGCATGGTCTCACCTCGAGGCTGGCAACGTCAAAAATTGGGGGGCGCGGAAACTCCCTGGGGTCACAGGCAAATCAGCGGGCGCCGGCAGCCGCGCCTCGCCCCTTGGGAAACTTATCGGCACAAGATAAGCCCCCCTTGAAATTCCCTCACCCCACCGTCCGTCTGTTCCCCCTGCACCGCCCCCGGCCCTCCGGGCTCCCCGTCTTCCCCGGCTCCCGGCTTCTTGCTGGCCCGTACCGCTCCCCGCGACACCCCCGGGGCCCGCCCCTTCCGGCCCCTTTCCCCCCACATCCCCCCGGTCCACCCGCCTGCGGGGGGCGAGGGCCGCGGCGGGGGGGCCAAGCCCTGGTCGGCTGGGCGCCGCCCACCACCTGCCGTTTCCCTCTCCGCACTCCCCAGTTCCTGCCCTCTCTCCTCGTTGCCCGGCTCCTGCCGGGCCACCTCAACGGGAAACTGGAAACCGGAAACTGGAAACTGGAAACCGGAAACTGTTTTTATATGAGAATGGCCGCAATCATTCTCATACTTCGGTGTGATGTCCCACATCATGAGAATTTGTGACATTTGTCCTATGTGTCTCATGTGTTCTGGAAACGCCCCTCCGTTTCCGTTACACTTTCTCCCATGGGCCACCCCCGGATTGCGGTTCCGGCCGCACCGTCCCCGACTCGCAGCTTACGGCTCACGGCCCGTACCGGTACGCGGTACACCGACGCTCACGACCCCTTACCCGGTACACCCCCGGTACATATCGGTACATGTACCGGCCTGTACCGGCCCCCGGCGGTCCGCCGCCGGCTCGCTCATAAGAGGTTATTGCAATGAATATGGAAGGAATTCAGAGTGATAGCAGAAAGGCGACGACGCCCGCCGCCGGTGTACCGGGGAGCCCGCGATTTTTTCCCGGTACCCCGGTACCCCGGTACGCGCCTTGTGCCCACGGCGTCGCGGCCCCGCCCCCGGTTCCGGCTGGTCGGCGTGTCCTGCCGGAGGGGGGCTCAGACGGCGGCCGGCCGCCTCCCCGGAGGCGCGTCCGCGCCTCCCGCCCTCAGGCCGACGCCTCCGGCACGGCGGCCGGTGCCTGCCCGGGGGCCGGCTTCCCAAAGCGCTCCAGGATAAACTCCCGCTCCTCTTCCAGGGTTTGCACCTTGCCGGCCAGGCGGGCCTCTAGCAGGGTCTGCAGCATGAACCGGAATTTGGGGCCGGGGTCGTAGCCCATGTGGACCAGGTCCTGGCCGCTAAGGAGGGGTTTGGCGTTTTTGAGCTGAGTGAAGAAGAGGGAGATGGCCCGTTTCGAGGGCTCCTGGCGGGTCTTGGCCATCATATAGAGGAGATACTCCACCGGGAAGGGCCGCAGGAGATAATAGATGTTCTTGCGATCCATCTTGCCGTCCCGGTAGAGCAGCATCAGGGCGTGGTCGGCGGCGCTCTTGGCCCACAGCAGGGTTTCGCAGAACTTGGGTGACGGATTCAGCCGCCGCGACAGTTCCAGGAGCTGCTCTTCCTTCAAGGGCTCGATCAGCCCCAGAAAATACACGTACCATCTTTCGTAGGCCTCTTCCAGAAAGAGCAGGTCGTGCCAGGAGAGCACCCCCCGGATCTGGTCCAGGAGCCACTGGGTGTCCTGGTCGTATTTGATATCGGGATGGATGAACTTCAACAAGCCGAACTGGGTCATGCGATCAATGGCCGGAATGGGGTTCTCTTCTTTTAAGATGAGCTTGAGTTCGGTAAACAGCCGCGAGCCGCTCAGGCGGTCGAAAAAGTTGATCTTTACGGCATTTTCGATGAGGCTGGCCGTCAGTTTGTTGATCTTCATCCGGAAGCGCTGCTCGAAGCGGATAGCCCGGAAGACCCGGGTGGGGTCCTCCACGAAGCTCAGGTTGTGGAGCACGGCGATGCGGCCTTCCTTGATATCGCGCTGGGCTCCGAAATAATCGATGAGAATGCCGAAATGACGCTCGTTGAGCTTCACCGCCAGGGTATTGATGGTGAAGTCCCGGCGATAGAGATCCATCTTCAGCGAGCTGCGCTCCACGATGGGCAGGGCCCCCGGCGTTTCGTAGTATTCCGTGCGGGCCGTGGCGATATCGATCTTGAAACCGTCCGGGAAGATGATAACGGCGGTTTTGAACTTGTGGAAGACCCGCACCCGCACCGGCTTTCCCATGGCGTAACGGCGGGCGAAGACGATGCCGTCGCCTTCGATGACGATGTCCACGTCCAGGTTGTCATGTTTCAGGAAGATATCCCGGACGATGCCGCCCACCAGGTAAGCGTTGAAGCCCAATTCGTCGGCGGTCTGGCCCACCTGCCGCAGAATCTCCAACACCCGTTTGGGGAGGCGCTCCCGCAACAGGGAAGCCGCGTTTTTCTTCCGCATGAGGGGCCCCGCCGGGCGTTCGAGCAGCTCTTCACCGCTGTCGCCCGGAGCCATCAGGAGATTGAGGAGATCCGTCCGGCTGATCACTCCGATCACCTTGCCGTTCTCCACCACCGGCAGCAGGCGCTGCTTGTTGATCACCAATTTGTCCTGGATCTCCGCCAATCCGGCCTGGGGCCCCACTGTAGCCACCTCGGTGCTCATGTATTCCTTCACCGGAATGAGCTCCAGGCCGTGGAAGATGGCCTTTTCGACGATTTGCCGGGAGATGATCCCCAGCAGCACGTCGTCCTGCATGATGAGAATGGCGTTGATGTTATAGCGGGTCAGGTCCTGGTGGGCTTCCACGATGGTGCTGTCGGGGGTGATGGACTTCACCGGGTAGCTCATGAGGTCCCGGGCATTGCGCCGGGGGCTGATCTTTCTCTGCAGGATCTGTCGCAGGGACTCCTCCACCTGCACCAACGGCGTGTCCTTGATGGTGGCCGAAGCTGCGTAACTGTGCCCGCCGCCTCCCAGTTCCGCCAGGATCTCCCCCACGTTCACCTCTCCCAGGCGGCTGCGCCCCACCACGAAGACCCGCTCCTCCATCTGGGCCAGGGCAAAAAGCACATGGATATTCTCCATGTCCATGAACTTGTGGGCCAATACGGCGAAGTCCCCCACGTAATGGGGGGCGCTGGCCCGGCCGATGACCACGTCGACGCCGTTTACGGTGAGAGTGGCGGCGTTGCGGATGAGATCGTTGAGGAGGGAGACCTGATCGACGGTCAGCTCCCGGGTGAGCATCTCCGCCACGGTGTTCAGGTGGGCCCCCTGGGACAGCAGATAGCCGGCGGCCTCAAAGTCCTCCACGGTGGTGGAGGCGAAGGTGAAGGAACCGGTGTCTTCGTAGATCCCCAAGGCCAGGATGGTGGCTTCGTCCGGGGTCAGGGGGATATCGCGCTCCCGGATGATCCTGGTCATGATGGCGGTGGTGGAGCCCACCGGCCTCACTTCCTCCACCGAGCCGTGCAGGTCGTCGGGGGAATCGGGGTGATGGTCATAAAGGTGGACGTCGATGTCGTTGTTGGGAAAAAGTTCCCCGAATTTGCCGATACGGCTTTGTTGCCGGGTGTCCACCAGGATAAGGCGCTTGATGTCGTTCAGGTTGATGTCCCGGACCCGGGCGAAATCCAGGAAATAGAGGCTGGAGCGCACGAAAAAGTCCCGCAGGTTGCGCTCCTGGGAACCGGAGAAGACGAGGATGGCATCGGGGTAGAGCTTCTTGGCCGCCACCATGGAGGCCATGCCGTCAAAGTCGGCGTTGATATGGGTAGTGATCACTTCCAGATGTCGATCGGCCACGAAATGGGATCCTTTAAGCCCGGGGGTGCGCCTGCCCGTGGATCTCCCGGAGGCGGGAGGCGTGCAGGTGGGTATAAATCTGGGTAGTGGAGATATTGGCATGGCCCAACATGAGCTGCAGGGCGTGCAGGTCCGCCCCCTGCCACAACAGATGGGTGGCGAAGGAGTGGCGCAGCATGTGGGGAGAGAGGTCCCCCGGCAGCCCGATCTTCAGGGCGTAACCTTTGAGAATCTTCCAGAACCCCTGGCGGGTGAGGGGACCTCCCCGGTGGTTGACGAACATCCGCCGGGTCTTCTTACCCTGCAGCAGGGCTGGCCGGGTGTGGGTCAGATAGAGCTCAAGCTTGCGGACCGCCGGGGCCACCATGGGCACCAGCCGCTCCTTGCTGCCCTTGCCCCGCACCCGCACCACTCCCCGGCGCAGGTCCACCTGCGGTGGCGTCAGGTTCACCAGCTCGGAGATGCGCAAGCCGGTGGCATAAAGCAGCTCCAGCATGGCATCATCCCGCTGCCCCAGGGGAGTCAGGGGATCGGGGCCGGCCAGCAAGGCCTCCACCTCCGACAGGGACAGCACCCGGGGCAGGCGCTTGTCCAGTTTGGGGGAGTCCAGCCATTCCAAAGGATCCGCCGTCACCGTCCCCTCCCGGAGCAGGAACCGGAAAAACTGCCGGAGGGAACTGAGCTTGCGGGCGCGACTGCGGGGGCTGAGGCCCTGAGCCTCCAGGTCACTGAGCCAGTCCCGCAGGTCCTGGGCTTGCACCGCCTCCCAGGAGGCGATTCCCCGCCCCTCCAGGTACAGGCGGCAGCCGTTGAGGTCCTGGCTGTAGGCCTCCAGGGTCAGGGGTGCCAGACCGCGCTCGGCGGCCAGGAAGTGGTAAAACTGCTCCACCCAGTGGTCGGCTAGTTTCTCGTTTATCACTGCTTGATAAGGGCGTACTGAAGTGATGGTCTTCATTTTATGGACAATTCATTGTAAACTGGAAACCGTAAACTGGAAACCGTAAACTGGCAGGCCAGGAACCGAGAAACCGGTTGGCATTGATACTGATGGTCAGAGAACCCACATCCCAGGTCATTTACGGGGTCCACCCCGTATTGGAGGCCCTGCGCCAGGGGAGCTTCCCCCTGGAGGAGATTGCCGTGGCTCAGGGCGTGAAGGGCGCCTGGGTTCTGGAGGTGCGTCAGCTGGCCCGGAGCCTCCAGGTGCGCTTCCGTTTCCAGGAGAGAAGCCGCCTGGACCAATTGGCCGGCACCGCCAACCACCAAGGCGTGGTCGCCCGGGTGGGCAGCTATCGTTATACCGACGCCGCGGAGATTTTCGCGCGCCTGCCGGCCGGTGGGGCCGTCCCCCTGGTGGTGGTGGCCGACGGTCTGACGGATCCCATGAATCTGGGAAATCTCATCCGCAGCGCCCACGCCGCCGGGGCGGTGGCTCTGTTCATCCCCAAGGATCGAGCCGCGGGAGTCAGCCCGACGGTTATCAAGGCTGCGGCTGGCGCCGCAATTTACCTCCCCATAGTGCGGGTCACGAATGTGGCCGACCTCCTGATACGTCTCCAAGACATGGGCTTGTGGATCGCCGGGGCCGCGGCCGACGCCCCGACCTGCCTCTATGACGCCGACCTTACCGTCCCCTTGGCCTTGGTCATCGGTAGCGAAGGCAAGGGCCTGCGCCCCCGGGTGCGGGCCCACTGCGACCTGATGCTGGCCATCCCCTTGGCCACCGATGAAGTCGGTTCCCTCAATGCCGCCACCGCCGGGGCGGTCTGCCTTTTCGAAATCGTGCGCCAGCGTCGTCTGGTGGCCGCCATGCAACCCCGGCCTTAATGCCCGCGGGCGCTCAGCATGCGGCCTTTATCTCGGCACCGAAGCACTAGATTTGTCAATAAAACCACACAAAATGTTTATTATGGCAAACATTGCCAGGAGCACGGGCGCCCCTTATCCATCCACTTTCAGGTTAATTCAATGTATTATAGCAACAAACCATCTTGGCATACAATGTGAATAGCTTCTGATAAAACATGATGACGCGGCGACTTGACGAAAAAGCCGTTGGCGGGTAAAAATCAATTCAGTCAGTGTATTCGTAACTCAGAGGTGATCCTTAGCCTTGCCTTCCCTATGGCTGTTCCGGTTGCCTCCAGGCCTTGGCGGGGTGGAGTCGTTGTGGGTGGGTGCCCTCCTGGCCGCAGTCAATGGCTACCCTGTGCAGGTGGTCGTCACACTGGGGGCCAGTTTACTGACATTCGTTCTCCTGGGCTGGGCCTTTTCTGGGGGAGGCGCCGGCCGCGAGGTGCTCACCAGCCTGATGGGAGGATGGGGGGCGAGCCAGGCCGGTTATTATCTCAACAGCGGCCATTGGGCCTCAGAATTGCTGGTCCTGGGGGTGCTTTTCACCCTGGCCCTGCTGATGGTGTTGCTCAGTCAGGGGTTTCTGTGCCTGGCTCAGGATGTCGCGGCAGGACGTCGCAGTCTGGTTACCGGACTGGGGCTCGCCGGTGGCGCTCTGGGTTATACTATCATCAACATTCTGCTGATCGCCGGAGTGGTATTTTGCCTCCATTTTCCGGCAACGCCGCTCCCCTTCCAGCCATTGTTGTGGATCAGTATCATACTGGCGGTGATCAATCAGGAGTGCATAAAACGAAAATTCTATCGCCACCAACGCCGCCAGGTTATTCTCTGGGGTCTTAGCAGCGCCGCGTACCTCTCTTTGGTGTCAGCCTTTCTGGTGATCACCGGGGGGAGACTGTAGGACTCGGCCAGGTTGGGCGGATTCTCTGGGTAACAAATGAGGATGTCACGGGAAAAACGAACCTTGCGGTTATCCGGGCGCTGGACCCGCCTGGTTGCCATCCTGGTGCTGGCCGCCTTCCTGCCGGCCTGCCAGGTGGCGCCCGCCCAGATATACATTCCGCTGGCCTATGGGGTCACCGGGTTGTGTATCGCCGTGCTGGTCTCGCCTTCCCTGATTTCGGCCTTGGTGGGGCTGTCCATCGGAGTTTTGATCGGCGCCGCCGTGTATAATAATTCCCTGAAGGCCAATCTCATCCAGAAGAGCCGTTACCCTGCACCCGTGGTCCCGGTTCGCGGCCAATCCTGACCAATATGCCGCCGGCAGGCCCCTCACCCCCTCTATCCATCGATCCCTTGCAGGAAAAGCTCTTGCACTTCCTGAATGCCGCCACCGCCCCCGTATCGGGTCAGGTCTTGGCAGTCCGGCTGGGTTTGACCCGGGGGGCGGTATGGAAAAGGATTCAGCGCCTGAAGGCGGCAGGCTACGGCATCGTCGGGAGCCCGCGGCGGGGTTACCAGCTGGAGTTTCCCGGAGATTTGCTGTTGCCCGGGGACCTGACCGAAAACCTGCAGACGCAGCATGTCTGCGGACCTTTTTATTGCCTTCCCCGGGTTCCCTCCACCAACGACCTGGCAAAGTCCCTGGCTCGGGCCGGCGCTCCCCAAGGCACCGTCATCATAGCAGAAACCCAGAGTGCCGGGCGGGGGCGGTTGGGACGCAGTTGGGAGTCTCCGCCGGGAGCGGGGATCTATGTGTCGCTGATCCTGCGGCCTCCCCTCCCTCCCCAGGAACTCCCCAAACTCACGCTTACCGCAGCCGTGGCCGCAGTCCAAGCCCTGGAAGAGGCCGGCGGGGTGGCCGCCGGCATCAAATGGCCTAACGACCTGATTCTGGAGGAGCGGAAACTGGGCGGCATCCTGACCGAAATGGAGACCGAAAGCGACCAGATGAGCCATGTGGTGCTGGGGATGGGCCTGAATGTCCATACCCGCCAGTTTCCCCCGCCGCTGGAGGGCATTGCCATTTCTCTGGCGCAAACAGGCGGGACCTATTCCCGCCGGAAAATCCTCCGGAGTTGGCTGGAACACCTTGATCGGCTCTATGAGATGTTCCTGCTCGGGCGCTTTCCCCGCATCCTCCAGCTTTGGCGAGAGGCCTGCGTCACTCTGGGCAAGGTCGTGACCATCCGGCAAGGTCCCAAAACGATCCACGGCCGAGCGGTGGACGTCTCTGCGGAAGGGGCCTTGATTTTGGAAGGAGAAGGGGGTGCCAGGGAATATATTTTTTCAGGAGAGGTGGAGAGCGGCCTCCTGCTTCCGATTGAGCAGGAGGCCGCCGTCTAAGGCGAGTTCTTAAGACTTCTGCTTGAGTTCTTCGATCTCAGCTTTGAGCTTTTCGACTTCCGATTTATATTTTTCTACATCGCCCTCGCCGGTTTTGGTGTCGAATGACGGGGTTTCCGATTTTTTCAGGAACTTATCTTTGGCCTCTTCAAACCCCAGATAAACCGCCAAGCCCCCGCCTACAAGCAGCAAAAACGGAATCGCTCCGGCGATCAGACTGAAGAAATGTTTATACCATAGCGTCATGGTGATGATGCCTGCAACAATCGCCCCAATGCCACCTGCCAAAGCCGTCATTCTCTTACCTCCTTGCTCTTATTGCTCGCCGTGATGGTGTCAGATTTGATAACCCAAAAAGCCGCATCGCCAAAGGTGCTCTTAACTGGGTCCACAACACCGGTTTGATATCACATTTATAGAAATTAAGCAAGAAATAGTGTACTTTTTTTCTCATGGCCGCAAACGACCGATACGGAAGGAATTAATCAAGAAATTACAAAAGTTATGTCTGCGCTGCGGCTTGACAAAAAAACTGATCCCCTTTATATTAAAAAATTAGAAACTTTTACCGCCTCCCCCTTTGAAAGATTTCTCCAAATAATAACAGACGGCTATGGCTGATCAGGATTACTATAAAATATTGGGTGTCAATCGGGAAGCCACACCCGCAGAGATGAAGAAGGCCTACCGCGCCCTGGCGCAGAAATATCACCCCGATAAGAACAAAGGGGACAAGCATGCCGAGGAAATGTTCAAGAAGATCAGCGAAGCCTATGCGGTGCTGAGCAATCCGGAGAAAAGACGGGAATATGACACCATCGGCTCCCAGGCCTTCCACGGCAAGTTCAGCCAAGAAGATATCTTCCGGGGGTTTGATTTCAATAACATATTTCAGGATATCGGCTTTTCCGGGGATATCTTCCGCCGCATTTTCAAAGGTCAGGCCGGTGCCAAGCGAGGCCGGGGCAAGATATTTGATTTCACCGAGATGGGAGGCTTCAGCACGCCCCAAGCCGCCTCCAAGGGCGAAGATCTTATAGTGGAACTCCCGCTGACTCTTCATGAAATCACTTTCGGGGCTGAAAAACTGGTGCAGTTCTCCCGGGACGGCCAGTCGGAAAAGGTTTCGGTCAAAGTCCCCCCAGGCTCTATCCAAGGCAAGAAATTGCGGGTGGCGGGCAAAGGCCGGGCTAACCCCTATGGAGGCCCTCCCGGGGATTTGTATATAAAGATCAAGGAAATCGGTCATCCGGTGTTTAAACGGGAAGGCTATGATCTATATGTGGACAAACATATCAAACTAACGGAAGCTATTTTAGGCACCAAAGTCACCGTACCCACCATCGACGGCAAGACGCTGAGCATTAAGATCCCTGCCGGAACGAACAGCCATACCAAGATGCGCCTCAAGGGGCATGGTTTGCCCCAGGGGGGCGGCAAGGTGCGGGGGGACGAATATGTGCGGATTATCATCGATATCCCCCCCAGCATCAGCAAGAAACAGAAATCCCTCATCGAAGATTTGGCCAAAGAAGGCCTTTGACATGTGCACCGGGATCTAAATCTGCCGCGCCTGCGGGAAGCGGCGTTGGACTTTCGCTATTTGCTGAACCGCGGGTACCCACGGGTGACCAGCCTTTCCTTGGTGGGGAACCGTCACAATCTGCCAGCGGCAGAGCGGCAGTTATTACACCGCGCGGTCTTTGCCACCTCGGCCGCCGCCGGGCGTCGCGCCAAACTCTGTGCTTTAGCCCGGAAAACTGCCGATCCCCTGGGTATCGACGGCCACAATGTCCTCATCACCCTGGAGTGTTATCTGAGGAATTGGCCCCTGATCCTGGCGGACGACGGGTTCCTCCGTGATATCGGGCAGATTTCCCGGAACTACCGGCCTTCGCCGCACACAGCGACAGCCCTGAATTTAGCGGCGCAATACCTGGCCACCTATCGCCCCGCCCGCATAAGTGTTTACTACGATGCCCCCCTAAGCCGCAGCGGGGAGTTAGCGGGGCTCACCCGGGATATTTTTGCCACCCACGGTCTGGTGGTGGAGTCTCGGGCTGTAGCAGTGCCAGAAAGGTATCTGGCGAATTTCTCCGGACCGGTCTCCACCAGCGATACCGCCTTGATCGACCGGATACCTGGGGTGGTGGATTTAGCTGGTGAGATAATCCTTTCCCGGAAGGCCCCCCGGGTGATCTTTTTATGGTGACGTCGGTATCCAGCTGACCCTACTGGGATGCCCTTCCCCCTGTCCGGGAAAAATAACCTTGACAGATAGATTGAATATGATAGCTTATTAAATCTAATATCCTGGATGATATAATCGACCAGGTGCAAGGGAAACATTTGTGGCTGTTGGGTTGATTATCGCCATAGGTGTTGATTTGATAGGGGAGGAGGCGAAAATGAATGCCAGGCGTAAGGGTGAAAGCCAATGAGCCCTTTGAAATTGCCCTAAAACGCTTCAAAAAACAATGCGAGAAAGCTGGGATACTATCTGAAGTCCGCAAGCGGGAACACTACGAAAAACCCAGTATCAAACGCAAAAAGAAAGTGTTAGCAGCGAAAAAACGGGCTCTCAAAAGGATGAGAAAATCCGGGGCAAGTTGATGGGGCTTTATGAAAAAATCGATACAGCCCTCAAGGATGCCTTGAAGGCTCAGGAAAGCCTCAAGTTATCAACGATGCGGATGTTACGAGCCGCTCTGAAAAACCGGGAAGTTCAAGAGAAACGTAAGCTTAGTGACGCAGAGATAATCAGCGTCATATCCACTCAGGTGAAGCAACGCCGAGAGGCCATCGGCGAATATCAAAAAGCTGGACGCTTTGATTTAGCAAAAAAAGAAGAGGAGGAATTAACGTTTCTCCTCATTTTTTTGCCTGCGCAACTGAGCGAAACGGAACTAACCACAGAGATTGCCGCCATCATTGAAGCCGTGGGCGCCTCTGGTCCCCAAGATTTGGGCAAGGTGATGAAAGCCGCCATGCAAAAGTTAACGGGGAAAGCAGAAGGGAAGGTAATCAACACCCTGGTGAGGCAGCAGCTCCACATGACGTGAGCCCGATCAAGACCCGTATCTACCCCTTCCGGAATGCCCTTTCATTATTCTTATGGCAGATAACACACTACGGGCCCTGGATTTCCCGGAACTCATAACCATCCTGCAGTCATATGCCCGGTCCGCATTAGGTCGGCAGGCCCTGGCGGCTTTACGCCCAGCGGCTGATTTTGAGGCGGTCAGCGCCGGCTTGCAAGAATTCTCCGAGTTAGCTGATCTGCTTACGGTGGAAGGCCCCTTTCCGCTGGAGAGCTTTCCCGACTTGGGCCGGATTCTGGAGCGCGCCCAAGTTCCCGGCAGCCTGTTAGACCCAGCCGATTTCCTTGAGATTTCAGCAATCCTGCAGTTGGTGCGCCGTATCCGCCGGTTTTTGGGGGCCGCAGCCATCCGCAAGCCTCTCCTCGCCGACCGGGCAACCAAGCTCCAGGAACTCTCAGAATTACGTTCTGCCATTCTGGAAGCCATCAGTCCCCACGGCCTCATTCTCGATCAAGCCAGTCCCGAACTTCGCCAGATTCGGGAAGACATTGCCGCCACCCGGTATACACTCACCCGCCGCTTACAGCAGATGTTCACGCATGCCGGCCTTAAAGACGCCATCCAGGATCAGATCATCGCACAACGCAACGGCCGTTACGTCATTCCCATTCGGACAGAATACAAGGGCCGTCTGCCCGGGATCATTCATGACCAGTCGCAAAGCCGCGCCACCCTATTTATCGAACCCCTGGAAGTAGTTGATCTCAACAATACCATCAATCTGTTGGGGGGCGCCGAAAAACGGGAAGAGGAGCGCATCCTGCGGCGGCTGACGGATGTGGTGAGGGTTCATCAGGACTCTCTGACAGCCGACCTGGAGATTTTGGCATATTTTGACGCCCTGCATGCCAAGGTTTTATACGCCCAGGATTACCAGTCCCGGGTGCCCGAACTGACCCGAGGCGGCCGCCTGCGCCTGAAGCAGGCCCGCCACCCCCTGCTTATGGCCAAGGAGCGTAAGCTCCCCGATTCCACCTCCACTGTTCCCATTGACCTCAGTCTCGATCCCGCGCAACGGTTTCTGATACTTTCCGGCGCCAATACGGGCGGGAAAACCGCAACCCTGAAAACCTTGGGGTTACTGTGTGTGATGGTGCAGTGCGGTATTCCCATCCCCGTGGCCGAAGGCAGTGAAGTGACAGTATTTGACCACATCTTAGCCGACATCGGCGATGCCCAGGACATAGCGAACGATCTGAGCACCTTTTCTGCACACATCAAACGCCTCCAGGAGATCATGGCCCAACTGACGGGACGCAGCCTGATTTTGCTGGACGAACTGGGCACAGCCACCGATCCGGGCGAAGGTGCCGCCCTGGCCACCGCCGTGGTGAAATATCTTCTGGAGACCGGCGCTTATGGGGCTATAACGACCCACTATCATCTGATCAAGGCCTTTGCCCAAACGGAGCCCGGGTGCGTCAATGTCGCCGTGCTCTTCGACGATCATACCCACAAGCCGTTATATCGCTTAGCCTATGGTATCGCCGGCCCCAGCAATGCCCTCAAGATCGCCCGGGGATGGGGCCTGCCATCCCCAATCATCGCCGCCGCCGAGGACTATTTGGGGAAGGAGGGCCTGGAGGCCGGCCAATTGCTCTCCCGGCTGCAGGACTCTCAACAAACGTTGGCCCGGCAGCAGCAGGAGCTGGAGGAGGAGCGGCGCCGGTTCGAGCAGGACAAGGCCCGTCTGGCCGCGGGGTGGAAGTCTTTGGAACAAGAACGGGCCCGGGCGCGGGAAGAAGACCGCCGAGCCATCGCCGCCAGTATCCGCCGGGCCGAAGCGAAGTTTAAAGATATCTTCCGGCGTTTGGAAAAGCAGGAAGAGTCGTGGGGGAGTTTGCGGCAAGAATTCTCCCAGACACAACAGGCACTGTGGCAACAACTACCGAGTGGCCCGCCATCCGAAGACAGCCCCGCTTCCCATTTAATTCCCGGGCAAAGGGTGTTTTTAGCAAATCTGGGGCGGGAGGCTGTCGTCACGGCTCCCCCCGATAAAGACGGGAAGGTGGAAGTGCTGGTGGGAACCATGAAAATCCGCCTGTTGTCAAGAGATATCCACCCGAGCGGCCACGGGCCGGGGACCGGCCTTGCCGCCCGCTCAGGTCCGGGGGGGACCTCCGTCTCGCTGCCCATCTGCCCCATGGCGTCCACTTCACTGAATATCATCGGACTGCGGGTAGACGAAGCCTTGCCCTTGGTGGATCGGATGCTCGACCAGGCCGCGTTGAATCGCTGCCCGCGGGTGGACATTATCCATGGCATGGGGACGGGCAGGCTACAAAACGCCGTCCGCCAACATTTGAAACAACATACCCTGGTTAAAGACATCCATCCGGGCGAAGTCGCTCAGGGAAACCCAGGAGTCACCACCGTGGAGATAAAGGAATAAGCCTCGGGCCATTTTGTTGGCTGCCAGATAATATTGTCGCGTTGGCATTGAGATATTTAACTTCAAGCGCTAGTTAGGCGAAGAGGACGAGGAGGTTACCTTCATGTCTCCATATATACCGGAAGGCAAACTTCTCGAGATCAAGGACGCGGCCCCTATCGCTGAAGTAATCGGTCAGTATATCAATTTGACCCCACGCGGCCGCTACCTCGTCGGACTCTGCCCATTCCATTCCGAGTCAAATCCCTCCTTCACCGTTTATCCAGAAAGACAGATATTCCATTGTTACGGATGCGGGGCCGGGGGCAACGTCTTCACCTTCCTGATGCAGCACTTAAATCTTTCCTTCCCAGAGACGGTCACCGAACTGGCAAAGAGATACGGCATTCCTCTCGGGGAGCGGGACATTGGGACCAACGCCGCCCGGGAAACCAAGAAAAAGCAGTCTTATTACGAAGTCAACGAACTGGCTGCCGCCTTTTTTCAGGGGAACCTGGCCCATCCCGGCATCGGCGCCACTGCTCGCGCTTACCTGGCCCGGCGGGGATTGGACCCCCAGGTGGTTTCCGAATACCGCCTGGGGTTTGCCCCCGATGACTGGCGGGGCCTGGAAAAGCATTTTTCCCGCCGCAACGCCCCCTTAAACGCGGCCCTGGAATTGGGCCTCATTATCAGCAAGACCTCGGGTGGCTATTACGATCGCTTCCGGGGACGGCTTATCTTTCCCATCCACGATCGCGAGGGCCGTATTGTGGCCTTCGGAGGTCGGATAATCGGGGAGGGTGAGCCCAAATATCTCAATTCTCCGGAAAGCCCCATTTACTCTAAAGGCCGTAATCTTTATGGCCTCTATCAAGCCCGGGAATATCTGCGGAAAGAGCGTCTGGCCATCCTGGTGGAGGGCTATATGGACCTGTTGGCTTTACGGGGACAGGGCATTCAGCCGGTGGCGGCCAGTCTGGGCACCGCCCTTACCCGGGACCAGGTGCGTTTATTAAAGGGCTACTGCTCCCGGGTCGTTCTGGTCTTCGACGGCGATGAGGCCGGACTTAGGGCCATGATGCGCAGCCTCCCCCATTTCGCCAGCGAGCATCTCCCGGTCCGGGTCCTGACCTTACCGAGCGGAGAAGATCCCGACAGCTATGCCGGCAAATACGGGGTGGAGATCTTCAAGTCGCCCTGGGATCACAGTCAACCCCTCTTCGAGTTCATCCTGGATAAAATTTTCAGTTCCACGGAGCCCGGGGTGGAGGGGAAAATCAGCGCTTTGGACCAACTGCGGCCGTACTTTGCCGCCCTCACCGACCCCGCCGAGAGAGCCCTGTGGCTGCAACCCGCAGCCAAACGCCTGGGGATTTCGGAAACGGCGTTGGCCAACGCCCTGAAAAACACCCGGTCCTCCCCGCCGACCCCTCTGCAGGTGACGCCTCAGCGGGTCATCGCCATAGAAAAAAAGCTCTTAAAACTGATTCTCTGTCATCCCGAAGCCCTGGAAGACATCCCGCTGGCAAACTGGGCGGAAGACTTTGAGGATGCCCGCTTACGGGAAATCGCGGAGTTGATCATCGCCTGCCACGAAGAACACGGCTGCCTGGACTACGGCATGCTCCTGGTAAAGGTACAAGACCCGGAATTACGGAACCAAATCTGCGCCTTTTCCCTGTCCCAGGGGGAGTATACCCGGGAAGACCTGGAGCATCTGCAGCGCGCCTTAAAGAAACACCGCCTTAATAAGGAACTGCGTCTTCTTAAACAAAGGATCAAAGAGCATCCACCCCACAGCTCCAGACAGGAGTGCCTGGCGTACACGGCACGCTTAACCGATATCGAACAGCAACTGAGGGACATGTAGGTGAGCCGCAACCTTTGGTAATAAGGAGGATTCGGATGGGCAAAGGGATAGCAGTCGACGGATTGAACGATATCTTGATTGAGGATAACCCCAGCTTAATTCCCTTTGAAGAGTTTACTGACCACGAATCATCGGATACCCTCCTGCATGATGGCATCGACAATATCGCGGCGCTGGACGATATCGATATTGATTTTATCGGGTTGACCTCCAACCTCAAGATTCCCGCAACCCTGGAAGTGGAACCGGGGCCCGATAGTTTCACGTGTGAAGGAGAGTTTACCAATAAAATCGACGACCCTATAAAAATGTATTTGAAAGAAATGGGGATGGTCTCTCTTTTGACCCGGGAAGGAGAAGTGGAGATCGCCAAGCGTATCGAAGAAGGTGAAAATTTAATTATCCGGGCACTTTTGGAAACCCCTTGGGGGGAAGAAGAAATCCTGGCAATAGCGGACAAAGAGAAGGCGGAAGAATTTCCTTTACTGGCCAGCCTGCCCTTTCAGGAAGAAGCGACCTGCCGGAATTTTTCCTGCCCCCCAGAATGGCGATCATCCGAAGTTATCAAGGAAGTTCAATCGATAGAGCAATACATCAAGAGATTGAACGCCAGTTTGTCCGACGGTTCACTGACTCCAGAGAAGCAGGCTGTCATTACCGAACGTGTGCAACAGCAGCGACAAGAAATTTCTCTTCTATTGAAGAAACTTACTATTCCCCGTGTCCACCTCAATAAGATCATCCGGAAGTTAAGGAAGTATTGCCAGACCATTAAAGAGTGTCAGCAATCCATGGGTTTTTGTCTACAACAGGCGAAGACCGATGAAGACACCTTGAAAAATCTCTGCCGAACTTTTCATAAAGCCGCCTTGCAAGGGACTTCCCCGCCTCTGCCCCATTCCGAGTTGTCTTCCGATGATTGGAATGATTTGCTGGAGACCTGGCGGCAGGCCTCCAAGGGGCTGAAAAAGGTGATCCAGGAATCCGGGCTACCATATGAAAAGCTGTTGTCAATCAACGAGCGTGTCAAAAAAGGCGAACGTATAGCGGCTCGGGCCAAGAGGGAATTGGTGGAAGCCAACCTGCGGCTGGTCGTCAGCATTGCCAAGAAGTATACCAACCGGGGCCTCCACCTTTTGGATTTGATCCAGGAAGGCAACATCGGTCTGATGAAGGCCGTAGAAAAGTTTGAATATGAACGGGGCTACAAGTTCAGCACCTATGCCACCTGGTGGATCAGACAGGCCATCACCCGGGCCATTGCCGACCAGGCCCGCACCATCCGGGTTCCCGTCCATATGATCGAGACAATAAATAAAATATTGCGAACGGCCCGGCTGCTGGTCCAAGAAATGGGACGCGAGCCCTCCCCGGAAGAGATCGCCCAGAAGATGGAGTTTCCCCTGGAAAAGGTTCGCAAGGTATTGAAAATCGCTAAGGAACCCATATCTCTGGAGACCCCCATTGGAGAGGAGGAAGACAGCCAACTGGCAGATTTCATTGAAGACAAAAAGATCGCCTCCCCCATCGAAGCCATCGAGAATCTGAATCTGGCAGAACAGACCAGGAAAGTGTTGGCCACCCTGACCCCCCGGGAGGAAAAAGTCCTGCGCATGCGTTTTGGCATTGGGGAAAAATCAGACCATACTCTGGAAGAAGTGGGGCGCAAGTTTATGGTAACCCGGGAACGCATCCGACAGATTGAAGCCAAAGCAATCCGAAAATTGAAACACGCCTCCCGGAGCAAGCAACTGCAAAGCTTTGTAGAATATTAATGAGGGTAAGCGCTACCGAAAAGCTTATGAGGCCTCCAAGGCCGGAAGGGGGTGGGTGCGGCCCATCTCAGGCAACAGAAATATTATTTCGATCCATGAGATAATTGGTTTATAATAAAATATTAGCCAAATGAAAGGGGGCCCATAGCTCAGCGGTTAGAGCCACCGGCTCATAACCGGAAGGTCCCTGGTTCGAATCCAGGTGGGCCCACCAACCAGTATCCTTATGCGAACTATAAATACAGCGCTTCTCTATTGCATCACCAACACCGAGAGAATAAGACCGGGGTGCCTGACCAGCACCCCATTTTAATGCGCGATGGCCGTTACCGCCGGACAAATAATGGCAATTGTGGAAGATCAGGCTCCCGCGGCCTGGGCCTTGCCGTGGGACCGTGTGGGCCTTCAGATCGGCTCCCCAACCCAGGAAGTGCAAGTTTTGGCGGTGGCGCTGGAACCCTCCGTGGCCGTGGTGGCAGGGGCTATCAAAGCCGGGGCGCAGATGCTGTTGACGCACCACCCGCTGTTTTTTCAGCCCCTGGAACGGCTGGACCCGCAAACGCCGTGGGGACGGGCGGTGCAACTGGCAGTGCAGCACGACTTGGCGGTAGCCGCGGCGCATACCAATGTGGATGTGGCTCCCCAGGGAGTAAACGATTTTTTGGCCGACACCCTGGAATTGGTCAATGTTCGGGTCTTGGAGGAGACGGGGCGGGACAGCCTGATGAAGCTGGTGGTCTTTGTACCCCTGGGCTATGAAGATCGGCTGCGCCAAGCGATATGCGACGATCTCGTGGGGGTCATCGGCGCCTATTCCCAATGTTCTTTTGCCGCTCAGGGGGAAGGCACATTTTTTCCCGCAGCCGGGGCGCATCCCTTCCTGGGCGAAACTTCCCGGCTGAATCGCGTCCCCGAGTCCCGCCTGGAAATTATCTTGCCCGAAAGTCGCCTTCCCATCAGCATTGCACGTCTGCGGGCCTCCCATCCTTATGAAGACCCGGCCTTTGACCTATACCCTTTGAAGAATCCCGGCGACAAGCGGGGTCTGGGCCGAATCGGCGAGTTTGATCCGCCCCGCCAGTTTGCGGACGTGCTCCGGTGGCTGAAAGAGATCTTTCAGACGACGGTCATCAAGTTGGCCGGGCAACCACCGTCCCTGGTGGCCACCGTGGCCCTGTGCGGCGGTAGCGGCGGTGAGCTGCTTCCCCTGGCGGTCAAAGCGGGTGCCGACCTCTTCGTCAGCGGGGACCTGCGCTATCACCAGGTGGCGCCTTGGAGCCAGGCACAACTGGCCATTTGCGATCTGGGCCATTACGCCACCGAGGCTTTGTTTATCCCCCATTGGGCCGGGCAGCTCAGACAGCGCCTGGCCGCGGCCCACCTGGAAGTGGAGATCATCACAGATCGCTGGGGGGCGGACCCTTTTCGTTATGTGTAAGCAGCCATCGACGGCAGCCCGGCCTCCTGCTGACTCGGCATCACCGGAGATGACCCTTTGCCTCTGATTGAGGACGACCCTGTTTACGGTCGTAAAGTGAAATTAAACGTGCAAGAGTGGAGGACAAGCAGTGCAAGAGGATTTAACTCACTTGATTGCCTTACAAAATCTTGATTGGGAGATCCGGACCCTGTCCATGCAGCAACAGGAGCTTCCCGCCAGGTTGAGTGAGGCCGAAACCCAGATCAGCATAGCCCGACAGTCGTTAGAAGAAGAGCTGCAGCGTGTTGAAGAGTTAAAAAGCCAACAACGCCAGCTGGATGAGGACATGGCCATGCTGGATGAAGGCATCACCCGCAGTCGGCAGCGCCTCATGGAAATCAAGGACAACTTCGAATACAAGGCCATGCTTCGGGAGATCGCCTTCAAGGAAGATCGCAAAGACCAGAAAGAGACCGAGATTCTGCGCCTCATGGAAGTCCTGGAAGAGCATAACTCGTTGTTGGCCGCAAAAAGTCAAGAGATAGAACGACTGCAAAAGGAACTGCAGGGCAAGCGGGTGGCCACCCAGGTGGAAATGGATGAGATCGGGGAAAGGCTGCAGGCATTAGAGGCCCAGCGGAGCAAAATCCTCGGGGCAATTCCGAAAACCCTCCTGAAGAAATATGACTTTATCCGGCAGCGGCGCAATGGCATCGCCATCGCCGAGGTGCGTCAGAGCGTCTGTCAGGTTTGTCATATGAATATTCCGCCCCAGCAGTTTATCGAGCTCCAAAGGGAAGAGGAAATCCTGACCTGTCCCCATTGCCAGCGCATTATTTATTGGATGGGGCCGGAGGCCAATGGCGCTCCTCCGGAACCGATGCTGCCGGAAGCGCGGGAGTCTGCGGGCTGATCCGGTCGAGTGCCGTTACCGGATTTTTATAACCATGACGGCGGGGGCCGGGCCAAGGCCCCCACACTTATGTCGACAGGACAACAGCGGTGATGGGCTTCCGGGCACTCTTGTCCAGAAGCAACGGCGCCTACCCGACCCTTTGTCAACGCCCTCCAGCGCCCCGCTCAGGAGAACAAATCCACCGGAGTTATACATCAACTGGGTCGGGGGCAGCGGCAACTTTCTGGTTGAAAAAGTTCAGACCCTGTGCTATGTCACAGTGAGCCGGGAAGGGAAAGCGCCCGCCCTGGCGGGCGCCGGCCAGGGGCCGCCACGACCACCCCATTGACCGGCGCACCTTATTATAATAAAATTTAATAAAGCTTATCAGAGCAGGCAAGATGATCGCTGGTCAGCCGGTTGCCGGCTGGCGAGAGGAAAGTCCGAGCTCCACAGGGCAGGGTGCTGGGTAACACCCAGTGGGGGCGACCCTAAGGAAAGTGCCACAGAGAATAGACCGCCGGGGTGACCCACGTTGCCCCGGTAAGGGTGAAACGGTGAGGTAAGAGCTCACCAGTTCCGATGGCGACATCGGAAGCTCGGTAAACCCCACCCGGAGCAAGGCCAAATAGGGGAGCGTTTGAGGGCGGCCCGTCCGAAGCTCCCGGGTAGGCTGCTGGAGGCCGCGGGCAACCGCGGTCCTAGAGGAATGATCATCACCGGAGATCTCCGGGACAGAACTCGGCTTATCGCCCGCTCTGGTAAGCTCTCTTTTGTGCTCGCCCTGTCCGCATCCCAAGACAATTAGGGACGAAGATAATTATGAACGGCCGCAGCGGCCCCCCTTCACGGCAATCCCTCGAGCCGCCGTATATCTCGGTGGTCATCCCCATATTCAACGAAGAAGGCAATATCCGGGAATTGGGCCGACGTCTGCTGGAAACTTTATCGGGCATGGGCCGCACGTTCGAGATCCTCCTCGTGGACGACGGCTCCAGCGACCGATCCTGGGACCTCATCCAGGAACTTCATGCGCAGCACCCGGAGAGCGTGCGGGGCATCCAGTTCAGCCGCAATTTCGGGCAACACCAGGCGATCTTCGCCGGTTTTCAGGCTTCCCGGGGCGAGATCGTCATCACCCTGGATGCGGACTTGCAGAACCCGCCCGAGGAAATCCCCCGGTTGGTGGCCAAGATCGAAGAGGGCTACGACGCGGTGGGGGGCTGGCGGGAACACCGGCAGGACTCCATCTTCCGGCGGTGGCCCTCGGCGCTGGTGAACCGGGTGATGTCCAAGGTGACGGGCATTCATCTGCGGGATTACGGCTGTATGCTCCGGGCCTACCGGCGGACGGTGGTGGACAGCATCAATCAGTGCCCGGAGTCCACCAGTTTCATCCCGGCCCTGGCCAACAGCTTTGCCCGGCGCATCGCCGAAATACCCGTGGGACATGCCGAACGGGAAAAAGGCCAGTCCAAATACGGCCTGGTCAAACTCATCCGCCTCAACTTCGATCTCATGACGGGGTTTTCCCATCTGCCCATCCATGCCGTGGGGGTGCTGGGGCTGCTCATCGCCCTGGCGGGCTTCGGATTCGGCGTCTTCCTGTTTCTCCGCCGTCTGTGGCTGGGCCCCGAGGTGGAGGGCGTCTTTACCCTGTTCGCCATCCTGTTCGTCTTCATGGGGATGCAGATGTTCGGTGTGGCTCTCGTCGGCGAATATGTGGGCCGCATCTATCGGGAAGTGCGGCAACGCCCCCGCTTTGTCATTCGGCGGCGCCTGGACTGAAGCGCCCGCGCCGGTCCGGCTCCGGCCAGACGCATGAATGACAAGGGCAAACCGAAATCTGCTTCCGAACCCTGGGCTGGTGCTGATGCGACTGGTTTTCCTGGGCTATCAGAACATCGGCTACCGCTCCTTGCAGGCCCTCATCGAACTGAGCGGGGAGTGGGGCGATGAGATTGCGGCGGTGGTCACCCATGCCGACGATCCCGGGGAAACCCTTTGGTTTCCGGCGGTCCGGGAGTTGGCCGGCGCCCATTACCTGCCGGTGTTTCAGCCGCAGAGCCCCAATGATCCCCGGTTCATAGAGGTCCTGGCGCGGCTGGCCCCCGACTTTTTGATATCCTGTTATTATCGGGCGATGCTGAGCAAACCCCTGCTGGAACTGCCCCGCCGGGGTGCCCTTAACCTGCACGGCAGTCTGCTCCCCCGCTATCGGGGAAAATGCCCGGTCAACTGGGTGCTGATCCACGGGGAGACGGAAACCGGGGTCACCCTCCATTACATGGAGGAAAAGCCCGACCGGGGCGACATTGTGGCGCAGAGGCGGGTGCCCATCCTCCCGGAAGATACGGCGCTGAGTCTCAACGAAAAGCTGGCCCAGGCCGCGGCCGCCCTGTGGCGCGACATCTATCCGGCGCTGCGGGCCGGCACCGCCCCCCGCACGCCCCAGGACCACACCCGGGCCAGCTATTTCGGGGGCCGCCGGCCAGCCGACGGCCGCATCGACTGGGGGCAGCGGGCGCAGGATGTTTATAATCTGGTGCGGGCCGTCACCCATCCGTACCCCGGAGCCTTCACCGCCGGCGGGGGGAAAAAGCTGTTCATCTGGCAGGCCAGACCGTTGGCGCCCGGGGAGGGTCCCGCCGCCGCTGCCGGCCAGGTCGTCTCCTTAGCAGGGGGGGGCGTGGCGGTGGGCACCGGGGAAGGTTTGCTGCAGATTCTGCAGGCCCAATTCGAGGGAGAGGCCATGCTGGCCGGAGAGGCCCTGACAGCCCGGCTGCAGGAGTGCCAAGGCGGCGTTGGGGGCCGAATTCAGTAAATGGAGGTTGATCTGAGTGAAGATCCTGATTCTCGGAGTAAACGGCTTCATCGGCAATGCCCTGGTGCATCGCATCCTGACCACGCGGGACTGGGAGGTCTACGGCATGGACCTCTACAACAACAAATTGGAGCATTCCCTCCACCAGCCGCGTTTCCATTTCCTGGAAGGGGACATCGCCATCAACAAAGAGTGGATCGAATACCACATCAAGAAGTGCGACGTGGTTCTGCCGCTGGTGGCCATCGCCACGCCCATGACCTATGTGAAACAGCCCCTGCGGGTCTTTGAGCTGGACTTTGAAGAAAACCTGCGCGTGGTGCGCCAGTGCGTCAAATATCAGACCCGGATTATCTTCCCCTCCACCTCGGAGGTGTACGGCATGTGCCCGGAAGGCGAGTTCCACGAGGATTCAAGTTCTCTGGTGCTGGGCCCGATACATAAGCAGCGCTGGATTTACAGCTGCTCCAAGCAACTGCTGGATCGGGTGATCTGGGCTTACGGCCAGGAGGGGGCGTTGCGCTTCACCCTGTTCCGTCCCTTTAACTGGATCGGCCCCAAGCTGGATGATATCTATGCGGCCAAGGAAGGCAGTTCCCGGGTGGTGACCCAGTTCATCATCAACCTGGTCAACCGGGAGCCCATCCGGCTGGTGGACGGCGGCCAGCAGAAAAGGTGCTTCACCTACATCGAGGACGGCATCGACTGTTTGATGCAGATTATCGAGAACCCGGACGGCGCGGCCGACGGCCAGATCTTCAACATCGGCAATCCCGACAACGAGGCCTCCGTCCAGGAACTGGCCCACCAGCTCCTGGCTATGTTCCGGGAGCACCCCGATCACCGGGAGGACCCGGCATATTCGGAGATCATCGAAGTGCCCCATGAAGCCTACTACGGCGAGGGCTACCAGGATATCCTGAGCCGCAAGCCCGCCATCGCCAAGGCAACCAAGCTCCTGGGATGGCGGCCGCGCACTGATCTGGCCACTTCCCTGCGCCATACGCTGGAGGCTTTTTTGGAAGAAGCCCGTTCCCAGAACGCCCAGGGAAAGGGGCCGGAACTCTCTTGAGGCGACTGGCCCTGAAAGTCGACGTGGACACGCTGGTGGGGTTTACGGAGGGGGTGCCGGCCCTCCTGGCGACCCTGGCCGAATTTGCCGTGCCGGCCAGCTTTTATGTGGCCATGGGTCCTGACAATTCCGGCCGCGCCATCCGGCGGGTCTTCACCCGCCAGGGGTTTCTGAAAAAGATGCTGCGCACCGGGGCGCCCCGGCTGTACGGATTGAAAACCATGCTTTACGGCACTATCCTGCCCGGCCCCATGATCGCCGCCAGCGCCCCGGACCTTTTCCGGTCCGTAGCCGCCGCCGGCCACGAAGTGGGGCTGCACGGCTACGATCACGTCCACTGGCACGACCATCTCCTGGACCTCCCGCCGGCCGCGGTGCACCTGGAGGTGCTCAAGGCGCAGCGGATTTTCGTGGAGATCATGGGTTTTCCGGCCCGGGCCTTCGCCGCCCCGGGCTGGCAATGCAGCCCGGCGGCCCGCACCGTGCTGGCGGCGGAGGGGTTCTGCTATGCCAGCAACACCCGGGGAAGCCGTCCGTATTTTCCCCGCTATGACGGTCAGGTTTCTTCCCTGTTGGAGATTCCCACCACCTTACCGACCCTGGATGAGTATTTAGGGATGGCAGGCCGCACGGCGGCGGATTTCTTCGCGGAGGTGCTGGAGCCGCCCGAGCCCCGCCCGGTCCAGGTGCTGACCCTCCATGCGGAAGTGGAGGGGAGGCCCTATCTGCAGGAATTCAATCGTTTTGTGGCTCAAGCCCGAGACCGGGGAGTCGAATTCGTGCGCCTGGGGGACTATGCCGCCGAACTCCTGAGGGAGCCCCGCTCCCTGCCGGTGGCGCCGGTGCGGCAGGGTACCCTGCCGGGGCGGGCGGGGGAGGTCTCCTGCCAGGGTCCCCCGGAGGAGGCCCCATGAGCGTGGGGGTCATCGTCCCGGCGGCCGGCATCGGCGTCCGCATGAAGCAGCACACCCCCAAACCCTACCTGGAGCTGGGGGGCAAACCCATCCTGGCCCACACCCTGGCGATCTTCGAAGCCCTGCCCGAGATTCAGGAAGTCACGGTGGTGACCCATCCCGCCAACCTGGACTACTGCCGCCAAAAGGTCGTCGAAACCCACGGTTTCCGCAAAGTGCTGCGGCTGGTGCCGGGGGGCAAGGAGCGCCAGGACAGCGTCTACCATGCCTTGAAGGTGCTGCACCAACAAGAGAACCTGGAGGTCATCCTGGTGCATGACGGGGTGCGGCCCTTCGTCTCCCCGCAGCAGATCCGCCAGGTGATCCGGGCCGCCCGGGAGCAGGGGGCCGCCATTCTGGCCCGCCCGGCCCATGACACCATCAAGCGGGTGGGGCGGCAACACCGCATCCTGGGCACCCTGGACCGCCGGGAGATCTGGCTGGCGCAAACCCCCCAGGGTTTCCAGACCCAGATTATCTGGCGGGCCTTTGTCGAGGCCTACGGCCGGGAATTCTACGGCACCGACGAGGCCTCGCTGGTGGAGCAGTTGGGATTGCCGGTGGTGGTGGTGCCCGGCTCGGCGCTCAACATCAAGATCACCACCCCTGAGGACCTGGTATGGGCCGAGGCCATTCTGGCCCATAAGGGGAAAAAGGCGTGATGCGGGTGGGGCACGGGTATGACGCCCACCGGCTGGTGGAGGGCCGTCCCCTCATCCTGGGGGGGGTGGACATCCCGCACCGGCTGGGCCTGTGGGGGCACTCCGACGCCGACGTGCTCACCCACGCCATCGGCGACGCCCTTTTAGGGGCGGTGGGGGCCGGCGACCTGGGCCGCCACTTCCCCGACAGCGACCCCGCCTACAAGGGCATCTCGAGCCTGCTGCTGCTGGAGAAGATCGTGGCGCTCGTGGCCGGGAAGGGCTTTCGGGTGGTCAACGTGGACGCCACCATCGTGGCCCAAGCCCCCCGGCTGGCCCCCCATATTCCCCGCATGGTCGCCAACCTGGCTGCTACTCTGCAGGTGGCCCCGGACGCCGTCAACCTCAAAGCCACCACTACCGAGGGCATGGGCTTTGCCGGGCGGGGGGAAGGCATGGCGGCCTACGCGGTGGCGTTGGTGACGGCGCGGGGCGACTCCGGGGTGCAGGTGCAGACTCCGGGATAGGTCGCCTCCCGGGGGCCTCGCGATTCTCGACAATAACTTGGCATTATTGCGGGGAGGGGAGAGGACCAGGGAATTACTCCTTCAGGCGGGGGTCGATGGCTTCCCGGATGCCTTCGCCCAGGAGGTTGTAGCCCATCACCGTCACCAGGATGGCCAGGCCGGGGAAGACCGACAGCCACCAGGCGATTTCGATGTTCGCCTGGCCGTCGGTGAGGATGTTGCCCCAACTGGGGGTGGGGGGCTGCACCCCCAGACCCAGGAAGCTGAGGGCGCTCTCGGTGAGGATGGCCCCCGCCACCCCCAGGGTGGCGGCCACCATCACCGGGGCCAAGGCGTTGGGGAGCAGGTGCCGGAAGATGAGGCGGGCGTCCCCGGCCCCCAGGGCCCGGGCGGCCTGGACGAACTCCCGCTCCTTGAGCGTGAGGAACTCGGCCCGCACCAGGCGCGCCACCCCCATCCAGCTGGTCAGCCCGATGACCACCATGATAATCCAGATGGACGGCGAGAGAATGGCCACCACCGCCAGGATCAGGAAAAAGGTGGGGAAGCAGAGCATCACGTCCACCAGGCGCATAAGCAGGCTGTCCACCCAACCGCCGTAAAACCCGGAGACCGCCCCGATACAAACCCCGATCAAGGTGGCCAGCCCCACGGACACGAAGCCCACCTTCAGGGAGATCTGCGCCCCGAAGATCATGCGGGAGAGCACGTCCCGGCCCAGGACGTCGGTGCCCAGGAGATGAGTGGTACTGGGGGGCATCAGGATGGCCCTGATGTCAATGGCGTTGGGGTCATAGGGGGCCAGCCAGGGGGCCAGGAGCGAGACGGCGAACATGCCCACCACCAGGGCCAGCCCGCTCAAGGCCAGCCGGTTGCGGCGAAACCGGGCCCAAAATTCCCTCTTTAACGATGTTTTCATAGCGGTTACACGGCCGGCGGGGGTTCACCCCCCGGTCCGGCCCTCTTGATTATCCCGTTCGCACCCGGGGGTCGATCATGGCGTAGGAAACGTCGGCCAGCAGGTTTCCCGCCAGGGTAAGCAGGGCGCCGATGACCAGTTCGCCCATGACCAGAGGGTAGTCCCGGGCCATGACGGCGTTGTAAAAGAGCTGTCCCATGCCGGGGATGGCGAAGATGCGTTCGAAGATGACGCTGCCGCCGATGAGCCCCGGCACCATCAGTCCCAGGAGGGTGACCACGGGCATCAGGGCATTCCTCATGGCGTGTTTGAAGATAACCGTGCGCTCCGGCAGGCCCTTGGCCCGGGCGGTGGTGATGTAGTCCTGGCGGATGACCTCCAGCATGCTGCCCCGCATGTAGCGGGACATACCGGCCAGCCCGCCGAAGGCCGACACCGCCACGATGAGGGTGAGGTGCCGGAGGAGGTCCTTGAGCTTCTCCCACCAGGTAAGGCGTTCGAAGAACATGGAGGTCAAGCCGGACAGGGGGAACCAGTCGAGGTAGACCCCGAAGAGCAGCATCAGGAGCAGGGCCAGCCAGAATCCGGGCATGGCAAAGCCGAAAAAGACGAAGAGGGTGGTCCCCCGGTCGAACCAGGACCCCGGGCGGGTGGCGGCGAGCACCCCGATGGGCACCGCCACCAGCAGGATCAGGATCATGGCCAGGAGATTGATGGTGATGGTGACGGGCAACCGCTCCTTGATCTTGTCCCACACCAGGCGGCCATCGGGGGAGAAGGAGCGTCCCAGGTCGAAGCGGGCCAGGCGGGAGAGCCAATTCCAATACTGCACGTAGAGGGGCTTATCCAGACCGTAAAGCTCCCGGAGGCGCTGTTGCGCTTCCAGGGAGGCCTTGGGGTTCATCAGGGTCTGCACGTCGACGGGGGAGCCCGGCGCCAGGTGGATAACCACGAAAGAAACCAGGGTGATCCCCAACAGCAGGGGGATCATCTGGAAGATTCTTTTGATGAGATAGTTGAGCATGAGGCGACGTTCAGGAATGGATTCCAGGTAGATTACACCATTTTTCCCGCAGGTTGGCAATGGAAAAGCAAACTCCCGGGCGGGCGGCCGGGGGGCAGCGGGAAAGCAGGTATACTGATGACCCGGAGCCGCGCACTGTGAAGCCCGGCACCGGAATCGGGCAACCGGAATAAGGAGGACCGCCATGCCTTACATTGCCCCCCGGCACCGCCGGGAACTGGATGACTGCATCAATGCCCTGGCCGCCGGCATCGTCCGGGAGGCCCGGGAACTGGAGTACGACGGGGCCATCGCCGGCCTGCTCAATTACGCCTGCACCCGCTTGGCCCTGCAGGTGGTGCGCACCCGGTTCGGCCGCCTGCGCTACTGGCTCATCGCCCTGATCTGCGGGACTTTCCAGAACCTGGCGGCGGAATTCTACCGCCGTCTGGGGGCCCCCTATGAAGACCGGCAGATGGCCCACAGCGGCGACGTGGACCTGTATGCCGAGTTTTTACAGGAAATGGCGGAAAAACGCTGAGCCTCCCGGCTGCCGGGCCCCGGAAGAGGGTGGCGGACGTATTGACATCCGGGGCAATTGTGCCACAATGTCAGGCAAGGGAGGGAAACATGCGGCGTTTCCGGACAGTCATCTGTTGGTCGGCGGTGTTGCTGGTCACCTGGCTGCGCCCCACTCCGGCCCTGGCCTACATCTCCCACTGGGATCCGCTGGAGTCCTTTTTCATCCGCCAGTTCGCCTACCTGGCCTTTGCCCTGGCCATGCTCTTTTTCGCCTATGAACTGAAGCTGGAGAACCTCCACGAGCACCCCGGCTTCCGCAAACTGATTTGGGCCAGCGTGTTTTTCGCCCTCTGGAACCTGAACTGTTTCGTCGGCCAGTTGCTGTCGTTAGGCATCGACTCCCACATGGTGGGGATGAGCGGCGGCCGCGGCGAACTGGAACTCAGCGGTTGGGGGGCCCGGATCTATTATGTCACCAAGTTGGACCACCTCCTGCTGGTGCCGGCCTTTTTCTTTTTGTATATGGGAATCAGGGCCTTCCGGCGGCGCCCGGAGGTGAACTCCCCATGACCAGTCTGCCGCTGTTGCCGCTGTGGGTGGTGGATATTACCGGCTCCTTCCTGGTGCTGGCGTTCAGCCTGGGGACGTTCCGCGTGGCGCGGCAGCTCAAGGCCCGGGACGCCGACAACGCCCTGTACCTCTTCCTGTACTGGCTCTGCCTGGCCCTCATGCTGTTCGGGGTGTCCCGGGCCGTGGGCCATGTGGTGGGCCAGCTGCTGCTGTTCGCCCACCAGGAGGCCCTGTGGCAGCGGCTGCGCCCCTACAGCGGCGGGCTGAACGCCCTGTTGTCCATCGTCATCGCCGCGGTGACGCTCTTTTTCCATCACATTCAACGGCTCTACCGGCGTATGCAGGCCGACCACCGGCACCTGGCGCAGACCAGCAAGGAGATCCTGGCCCTGAACCGGGAGATGGAGGCCCTGGTGATGGAGCGCACCATGAGCGAAATGGCCCTGGGCATGGCGGACGGCATCCGCAACCCCCTGCACGTCATCGGCGGCTTCGGCCACCGGCTGCTGAAGAAGGCCTCGGAGGACGACCCGGCCCGGCACTGGGCCCTGGCCATCACCGACGCGGCCAAGCGCCTGGAGGAGATGGTGGGCAAATTCGAGGCCCTGGCCCAAAACAAGAAGTCCTTCTTCACCCAGGAAGACCTGAACAAGATCGTGCGGGAAATCCTGGACATGCTGCACATCGAGTTCGAAAGCAAGAACCTGCACCTGTTGACCGGGCTGCACCCCCAGCCGGTATACTGCCAGCTGAACCGGCACCTCCTCAAGGTGGCCATCGCTCACCTGCTGCGCAACGCCATCGAAGCCACCGCCCCCCAGGGCGAAATCAGCGTCACCACCAATGTGGACAAACAACACGCCCTGCTGGTGATCCAGGACACGGGCCGGGGCATGGCCCCGGAAGTGGTGGCCAAGGTCTTCGAGCCCTACTACACCACCAAGATCGGGGGCACCGGCCTGGGCATGGTGTTCGTGCGGCAGATCGTGGACGAGCACCGGGGCACCATCTCTCTGGACAGCCAGCTGGCGGTGGGCACCACCGTCACCATCCGCCTGCCGGTGCGCTTCGCCGAGGCCGAAATCTAACGCCGGCCGGGGGCGGGGGCCCGGGGCGTGATCCTGTACCGGGGTACCGGAAAAAAATGCCGACAGCCGGTACAGTGGGGAGCGCCGAAGCCACTTGTCTTTCTATCACACCGATATTCCTTTCTTTTCATCGCAATAGTCTGCCGGCCACGCGCCGCCCGCGGGCGTCGCCGGGCCGGTACAGCCCGGTACCGGTACCGGTATGTACCGGGGGTGTACCGGGTAAGGCGGTCGTGAGCGGCGGTGTACCGGGTACCGGTACGGGCCGTGAGCCGTGAGCCGGGGCGGCCGCGGCGGAACGCGGTCCGGAAGCGGCTCGCGGGAAAAATGTACCAAAGGGGGGGTGCGATGCCAGCACACATGAGACAGATGTCACAATTTTTCTGGTAATGACCTTTGGTTGTTATATTTTGAGGTCGCCGCAGCGGAATGCACCCGCCATGATAACAAGAGAACATTTTCAGGGCCCGGTTCCTTAATGCCAAGGAATAAAGAGAATATTTTCACTATGTTAAATTCCCAGTAAATCTCTGGGAAGCAGGTCCGGTTGTTAATAAATGAATTGACAACAACTGGTTTTTTATATTATCGGTAGAGCTAATCAAGAGTAGGTGTTTCAGGGGAAGATGGTTGTCAAAATTTAATCCCACCGCGACGGCATCATCATCGTGGGGTGTAATCCGGCGGAGAATCACCCCGTCAGCTTCGAATGGATCACGGCGGCCAGGGACAAGGGGGCCAAGCTCATCGTGGCGGCCCCCGGTTCACCCGGTCGGCGTCCCAAGCCGATCTGTTCGTGCGGCTGGGGCTAGGCAGCGACAGCGCCCTGTTCAACGGCCTGAGTTACTACATGATGGAGAACAACCGGTTTCACCGGGACTACGTGGCGAACTACACCAACGCCGGGTTTATGGTGAAGCCGGGGTGCGGGTTGAGGGAGGGCCTGTTTGCGGGCTCCGACAAGGAGAAGAGGGCGTATAACCCGGAGACCTGGGACTATGAGACGGACGCCCCGGGGAATCCGGTGGTGGAGCACCCCCGCTGCGTCGTCCGGCTCATGAAGGCGGAGTTTTCCCGGTACACGCCGGAGCGGGTGGCGGAGATCACCGGGATGCCCCGGGGGCGGGATCAATGCCCGACGGGGTGAGAACAACATCCAGGGGGCTACCGGCATGGCGATGCTGTTCCACATCGTGCCGGGGTATATGGCGATCCCCAGCGAGGCCAAGCATCCCACGCGGAAGGCTTACCTGACCCTGGAGGCCCCCAAGGCGAGTTTCCGGACCAACAAGCCCAAGTTCTTCGTGAGCCGGCTGAAGGCCTGGTGGGGGGAGGCGGCCGCGCCCGCCAACGACTTCTGCGACAATCACCTTCCCAAGGTGGGTAAGGGCTACCAGGGTTCGGGGTATTCCTGGAGCCCGCTGTTCCTGGCGATGCGGGCGGGCGGCAGCAAGGGCCTGCTGGTGTGAGGGATGAACCCGGCGGTGGGCTCCGCCAACCTCAACCAGACCTAGGCGGCGGTGAGCAAGCTCGACTGGCTGGCCGGTTGCGACCGGTGGGAGATGGACACCCGGGTGTTCTGGAAGCGGCCCGGGACCGATCCCAAGGACGTGCAGACCGAGGTGTTTCTGTTCCCGGCGGCCGCTTCCCCGGAGAAGGAGGGGAGCGCCAGCAACAGCGGCCGCTGGGTGCACAGGAACCTCCCCGTTTACGAACATCACACCCTGGAACCGGCATCCTGAGATGAATCCGGAATTACGACATCGTCTCCAAGAATATGCCGCTGCCCTCCCCCACAAGGTGGGTTTGTTGAACCTGGCGGGGGAGGTGCTGCGGCTCGTAGAGGAAGCCGGCGGTCAGGCCGACTTCACCCTGTCTCTGGCCCCGGAACAGGCCTCCGCCCGCCTGGCGGCGGGTAAAATTCTCCTCAATGCCTGGCTGCCGGTGGATGAAACCGCCTATTACCGTTTAGTGGGGGAATTGTTGCACCTCTGCCAGGGCCACGGCCTCTTTTCACGCCCTATTGAGCCTTTGTTGGCCTTCCTCCAGACGGTGCATCCCGAACACTGGCTGGAGCCTTCCCCTGAGCTCCTTTCCTCTCTGGACCGATTCGGTGCTCCCGCGGGTCTGATTCTCTGGATTTCCCAGAAGGCCCTGGCCCCATTCTATCAGCAGGCCTGCGCGCCATACGCTCATTGTGGGCAAGGGCCGCCCTGGGAGCGGGGAGTCTGTTTTTGCTGCGGCAGCCCCCCGGTTCTGGCCCGGCTGGCGGCCGGCACGGGCCAGCGCTGGCTCTATTGCGGTCTGTGCACCCTGGAATGGCCTTATACCCGGCAGACCTGCCCCTTCTGCCAAAATCTCCCCAACGGCCCGCTGCCCTATGTCTTTCAGGAGGACGACCCCGCCCGGCGGCTTTATCAATGCCCCGGGTGCGGCCACTACCTGAAGACCATCGATGAAAGCCGTCTTTCCCACCGCCTCTATCTCCCCCTGGAGGAGTTCGTCACTCTGGACCTGGATCTGCTGGCCGTCTCGGCGGCGTGATGCCGTCTCCGGCATGACAGCCTCTGACCATTATGCCCATCAGGTTGGGTTTCCGGTGGTTTGACATTTGTCCCCAGGCTTGGTAACTTCTATCGGGGTTTTTGCCTCCGGGAGTTGAGAGATATCCGCCCTGCGTCTCCGTCCGCCCCCAGAGGGCAGGCAATTTCTATTGAGGGTGCCCATGCCTCCACGCATTGTCGTCATCGGCGCCGTGGCCGCCGGCCCCAAGGCCGCCTGCCGGGCGAAACGCCTGCTGCCGGGCGCTGAGGTCGTCCTGATCGATCAGTCCGCCGACTTTTCCTACGACCGTTGCGGCCTGCCCTATTATATCTCCGGCGACCTCTCGGACCTCAAAGAGCTGCAATCCGCCACCTACATGGTCACGCGGGATGTGAAGTTTTTTGCCGACACCAAAGGGGTGCAGGTCCGTGTGCGCACCCGCGCCCGGGCCCTGGATCGAACGCGTCAGATCGTGACGCTCGAGGACCCGGAAAGCGGGGAGAGCTCGGAAATCCCCTATGATTATCTCGTCCTGGCCACGGGCAGCGCGCCCGTGCGGCCACCGGTGCCCGGAGCCGAAGGGGACGGCGTCGTTACCATCACTACTCCCCGGGACGCCGCTCTCGTCAAGGAGATGATCGCCCGGGGACAGGTGGAATCGGTGGTGGTCCTCGGGGGCGAACCCGCCGCCCTGGAATTTGCCGAGGCCGTGGCCGACCTTTGGGGTTTGGACACTGCGGTGGTGACGCCGGAAGCACAGCTGTTGCCCGACCTGCTGGACCCGGCCCTCGCCCGGATGGTGGCGGCCCAGCTCACCTCCAAAGGGGTGGCGGTCCATTGCGGCGAAGGACTGGTGCGGATCGAGGGTGAAGCCGGCCGTGTCGCCCGGGTGGTGACCACGGCCCGGACGCTGGCCGCCGATCTGGTCATCGTGGCTGTGGGGACCCGCCCCCGGACCCGCCTGGGCCGGGAGGCCGGTCTGGCCGTGGGCGCCACCGGCGGTCTCGTGGTGAACGCCTGTCTCCAGACCTCGGATCCCCGCATCTATGCCGGCGGCGATTGCGTGGAGCACCGGCACCTGGTCTCCGGGGGAAAAGTCTGCTTCCCCTCAGGCCCCCTGGCCAGCCGCCAGGGTCGGATCATCGGTACGAATGTGGCGGGCGGCCAGGCCACCTTCGAGGGGGTGGTGGGCACCCGGATTCTGAAGGTCTTCGATATGTCCGTGGCGGGCACCGGGTTGACTCTGGCGGCCGCCCGCCAGGCCGGGTTCGACCCCCTGGGAGCCCTGGTTTCCCAGGCCGACCGGGCTCATTTCTACCCGGGCCAGGAAATGATGTGCCTGCACCTGGTCGTGGATCGTCCCACCCGGCGGCTGTTGGGCCTCCAGGGCGTCGGTCCCCTGGGGGACGGCGTCAAGGCCCGCATCGATGCCGTCGCCGCCCTGTTGCAATATCGGCCCACCCTGAATGATCTGGCCAACCTGGAGGTGGCCAGCGCCCCCCCCTTCGCCGCCGCGGTCGATATCCTGAATACCGTGGCCAATGTCGCGGACAACACCCTGCATAGACTCAACCGCTTCCTGCCCGCCGAGGACTTCCCGGCTCTCTGGCGTCGCCGGGACGTCGATTCCGTGGTCTTCCTGGACACCCGGGAGCCCGACAACGCCGCCCGCCTGGTGGCGACCCAGGGCAACCACTGGCTCAATCTGCCCCAGGGCGAGCTGCGCCGCCGTCTGGACCAGGTCCCCCGGGATACGCCGCTCATCCTCATCTGCAACTCCGGGCTGCGGTCCTACGAGGCCCAGATCGTCCTGGACGCCGCGGGGATCACCGACACCCTGAACTTGGGGGGCGGCCTGGTGGCGCAAAAAAAATCCGGGATGGATTTGCTGTCGGACTCCCCGGCAGGCGAGGGAGACTGAGATGACCGAAGAAAAAGGATGAGCCGTCCGGCCCGGACTGCGACCCGGGGGACAAGGTTTGTTTCCCCCGGCTTGCGCAGCGGCAAGCAACCCCCGCGGCCAAAACATTTGACAGAGGCCCGCTCCCCCGATATATTTTCTTAGCTTTAGCCGCTCTTCACTCTATCTTTTTCGAGGACTCTCCCATGCCCGCTCCGGGAGAATCAAGCGCCCCACCGGGTCCGTTGACCCGCTTTAAAAACTGGCTGATCAAGATCTTCAGCGGCCGGGAATATCACTATTACGGCTATCTCCCCAGCCGGCCGGGAATTCTCCTGCGCTATACCCTGGACCGGTTTTTTGCCAAGGTGAACATCAACCCCCGCCATCTGGAGCGCCTGAAGGAATTGGGCGAGCAGGGGGTCGTCGTTTACGCCCTGAAGTATCGCAGCCATTTGGATTTTCTCTTCTTCAACCGCCGCTACCGGGAGGCCGGAGTGCCGCGGCCGGAATTCGCCTTCGACCTCAACCTGTGGATCTGGCAGCCGCTGTCCCACATGATCCAGATCGTCACCGCGGCGGTGAACTCCTTCACCCGCAAGCACCGGTGGCCCAACCCCTACCGGGACGGCTACTTCCGGTCCATGCTGAACCAGAATCTTTCGGGGCTCCTTTTCCTGGTGGACCAGGTAGGCTTCCGGCAGCGCTTTTTCAAACCCCGGGAAGACCCCCTGCGGCATCTGCTGGAAATCCAGAAAGACTTTCCCCGGCCCATCTTTGTCGTTCCCCAAATGGTTTTGGAAAAGGAGCCTTCCCGGGAGACCAAAGGTCTTTTCCAGCTCTTTTTCGGCGACTCGGAAAACCCCGGCCGGCTGCGCAAATTGGGCCTCTGCTTCCTGCGCGCCAAAAGGGCCGTAGTGGAGGTGGCCGAGCCCCTCAATCTCCGGGAAGTCCTGAACGATCCGGCCCATCAAGATCTGCCCCTGTGGGAAGTGGCCCGGGCCGCCCGCCGGGAGCTCATTAACCGCATCGACCGCACCCGCCGGGTGATCACCGGCCCGGTTATCAAAGGTCGGGAGGAGTTCATGGAGCTCACCCTCACCAATCCCGGCCTTATCCGGTTTATGGAGCATATGGCTGCGGTGGAGAACCAGAAGATCGGCAAGATCAAAAAGACCGCCCGGGGATATTTCGAAGAGATCGCCGCCGATTTTAACGTTTTCTATCTCAACGCCCTGGACGCCGTACTCCATTGGGTCTGGCAGAATATCTTCGACGGCATCACGGTGGACTGGGAGGGCCTGGAGACCGTCCGCAAGGTCTCCCAGGAAGGCACCATCATCTATGTCCCGTGCCACAAGAGCCACGTGGACTACCTGATCCTCAACCATCTCCTCTATCGCAACAACATCCATCCACCCCGCATCGCCGCCGGTAAGAACCTTACTTTCTGGCCCCTGGGCCCCATCTTCCGCAAGTGCGGCGCCTTCTTCATCCGCCGCAAGTTCCACGGGGCCAAGCTCTACGCCGAAGTCTTCACCACTTATATCAAAACCCTCATCAAAGAGGGCTACAACATCGAATTTTTCATCGAAGGCGGCCGCAGCCGCACCGGCAAGCTGGTCTTGCCCCAGCTGGGCCTGCTTAACATGATCCTCAAGGCCTACCGGGAAGGAGCTGCCCATAATCTCATCTTCGTGCCCGTCTTCATCGGCTACGATCAGGTCATCGAGGAAAAGGCCTACCTTCAGGAACTTCAGGGCTGGCAAAAGACCACCGAAGATTTGAGCCAACTGTTGCGGTTGCGCAAGCTTCTGAAAAAGCGCTACGGCAGGGTTTATATCCAGTTCAGCCAGCCCCTGTTTTTCCGGGACTTTCTGGCCCGGCACCAGCTCCCCGGCGGCGAGCTCCCCGAGGACCGGGTGCGCGGTCTCAGCAAGGATCTGGCCTTC
>CAYRYV010000002.1:0-132919 GCA_964428565.1 uncultured Desulfobacterales bacterium | reverse complement strand
CAGATGAGACACATAGGACAAATGTCACAAATAAAGTTTCCAGTTTCCAGTTTCCGGTTTCCAGTTGAGGTGGCCCGGCAGGAGCCGGGCAACGGGGAGAAGGGGCAGGGGCGGGGGAACGGGGGGAGAGAGCCTCTGGTGGCTACGCCACCCCGGCAACACGTGGTCGGGGACAGCCCGGGGGAGGAGCAAGTTATAAAAGAAGGGCATGAGGATATACATAAATCCCCAATTGTATTTTAAATATCTTGACTTTCTATCTTTTATCGGTTTATTTTTTATATGTATGAATTATAAAAGAGATATTTCTGATAACTGATGTTTTGATATGTTATAAAGGGAAAGGGAATTACATGAGTAAGGAAAGTAATATATCATTAAGGGAAAAGATATACTATTCTGTAACTCTTATAGCGAATATCATAGTTGCCATTGATATTTTATTTAGATATAAAATATATGTAAGTAATATATCTATTCCTGTTGTGTTGGTTATTATATCATTTGTTTTATGGATTATATGTTTTTTGTTGCGTATTTGGGGACCGTCGCGCAGATTAAAGATGATCGGTGTCATAGGCTTGATCATCGTTCCATTACTATCTGGGGGGGGGTGGGCCGGATTGAAGTGGTACAAATCAGGGCCACCCAAAGACACCACTATATTGGTGGCGGATTTCGATGGTCCGGACGAAAAAAATCATAGAATCGGACATAATATTTCTGCTGAATTAAAGAAAGGTTCAAAAGATTATGATGATATAAAAATTTTATTGTTAGGAAAAACAATCACTGAACAAGAAGGCAGAGATAAAGCAATCGAAGAAGGATATGAACACAAGGCCAAAATAGTGGTGTGGGGATCGTATGGGAAAACCGGAACAGGTGCGCAATATACTGTAAACATTGAATTCATGCATGAATTCAATGTCTTCCCCAATTTCACGGCAACATTCCCATCACCTATAGATTCTCTGGAGGAATTTAAAATCCAGCCTCAACTCAGCCAGGAATTGAGTTCAGTAGTGCTTTTTGTTATAGGAATAGCCCGTTTTATAAATAAAGATCTGGAAGGCGCACTGGAAAAATTTAATCGATGTAAAGATTTTTACCCAAAGTTTGCTTACGCGGGTCATTTCGGCCGCGGTTTAGTTTTTTTCAAACAGAAGAAATATTATGAAGCTTTATTGGAATATAATCAGGTCATATCTTCTAATAATCTTTTAGGAAATGCTTATAGTATGCGGGGATTGATTTTTTTAAAAAAATCGCAGTATGAACAAGCTAAGAAAGATTTTGATCTAGCAATCGAGTTAGAACCTGAGTCATATATTGCTTATAATAACAGAGGAATGCTATTCCTGCAAAAAAGACAATTTAATAACGCAATAATCGATTTTAATAAGTCTATTTCATTAAAAAAGAATTTTGCTATGGCCTATAATAATAGAGGCGCGGCCTATATGGGGAAAAACGACATGGACAAAGCAATTGCCGATTTCAACAAGGCCGTTGAAATTGATCCAACAAAAGGAATATTTTATGTTAATATGGGCATATATTATTTTTTAGTCGGGAATATAGATGAAGCCTTTAATTATGCAAACAAAAGCATCAAAATGGAATCTGATTTGGCCGAGGCTTATTCCTGCAGAGGAATGGTTTATATTAGAAAAGAATACTATAAAGAGGCCGAGGCGGATATTAACAAGGCTATTGAACTAGAGCCAGAATCGGCCGATATATACCATTCGCGAAGTACTTATTATGCAAGCCAAAATAACCACGAGAAGGCTTTGTTAGATTTAAACAGAACCATAGAACTAAATTATAATTATATTGAAGCATATATTGATCGAGGTAATATTTATGGGCAGGAGGAAGAATATAAAAAGGCTATGGAAGATTATACTATAGCCATACATTTGGACCCCAAAAATGCCATAGCTTATAATAATCGGGGAGGTCTCTATGAGAAACAGGGTGAGAACGAGAAGGCCCTGAAGGATTACACCAGGGCCATCGAGTTGGAGCCCAAATTTGCATATGCTTATAATAATCGGGGATATCTCTATGGCAAACAGGGTGAGAACGAGAAGGCCCTGGCCGATTACACCAAGGCCATCGAGTTGGACCCCAAGTATGTCCACGCTTATAGTAATCGGGGGGATATCTATGGGAAGAAGGGTGAGAACGAGCAGGCCCTGAAGGATTACAACAGGGCCATCGAGTTGGAGCCCAAGTATGCCGTGGCCTATAATAATCGGGGATATCTCTATGGAAAGAAGGGTGAGGACGAGCAGGCTTTGAAGGATTACACCAGGGCCATCGAGTTGGACCCCAAGTTTGCATATGCTTATAAAAATCGGGGAGATGTCTATGAAAAAAAGGGTGAGGACGGGCAGGCCCTGGCCGATTACACCAGGGCCATCGAGTTGGAGCCCAACTATGCCATAGCTTATAATAATCGGGGAGAGCTTTATGGCAAACAGGGTGAGAACGAGAAGGCCCTGGCCGATTACACCAGGGCCATCGAGTTGGAGCCCAACTATGCCGTGGCTTATAATAATCGGGGATATCTCTATGAGAAAAAGGGTGACACTGAAAAAGCCCTGAAGGATTATAGCAAGGCTATTCAGTTAGATAAGAACTACCACTCGCCTTTCTGTAATCGCGGGAGAGTCTTGCGGGGGAAGGGGAATTACAAGAAGGCTCTGGCTGACTTCAACAAGGCAATTGAATTGGATACGAAATGCGCCAGGGCTTTTTGTGGAAGAGGTGAAGTATATTTCTGGCAAAAAGACCATGAAAAAGCCTTACGTGATCTTGAGGAGGCCATTAAGTTAGACCCAGAGTATGTCGATGCTTACTTTCGGCGAGGATGCGTGTGGGAAGAGCAAAAGGAATACGACAAGGCTATCGACAACTTTAAGAAGGCAAAAGATTTAAATCAAGACGAATATTTTGCCAAAGAAATACAGGAAAGAATAGAGAAGCTAGAAACGTTGAGAAATAGAGTCAAGTAGATTTTTGGGTTCAATGAATTTCCAAACCGCAATCTCTGCCCATTTCCACTGAAGTCAATAAGCATTTCTGCCAATACAAGAAATCGCTGGCGCTATTATGCTGAGGCTGACAGCTGCAAGCGGGCGGCGGGCAATAACAAAGGGCAGCGGAGCACGCTGCCCTCCCTTTATGGATATTGTCTGCCTGACCAGAGACAAATAAAGTTTCCAGTTTCCAGTTTCCGGTTGAGGTGGCCAAGCAGGAGCTTGGCGGGTAATGGCGTTCCCAAGCAGGAGCTTGGGAACGAGGGGAAGAACATGGAAGGCGGGATGCGCTGGCGCTTTCCCGCCCTACACAGGCGCAGTGGCGGCCACGCGGGGGGTAGTTGCCCGATATGTTTACGTGAATCTGGGGGCGAGGGGGAGAAGGCGCTTGACAGGGGGGGGATTCTGCATCAATATAAAAGAATTTATTCGATTCAGGTATCGCCCGCGGCCGCCGGACGGCCGGGACAGAAAGGACAAGCAGCGTGAAGCTCAGCATCGTCATGCCGGTCTATAACGAGAAGGACACCCTGGAGGAGATCATGCGGCGGGTGCAGGCCACCCCCTACGACAAGGAGGTCATCGTGGTGGATGACGCCTCGGAGGACGGCTCCCGGGAGATCATCGGCCGACTGGCCCAGACCTATGACAACGTGCGGGCCTTCTACCACGACCAGAACCGGGGCAAGGGCGCGGCGTTGCGCACCGGTTTCGCGCAGGCCACCGGGGACGTGGTGCTCATCCAGGACGCGGATCTGGAGTACAACCCCCGGGACTACCCGGCACTGCTGGAGCCCATCGAGCGGGGAGTGGCGGACGTGGTGTTCGGCAGCCGCCTGATCGGGGCGGCCCCGCACCGGGTGCTGTTCTTCTGGCACTACATGGGGAACAAGGTGGTGACCACGCTGTCGAACATGTTCACCAACCTCAACCTGACCGACATGGAGACCTGCTACAAGGTTTTCAAGGCCGACGTCATCAAGAAGATCGCCATCAAGGCGGACCGGTTCGGGGTGGAGCCCGAACTCACCGCCAAGATCGCCAAGCAACGGTGCCGGATTTACGAAGTGCCCATTTCCTACGACGGCCGGGACTACGCCCAGGGGAAGAAGATCACCTGGCGGGACGGCATCGCCGCCCTGTATTATATCATCCGCTTCAGTTTCAAGGATTAGACATGCCTGAGGGGGCAGGGCCGGCCCGGGGCCGGGCCCTGAAGATCGTCCTGGGGCTGTGGCTGCTGCAGGCGGCCTGGCTGGGGTGGCGGTTTGCGCCCGAGGCCGCCGACGTCGGCCGCCGTCTGCTCTCCGGGGAGAGCGGGCCGGCGGTGCACCGGCAGGACCCCTTTTATCAATTTTTGGGCCGGCTGGCGGCGGTCATACCGGCGGACGCCACCTATGTGTTCGTGGACCGGTATGAGGCCGGGCAGGACATCATGGCCCGCTATGTCCTCTACCCCCGGACCTTCGTGCGCTTCGGGCCCGAGGCGCCGCCGTCGTTCCTGTTCGCCACCCTGGCCCGGCGGCAGGCCGCGTATCTCGTCATCCGGGACGGGCGCCTGCCGCCCGGGTGGCGGTTTCTGGCCGACGGCGAGAGCCCGGCGTTCACGCCCGTGGACCTGAACGATACCGGGCTGGTCTGGCGGGTGGATGCCAGCCGGCTGGGCGGGCGTTATTATGATTGAGGCCCTGGGGGCGGGGCTGGCGCTGGCGGGGGGCCTGGCCTCCCTGACGGCGGCGGGGTACGGCCTGCTGCTGGCGCTGCTGCCCCAGCCGGAGGACCTGACCCCGACGGAGCGCGTGGCGTTGGGGTTCGGGCTGGGGCCCCTGGCCCTGTCGTTCTGGATGCTGGCTCTGAGCCAGCTGCAGATCCCCTTTTCCCTGGGGGCGGTGGCGGGCCCCGGGCTGGTCCCCCTGGGAATGGCTCTGCTGGCGCCTTCCCGGCGGCGGCTGGCGGCCGCGGACGCGGGCCGGCTGGGGCGCCTGCCCCGGTCGCTGGCAAGGCAGGTGCGGGACTGCGGGCGGCCCGGGCTGGCGGTGTTGTGCGGGGCGCTGTTGGGGGTCGCCTTCCTCTACGCGGGGCTGCGGGCGACGCTTTACCCGTTGTGGGCCTGGGACGCGCTGGCCACCTGGGGCCTGAAGGCCAAGGTCTTCTATCTGCACCGGGCCGTGTATCTGGGCAACATCGACGCCCACAATTATTACCCCAACCTGACGCCCCTGACCCTGACCTACCTCTATCTGTGGCTGGGGGGGGTGAAGGACTGGCTGGGGCAGGGTTTGTTCCCGTGTTGGGGAGCCGCCCTGCTGCTGCTCTACGGCAGTCTGCTGCGGCGGCTGGGGGTGTCGTGGCTGGGGGCCTGGGGGGCGGCGGCCTTCGTGCTGTGGAACGGGACCACCTTCATCGTGCACCTGTACATCGCCTACGCCGATCTGGCCCTGACCTACTACACCCTGGCGGTGGCGGGTTTGCTGCTGCTGCGCCTGGCGGGCCGCGCCCCCCGGGGGGCGCTGCTGCTGATCGCCCTGGGGGGGGCGGGGATGGCCTGGAGCAAGTATGAAGGCTGGCCCCTGGCGCTGATCGTCCTGGTGGCCGCCTACCTGACCCTCCTGTGGCTGCGGCCGGCCGGGGCGCTACGGGAGGCGGTGGCCTGGGGCGGCGTCCTGGCGGCGATTTTCGTGTCGATGCTGCCCTGGCGGCTGTTCGTCCGGGGGCTGGGGATCGACGTGGGGTCGGACCATCTGCTGGGCTTCTTCCCGGAGCAGTTGGCCCAGGGGTTGTATTACGTGGGCCGGGCCCTGATCTGGCCGCCGTATTTCGGGCTGTTCTGGCCGGCGGTGGGCGCCGCGTTGATCTGGCAGGGGCGGACCCTGTGGCGGTCGCCGCAGCTCTTCCCGGCCCTGCTGCTGGCGGGCAGCCTGGCGGCCACGGTGTTGGCCTATGCCGTGGCCCCCACGTCGGCGGCGGAGTTCCCCCTGTATGTGCGGGCCACCGTCGATCGCCTGCTGCTGCACGTGGTGCCGGCCGTGGGCCTCATCCTGGCGGCTCCCCTGAGAGGAGAGGGAGACCTGGTCGGGGGAGGGGGGACAGCCGGATGAACCGGGGGCGAGTGGGGAGGTGCGCTCGGCGCGGGGTGAGGGCGAGGGACGGCGGACAGGAAGAGATTCCGGGGAGCTGGCGGGAGCGGCGGCGGCGGGAGGAGTGGGCGCACGCCCTGGTGCGGCTGCCCGGGCCGGGGGAGGGGCCCCTGGACCATCTGCTGGAGGAAGGCCGCTGGCGGGAAGTGGCGCCCGACACCGAGGCGGGGGAGGAGCTGGCCATGTTCCTGTCGGCGGTGACGGGGGTCTATTTTTTCCCCTCCCGGGAGTGGGTGCGGCTGTTCGGCCGCCTGGCGCAGCGGCTGGGGAGCCGGCGGGTGCTGGAGGCGGGGGCCGGCCGGGGCTATCTGGCGGCGGCCCTGGGGCCGCAGTTGCGCCGGGCGGGAATCGCCTACCGGGCCATCGACACCTTTGCGGGGGAATACAACCCGGGGGTGGCGGCGCATCCGCTGGTGCAGGCCGGGGACGCGTTTCGGGAGGCGGGGCGCTGGCGGCCGGACCTGGTGCTGTATGCCTGGCCGCCGCCGGGACAGTCGCTGGCCCCCCTCTGCCGGCAGCCGGGGGTGCGCTACGTGGTGGTGGCGGGGGAAGCCGGGGGGGGCTGCACCGGCGATCCGGAGGACTGGCGCCGTTTCCGCCACCATGAGGCCCGGTTGCTGTCGCGCTACGGGTTGGGCCGCACCGGCCGGCGACGGCAGGCGGTCACCATCTTTTACGGGGCGGGGCACGAACGTTTTCAGGAGCGGGTTTGAGGGAGGATGAAGGAGATTGATGACGGAGCGCGTACCATATGTGGAGTATGACGACTGCATCGCCTGCGGGGCCTGCGTGGAGGTCTGTCCGGAGGTGTTTACGCTGAACGAATCGTTGGGGTCGGCCCAGGTGCTCAATCCCGCCGGTGCGGACGGAGACAAGATACAGGAGGCCATGGATATCTGTCCGGTGCACTGCATTCATTGGGAGGAATGAGGGGGCAGGGCGGGGCCGCCGTTTGCGGCGAGGCTTCAAATTCGCCGATACGTATGGTATTTTATAAGGATTAGGAAAAAAACCAACAAGGACGTCCTATGCGTACATTATTCGGCACCGACGGCATCCGGGGGGTGGCCAACGTCTATCCCATGACGGGGGAAGTGGCCCTGCAGTTGGGGCGCGTCATCGCCTATGTGGTCAAGCACGCCTCCCGGCGGCATCGCATCGTGGTGGGCAAAGACACCCGGGTTTCCGGGTACATACTGGAGTTCGCCATGGCGGCGGGGATTTGCTCCATGGGGGTGGACGCCCTGCTGGTGGGTCCCATGCCCACGCCGGGCATCGCTTTTCTGACGTCGTCCATGCGGGCCGACGCCGGGGTGGTGATTTCCGCCTCCCATAATCCCTACCAGGACAACGGCATCAAGTTCTTTTCCCGGGACGGGTTCAAGTTGCCCGATGAGCTGGAAGAACGCATGGAGGCCCTGATGCTGGACCCGGAGGTGGAGAAGTGCTGCCCCACGGCCACGGATGTGGGGCAGGCCTTCCGTCTGGAAGACGCCACCGGGCGCTACATTTCCTTTCTGAAGAGCACCTTTCCCAAGGATTTGAGCCTGGACGGGCTCAAGATCATCCTGGACTGCGCCCACGGGGCCACCTACAAGGTGGCGCCGGCGGTCTTCAAGGAGCTGGGGGCCGACCTGGTGACGGTGGGGGTGCGGCCCAACGGCAAGAATATCAATCTGCAGTGCGGCTCCACCTATCCGCAGACGATCCAGACGCTGGTGAAGAGGCATGACGGCGACCTGGGGATCGCCTTCGACGGCGACGGGGACCGGGTGATCATGGTGGACCACCGGGGCAACATCATCGACGGGGACCACGTGTTGGCCATCTGCGCCCACAGCATGCTGCAGGCCGGCACCCTGAAGCGGAAGACCCTGGTGGCCACGGTGATGAGCAACCTGGGGCTGGAGGTGGCCATCAAGCGCATGGGGGGGAAACTGGTGCGCACTGCGGTGGGGGACCGCTACGTGGTGGAGCGCATGCTGAAAAGCGACTACAACCTGGGGGGCGAACAGTCGGGCCATCTGATCTTTTTGGACCACAACACCACGGGGGACGGCATCCTGAGCGCGTTGCAGCTGCTGGCGGTCATGGTGCGGTCGGGCAAGCCGCTGGCGGAGCTGGCGGGGCTGATGGAGGTCTATCCCCAGACCCTGATCAATATCAAGGTGCGGGAAAAACGCGACGTCACGGACTTCCCCGACATCAAGAAGGCGATCGGGGCGGCGGAAAAGCAGTTGGGGGACCGGGGGCGGCTGTTGATCCGCTACTCCGGCACGGAGCCCAAGCTGCGCATCATGTGCGAGGGGGAGAATCACGACGAGATCGAGGCCATCGCCCAGGAGCTGGCCTACCTGGTGGATGCGCATCTGGGCCTGAATTAAGGAGGAGACTGCGGTGCTCATCGCCATGGATGTGGGCAACACCAACACGGTCATCGGGGTGTACAAAGACCACAAACTCGTCAGCGACTGGCGGATCCGCACGGAAAAAGACACCACGGTGGACGAATACGGCATTTTGCTGCGCAACCTGTTCGAGTCCCAGAATCTGAAGCTGGAGTCGGGGACCGAGCTGGTCATTTCCTGCGTGGTGCCCCCCATGCACAACACCCTGGAGAAATTCTCCCGGCGCTATCTGCACGTCAAGCCCCTGATGGTGGGGCCCGGGATCAAGACGGGCATGCCCATTTTCTACGACAATCCCAAGGAGGTGGGGGCCGACCGCATCGTCAATGCGGTGGCGGCCTACGAGCAGGTCAGGGGGGCGGCCATCGTGGTGGATTTCGGCACCGCCACCACCTTCGACGTGATCTCCAGGGGGGGGGAATATCTGGGGGGCCTGATCACCCCCGGGGTCATGATCTCCTGCGAGGCCCTGTTTTTAAAGGCCTCGAAGCTTCCCCGGGTGGAGATCTTTTCCAAGCCCAAACAGGTCATTGCCAAGGACACCATCAGCAGCATGAACGCGGGGATCATCTACGGGTATGCGGGGCTGGTGGACGGCATCGTGCGCCGGGTGAAGGAGGCGTTGGGGGAACCGATGACCGTGATCGCCACGGGCGGCCTGGCCTGCCTGATCGCCTCGGAGACCCAGAGCGTGGACAGGGTGGATGAATTTCTCACCCTGGAGGGCCTGCGGATCATCTATCAGCGCAACCGCGCCAGGAAAGAGGGGTGAGCCATGACCGGCACGCGCAGCGGCATCGGTTGGCGGTATCTGGAGGAGACCCGTTACGACCGGGAGGGCCTCCGGGGCGAACCCCGGGAGTTTCATCCCCGCAGCCCGCTTTATAAGGAGTATCCGGCGGACGGCGAACGGGTGGAACTGCCGCGGGAGCTGCCGGAGGGGGGCCGGAATTTCTGGGAGAGCGTGCGGGCGCGGCGCTCCCAGCGGGACTACACGGACGGCCCGGTGACGCTGCGGGAGCTGGCGGCGCTGCTGTGGGCCTGCCAGGGGATCACCCTGGCCACGCCGCACCACGCCTACCGGGCGGCGCCGTCGGCGGGGGCGCTGTACCCGGTTGAGACCTACGTGGCGGTGCACCGGGTGACGGGGGCGCCCCCGGGCCTCTGGCATTTCAACGTGCCGGACTTCGCCCTGGAGCTGATCGCCTACGGGGATTTTCGCCGGGCGCTGATCCAGGCGGGTCTGAACCAGCAGTTCCTGGGGACGGCGGCGGCGGTCTTCCTGTGGACGGGGGTGCTGGGGCGGGCGCTGTGGAAGTATCGGCAGCGGGCGGTGCGCTACCTCTTCCTGGACGCGGGGCACATCTGCGGGCAGCTCCAGCTGGCGGCCAGCGCCCTGGGGCTGGGCTGCTGCCCGGTGGCGGCCTTTTTCGACGGCGAGGTGGAGGCCCTGTTGCAGGTGGACCCCCAGGAGGAGGTGGCGGCCTATCTGGCGGCGGTGGGGCGGCCAGCCTGAGGCGCCGGGCGGCGTACCGGGGTACCGGGGTACCGGGAAAAAATCGCGGGCTGGCCGGTACAGCGAGGGCGGCTGAGGTCACCTTTCTGATATCATCCTGAATTCCTTTCCTATTCAGCGCAATAACCCCTTATGAGCAGGCCGGCGGGGGCCGGTACAGGCCGGAACATGTACCGGTATGTACCGGGGGCGTACCGGGTAAGGGCTGCGAGCACCGGGATAATGCGGTAGCGGTGCCGGCCGGGAGCCGTAAGCCGGGAGCCGGGGGCGGCCCTGGGGAAGAATGTAGCAGAAGGGGGAGGGGGTTTCCAGAACAGATGAGGCATTTGTCACAATATCGAGGGGAGAGGAAAAGGGCCGGGGGTAGAGGAGACGTTGGCACTGCCGGTTGTTTGGCCCATGGAGACGCGGAGGAAGCGGCTCTACTGAGTTTTAAATTCTCCCAGACGGGAATAGACCACCATGCGGGGCAAAGTTTGCATGGTGAAGACTTTGCCGCGGGTGGCCAGGAGGATTTTTTTCATATCTTCCCGCCGGACGCCAAAACCCCGACCACCGATACAAGCGATGACTTCAAATTTTGGTTGGCCGGGGGGACTGGCTCTCATACTCAATTCCCCCAGGTGTTGGATACGGGTGGCTTTATCCCGGGCTGTCCCGTCATCTTCGGTAATCTTGGCTTCGATAATGACCTGGGGATTGAATTCACTGGGCACTATGAAATCAGGGGCTTGATCAAAACCGGCGATTCGTTCCGCCCGCTTGGTTTTCCGGAAACTGATGCCGTTTACAGACAGAATATTCTCGATGGCGTTTTCCAAACTATCGCCCACTAATTCACTGACCGAGTCACGGTGACCGGCAAAAGGGCGACCCAAGAATCTTTCATAAAGCAACATGGCATACGGAGCACCCAGGGCGGCCAAGTTTTTAATACCCTGTAAACCGCCGCGAGTATCTGCTTTGTCAAGACGGTGGAGGTGGGCTGCGGTCACAGCGGGGGCACCATCCCGGAGCAGGTTGCAGGCAGTGTCAATCAAAGCATGGAGACGTTGGAGGCTCTGGCCGGAAATTTTTAAAGGGGACAAGGGGTTAAAACGAATCCTCCGGTCCAGATTGCGGGCAAATCCTTGGGAAATAAAGACTCCTGCATGTTGGGAGGCAATATAGGCCCATTCCGGAGGGGTGAATCCCATAATGGCCCGCAAGACCACAAAAGCCACCGGCGATTGCATGAAGGCCGAGAGGATATCCTGAGGAGAAAACCGGTTGAAGTTTTCAGTCGCCTTTTTTAACGCTTCATAGCCCTGTTCGAAGACGGCATATTCGATAAACCCCTGGCCTTTGGGCATGAGGAGGAATTCCGACTCCAGGCAAGAAAAGACTGAATTCACAAAAGGATCAATGTTGGCCTGGAGCGCGGCGAAGTCAACCTCAAAAGGAAACTTCTCGGAGGCTCTCTCCATTTAGGGGTTCACTTTCTCTCACAGAGAGATATTTCTGCAGAGACGGGATATGGTAAACTTTGTTTACAATATCTTCGATAACCGAGAGTTCACCCAATCCAGTCATACAACTTTTCAGTGTCTGGAGGCGCACAGAGGTCGGGCAAGATTTATCCCATGCTGAACGCAAACGCCAGACAGAGAGACGGGTTAGCTGGCCAAAAATAATACAGCGTATGTCACCGGGAGTGGGTTTAACGCCGCCAGCCTGTAAATTATCGAGGTCTTCCGCCACCAAAGAAGCAAGACCGTCGGGAGAATCGACAAGCAAACGGCGGGGGACTTTTCCGGTGGTGCGGCAGACAAAAACAGTATCGATAATAGAGGAACCGGTGCCGCTGATGTGAATGGAGGCGCCCATCTCGGCAGGGCAGGGCAAAGCAGCGGAACAGGTCAGGCCGGCATCGAGGATGGCCACCGCCACCGGGAAATAAGCCTCTATATTGTTATGATGATAGGTAAAGGCCAAGGGTGCGCCTGGTTTCAGAGCGGCGGCCATCCCTTGGAAAACCGAGGAAAGCCCCTCGGTAAAATGTTCTATGCCCCGTCCCATGGTAAGATTAGCGGTCAACTCCTCAAAGTCACGGGTGGTGGGTTTGACGAAGGCCGGATGCGCCCCGCCCACCAAGCGACGCAGCCAGACGTAGCAAAAATCCATGAGTTCGGCGTATTGGACATTCCCGAAATAGGGAGGATCGGTAAAAACCGCATCCAGGCTGGCGGGAGGCAGGTGAGCCTCGCCAGCGTTGCCGCAATATAATTCTACGACCCGGCGGTCGGCGGGAGCGCCGTTATTACGGTGGTCTCCAATCCACTCCCCGGTAACCGGAATGAGAACCTTACGTCCCGCGTGAAATTTAATTTCAAAGGGGGCATGGCAATATGCCTTACCCTTGAGAAATTTATCGATGATATTCGACCAACCGCCGCTGCCAACATTTACCCCTTTCTGATCGTGCACAATCCCCAAAAAATTAGATTCACATTGCACCAGCCCCACCGGAAAGCCGTGGACGGAAAAGATATCAAGAGATTTCAACGCCATGGTGTCGTAGCGGCACAACATATTTTGATATCGCAAGAGATCAGAAAGATTAGTGGCCAGCGCATTTTTCAGGCTTTGATCGGGTTGCTGATGGATAAGCGCGCAACTTAATTCCAGGGCCAACAATTGGCGGGGATTAAACATCTGCGAATAGCGATGATATCCCCAACGATGGAGCCGTTCGGTTTCCACTCCGGGCAAGATGTCATCATCGGGTATAAAGGTCGCAACCTGATTCTCCAAAAGGGCTGCGGCCGCACTAACATTTGACAAGTCGAGTTCATCCGGTTTTTTGAAGAAGCGCCCGGCATGTTTTTTTTTGCAGAGAGGGCAGAAGTATTCAAGGGCAAAGAGGCGATGACGGGGGGGACCCAACCGGGCGTTGGGATAGCGGTTTTCCTGGCCGCAATGGAGGCAGAGGAAGCGGTTGCGGCGAGCGGGTCCGTGAACCGAGAGGGGATGATGACAAGCCTGACAGTTACCGGGTTTTTTCCGGTCGGGGGTTTCCGTCAAATCGCCGCATTGTTGACACACAAAAACATTCAAGGGATGCCGTCGATTTTCAGCCAGCAAGAACCCCGGGAAGAGATCGATATCCTGGCCACATTGATTACAGGCTTGGGTTTTCACCCAGAGAAAGTATTTTACATGCGCTTTCGGAGAGCCGCATTGCAGGCACCGGGTACGATAGAAACGACCGATTCGGGCTTCCAGTTGCTCCCTTAATTCCATGGCCACCCGTCTATAGGCCGCCAAATCGAGGTATTCAATTTCCTGACGGACGATCCAGTAAGACATTGGGTTAATATCGAAGCCCACCACTTCACAACCGAGCCGGTTGGCTTCCAGCAAGGGAGTCCCACCCCCCATGAAGGGGTCGGCAATGCGAAGCCCTTTCATTTGGTGAGGCTTATAAAAACAATCAGCTAAGGGAAAAGAAGAGAATTCGGAAAGCAAGAGGGCGCGGAAAAGGGTGCCCGGCCGGCGGGCGAACCATTTGTGGACAGCAATGACAGGGCGATAATTCTGCTGGATTTGTTTTTCGCGCAGAGCAAGTTGAGCGACAAAAGGGATATCGAAATGTCTTTCTATCATCGGGGAAAAATTTTTCACAGAAAGATTTTAGAGTCATGATGACGAATAGCGGGGCCATTGTCAAAATAAATTTCCAATTTCCCGGCGTCGTCAGGGATGGCGGGAAGAATAAACGCCAACGGAGTGTTTTTCACCGTCAACCGGTACGGGGTGGAACTGACGGCCGAAAGCCGCGGCATTGCGTGAGGAGGGCCGGCGGGAGGGACGCCCGGAAGCCGGGGGGGACTGGCGTTGCCCTGCCGGAACCTGGCAACGAGGAAAGGTGCAGCCGGGGGAGAATGGTCAGCGCCCGATAGAACCCGCTTGTTGCTGCACAACCCCCACACCAAGTTGTCGGGGCCACCCGGGGGGTGTACCGGGGAGCGGTACGGGAGGGAGAACCCCGGGGGGCGGGGGTCGGCGGTGGGGGCCGGGGGCATTGGTAATCATAATGTCAGGGATAGGGGAATGGCCGGGGTGGGGGAGTGGGGCGGGCGGGGCGGCAGGGGAGGGAGGGGGAGGCTGCCGGTGGCGGAATAAGAGAGCGGGGAGCAATTGAAGCTTGCAAATAAAAAGGAAAAATGGTACAAGCAAAAATGGCTTCTTAGGGGAATCGACCAGTTAAGCCGCGGTGTGAGCGATGCAGACGACGACACCATATTACTGGGAGGACAGGCCGCCGTAAGGCGAAGGACAGATAAGATTTTATCCACCTAACGGGGTTTAGTTAACTTTTACAGGGAAAGACACATGGCGAAAACGAAGGAAAAAGCGGTGAAAAGCGGGGGGACGGCGGCGACGCAGTCCCCGACAGGCGCCGTCATGGTGGTGGGGGCCGGGATTGCCGGCATCCAGGCCGCCCTGGACTTGGCCAAGTCCGGATTGTACGTGCACCTGGTGGAAACCAAGCCGGCCATCGGCGGGATCATGGCGCAGTTGGACAAGACGTTTCCCACCAACGACTGCTCCATGTGCATCATTTCACCCAAGTTGGTGGAATGCGGCCGGCATTTAAACATCGAGATTCACACCCTGACGGATGTGAAGGAGGTGAGCGGGGAGCCGGGGAATTTCACGGTGAAGCTGGAGAAGCAGCCCCGGTATGTGGACATGAGCAAGTGCACGGGCTGCGGCGACTGCGCCAAGGTGTGCCCGGTGGCCATGCCCAACGAATTCAATGCGGGGCTGGACGACTGGCGGGCGATCTACCGGCTGTATCCCCAGGCGATCCCGTCGGCCTTCGGCATCAAGAAGCTGGACCGGGCGCCGTGCGTGCTGGCGTGCCCGGCCAATCTTTCGGCCCAGGGCTACGTGCAGCTCATCAAGGCGGGGAAATTCAAGGAATCGTTGGATATTATCATGAACCGGCTGCCGCTGCCGGGGACCATCGGGCGCATCTGCCCGCATCCCTGCGAGAGCGACTGCCGGCGGGCGGAAGTGGACGAACCCATCAGCATCTGCAGCCTGAAGCGGTTTGTGGCGGACCAGGTGGACTGGGCGACCCTGCCGGCGCCGGAAGTGACCAAGAACGACCAGCCGGTGGCCATCATCGGGGCGGGGCCGTCGGGCCTGGCCTGCGCCTATCATCTGGCGCTGATGGGATATGCGCCGACGATCTTCGAGGCCTCGGCGGAGGCGGGCGGCTGGCTGCGCTACGGCATCCCCGAGTACCGGCTGCCGCGCAACGTCCTGAAGCAGGAAGTGGATTACATTCAGCGCTGCGGGGTGCAGATCAGGTACAACAGCCCCATCGGCGACGGCACCACCATCAACGACCTGCTCACCCGGGACGGCTTCCGGGCGGTGTTTTTGGGCGTGGGCTGCCAGGGGTCCCTGCGGATTCCGGTGCCCGGGTCCGATGCCGACGGCGTCCTGTGGGGCGTGGAATATCTGAAGGAATTCGCCAGCACGGGCGTCAGCCCCACCCAGGGTAAGAAGGTGGTGGTCATTGGCGGCGGCAACGTGGCCATGGACGTGGCCCAGACGGCCAGGCGCAACGGCGCCACCGAAGTAAAGGTAATCTGCCTGGAGACCCGGGAAGAGATGCCGGCCTCGCCGTGGGAAGTGGAAGAGGTGGAGCTGGCCGGCTGCCTGCTGGAGCACCGTTGGGGCGTGAAGCAGGTGGTGGTCGAAGGCGGCAAGGTCAAGGGCATCGAACTGAGGGCGGTGGAGAAGGTCTTCGACGCCGACGGGCGGTTCGCGCCGACGTATTTTGACGACCAGACCCGCATCGAGGCGGCGGACGTGGTGATCATGGCCATCGGGCAGAAGGCCAATCTGAGCTTCATCACCGACAAGGACGGCATCACCCTGTCGCCGCGGGGCCTGATCCAGGCCGATCCGGCCACCATGCAGACCAGCCGGCCGGAGGTGTTCGCCGGGGGCGACGTGGTGAGCGGGCCCTACATCGCCATTGCGGCGGTGGCGGCGGGCCGGGAGGCGGCCATGTCCATCGACCGCTACCTGCGGGGCGTCGATCTCCTGGAAGACCGGGAAATGCCCATGCGGCCCATCAAGGACGGCGACTGGAACCCGATTCCGGCCAACACGCCGAAGCGGCCCCGGGCCAAGATGCCGCATCTGCCGGTGGAGGAGTGGACCAAGGGCTTTACCGAGATCAATCTGGGGTTCAGCCCGGAGGCGGCCCAGGCCGAGGCGGAGCGTTGCGTCAACTGCGGGGTGTGTTCCGAGTGTATGCAGTGCGCCATCAACTGCCAGCCCAAGGCGGTGGACCACAGCATGAAGGGCGCCGAGATGGACGTCAACGTGGGGGCCATCATTCTTTCGGCGGGGGCCAAGACCTTCGACCCGCGGGTGATGGACACGCTGGGGTACGGCAGAATCCCCAACGTGGTCACCAGCCTGGAGCTGGAGCGCATCCTGTCGGCTTCGGGTCCGTATGAGGGCCATCTGGTGCGGCCCAGCGACCACAAGGAGCCCAAGAAGATCGCCTGGCTGCAGTGCGTGGGCTCCCGGGACGTGAAATTCAATTCGTACTGTTCCAGCGTCTGCTGCATGTATGCCATCAAGGAGGCGGTGATCGCCAAGGAGCACAGCAAGGAGCCCCTGGACGCGGCCATTTTCTTCATGGACATGCGGACCTACGGCAAGGAGTTCGAGCAATACTACCTGCGGGCCCAGGATCAGGGAGTGCGCTTCATCCGTTGTCGGATTCACAGTCTCGACCCGGCGGGAGGCGGGGACGTCAAGGTGAACTACGTCACCGAGGCCGGGGAGATCATGAGCGAAACCTTCGACATGGTGGCGCTGTCGACGGGCTTCGAAGTCAGCCCGGCGGTGAAGAAGATGGCGGAAGACCTGGGCGTGGAGATGACGGCCCACAAGCTGGCCAAGACCGACGTCTTTACGCCGGTGGCCACCTCCAAGCCGGGGGTGTATGTCTGCGGGACCCTGCAGGCTCCCAAGGACATTCCCCAGTCGGTGATGGAGGCCTCGGCCGCGGCGGGGGGTTGTTCGGCGGCCCTGGGCGAGTCCCGCTGGACGTTGACCAAGACCAAGGTGATGCCGCCGCCCCGGGATATCTCGGGCGAGCAGCCCCGGATCGGGGTTTTTGTGTGCAACTGCGGCATCAACATCGGCGGGCTGCTGTCGGTGCCGACGTTGAAGGAGTTCGCGGCGAGCCTGCCCAACGTGGTGATGGTGGACGACAACCTGTTCACCTGCTCCCAGGACACGCAGGACAAGATACTGCAGGTCATCAAGGAGATGAATCTGAACCGGGTGGTGGTGGCGGCGTGCACGCCGTTGACCCACGAGCCGATGTTCCGGGAGACCCTGATGGATGCGGGCCTGAACAAGTACATGTTCGAGATGGCCAACATCCGCAACCAGGACACCTGGGTGCACATGAAGGAGTATGACAACGCCACGGAGAAGGCCAAGCACCTGATCCGCATGGCCGTGGCCCGGGCGTCGCTGTTGAAGCCGCTGGTGGAGAAGCCGCTGAACATCGTGCAGCGGGCGCTGGTGGTGGGCGGCGGCGTGGCCGGGATGAACGCGGCGTTGAACCTGGGCGACCAGGGCTTCGAGACGGTGCTGGTGGAAAAGGCCGACGAACTGGGCGGCATCGCCCGGCGGATTCATCACACCATCGAAGGGATGGATGTGCCGGCCTATCTGGACGGGTTGGTGCAGAAGGTAAAGAGCCACGACAAGATCGAGGTGCTGACGGGGACCCAGATAGCCGGTTTCAGCGGCTACAAGGGCAACTTCGTGACCACGGTGGTGAGCGGTCCCAAGGCCGAAGAGGAGCGCCAGATCGACCACGGGGTGGTGGTGATGGCCACGGGCGGTCATGAGTACCGGCCCAAGGAGTTCGGCTACGGCACCGACCCGCGCATCATGACCCAACTGGAGCTGGGGGAGAAGATCCACGCCAGCGTCGATGAGGTCAAGAAGTGGAGCCAGGTGGTGATGGTGCAGTGCGTGGGTTCCCGGAACGAAGAGAACCCCAACTGCAGCCGGGTCTGCTGCCAGGGGGCGGTGAAGTACGCCCTGCAGCTCAAGGCGCTCAATCCGGAGATACAGGTGATCATCCTGTACCGGGATATGCGGACCTACGGCGTGTTGGAGGACTACTACCGGGAGGCCCGGGACAAGGGCGTGCTGTTCGTGCGTTTCGATCCCGAGAAGCAGCCGGAGGTGGCCAAGGAAGGGAGCGACATCAGCGTCACCTTTGTCGACCACGTGCTGCAGATGCCCGTCAAGATCAATCCGGACGCCTTGATCCTGAGCGCCGGGGCGCTCGCCAACGACACCGAGGAGCTGGCCACCATGATGAAGCTGCCGCGCAACGCCTACGGTTTCTTCATCGAGGCGCACGCCAAGCTGCGGCCGGTGGACTTCTCCAGCGAGGGGATCTTCATGTGCGGGATGGCGCATGCGCCCAAGCTGATCAGCGAGAGCATCGCCCAGGCCATGGCGGCGGCGGCTCGGGCCGGCGGCTTTTTGGCGGACACCAAGCAGACCATCAGCGGGGTCACCTCCCACGTGGATCCGGGTCGCTGTGCGGCCTGTCTGGTGTGCGTCCGCAGTTGCCCGTACGGGGTGCCGGCGATCAACGAGTCCAACGTGTCGGAGATCAACGAAGCCATCTGCCAGGGTTGCGGCATCTGTGTGGCGGAATGTCCGGCCAATGTCATTCAGTTGTCGCACTATGAGGACGATCAGATAACCGCCAGCGTTTTGGCATTTTAACAAGGAGTGGCGCGATGGGAGAATTTGAACCGAAGATAATCGCCTTTTGCTGCAGTTACTGAGCGTATTCCGCCGCGGACCTGGCAGGTTCGATGAGATTGCAGTATCCGACGAACATTCACATTATCAAGGTCCCCTGCACCGGCCGGGTGGATTTGATCCACCTGCTGCTGGCCTTTGAACAGGGAGCGGACGGCGTGTTTGTGGCTGGCTGCCTGGAGGGCGACTGCCATTATATGCACGGGAATCTGTATGCCCGCAAGCGGGTGGGCCGGGCCAAGGAGATTCTGGAGACCATCGGCGTGGGCCGGGACCGGGTGGAGATGTACAATCTGTCCGCTGGTCAGGGCAGCCGGTGGGCCGAGATCGCCCGGGAGTTCACGGAGCGGATCAAGGGTCTGGGCCCCAGCCCCATCAGAGTTGCACACGAGAAGAAGGCCGCCTAAGGCCCATTTGGAGGAAGCCTACATGATTAAGGCAACACCGAAACCGTTGGAAGAAGTGATCGGTTATATCAAAGACTTCAATAAGATCCTGGTGGCCGGCTGCGACGGCTGCGTGACCGTGTGCGAAGCGGGCGGGATGAAGGAAGCCAAGGTGTTGGCCTCGGCCCTGCGGCTGTATTTCACGACGCAGGGGAAGGAGGCCGAGATCAAAGAGACCACCGTCACCCGGCAGTGCGACAAGGAGTATCTGGACGAGCTGAAGGAGCTGGTGGAGAACGCCGATGCGGTGGTGTCCATTGCCTGCGGGGTGGGCATTCAGTATCTGACGGAGGCCTACGACAAGAAGGTGGTCTTTCCGGGGGTGGACACCCACTTTATGGGGGCGAACATCGAGCGGGGCATCTTCGAGGAGCGCTGCGCCGGCTGCGGGCAGTGCGTGTTGGCGTCGACGGGGGGCATCTGTCCCATCGCCCGGTGCTCCAAGCGGATGCTCAACGGCCCCTGCGGGGGTTCGGACAACGGCAAGTGCGAGATCAGCAAAGAGGTGCCCTGCGGCTGGCAGTTGATTTACGACCGGCTGGAAACCCTGGGGCAGCTCGATAACTTCGCCGTCCCGGTGGATCCCAAGAACTGGACCACCAGCCGGGACGGCGGTCCCCGCCGGATCGTGCGGGAGGACCTGAGGAAGGCGGAACCGGCCCACGGCGGCTCCCACTAAGGCACAGAATAAGGAGGGGGCCGCGAAGGGCGGCCCTCCGGCAAGCATAAGAGAGGATCAACCGATATGAGCAAGACCCCAAGCAAACTGGAGAAGATGATAGAAGCCGGTCATCTGGCGGTGACCTCGGAAGTGGGGCCGCCGCGGAGCTGCGACGGCCATGAGATCGACCACAAGGCCGGTTTGATCAAAGATTACGTGGATGCGGTCAACGTCACCGACAACCAGACGTCGGTGGTGCGGCTGTGCAGTCTGGCGGCGTGCATCAAGCTGAAGCTGCTGGGTCTGGAGCCGGTGTTGCAGATGACCACCCGGGACCGGAACCGCATCGCCATGCAGAGCGACATTCTGGGGGCGGCGTCCTTCGGGATCAACAATATGCTGTGCCTCACGGGCGACCATCAGAGCTTCGGCGACCATCCCACGGCGGCCAACGTCTTTGATCTGGATTCCACGCAGCTTCTCCAGACGGTCAGGTTGATGCGGGACGAAGGGAAGCTGTTGGGGGGTTATGAAATGCCCAAGAGGCCGGAGATGTTCGTGGGCGCGGCGGAGAATCCGTTCGCCGGTCCCAACGTCCAGTTGCGGGCCATGCGGTTGGCCAAGAAGGTGGCGGCGGGGGCGGAGTTCATTCAGACGCAGTGCATCTACAACATTCCCAAGTTCAAGGAATGGATGCAGTTGATCTGCGACCGGGGGCTGGACGCCAAGGTGGCCATTCTGGCGGGCGTGACGCCGTTCAAGAGCCTGGGCATGGCGCGCTACATGAAGAACAAGGTGCCGGGGATGGACGTGCCGGATCATCTCATCGACCGGATGAAGGGCGTGCCCAAGGAAAAGCAGGCCGAGGAAGGGATCAAGATGTGCATCGAAATGATGCACGAACTCAAGGAAGTCAAGGGAGTGAAGGGCTTCCACATCATGGCCATCGAATGGGAGGAGAAGGTCGCCGAGCTGGTGCAGGGCGCCGGCCTGTATCCGCGGCCGAAGATTTAGGTAAAGGTGAGGGAAGAGAGTGCAACCGCGGGCGGACGTCGCGGGCCGGCCGGCAGTGACGATTTGTCTTGACGGTGAACGGGTAAAGGAGTAATTTGGTAACTGGAGAAAACTTTTTCCGGTGATGACGAAGACGGCGGCAGGGAGCCCAGGGGCTCCCCCGCCGCCGCGGTCGTGGCGGGAAAAATTTTCATTTGAGGTCAACTCCCTCACAAAAAGGACGCATTATGGCGGAAGAACCAATCATCATTAAAAAGCAGAAGGAGAAATCCTTCAAAGACATGGTCATGGAGGGTCTGCCCGAAGGCGGCAATCTCAACGCCTGTCTGACCTGCGGCACCTGTGCGGCGGGCTGTCCGGCCACGGGGCTGCACGGCATGGACCCCCGGAAGGTTATCCGGATGGCGGCGTTGGGGCTGGACGAGGAACTGAAGAAGACGCCGTGGGCCTGGATGTGCAGCATGTGCGGCCGTTGCGTGCATGCCTGCCCGATGAACGTCAACATTCCCGGGCTGGTGTACCAGATGCGGGCCTCCTGGCCGCGGGAGGAGCGGCCCCGGGGCATCCTGAGGTCGTGCGACGCGGCGCTGTCGGTGGACACGTGCAGCGCCATGGGCACCCGGGACGAGGACTTCCAGTTCGTGGTGGAAGACGTGCTGGAAGCCGTGCGGGAGCAACCCGGGTTTGAGGATATCCAGGCGCCCATTGATAAAGAGGGCGCCCATTTCTGCCTGAACCAGAACTCCCGGGAGCCCAACACCGAACCCGAGGAGATGATTCCGTTATGGAAGATTCTCCACCTGGTGGGCGCCAACTGGACCTACCCGAGCAAGGGCTGGGGCGGGGAAAACTACTGCATGTTCCTGGCGGACGACGACGCCTGGAAACACATGACCAAGACGGCCCTGGATCAGGCGGTGGCCCTGGGGTGCAAGGTCTTTCTCAACACCGAGTGAGGGCACATCACCTACGCCGTCCGGTTCGGACGGGAAAAATTCAAACTTCCCCACCAGATTGATATTGCCAGCATCTACACCTACTATGCCCGGTGGATCCGGGAAGGCAAGCTGAAGGTCAACTCCGACTGGAACAAAGACCTGAAGGTGAAATTCACGCTTCAGGACCCCTGCAACATCATCCGCAAGAGCTTCGGGGACGAATGCGCCCAGGATCTGCGCTTCGTGGTGAAATCGGTGGTCGGTGAAGAGAACTTCATCGACATGAACCCCAACATGTCCAACAACTACTGCTGCGGCGGGGGCGGCGGCTTCCTGCAGAGTCCCTACAAGGAAGAGCGTCTGTTCTACGGCCAGAAGAAGCTGGAGCAGATCGTGGCCACGGGCGCGGATTACTGCATCGCCCCCTGCCACAACTGCCATTCCCAGATTCACGAGCTGGCGGAGCTGGCCCCGAAGCACTGGGGCACGGTGCACCTGTGGACCCTCATCTGCCTGTCGTTGGGGGTGTTGTGCCGCAACGAACGGATCTATCTGCACGACGATCTGAAGGAAGTGAACATTCCGGAATGGGATGAGACGGAATTCATGTAAGCGGCGTGCACGCAGCGAGGAAAGACAACAGGGACGGCCCCGGCGGGCCGTCCCTGTTTTATGTAGCGGGCCGGCAGGGCAGCCGGGAGGCGAGGGGCCGCGCAGCGCCCGGGCGTTACAGTGGGGGGCGGCAGGAAGCGGGGAGCAAGGTCGTGACCTGACGAACAGGAACGGTTAGAGGCCGGCGTCCGGTCCGCCGGCCGCCCCCGGATCCTCCGGGGCCAGCAACAGGGCGAATTCCCGGCTGCGGACCGCCACCCGGGCCTGCCAGTCCCGGGCCGCGGCCCGGCGGGCGGCGGCCTCCGGCCGGTCGCCGGCCATCGCCAGGTTGGAGGCGATGTTGACCAGGGCACCCCGGACCACCGCGGCGGCCAGGAAACCCATGACCCCGACGTCGGCCTGCACCACCGGGTTGCCGGCCCCGGCCAGGGTGATGGCCCAGTCCAGCAGGTCCAGACCCTGCCGGGCCATCTGCTCCGGCGGCTCGCAGGCCTGCAGGTAGGCCCGCGCAATGAGCTCCTGCCGGGCGGCGGTCTCCCCGGGGCTGCGCCGGGGCTGCCGGCGGGCCTCCACCACCCCGTGGTAGGCCAGGGCGTCGGCGTCGATGAGCTCCAGGAAGCTCTGCTGGTGCCGGGTGAGTCCCGCCAGCAGTTCCTCCAGGGATTGCCGGCTCCCGGGGTCGGCCTCCCGCCGGGCGATGATGCGGGCCGCCAGCGCCCCCAGGGCCGCGGCCAGGGCCCCGGCCAGGGCCACGGCGCAGCCCCCGCCCGGCAGCGGCGTGCCTTCCGCCAGTTGCTCCACGAACCCCATGAGACTCCACCGGGGAAACTCGGGTTTGTCCATACTCCCCCCCTGGCTGTGCGGCTGGAGGGCGGCGGCTCCCGGAGGCCCGGGGGCGCCCCCCGCCAAGCCATTCTATCCCGGCGCCCCCTCCGGCGCAAGCCCCCAAGCCGCGGTGGCGTAACCCCGCGCCCCGTGGTAAAATGGGGGAAATTTCGCCGAAGGGGGAGACCCGATGCCCTTGCGGGAAGAGATGGAAGCCTCGGGGCAGTGGCTGTTCCGGCAGCGCAGTTTCCTGCCGCTCTTGTTGGGGGTGTTGTTCTTCTTCGCCCTCCAGGATTTCCACTACCCGGACGGCCGCCGGGACCTGGACCGGTGGTGGAAGATCGGCTGCCTGGCGGTGGCCCTGGGGGGCGTGGGTCTACGGGTGCTGACCATCGGCCGGGTGCCCTTCGGCACCTCCGGGCGCAACACCCAAAAGCAGGTGGCCCGGGAGCTCAACACCACCGGCATGTATTCCCTGGTCCGCAACCCGCTATATCTGGGAAATTTCCTCATCTGGCTGGGGGTCTGCCTGCTGCCCCGGGTGGGCTGGTTCAGCCTGCTCACCTGCCTGCTCTTCTGGCTGTATTACGAACGCATCATCTTTGCCGAGGAGGAGTTCCTGCGCCGGCAGTTCGGCGACGCCTTCCTGGAGTGGGCCGCCCGCACCCCGGCCTTTATCCCCCGTTTCCGGGGCTGGACGCCCTCGCCGCTGCCGTTTTCGTGGAGGACCGTGGTCCGGCGGGAATACTCCACGGTCTTTGCCGTGGTGGCCGTTTTCTTCCTGCTGGAGGTCCTGACCGCCTCCCTGGCGGAGCGCCGGCTGGTCCTGGACCCCGGCTGGACCCGGTTCTTCCTGGTCGGCGCCGGTCTGTACCTCATCATCCGGGTTATCAAGAAAAAGACCGCCCTGCTCCAGGAAGCCGGCCGTTAGCGGCCGGCCGCCACCCGCCGGCCGGCTGCGAAGGCCGCTGCCCGGGGTTGACCGCGCCCCAACTTTTCGATATGTTTGTAGCGATGGAAGCGGCGAGAAAAAGTAAAACGGTGGCGGTGCTGCTCTCCGCCCTGGTCTTCCCGGGCATGGGCCAGCTCTACAAGCGGGACCTGAAAAAAGGCATCTTGCTGGTATCGCTGGCCAGCTTCGGCATCGGCGTGTTCTTTCTGGTGGGGCTGATTCTGCTCAATTACGAATACGCGGCGGTCTACCCGGCGCCCCTCACCCGGGAGATGTTCGACCAGATGGTGGTGCGGGTCCTGCAGCACCCGCTGCTCTTGCTGGTGGTCGCTTTGCTGCTGGGGGTGTGGCTCTACGGCGTCCTGGACGCCCGCCGCGCCGCCGCCACCCCGACTCCGGAGGCCTGATGATGAACCTTACGGAACTGTTCTGGCTCTTTCTCATCATCATGGCGCTGCAGCCCGTGCTGCGCCAGAAGATCCTCAACGCCACCCGCCAGCGGCTCATCGCCCGGATGGAGAAAAAGCGCCACTCGCGGATCATTCTCCTGATTCACCGGCAGGAGACCATGAGCCTGCTGGGTTTTCCCATCTTCCGCTTCATCGACGTCAACGATTCCGAGGAGGTTATCCGGGCCATCCATATGACCGACCCGGAGATGCCCCTGGACCTCGTCCTCCACACCCCCGGGGGGCTGGTGCTGGCCTCGCTGCAGATCGCCCGGGCCATCAACCGCCATAAGGGCAAGGTCACCGTCTTCGTGCCCCACTACGCCATGTCCGGCGGCACCCTGATCGCCCTGGCCGCGGACGAGATCGTCATGTGCCAGCACGCGGTGCTGGGTCCGGTGGACCCCCAGCTCGGCCAGGTCCCCGCCGCCTCCCTGCTGCGCGCCGTGGCCCGCAAACCCGTCGCGGAGCTGGACGACCAGACCCTCATCCTGGCGGACCAGGCCGAAAAGGCCATCTGGCAGATCAGGGAGGGCATCCGGGAGCTGCTGGTGGACAACTTCGACGCGGAAAAGGCCGACCGGCTGGCCCGGCTGCTCTCCGAAGGCAAATGGACGCACGATTACCCCATCACCTTCGAACACGCCCGGGAGCTGGGACTGCCGGTGAACGACGGAATGCCAAACGAAATCATGCAGTTGATGGAACTCTTCCCCCAGCCGGTGCGGCGCCAGCCCTCGGTGGAGTATCTCCCCATCCCCCGGCGTGTCGACAAACCCCAATGAGCCGTTAAGGACCCCCATGCGCCAATATCTCGTCGATGAAATCGCCAAGCCCGACATTCCCCGGGTGCGCCAGTATCTTCACGACCACGCCACGCCTGCGGGGCTGGAGGGCATCTGGTGGGTGGAGCTGGGCGAGGAGTTACTGAGCGACACCCAGCAGTCCCATGCCGCCTGCCGGCCCTTTGTCTTCGGCATCGAATTGGGCCAGGACTTCGTCAAGTTCGAATTTCTCATCCGCAGCCGCCAGACCATGCGCTGCCCGTGCATCGGCTACGCCACCCCGCCCCAACGGGACTTCATCCTGACTTTCGCCGACCGCCTCATCCGGGACCTGAAACTGCGCACCTGATGCCGGGTTGAGAGCGCCGCCAACAGCCGCAGCGCCCGCATCCGAGGCCGGGCTAACCGTATTTCTGATGCCGGCAACCAAACACTAGTCGGTCTGCGGCTCGAAACCGGGGGGGTGCTTGCTCCATTGATAGCCGGCGCGGGCCAGGTTGTAGGCCAGATCAAATTCCTCGTTCATGTAGCGGGTGTCGAATTCCGAGGTCCGTTTGGGGTTGAAGTCGAGGGGGATGTAGGCCAGGTTATAGTCGATCTCGTCCCGCTGGGCCAGGAGGTAGATACGGTAGAGATCGCCGACGCCCTGGTATTTGGTCAGGGTGGTGATGGCCCGGGTGCCGATGGCGGCGATGTGGGGTTTGATGCGCTGATATTCGGGGGCCACCTGGGCGTTGCGGATGATATAGAGTTGGCGGGGGCGGTCGGTTAACCTGGTCAGGTGCGTTAGTCTTTTGCGGGCGGTAAAGATATTGAGGGCCGCCTCATAGAGGATGACCTCGGCCCGGACGCCGCCGTCCACGTGCATCTCGTCGTATTCCCGGCCGTCGGCCTTGACCTTGATATAGACCGGATTGAAGGCCACGGGGATGGAGGCCGAGGCCCGGAGGATCTGGCGGAAGAGCCGGGGGGCGTCGGGATGGCCGCTGGCGGCCAGGGCCCCCAGGTTCCAGATCACCTGGCGCTGGGCATCGAGCTGGGTGGTGCCCACCAGGAGGCGGCGGCCCTTGAGGTGTTCGGCGGCGATTTCCTGGATCATGGCGTCGTCGATGAGTTTTTCCAGCAGGTGGGCCAGGGGCCTGGTGGTGGCCACGGCTTCGATGCGCCCCAGGTTGATCAGGAGCTTCAGGAGGCTGGGGACGGTATAGACGTCTTTATCGGAGATGGTGGTGTAGGCCTGTTTGAGCCGGTCGTCGTAGTGCGGGCCCAGGAAGGCGAAGGGGGCGATGAGGGCCCCGGTGCTGATGCCGGTGACCAGCTTGAAGCGGGGGCGGGTGCCGGCTTCGGTCCAGCCGCAGAGGATGCCGGCCCCGAAGGCGCCGTCGCCGCCGCCGCCGGACAGGGCCAGGAAGTGGGCTACGGGCTCGAGCCGGCCGTTATTGGCGGCCAGCTCCTGCTCAACGGACTCAATGGCGCTCTGCTCCAGGCTGGGACTGGGGACGTCGCCCCAGTAGCGTATCCCCGGCAGGTTAGCGACCTCGGCCTGGTCCAAGAGATGCTCCGGCAAGGGGTGACGCACCTGCAGGGCCATGCAGCCGGAGAGGAGGAATCCCAGGGCCAGCAGGCAGAGGAGGGCGCGCAGGCGGCTAAAAGGCCGGGGTCGGGTAGTGGAGGCGGCACGCATGAGTTTTCCCTTCACATAAGGAAATGGGGGCGTTGGAGGTCAGAAGGAGCAGCGGGGGAAGATCAACAGGATGGGATTCTCTCACATGGACAAGATGTTGTCAAGAGTGTTGCGGTGGGATTTCCATTGATCGCAGGCCCCGTTATCCCCGGCAGGCGTCCCAATTTTTCCTTGACACTCGCGACGCTCATGTTATAAGATTCACATTCAGTTTACCGTCCTGAAGACCGTGTGGGATATGAAGCTGGCAGACCTTTTGGCAGAAAAGCAGGAAGAGATCGTCGCCAAGTGGCGGGAGGTCGCTTTTTCCAGTTATCCGGCGGAGACCCAGCGGTTTTTACGGACGGAAAAGGATCGTTTCGCCAATCCCATCGCCTATCAGCTCTCCCGGGGGATCACCAAGCTGTTCGCGGCCCTGCTGGCGGACGCGGAGGCGGCGGAGATCACTCCCTGCCTGGATGAGATCATCAGCGTCAAGGCCCTCCAGGAGTCTTCCCCGGCCCAAGCCCTGGCCTTCATCTTCCTGTTGAAGAACATTATCCGGGAGCAGTGCGCCCAGGAGTTGGCGGACCCGGAGGTGGCGGCCCAGTGCCTGGAGTGGGAGTCCCGGGTGGACGGGGTGGCGCTGTTGGGGTTTGAGGTGTATATGAAGCGCCGGGAGAGGATCAGCGAACTCAAGGTGGAGGAGATGCGGCGCTGGGTGGGCGGCCTGATGCGTCGGGCCGGTTTAGATGTGGATTTGGGCCAGGAGTTTGTGTGTTCGGGAGGAAAGGATCCTGTCAGTTAGAGTCGAGAATTTGTCCGGTGGACGTTTAACTTGAGGCGAGGTGACCGTAGATGGATTTTTTTAAGCGACATTTTTTATTCTCCCTGATAGTTGTGGTCGGCCTCATGCTGATCGCCTATATCGGGGTGAAGGTGCATCTGGAATTCGTCTTTGGGGTGGTCATCCCCTACCTGGCCGTCCTCATTTTCTTTGAGGGCCTGATCTTCCGGTTACTGAGCTGGGCGCGTTCGCCGGTGCCGTTCCGGATTCCGACGACGGCGGGCCAGAATCGGACGCTGCCCTGGATCAAGCGGGATCTGGGAGACAAGCTGGACAACCCCGACACCTTCTGGGGTCTGGTGGGGAGGATGGCCCTGGAGGTGCTGACCTTCCGCAGCCTGTTCCGCAACACCCGGACGGAGCTGAAGAAGGGGGAGGAGAAGCCGGAGGACGGGCGTCTGATCCACTGGTCCTACAAGTGGCTGTGGTTGGGGGCCATCGCCTTCCATTACGCCTTCCTGATGGTCATTCTGCGGCACATCCGCTTTTTCACCGAACCGACGCCGCATTTCGTCAATATGCTGGCGGAGACGGACGGCTTCGTGCAGTTCTACATTCCGACGGTGTACATGACCGGCGTCATCCTGGTGGTGGCGCTGACGTATCTGTTGCTGCGGCGGATTTACACGCCGACCCTGCGGTATATCTCCCTGGCGGCGGACTACTTCCCGCTGCTGTTGATCATCGCCATCGGCGTGACCGGCATTCTCATGCGTTACTTCTACAAAGTGGACGTGGCCGGGGTGAAGCAACTGGCGGTGGGGCTGGCGACCTTGAATCCGGTGGTGCCGGCGGGCATCGGGGCGCTGTTCTATGTGCACCTCTTCCTGGTGTGCGTCCTGTTTGCCTATTTCCCCTTCAGCAAGCTGATGCACATGCCCGGGGTGTTCATGAGCCCCAGCCGGAACATGGTGGCCAACAACCGCTGGGAACTGCACGTCAACCCGTGGAACTATCCGGTGAAATTCCATACCTACATGGACCAGGAGAACACTTATCGTGAGGCCATGATAGAGGCTGGACTTCCCGTGGAGAAGGAGAAATAATGGCTACGCCCAAACCTGAAGAACTGATTCAAGTCAATTATCGGCCGCCGGAGAAGGGCTGGATGGACGTGAAGCCCCCCTTCCGGCCGGGGACGTATTGCAACGCGGCCTCGCCCAAGTGGATGGAGATGATCGAGTATCCCTATCCGCGGCAGTGGTCGGTGGCCGACGAGGACTGGAAGCTGCCGGAGAACTGGAAGGAGATCGTCCTGCAGGGCATGGAAGACCGGCTGAAGCGCTTCCGCTCCCTGAAGGTCTTCTTCGACATCTGTGTGCGTTGCGGGGCCTGCGCCGACAAGTGCCACTTCTTTTTGGGCACCGGCGATCCCAAGAACATGCCGGTGTTGCGGGCGGAGCTGATGCGGTCGGTGTACCGCCGCTACTTCAAGACCGCCGGGAAGGTGCTGGGCGAGCTGGCGGGGGCCCGGGACCTGAACGAAGACGTGCTGAAGGAATGGTTTTTCTATCTGCACCAATGCACCATCTGCCGGCGCTGTTCGCTGTTCTGCCCCTACGGCATCGACATGGCGGAGATGACGCTGCTGGGGCGGGAACTGCTGGCCTCGGTGGGCCTGAACATCGACTGGGCGTTGGCCTCGGTGGCGCAGTGCTATGACAAGGGCAGCCACATCGGCGCCACCCCCCAGGCCTTCAAGGACATGATCGACTTTTTGGCGGAGGAGAACGAACGCATCACCGGCATTTCCTGCCCGGTGTCCATCAACCGCAAGGGGGCGGAGATCCTGTTCATCGTGCCGTCGGGGGACTACTTCGCCGACCCCGGCACCTATAACATGATGGGGTATATCCTGCTCTTCCAGTACCTGGGGCTGGACTACACCTTGAGCACCTATGCGGCGGAGGGCGGCAACTTCGGCTGGTTCGTGTCCCACGAAATGGGCAAGCGCCTCAATTCCAAGATGTATGAAGAGGCCAAGCGCCTGAAGGTGAAGTGGATCCTGGGAGGCGAATGCGGCCACATGTGGCGGGTGTGCAACCAGTACATGCCCACCTGGAACGGGCCAGCGGACTTTCTGGAGGAGCCGGTGTCGCCCATCACCGGCACCAGGTTCGAGAACGCCTCAGTGCACAAGATGGTGCACATCAGCGAGTTCACCGCCGACCTGTTCAAGCACGGCAAGCTGAAGGTGGACCCGAGCCGCAACGCCCATATCAAGCTGACCTTCCATGATTCCTGCAACACCGCCCGGGGCATGGGGATTTTCGAGGAGCCCCGGTACATTATCAACCAGGTGCTGCCGGAGGGGCACTTCATCGAGATGCCGGCCAACACCATCCGGGAGAAGACCTTCTGCTGCGGCTCCAGTTCGGGGATCAACGCCAACGAGAACATGGAGATCCGCATGCAGGGCGGCTTCCCCCGGGCCAATGCGACGAAGTATGTCGCCGATAAATACGGGGTGAACCACATGGGGTGCATCTGCGCCCTGGACCGGGCCACGCTCCCCACCCTGATGCAGTACTGGGTGCCGGAGATGGAGATCACCGGCATCACCGAACTGGTGGCCAACGCCCTGGTGTTCGACGACGAGCTTGAACGGACCACCGACCTGAGGGATCGCCCTCTGGTGGGGTTCGAGGAAGCCGGGGAAGGGGAGGAAGAGGAATAAATGGCTGAGCACGGTAACTACAAGAATGAGTTTGGCTGGTTCGCCGACAAGCCCACGGTCAAGGCGAGGCTTTATAACGCCAAGGCAATCCTCATCGGTGTGACCATCTTCCTCGTGCTGGTGACCCTGCCCCTGTGGAAGAACCTGGGCAAAGTCATTCCGGCGCCGGACCCCAAGCTGGACACCCCCGCCATCATGGCCATGAAGGACAAGAAGTGCGTGGAGTCCAAGGAGTTCATGAAGGCCAATCACATGCTGCTGCTGGTGGACTGGCGGGAAGAGGTGGTGCGCAACGGCAACCGGGAATACACGGCCACCGACGGCAAGAAGTACAACGCCAGCCTGTCCAATACCTGCATGGAATGCCATACCAATTACAGCCAGTTCTGCAACAGCTGCCACGGATATGTGGGGGTGGTGCCGAACTGCTGGGGCTGTCATCTGGATCGGGAAAAGAAGCAACTGGCGAAGTCGGAGGGTAAGTGATGGGCATCAACAGACGAGAATTTTTCCGGATTGCGGGACTCTCCACCCTGATGGGCATGGGGGCCAAGAGCGCCCTTGAGCTTGTCTTCCCCGGCCAGGTCGAGGCCCAGTATGCGCCCAACGCCAAAGGCCTGACCGCCAAGCGCTGGGCCATGGTGGTGGACATGCGCAAGGTCAACGACAAGATCGCCCAGGCCTGCATCGAGGCTTGCCACAGCACCCACAACGTCCCGAACATGGGGGCGCCGGTGGATCCCAAGGACAAGCTGGACCCCGAACTGAAGATCCTCCGGGAGGTCAAGTGGCTGTGGACGGAACACTACCACAACGCCTTTCCCGGCGAAGAGCACGCCTACACCGAAGAGAAGGTCAAGCATTTGAACTTCCTGGTATTGTGCAACCATTGCGAGAACCCTCCCTGTGTGCGGGTGTGCCCCACCAAGGCCACCTTCCAGCGGCCCGACGGCATCGTCATGATGGACATGCACCGCTGCATCGGCTGCCGCTTCTGCATGGCGGGCTGCCCCTTCGGGGCCCGCAGCTTCAACTGGCGGGACCCGCGGCCCTATATCACGAAGATCAACGAGAGCTACCCCACCCGGGAAATCGGGGTGGTGGAGAAATGCACCTTCTGCACCGAGCGGCTGGACCAGGGCCTGATGCCGGCCTGCGTCGAAGTCTCCAAGGGGGCTCTGGTCTTCGGCGACATCAGCGACTCCAAGAGCAAGGTGCGGGAGATCCTGAAGACCAACTTCTCCCTGCGCCGCAAGCAGCACCTGGGGACTAACCCGCAAGTCTATTACATCGTGTGAGGTAGCTAGCTATGCTGGAAAAGGCCTTTACAGGTTCCAAGAAATATTACGCCCTGCTGGCGGCGCTGGCGGCCCTGGTGGCCATCGGCTTCCTGGTCTACACCCGCCAGCTGACCACCGGTTTGGGCATCACCGGGTTGTCCCGGGACGTCTCCTGGGGATTTTACGTGGCCCAGTTCACCTATCTGGTCGGGGTGGCGGCCTCGGCGGTGATGGTGGTGCTGCCCTATTATCTGCACGACTACAAGGCCTTCGGCCGCATCACGGTGCTGGGCGAGTTCCTGGCGGTGGCCGCGGTGCTGATGTGCATGCTGTTCATCGTGGTGGACCTGGGGCGGCCGGACCGCCTGTTCAACGTCATCAAGTATTACACGCCGGGGTCGATCCTGTTCTGGGATATGATTGTGCTCAACGGCTACCTGTTCCTGAACATCGTCATCGGCTGGAACGTGCTGGAGGCGGAGCGCATGGGGGTCAAGTACAAGAAGTTCGTGAAGTATTTGATCTACGTGTCCATCCCCTGGGCCGTGTCCATCCACACGGTGACGGCGTTCCTGTACGCGGGCCTGCCGGGCCGGGGCTACTGGCTCACCGCCATCATGGCGCCCCGCTTCTTGTCGTCGGCCTTTGCCGCGGGTCCGTCGCTGTTGATCCTGCTGTGCCTGCTGGTGCGCAACCATACCAAGTTCGATCCGGGCCGGGAGCAGATCCAGAGCCTGGCCAAGATCGTCACCTACGCCACCCTGATCAACGTGTTCTTTTTCTTCTGCGAGCTGTTCACGGTGTTCTACAGCAGTATTCCGGAGCACATGGACCACTTCAAGTATCTGTTTGTGGGCATGGACGGCAAGGGGCAGCTCATCCCCTTCATGTGGTTCGCCATCGTAGGGATGATCGTGGCGGCCATCGCCATGGTCTTTCCCCGGGTGCGGAAGGACGAGTCCACCCTGGCCCTGACCTGTGGGCTGATCATCATCACCACCTACATCGACAAGGGGCTGGGGCTGATGACCGGCGGTTTCGTGCCCAACACCTTCCATCGGGTGACGGAGTACTGGCCGACGCCGGCGGAGGCCACCATCACCCTGGGGGTGTGGGCCATCGGTTTCCTGGTGCTCACCATCCTCTACAAGATCGCCACTTCCGTCAAGGAGGAAGTGGGGGCGTAGGGGGGAGTTTCGGGTTTCGAGTTTCGAGAAAGAAGAGGGCGGTTCCGGGAGGGGCCGCCCTCTTGAGTTTCGAGTTTCGAGTAGTCAGGGGTCAGGGGTCAGTTAGAGTAGGAGGGAATGTTGGTGAGGTGATGGGTTGTGGTTACGGCATTGTGCATGGGGTCGTCGGATCAGATGAAAGTGACGTTCACAATCTGGAACATATATAATGATGTAATAACAATAGGATAAACTGTTCCCCCTCTTTTCTTTAAGCGACCTGTTCAATAATTTAATCATGATGAAAGAGGACAATAGGTTGTCGAAGAAATAATATAAATATTTTATAGAGATACAGCTGAAACGGGTTTGGCACTGAAATTGCTCGAAAATCCGTTAAAATCCTGGTGATAGGAAGAGAAGGAGGGCGGCTGCATGAGCGGGAGAAAGATCTGGACGATCTGCTTACTGGGGTTATTCCTGACGGTCCTGGGGGGGGCTCCCGCACAGGCTCTGTTGATCGATGATTTCAGCACCCCGGCGGGCGGCCAGGCGGTAGCCATCATTAATGGTAGCGCAGGTTCAGCGGCGTTTTCGACTGTCGCCGCCACGGTTTTGGGGGGCTGGCGGCAGATCGGGGTGGAAATCGAGAGCACTGCCGGGAGCAACTCCATCAAAGCCTCGGTCTTCGCCTCGGACACGCCGAGCAATTACCAGTTGGAGGAATCGATCCGCGTCGATGGTCTGGGAACCATTCTCTATGATGCCAACGCAGCCGGATTGAACGTCAATCTGTCGGGTTTTGCGGGCATCCGCCTGGTGGCGGCGGAGAACGATTTGACCACGGTGTACTCTTTGACCCTGGAGACGTTCTCGGGCGGCACCTCGAGCATCTCCCAGACCATTGCGCCGGGAGCGGGAGACATCGACTTCTGGTTCAGCAGTCTGGTGGGCACTGTCAATCTGGCGGACATCGATCGGATTATCTTCACCATCAACCCGGAGAGGGCCGGGGACGTGTATCTCGAGAGGATCGAGACCTTTGTGCCGGCACCGGCCACCTTGATCCTGTTGGGCTCCGGTCTGCTGGGGTTGACCGGGTGGCGGAGGCTGCGGAAGAATTAACTTCACAGCGGCATGAAGAACTGGCACGGGCAGGGTCGGGCGAGACCCTGCAGGTGGTTTGCCATCGTAACGAGAAGGGCGGTTCCGGGAGGGGCCGCCCGCTTCGTTTTCGGGGGGGCCAGGGGCCGCCGGCTCTGGCTACCTCCGCATCCTCGCCCCCAAGCCCCTAAAGGGGTGGGGAGGGGGGTGCGGGAGGGTCAGCAAAAAGAAGCCGATTGTCGCCGCCGGCGCCGGACAGAGGCATAATCCCTGATTTTTTCTTGACGATGAGGTGGGGGCGGATTACTATACCGACCAGACGGTATAGTTGCGGAGGATGTATGAATTCCAGACCCCAGACCCGGGAAGTGATCCTGGCGGCGGCGGAGGCCGTGGTTTTGGAGGTGGGGGCGGCCCATCTGACCCTGGAGGCGGTGGCCGAAGGGGCCGGCCTGAGCAAGGGCGGTCTCATGTATCATTTCCCCACCAAGGAGGCCCTTCTGACCGCCATGGTGGCCCGGTTGCTGTGGCGCTGGGAGGAGCAGCTCACGGAGGCGGCGGCGCGCCTGCCCGCCGGTCCCAAACGGCAGTTGCAGGCCTATGTGCTGGCCTCCATGGGGGGGGACGGCAACCTGCGACGCCTGAGCGCCGCCCTGCTGGCGGCGGTGGCCAACAATCCCCGGCTGCTGGCCCCGGTGCGCCTGTTTTACCAGGACTGGTTCGGCCAACTGGCGGCCCCGAGACTGTGGTTCGCACGGGCGGCGGTGGTGGCCCTGGCGGTGGACGGCCTGTGGCTGCTGGAACTGTTGCAGGTGTCGCCCCTGACCGAGGCGCAACGGGGGCAGGTGGCCGAAGAATTGCTGCAGATGATCGAGCGGGAGGTTTGAGGGTGAGGCAGGGCCGTCCGGTACCGGGATATAACCGAAGGAGAGACGATGGCCGATGAGCAGCCCCGGAAGGGAGTCCTGGCCTTTGTGAAGAAGTACGCCCTGTGGGGTATCGGGGCGGCGCTGGCGGCGGCCCTGGTCTGGTCGCTGGCGGCGCGCTGGTATTACGCCCTGCCGGATGGCCTGCTGGCCGCCAGCGGGCGCATCGAGGGCGACGAGGTGGTCATCGCCCCGAAGGTCGCCGGGCAGCTGACCGCGGTCCTCAAGGACAAGGGCGAGCAGGTGCAACCGGGGGAACTGCTGGCGCGAATATCCTCGGAGCAACTGGAGGCGCAGCTGGCCCGGGCCCAGGATCAGGAGAGATACTGGGAGCAGCAGGTGAGGCAGACGGCCGTGGACTTGGACTACACGGCGGGCAACGTGCAGGCGTCCATCCGGGAGGCCGAGGCCCGGCTGGCGGCGGTGCAGTCCCGGCAGCGGGAGGCGGCGGCGGTGAACGAGAAAAACCGTCTGGATTACGAACGCTACCGGCCCCTGTTCGCCCGGCGGGTGATCGCCAAACGGCAGTTGGACGAAGTGACGGCCGCCTATGAGGCCTCCCGGGCCCGGCTGGCGGCGGCGGACCGGGAGATCGCCCAGGGGCAGGCGCAATTGCAGCAGGCGCAACTGCTGACCCGCACCGTGGAGTTGAAGGAGGCGGCCCACCGGGCGGCCCAGGCCAGCCGGCAGGCGGCGGCGGCGCAGGTGCGGGAGGCCGCGGCCAACGTCAAGGACACGTATATTTACAGCCCCTGCCGGGGGGTGATCCTCACCAAGCACGTGGAGCCGGGGGAGGTGGTCAATGCCGGCACGCCGCTGTTCACCATGGTGGATCAGGACAAACTTTATCTCAAGGTCTACGTCAACGAGCCCGACATCGGCAAGATCGCCCTGGGGCAAGAGGCCCGCATCTATGTGGACGCCTTTCCGGAGACCGGGTTCGCGGCCCGGATCAGCCGGGTGAGCCCCCGGGCCGAGTTCACCCCCAAGTACGTGGAGACCCGGGATGAGCGGGTCAAGCTGGTCTTTGCGGTGGAGTTGCGGGCGGAGAACCCGGAGGGCTATCTGAAGCCGGGGATGCCGGGGGACGGCGTCATCCGGCTGAAGGACGAAACGCCGTGGCGACGCCCGCGCTGAGGGAGCCGGGGGAGGTCGTCAGGGCCGAAGGGCTGGGCAAGTCCTACCGCCGGACGCCGGCGGTGGGCGACGTGTCCTTCGAGATCGGCCGGGGGGAGGTCTTCGGGCTGTTGGGTCCCGACGGGGCGGGGAAATCGACCCTCATCCAGATCCTCACCGGGGTGTTGAGCGCCACCCGGGGCCGGGCGCGGGTATTGGGGGAGGACGTCCTGGCCCGGCCGGAGGCGGTGAAGTCCCGGATCGGCTACATGCCCCAGGGGTTAGGGTTGAACCTCTACGAGGCCCTGACGGTGGAGGAGAATATCGACTTCTTCGGGGACCTGCGGGAGGTGCCGCCGGAGGACTTCCGACGCCACAAAGAGGAACTGCTGGGCATCACGCAACTGGCGCCCTTCCGGGACCGGGCGGCGGCCCACCTGTCCGGGGGCATGCGGCAGAAGCTGGCCCTGTGCTGCACTTTGATCCACTATCCGGAGTTGATCTTTCTGGACGAGCCCACCACGGGGGTGGACCCCATCTCGCGCCGGGATTTTTGGATGATCATCAACCGTCTGGTGGTGGAGCGGGGGACGTCGGTGCTGCTGACCACCTCCTACCTGGACGAGGCGGAGAGGTGCCATCGGGTGGCCTTCCTGTACCAGGGGCGGATCATCGCCCAGGGTCCCACCGCGGAGCTCCAGGAGCAGACCGGCCGCAACGGGGCGGGCCGTTCCCGGAGCCTGGAGGACGTGTTCATCGCGGCCATGGCGGTGGACACCGCCGAGGCGGCGGCGGCCGGTCCCCGACCGCTGCCGGTGGCGGCGCCCCGGGGGGCCGGGGAGGAGGCGGCCGCCATCCGGGTGGAGGGCCTGAGCAAGAGGTTTGGGGACTTCATGGCGGTGGACGGGGTGAGTTTCGCGGTGGCAAGCGGGGAGGTCTTCGGGTTTCTGGGGCCCAACGGCGCCGGCAAGACCACGGTGATCAAGATACTCACCGGCATCCTGGCCCCCAGCCGGGGCCGGGCGCGGATCGCCGGGCTGGACATCCGGGCGGACCGGGACCGCCTGAAGCGGCAGTTGGGGTACATGTCGCAGAAGTTCTCCCTGTACCGCGACCTGACGGTGGCCGAGAATATCCGCCTGTACGGGGGCATTTATCAGCTCCGGCGGGACGACCTGGAGGCGCGGCTGCCGGAGATTCTGGAACTGGCGGACCTGAGGGGGCAGGAGGAGCAGTTGGCCCGGGACCTGCCCCTGGGCATGCGGCAACGGCTGGCCTTGGGGTGCGCCATCCTGCACCGGCCGCGCATCGTCTTTTTGGATGAGCCCACGTCCGGGGTGGACCCCCTGGCCCGGCGCAAGTTCTGGCGGATCATCCGGCAATTGGCGGAGGCGGGGGTGACCATCCTGGTCTCCACGCACTACATGGATGAAGCGGAGCATTGCGGGCGGCTGGCCTTCATGCACCAGGGGCGGCTGGTGGCGGTGGGGGCCCCGGGGGAATTGCGGGCCCGGGCCGAGGCGGCGGTGGGCCGCATCCTGGACGTAGCCACCCCGGGCTTCGGGGAGGCCTTCATGCAGTTGCGGCAGCACTTTCCCGGGGCCTTCCTGCAGGGGCGGCGGATTCACATTCCCAGCCTGAGGCCGGCGGAAGACGCCGACCGTATCCGGGAGATCCTGGCCGGGGCGGGGCTGGGAGGGGAACAGATTCTGGAGAATTCCCTGTCCATGGAAGACACTTTCATCCATTTCGTGCAGGCGGTGGAGCATGTATCGTAATCGCCGTCTCTATGCGGTGGTGGCCAAGGAGGTGAAGGAGATCCTGCGGGACCACCTGTACCTGCTGATGGCCTTTGTGGTGCCGGTGCTGCTGACGGTCATGTTCGGGTTTGGCCTGACCATGGACGTCAAGAACATCCCCTTTGCGGTGGTGGACCTCAACCGCAGTTCCCTGTCCCGGGAATACGTGGACCGTCTGGGGCGGTCGCCCTATTTCACCCTGAAGGACTACACCAGCCACACGGCTCCTGTGGAGCAGGGCCTGACCCGGGGGCTGCTGCGCCTGGGGGTGATCATCCCGCCGGACTTCGACCGGCTCATCCAGCAGGGGCAGGAAACCGAGGTCCAGGCTCTGATCGACGGGGCCTTCCCGGACCGGGCGGTGACCATCCGCAGTTATCTGGAGGTTATCAACCTGGAGTTCAACCGCGAGATTTTGGCGGGGGGACGCTTCGGGAGCCCGGAGGCGGTCCCCTGGATCAACGTGGAGCCCCGGGCCTGGTACAACTCCACGTTGGAGAGCAAGAACTTCATCGTGCCGGGGCTGATCGCCGCCAACCTGTTCTTCTACCCGGCGCTGCTGGCCTCCATCGCCGTGGTGCGGGAAAAGGAGTCGGGGTCCATCTTCAACATCTACTGCTCGCCCATCCGGCGCTGGGAGTATGTGGTGGGGAAGATCATCCCCTACTGGGCCATCGGCGGGATCAATTACCTGCTGCTGTTTTTGGTGGCGGACTACATCTTCGCGGTGCCCTTTCGGGGGAGTTTCATCTTTCTGAGCGTGTCTGCGGTGCTGTATCTGGGGGTATGCACCTCCCTGGGGCTGCTGATGTCGATACTGTTCAAGACCCAGGTGGCGGCCATGCTCATCACCACGGTCATCACCCTGATTCCGGCGTTCATCTATTCGGGATTTTTCATTTCGGTGGCCAGCATGGGGCCGGAGGCGCAGTTCATGGCCTACATCCTGCCGGTGACCTACTTCATGGAGATCGTGCGGGGGGTCTTTCTGAAGGGTCTGGGGATCCGGCACTACTGGAGCAACGTCGTCATCCTGGCCGGTTTTCTGGCGATCTTCGTCTGGCTGGGGATACACAAGCTGAAGAAACGGGTGGGATAGAGATGCGGCGACGCCTGCAGGCCCTGCTGCAGAAGGAGTACATGCAGTTCTTCCGGGACCGGGCGCTCATATACATCGTGCTCTACGTCTTCACCATCGAGATCTACGTGGCCGGGACCGGGTTCAACATCGAAGTCCACAACTATCCCACGGCGGTCTACGACCGGGACAACACCCAGGTGAGCGTGCAGCTGGCGGAGAAATTCCGGCTGCCCCATTTCCGGGTCACCCGTCTGATCTATTCCGACCGGGAGATGGAGGCCCTGCTCAACGACGGGGCGGTGTCGCTGGTGCTGGTCATCCCCCAGGGGTTCGGCCGGCGCCTGGTGGACAACCGGGCGGCCGAGGTGCAGGCGGTGACGGACGGCACCCTCTCCAACACGGCGCTGCTGGCGTTGGGGTACGCGGCGTTGATCGCGGAGGACTACGCCCAGGAGTTCGGCAAGGCGGGGGGGCGGGAGGCCGCAGGGCCGGCGCCCCGGGTGACGTTGAAACCCCGGGTGGCCTTCAACCCCAACCTGCAGGCGCCGTGGTTCGCGGGTCTCATGGAGCTGTTCAGCGTCATCACCCTGGTGTCCATCCTGCTGCCGGCGGCGGCCATGGTGCGGGAAAAGGAGTACGGGACCATCGAGCAATTGCTGGTGACGCCGGCCCGGCCGGTGGAGATCATGCTGGCCAAGGTGATCTCGATGGCGTCCATCATCCTGGCGGCCTCCTTTCTGAGCATCTTTCTGGTGATCTATCCGGTGCTGCAACTGCCCTGGCGGGGGGATCTGGGCCTCTTTTTCGCGGCCACGGCCCTGTACGTGTTCTGCGCCACGGGGTTCGGGATGGTGATCGCCACCATCTGCCGGAATTTGCCCCAGACCATTCTGTTCATCCTGATGATCATCTCGCCGGTGCTGTTTTTGTCGGGGTCCTGGACGCCCCTGGAGGCGATGCACCCCAGCATGCGGGTGATCACTTATCTGTCGCCCCTGAAATATTATTTGAACATCGGGTATAACATTTTGCTCAAAGGGGCGGGAGTGGAAGCGTTATGGCCCGATTTCGTGGGGCTGGCCACCCTGGGGTCGCTGCTGTTCGTCTTCTGCGCCCTGCGCTTCCGACAGCATTTCGGCTAAGGTGGACAGATGCCCTTGATCTTTTTAGAAGTACGGGTAAAATAATAGATTAAGAACACTTATCGGTCGGGGGAGGGGCGCGGCGCTTTCCCGGCCGCCAAGACGAGGGCTTGCAGAATAAGGCAAGATTACGGAGCAAGGGCAATTATCAGGGATTTTCCGCTTGCGGGCGGCAGCCGAGAAGTATTTTCAGCTCAGACCGATATTATGATGCCGCGGTCCGTCAACCGTCGATTTTTTCAGAGTTCACCCCATCCTGCCGATACATACAGGTGAGGGCCCGTCTCCAGCTCCCGGCCTCCAGTTGATATTAGCTTCCCATGGAAAAGCATCATAGCTGTCTCAATACCCGGGCCATCATAGAGTATTTCCAGGAGAACTTCCCCACCGAAGTTCACCGCCTCCTGGAAAGGCTGGGTCCGGAGATTGCCGTCCTGCCCAATCCCCACGAATTTCTCATGGAGATCAACAACTGGGTGTCCAGCGAGGTGGTCATCCAGATGTTCGCCAACGCCCGGAGGATTTCCGGGGACGAGGAAATCGCGCACAAGATCGGGTTTGAATCCGCGGCCCGGAAGAAGTTCAGTTATATTCAGCGGATCATCCTATTCGCCTACAAGACGCCGCGCCGCAGCCTGAGGCGGGTGCAGGCCATCAACGACAAGTTCAACCGCAACAAGCGGGTGGAACTGGTGCACACGACCAGGGACACCGCGGTGGTCCGTCTGCACTGGTTCGACCATATCCCCGGCCACAAGGATTTTTGCCTCTTCAACCAGGGTATTTACTCGGGGATACCCACGGTGTGGAATTTGCCTCCCGGTCTGATAGAAGAGACGAGTTGTTATTTCCGGGGGGACGAATACTGCGAATTTCAGATGAGGTGGGAGAGGGATATCTTTTCCTGGAGAAGGGCGCTGGGGAAGTTTCTGGTGCCCTGGCGGGCCATCGAGTATTCCATGGCCGAACTGGAGCGGGACAAGGATCTCCTGAAGCAGAAATTCAACGAAGTTCACCTGTTGAATCTGCAGCTGCAGGAAAAGATCAACCAGCTGGTCTGTCTCCAGGAGGCCAGCACGGCGGCCCTGTCGATTCATGATCCGGAGGCGCTGCTGCCCACCGTCCTGAAGACCTTCCGGAAATTCGCCCGGTTGGATCAGGCGGTGGTGCTGCGTCTGGAGGAGTCGGAGCCGGCGTTGGGTTTTCTCCAGGGCGAGGGCCTGCCGCCGGAGGCGCTGCAGACGCTGAAGGATTTCCGTTTGCCCCTGAATGCCGCCGATCCGCTAGCCCAGGCGGCCCGGACCGGTCAGGCGGTGGTCATGACTCACAACCCATCGGCGGAGATGACCAACGGCAACGGCATCTGGCGATATTTTCAGGACCGGCATTGTCTGGCGGCGCCGCTGACGTCCCGGGGGAAGGTGACCGGCATTCTGCTGGCGGCGCATTCCCGGGCCGCAGGGATTCCGGCGGCGGAAGTGAATTTTACAGTGAGTTTCGCCAATCAGCTGGCCCTGGTGCTGGACAACCTGAACCTGTACCACCGGCTGCAGCTATCGGAGCGCAAGCACCGGGAGCTCATCGAGAACGCCCACGAAGGCATCTGGATCGTCAATGAGCGGGCCCAGGTGCAGTTCACCAACCGTCGTCTGGGGGAGATCACCGGCTGGCGGGAACTGGTGGGGAAAAACATCTTCTCCCTGCTCACCCGGGAGAATCAAAAGATTTTGCAAAAGGTGTGGCGCCGCAACCGGCGGGGGGAGGTGGCCCAGGCCGAGATCGAGATTTCGTCGGTGGCCCGGGGACCGGTGACCACCCTGGTGAGTTCGGTGCCGTTACGGGACGGGGGCCGTTTCCTGGGGGCCTTCGCCATGTTCAGCGACATCAGCGAGATCAAGGCCATTGAGAAACAGATGCACCAGGCGCAGAAACTGGAGGCCATCGGCACCCTGGCCAGCGGCATCGCCCATGATTTCAACAACATCCTGATGGCGATCACCGGCTATACGGAGGAAAGCCTGCGGGAGGTGAGCATGGAGGGGCCCGTCTATCAGAAGTTGCAGCACGTGCTGCAGGCCTCCCAGCGGGCCGCCCATCTGGTGAAACAGATACTGACTTTCAGCCGCAAGGGGGAGCAGGAGCGCCTGCCGGTGCGCCTGTCGCCGCTGATTGAAGAAGGCCTCAACCTGTTGCGGGCCACCCTGCCGTCCACCATCACCATGAGGTCCCATTTGCGGGCCGGCACCGACGTGGTTCTGGCCGACGCCACCCAGATGCACCAGGTGATGATCAACCTGGGGACCAATGCGGCCCACGCCATGCGGGAGACCGGCGGCTTACTGGAGGTGACCCTGCAGGAAGTGGTGCTGGACGCCGAGGCGGCCGCCCGGTATACGAATCTGTCGCCGGGGGCCTACCTGCAACTGCGGGTGCGGGACACGGGCCACGGCATGGCCCAGGAGGTCAGCGAGCGCATTTTCGACCCCTTCTATACCACCAAAAAGCCGGGGGAGGGCACCGGGATGGGCCTGGCGGTGGTGCATGGCATCATCAGGGCCCACGGCGGCGACATCACCGTGCAGAGCCAGCCGGGGGCCGGGTCGGTCTTCCAGGTTTTGCTGCCGTGCGCCACGGAGCGCCTGGAGGCGGCAGCGCCGCCGCCGTCGGACGAGCCTTCGGCCACCGGCCACGAAAGAATCCTGCTGGTGGACGACGAACCCAACCTGGCCAACCTGGGCTCGCGCCTGCTGGAGCGGTTTGGCTATCAGGTGGTGCCCCAGTCCACCAGCCTGTCGGCCCTGGAAATCTTCAAGGCGGCGCCGGAGACGTTCGATCTGATCATCACCGATCACACCATGCCCGCCATGACGGGGGTGGAACTGGCCCGCCAGATAGTGGAGATCCGGCCGGATATCCCCATTATTCTGTTCACCGGCATCATCGAGGAAATCCCGCTGGCGACGGTGGCGTCCTGGGGCATCCGCCGGGTCCTGAGCAAGCCGATGGTGCTCAACGATCTGGCCCGGGCCGTTAGGGAAGTGTTGGACCGGGAGCCGGGAGCGGTGAGCGGTGAGCAGTGAAAGAGAACACCCGGCGCCGGGAGGCAATCCTTTTTCGACGATGCCGCCCGGGGTGGGGGGTAGCCGTCCGGTCGATCCCGCCCGATTGCACTTGCCAACAGTGTCCCCGTATGATAAAAGAATCTGAATAAAACCCGAAGGATAGGCGAGGCAGCCGCCCGGAGGGGAAGAAACGCCGGGGAAGGACGGTGACTACTTTGCGGCGGCGAGGGGCCCCCGATCATTATGCCCGCCGGGCCAAAGCCGAGGCCTTTGCGGCCCGCGCCGTTTACAAACTCCAAGAGATCGATCAGAAGTATCACCTTTTCCGCCCCGGCGGCCGTGTCCTGGATTTGGGTTGCGCCCCCGGCTCCTGGCTGCAGTATATCGGCCCCCGGGTCCTGCCGGGAGGGCTGGTGGTGGGCATCGACCGCACCCCCGTGAGCATCTCCCTGCTGGCGCACGTCACCTTCCTGCAGGCTGATATCGAGACCCTGGACCCCGAGGCCGTGCGGGCCCTCACGCCGTACTTCGACGCAGTGGTGAGCGATCTGGCGCCGGCCACCTGCGGGGTGAAGGATGTGGACCACCAGCGTTCCCTCACCCTGGCGCGGCTAGCGTGGACCTGGGCGCGGGCATTTCTGGCTCCGGGAGGCCATTTTCTGGTCAAGGTGTTCGAGGGGCCGGATTTCGCGGGTTTCGTGGCGGAAATCAAGGCCGCCTGCCAGCGGACGCAGATCGTGAAGCCGGCCGGTTCCCGGCGGGAGTCCAGGGAGATCTATCTTTTGGGTTTGGGAAGAAAGGAGGGCGTTAATTAAATGTCCGGCCATTCCAAATGGAGCACCATCAAGCGCAAAAAAGGGGCGGAAGACGCCAAACGCGGCAAGATCTTCAGCAAACTCAATAAAGAGATCATGGTGGCGGCGCGCCTGGGCGGCGGCGATCCCACCGGCAATCCCCGGCTGCGGGCCGCCATTGCCGCGGCCAAATCGCAGAACATGCCCAAGGACAACATCGACCGGGCCATCAAGAAGGGCGTCGGCGGGCTGGAAGGCAGCAGCTACGAAGAGATCATCTACGAAGGCTACGGCCCCGCGGGGGTGGCCCTGCTGGTGGAGAGCCTCACGGACAACAAGAACCGCACCGTCTCGGACATCCGCCATTTAATGAGCAAGTACGGCGGGAGTATGGGAGAGGCGGGCTGCGTGGCCTGGATGTTCGACAAGAAGGGGGTCATCGTCTTCGACAAGGCGGCGGTGAACGAAGACGAGCTGTTGGAGGCGGCCCTGGACGCCGGGGCCGAGGACCTGAAGGTGGAGGAGAGCGAACTGGAGGTGCTCACCGAGCTGGCCGGCTTCGAGCAGGTGAAGGCCGCCCTGGAGGCGCGGGGTTTCGTCCCCACCCTGGCGGAGATTCAGATGCACCCCAAGACCACGGTGCGCATCGAGGAGGAAAAGCCGGCCCAGCAGGTCCTCAAACTCATGGAGATGCTGGAGGATCACGAAGACGTGCAGCACGTGTTCGCCAACTTCGACATCCCGGACAGCCTGTTGGAGTCGATGGGATGACCCTGTGCGTGCTGGGGGTGGACCCCGGCTCCCGGGTGACGGGCTACGGGGTGGTGGCGAGTGTCGGGGAAGACCTGACCCTGGTGGACAGCGGCCATATCAGCCTGTCCGGGGGGCTGGCCCACAGCCAGCGCCTGGCCCGGATCTTTCAGCGCCTGGAGGAGCTGGTGCGCCGGCATCAGCCGCAGGCCCTGGCGGTGGAGGAGGTGTTCGTGGCCCACAACGCCCAGAGCGCCCTGAAGCTGGGGCAGGTGCGGGGGGTGGTGCTCCTGGCCGCGGCCCGGCAGGGCCTGCCGGTGTTCGAATACTCCCCTCTGGTTCTGAAAAAGGCTGTGGTGGGCTACGGCCAGGCCACCAAGGCCCAGGTGCAGCTCATGGTGGAGCAGCTTTTGGGCCGGGCCATCGACAATCACAATGCCGCCGACGCGGTGGCTCTGTCCATCTGCCATCTGCTGCACGCCCGCTACCGGCACCTCACCCGGGCGGCCGCCCCGTGATCGCGCTGCTGGAAGGCGCGTTGGCCCACAAGGCCCCCGACCAGGTGATCATCAAGATCGGGGGGGTGGGCTATCAGGTGTTCATCCCGCTGTCCACCTTCTACGGGCTGCCGGAGGCGCCGGCGGCCGTCAGCCTGCAGATTTACACCCACGTAACCAGCGACAGCCTGCAGCTCTTCGGCTTTTTGACGCCGGAGGAGAAAGAGACCTTCCTGAAACTCATCACTATTCCCCGGATCGGGCCCCGGCTGGCTCTGAACATCCTGTCGGGCATCAGCCCCCGGGAACTGGCCCAGGCTCTGGTGGAGGGCGATCTGCGGCGGCTGGCCGCCATTCCCGGGGTGGGGCGCAAGTCGGCGGAACGGCTGCTGGTGGAGTTGAAGGGCAAGATCGCCCTCAGCCCCGAGGCGACCCCGACGCCGTCGGCGGCCCCCCCCAGCGTGTGGGAGGACGCCCTGTCGGCCCTGGTGAACCTGGGCTACTCCAAGGCGGTGGCGGAGAAGGCCCTGCAGGCGGTGCAGGCGGAGGGGACGGCCCAGGCCCTGGAGGACATCCTACGGCAGGGGCTGGGGCGGCTGGCGGGGTGATGTCCTGCTTCTGGCTTTTTTGGGGGGGAGGGCCAGGATCCCAAGGTTCCTGCCTTCCTTCCCGTCCTCCCTTCCCACCCATATAACTATCAGACAGATCAAGGGATAATGCGCCGCGGCGCCAGGAATGAGGCAAAATAGCCGATTACCGGGAACTGGTATCAGCGCCCTTTGGAGGGGAAGGAATTGAGTATCTTCCCCACATCCACGGGGGTGTAGGTGCGGCCCGGGGCCGGGCAGACGGTGAGTTTGCGGGCGGCCGGGACGCAGACCGCGGAATAGACCGTCTCGTCCCAGACCTGGGGGTCGAGGAGGAATCTTTCCAGGTCCGGGACCGAGAGCTGGGCCTTGTGACCGGCCAGGGTGAGCAGACGTTCGGAGCGCTTGAGGCTGCCCGGGTCGGCCGGGTGCATCACCGGGCGCAGGGCGGGGCTGGCCAGGTAATTGGTGCTGATGAGCAGGCCGTCCTGGGGCTGGCGGACGCTGACGTGGCGGTGCCCCAGCTCCAGGAGCAGCAGGCGCTGCTGGCGGCCGCCGGCCAACAGCACGTTCCAGGCGTGGTAGCGGGGCTGGCGGGTGAGGAGGCGCTCGGCCTGGGTGAGATTGTCGCATTCGGCCAGCACCTGGCGGAGGCGGGGCAGGATGAACTGGCCCTCGGGGGGCAGCGACTCGACGCTGAAGGCGGTATTGAGGGTGACGAAGACCCCGGCCCGGTTCAGGCCCAGGGTGGGGAAGGGCACTCCCGGCAGGGTAAGGGCCACAAAGGGGATGGCCCCCGGGGTGCCGTAGGCCAACAGCACCACCGGCGCCCCCGAGACCTCGGGCCAGTCGAGATTGTGACCCACCAGACTCTGCCGGCCCACCGCCCGGGGGGCCGCCACCCCGATGGTGGAGCAGGCCGGATAGAGCACGGCCTCGGCGAAGAAGTTGAGCAGGTAGATATCCTGCAGGGAGACCCCGGCGCCTTGGGCCAGGGCCTGCAGCTCCCGCACCAGGGGAGAGGGCAGGCGCGCCAGGCCGCCCTTGAGATAGCCCAAGGCGGCCGCCTTCACCTCCTGGGGCTGTTTCCCCAGAATTTTCTTATAGAGCACGTTGCGGACGAGGTGCTGAATCTGGGGGCGAAAGACCTCCCCGTGAATCCGCCCGGCTTCCTCCGGAGTGCCCCAGAGCATCAGCACCGGCAGGTCATGGATAAGAAAATGGCGATAGGGTTCGCCGGCGGCCGCCCCCGGCGGCGCCGGGCCCAGGCAGCTCAGCGCCGCCAGCAGCATGATGATGATGATTTTTGCGGTCATGTAGGTTGTCCTGGTCATAGGGTTCGCGATCTGTCCGGGCGGGCTCAGTCAGCGTCCGGGGAGCCAGCGGGCCCGGGCGCCCGAGGGCTCTCCGGGGAGGCGTCGGCGGCCAGGCTACCGCGGTGGTCACGATGCGGCAGCGGCAGAATCTCCCCGCCGGCGGTGATGAGGGGGGCGGTCTCCGGGCAATCCTGGAGGGACAGGGCCTGGATCGTCCGGGCGGCGCGCCCCTGTTCATCCTTTTGCGGGCCCCCCGGTTTGCGCTGGATGTAAGAGATGATCCGGCCCCGGACGAACTCGCCGCGCGGGTTGAGTTCGACCCATAACAGCGGGGCATAGCCGCTTTCGGCGGTGAGGCTCATGCCCTTGTAGGTGCAGAAGTTGCCGAGGCTATAGGCCACCAGCCGGTTCTTGTAGAGGGCCAGGGCCCGGGGCACGTGGGGGCCGTGGCCGAGGACGAGGTCGGCCCCCCGGTCGATGGCGGCGCGGGCGAAGTTTACCAGATCGCCCCGGGCCTCCCCCAGGAAATACTCCGGCCCGGGCCGCACATGCTGATACGATCTGCCTTCGGCGCCGGCGTGGACCGAGACGATGAGGATGTCGTATTGCCTGGCCAGCATCTCGATCTCCGCCAGGGCTCCGGAGGAATAGACGAGGGACCGGGGGGGCGGGCCATAGGTCAGCGCCACCAGGCCCACCTTGATCCCTTTGGTGGTGAAGTCGGCCACCTCCCCGTCCTTGCTGGAATACTTGATCCCGGCGGCGGCGAGGGCCTTTTTGGTGGCGGCCAGGCCCCCGGGGCCGAAATCGGCGGCGTGGTTATTGGCCAGGGACATGACCGTGAAACCGGCGTCCTTCAGGGTGGCGGCGAAGCGGGTGGGGGTGCGGAAGGCGTAGACGTTGGGGTTGTCGATATTCTTGGTGCAGACGCCGCCGTCGCACAGGGGGCCCTCCAGATTGCCGAAGGCGATATCGGCCCGGGCCAGCACGTCTTTGACCTCCTGCAGGAGGGCCTGGCCGTCATCGGGGGGGAGATTGTCGTCGGGGTAGTCGCTGCCCAGCATGACATCGCCCACCGCGGCGACGGCAATGACCGGCGGGGGCCCCGGGGGGACTTCGGCGGCCGCCGGCGCAGGGGACCAGAGCCCCGCCAGGAGGGCCAGGACCGCCAGGGACGTTCTTACAAACCGGGAGGGAAGGGCTGTTGGCATAGGCACTCTCGAAGGGGGGCGAACCCCCGGCGCAGTCAAAAGCGGCGTTTTCCCCGGCGGCGTCCCGCCGCGGCGGGGGTTGCCTTATGCTACGCAACCGGGCGAATATCTGTCAAGGATTTTCCCGGGGCGGCGGGGGTGCCGGAAGCACCGCGGGGCGCCGAAATTGCTTGACACCCCCGGGGATGTCGCCGTAATTTGTAGAGTACACGAAAAATCGATCAGATAGACGTGCGGCGCGGCGACCCGGGCGCGCCGGCGGTCCCGGAAGAAAGGACAGCCCATGATACCGCGCTTCTGGCGGCCATTCCTTGTACTAGGCATGCTGCTCGCCGCGGGGGCGGGCTGCGCCAGCGGCGTGGCCGTGTCCCTGGGGGTAGCCAGCGACGGCGGCTTTCCCGTCACCAGCAATGACCCCCGGGCCCTGAGCGGGTTCGATCTCAACCCTCCCGGCACCCCGGGGGCGACGGCGCCGCCCTGGTGAGGCACCCGACCTGATTTTTCAGAGGAGACCAATAGTTATGTCCACTGCCCCCCCTCCCGCCACGCCCTCCCGCCGGTCGGGGTCGCCAAGCCCCCGGCTCCAGGAGATTCTGCTCAATCCCCTGCTGATCTCGGCGCTGACTCTGGGTGTGGTCCTGGTCATCGTCGTGGGAATCTCCCTCAGCCATTATAACGCCGCGTTCTGGCGGGACATCCTCATCGAGGCCCACGGCATGCTCCTGGATATCCTGATTTTCGGCATCTTCCTGTTGTGGCTGAACCAGAAGCGGGACGGCAAGCTGGTCCTGCAGAAGTATCACGAAGAGATCGACGACATGCGGGGGTGGGCGTCGGAGATGGCGGCCCGGCGCATCCGGGGCAACATCCGGCGGCTCAACAAGAACCGGGTCACCCAGATCGATCTGGCCAAGTGCTACCTGCGGGGGGTGGATCTGCAGGACGTCTGCCTGGAGCGCTCCACCCTGCGGCAAGCCGATCTGGAGAAGGCGCAACTGGCGGAGAGCAACCTGGGGCGGGCCGACCTGGACGGCGCCAACCTGCAGGGGGCCAATCTGCAGAAGAGCTATCTGTGGAAGGCCAGCCTGCAGAGCGCGGACCTACGGGTGGCCGACCTGGAGGGGGCGGACCTGTGGGACGCCAACCTGACCGAGGCCGACCTGCGGGGGGCCAACCTGGCGGACGCCCGGCTGGCCCCGACGCAGTTGTTCGGCGCGGCCACCCTGTATCAGGCGCGGCTGGACCCGGCCTTGCGGGAGCGCCTGAGCCGGGAACACCCCCACCTCCTGGAAGAGCCCCGGGCCGCGGCGGCGTGAGCGGGGGCGGAGGGATAACCGGGGGAGGGGGCTAAGGGCTGACAGCCCGTTCCCTCTTACACCTCAGGAGGTGAAGCGCGGCGGGCGCTTTTCCAGAAAGGCGCCGGCCCCCTCCTTGGGATCGTCGCAGGCGAAGCACAGGGCGAAGCCGTCGGCCTCGATGGCCAGGCCGCCGTGCAGGTCCACGTCGAGGCCGCGATCGATGACCTGCTTGAGGGTGCGCAACGCCACCCGGCCCTTGGCCGCCAGGGTGTGGGCCGCCTTCCGGGTTTCCTCCAGAAGCGCCGCGGCCGGGAAGAGGCGGGAGACCAGACCGATCTCGCGGGCCTCGGCGGCGTCGATGAGACGGCCGGTCATGCACAGTTCCTTGGCCCGGCCCTTGCCCACCAGCCGCCCCAAGCGGGTGGCCCCCCCCAGTCCGGGGATGATGCCCAGGTTGATCTCCGGCTGCCCGAACCGGGCGTGGTCCGCGGCATAGATGAAGTCGCAGGCCATGGCCAACTCACAGCCGCCGCCCAAGGCGAAGCCGTTGACCGCGGCGATCACCGGGATCTCCAGGGCCTCAATCTGCCGGAGGACCTGTTGGCCCCGCAGGATGAAGGCCCGGGCCGCCAGGGGATCGAAGCCCAGGAAGAGACTGACGTCGGCCCCGGCGATGAAGGCCCGGCCGGCGCCGGTGAGGATCAGGACCCGCACGGCGGGGTCGGCGGCCACCCGCTCCAGGGCCGCGGCCAGGGCGTCCCACAGGGGGGGGTTGAGGGCGTTCAACTTGTCGGGGCGGTTGAAGGTCAGAGTGACCACCGCGTCCTCACGATTCCACAGAATCAGGTCTGCTGACATGTGACACCTCGCACGAGAAGCTGGCCCCCACTTTACCAGATAAGGCCCCGGGAGGGGGAGGGAATTTTGCCCGGGGGCGGGGGCCCAGGGGCGCAGAGGAGGAGAGCGCGGGGGAGGGGGCCAAGGGTCTCACGACCCTTGCCCCCTCCCCCGGACCCCCACCCCCCATCCCGTAGAGGGATGTGGGGTGAGGGCGGTCCCGGGGGCCATGGTAGCGGGTGGGGACGGGGCGCGGCCCTGTACCGGGGTACCGGGAAAAAAATTACGGTAGCCGGTACGCCGGGGGCAGTTGCAGTCACCTTTCTTATATCACCTTGATTTCCTTTCTTATTCATCGCACAAGCCTCATATAAACGGGCCGGCGGCGTCACGCCGGGGCCCGGTACAGGCCGGAACAGGTACCGGTAGGTACCGGGGGTGTACCGGGTAAGGGGGGCGTGAGCGTCGGTGTACCGCGGTCCCGGTACGGGCCGTGAGCCGTAAGCGGTAAGCCGGGGGCGGCCCCTGGGGAGAAAGTGTAACGGAAACGGGGGGGCGTTTCCAGAACAGATGAGACAGATGTCACAAAAACAGTTCGTAGTTCGTAGTTTGTAGTTCGTAGTTCAGAGTTCAGAGTTCATGGTCGGGGGGGCGGGCGGGACGGGGGGGAGCCGGGACCCGCAAGCCGGTGGCCAGAGGCGGAGCCGCGGCGGGGAGCAGGATTATTCATGCGCCGGCAGGATGGCGGGCGGGCAATGGCGTTGCCAAGCCGGAGCGGGGCGCAGAGAATGGCGGAGGCGGGAGGCGCGGCGCGGTCCAGCCATACACACGGTGCCGTCACGGCGACAGGGGGGTGGGGAAGATGTCGGCCAGGGGGAGGCGGACGTCGGGGAGGCTGGCGGGTTGCCAGCGGGGCTGGTTGTCCCGGTCGAGGAGGCGGGCCCGGATGCCCTCCAGGTAGTCGGGGTGGCCGATCATGAAGCGGGCGGCCAGGAAGTCGGTGGCGAAGACCTCCGCCAGGGGGCGGCCGCGCTGGCGCCGCAGGAGCTCCCAGGTGAGGGCCACGGCGGTGGGGGAGCGTTCCGCCAGCCACTGGAAGACGCCGGCGCAGAGATCCTCCTGCCAGCGGCACCGGGCCAGGGCCGCCAGGACCTCCGGGAGGGAGGCGGGCCGGGCGAAATGGGCCTGCACCCAGGCGTCCAGGTCGGGGCGGGCGGGACAGGCGAGACCGGCCAGTGCGGAGCGCAGCCGGGCGGCGGCGGCCGGGCGGTCGTCGGGGAGGTCGGCGGCGGCGGCGGCCAGGGCCGCCTCCACCTCCGGCCAGGCCTCGTCGCTCACCAGGTGGGTGGCCAGCCCCAGGCGGACGCATTCGGCGCCCGCCATTTCATAGCCCGACAGACCCAAAAATTCGGGGTAGCCCGGGGGGCATTTGAGGTGCAGCCAGCCGCTGGCCCCCACGTCCGGGAAGAAGCCGATGCGGGTTTCGGGCATGGCCATGCGGGTCTTGGACGTCACCGCCACCAGGTCGGCGGCGGCGGCCAGGCCCAGGCCGCCGCCCATACAGATGCCGGCGGCCAGGACCGCCACCGGTCGGGGGGACTCGTGCAGGGCCAGGTCGAGGTCGTACTCCTCCCGGAAGAACTGCAGGGCCAGTTCCGGGCGGCCGGCGGCCACCGCGGCGGCCAGGGCCTTGATATCCCCCCCGGCGCAGAAACCCCGGTCTCCGGCCCCCCGGATGACCACGAGGCGCACCGCGGGGTTGCGCAGGGCTGTTTCCAGGCCCCGGCGCAGCAGCCGGATCATCTCCAGGTTGAGGCTGTTGAGGGCCCGGGGGCGGTTCAGGGTGAGGAGGAAGAGGGGGCCCCGGGCGGCGGTGAGGACGGGGGGCTGGTGGGCGGGCATGGCGTGTGCTCAGGGGTCCAGATGCGGCTGCACCAGGGCCAGGAGGTCGGCGTGGACCGCCGCCTCCGGCCGGCGGGTGTCGCAGCGGACGATCCAGGGGTCGGTGAGGCCGGCGTAGATCACCGCCACCCGTTTCAGGTAGTCCTCCTGCTCGAAGGCGTCGTAGCCGCGGGCGCGGCGGGCCAGCCGGAGCCGGAGGTCGGCCAGGGGCAGGGTCAGCAGGATGACGAGGTGAGGGCGGGGGGCGAAGGCTTCGTTGGCGGCCCGGACGGCCTCGGGGTCGAGGCCCAGGGCGCCCTGGTAGGCCATGGTGGAATAATAATAGCGGTCGCAGATGACCACCGCGCCCCGGGCCAGGGCCGGGGCGATGACGTCGGCGACATGCCGGCGGCGGTCGGCCTGGAAGAGCTCCACCTCCCGGGCGGGGTCCCGGGCGGCGCGCTCCCGGGCCGCCAGGGCCCGGATGAGGCGACCGTGGGGGCCGTCGGTGGGCTCGCGGGTGAGGATCACCTCCCGGCCCGAGGCCGTGAGGGCGGCGGCCAGGAGGCGGGCCTGGGTGGTCTTGCCCACGCCGTCGAGCCCTTCAAAGACGATGAGCCGGCCCCGGGGGGGAGTATCCGGCGTTATTTTACCGTCACTACACGCCATTTTTCAACTTTCCGGGCGGCACCCCCACCCCCCGGCGCATAAAGGGGCGGGGAGGGGGGGCAGGGAGCCGGGCTCACTGCCTGGCCCGCCATACCCAGGGAAAAAAGGGCAAAAAAATCGGGGGCGGGCCGGGGTGCAAAGGCCCCGGCCGGGTCCCCCGGAGGATGGAGATCAGCGCCCGAAAGGCTGAGGGCGCTTATTCCGTCTTGATGTCGATGGGCTTGGGCTTGATCTCTTCCTTTTTGGGGCAGGTGACGGTCAAGACCCCCTGCTTGTAGGTGGCCTCGATCTTGTCGGCCTGGACCCCGGCCGGCAGTTGCAGGCTGCGGGCAAAGCTGCCGTAGCTGCGTTCCACCAGGTGATAGTTTTCTTCCTTCTCCTCCCGTTCGGATTTTTTCTCGCCCTTGATGGTGAGAATATCGCCGGTCAGGGAGATGTCGATATCGTTGACATCAATGCCCGGAACTTCGGCCGTGACGACCACCTTGTCGGCGGTTTCGGCGACGTCCACCGAAGGGGAGAACTCCATCGCCGTCGGGGCGAAGGCCTTGCGGCCGGGGCCGAAGTAATCGTCCCAGAGGCGGTCCATTTCCCGCCGCAGGCGGGACACCTCCCGGAAGGGACGCCATTCCATGATATCAGCCATAGCTTATCCTCCTACACAGAATCAATTATTGGTACGGGCCGATTTCAGATTTTTGTTAATCATCGTTGCCGGGGTTGTCAACTCGGCGGGGGGCGGGTCTGACGGCGAGGGGCGGTCCGGCGGCCGGCGGCAAAAACCCCAAGGCCGGTGAAAAACCCCTTGAATAAATGTTGGAATGATGCTAATAAATACTGCTGAACAGCCGCAAGGAATGGGGCATGTATATTCTCCGACACTATCCACACAGGGACATTGGCCACCGAACCTCCTGATTCGTCAAGGAGGTTTTTTTTCGACCGGATGGCATGACAGGACGGCACATGGAAACAGAAAGGTCCTTCCGACGCAAGGATTTGTTGGGGCTGGCCGAACTCACCCCCGGGGAGATCGAGTACATCCTGGACACGGCGGCCTCCTTCAAGGAGGTGTCCACCCGGGCCATCAAGAAGGTGCCCACCCTGCGGGGGAAAACGATCATCACCCTGTTCTACGAGCCCAGCACCCGGACCCGCACTTCTTTTGAGATCGCGGCCAAGCGTCTGAGCGCCGACACGGTGAATCTGACGGTGTCGGCCTCCAGCGTGGTCAAGGGGGAGACGCTGCTGGACACGGCCAACAATCTCATGGCCATGGCCCCGGACATCATCATCATCCGCCACGGGGCTTCGGGGGCGCCGCAGCTGTTGGCCCGGCACCTGCAGTGCAGCGTGGTCAACGCCGGCGACGGGCTGCACGAGCACCCCACCCAGGGGCTGCTGGACCTCATGACCGTGCGGGAGGCCAAGGGCCGCCTGCACGGCCTGAAGGTGGCCATCATCGGGGACATCGCCCACTCCCGGGTGGCCCGCTCCAATATACACGGCTTCACCAAGCTGGGTTCCCGGGTGGTGGTGTGCGGTCCCCGGACCATGCTGCCGCCCAATCTGGAAGAGATGGGGGCGGAGGTGGCGGACACGCTGCCGGAGGCCGTGGCAGGGGCCGACGTCATCATGATGCTGCGGCTGCAACTGGAGCGCATGGGGCAGATGTATCTGGCCACCCTGCGGGAATACGCCCGCTATTTCGGCTTAGGGGCGGCCCATCTGCGGCTGGCCAAACCGGACGCCATCGTCATGCACCCCGGCCCCCTGAACCGGGGGGTGGAGATCGCCCCGGAGGTGGCCGACGGGGCCCAATCGGTCATCCTGGAGCAGGTGACCAACGGGGTGGCGGTGCGCATGGCGGCGCTCTATCTTTTATCGGGAGGTGATCAGGGTGGGGTTGCTCATTAGAGGCGGGCTGGTGGTGGACCCGGGCCAAGGTGTCGCCGAGGTTCGGGACCTGCTCATCGAGGACGGCCGCGTCGCGGCGCTGGAGCCGCCGGGGGTCATCGCCCCGGAGAACCATGAGGTGATGGCGGCGGCCGGGCTGACGGTGGCGCCGGGGCTCATCGATCTGCACACGCACCTGCGGGAGCCCGGCCAGGAATACAAGGAGACCATCGCCACGGGCGGGGCCGCGGCCGCGGCCGGGGGCTTCACCGCGGTGGCCTGCATGCCCAACACCATCCCGGTGAACGACGACGCCACCGTCACCCGCTATATTTTGCAGAAGGCCCGGGAGGCCCAGGGGGTGCAGGTCTATCCGGTGGGGGCGATCTCCAAGGGATCCTTGGGGCAGGAGCTGACGGAGTACGGCGACCTGCAGGAGGCCGGGGTGGTGGCCCTGTCGGACGACGGCCGGCCGGTGATGAATGCGCTGCTCATGCGCCGGGCGTTGGAGTATGCCCGGAACTTCGATCTGCCCATCTTCGCCCACTGCGAGGACGAGCACCTGCGGGGCGCGGGGGTGATGCACGAGGGCCTGGTGTCCACCGAGCTGGGGCTCAAGGGCATTCCGGCGGCGGCGGAAGAGGCGATGATCTTTCGGGACCTGGCCTTGGCCCGCCTCACCGGGGGGCGGCTGCACATCACGCACGTGAGCACCGCCGGGGGGGTGGAGCTGATCCGCCGGGCCAAGGCCGACGGCCTGAAGGTCACCGCCGAGACCTGCCCCCATTATTTCAGCCTGACCCACGAGGCGGTGCGGGGCTATGACACCCACGCCAAGATGTACCCGCCCCTGCGGACGGCCCGGGACGTGGCCGCGGTGATCGCGGGGCTGGCGGACGGCACTCTGGACGCCATCGCCACCGACCACGCCCCCCACAGCGTGTTGGAGAAGGACGTGGAGTTCGAGGCGGCGGCCAACGGCATCATCGGGTTGGAGACGGCGTTGGGGCTGACGCTGCGCCTGGTGGAGCAGGGGGCTTTGACGCTGGCCCAGGTCATCGCCTGCCTGTCCACCGCCCCGGCCCGGATTTTGGGGGTGGAGGGGGGGACGTTGGCGGTGGGGTCGGCGGCGGACGTGACGCTGATAGATTTGGAGAAGGAGTGGACGGTGGAGGTGAGCGAGTTCAGGTCCAAGAGCCGGAACTGCCCGTTTCAGGGGTGGGAGTTGACGGGGCGGGCGGTGCGGACGCTGGTGGGGGGGAGGGTGGTTTTTGCGTTGTAAAAGAACTCTGATTAGTTATGTTAAATCAAGCTGATCGAAATATTTTGTTTCAACTGAAGCGTCGCCTCCAGGAGATCGCCGGTGATCGCCTCCAGGCCGTCATTGCGTACGGTTCCCGGGCGAGGGGGGAGGCCGGTCCGGATTCCGACCTGGATATCGCCGTGATCGTCGAGGGGAAGACGCCGGAACTGGAGGCGGCCTGCGGCGAGGCGGTGTATCAGATTATGTGGGACCATGACTTTGCGCCGTTTATTTCCATGCATATCTTTGAGGCCGGAAAATTCAATACTTTTCAGCAAGCAGGGTATTCTTTCTATCGCCGGGTGGCCCAGGAAGGGATTGCGGTGTGAAGCCCACTCCGGAAGTAGGCGCTTATCTCGCCAAGGCCCGCCATGCCCTGGGAGTGGCCGAGAAGCTTCAGGCGGTAGGGGAGTTTCCCGATGCTGCGGGTAAAGCTTACTACGCCATGTTTTATGCCGCCCAGGCCCTTTTGAAGGCGCATGGCATCGAGGTCATCAAACATTCCGCCGTCGCCTCGCAGATTGGACAGCATTTCGCCAAAACCGGCCGTTTGGATCCCAAATATCACCGCATGTTCATCAATGCCCGGAAGTTGCGGGAAATTGCCGACTATGGCCTATTTGAGGAGATCGTCGAACCCACTGCGCAGGTGACTGTGGAGGAAAGCCGAGCCTTCGTGGCGGAAATAGACCGCCTGTTGAAGCACGATTAAGTTGCGCGGGGCATTGGCCAAAAGCGTTAACCAGACATACCCGGGGGCCTCTCCGCCCCCCTTAAATATACCATGACCAACGGCAATATTACCCGCTACCACAATGTCGACGGGCTGCGCGGGCTGGCGATTACCACCATTATCGCGGCTCATTTCGTTATTCCCCGGCTGGTGCTGACCCCTTTGCAGGAAGTGGGGCTGGCTCCCCTGGCCCTCTTTATCCGGACGGTGACGGGCTCGGGGGTGGAGATCTTCTGCATGATCAGCGGGCTGGTGCTGCTGGGGCCCTTTATCAACAGCGACAAGACCCTCAATCTGCCCCGGTTCTTCTGGCGGCGGGTGCAGAGGTTGTGGCCGCCCTACCTGGCGGCCCTGGTGCTGACCGGCGGGGAGATCTGGCTGTTCACCGCCCGGCCCAACTGGCTGAGCCAGTCGCTGACGGTGCTGCCGGCCTTTCGCTGGGAAGACTGGCTGGCCCAGGTCTTCATCCTCAACCTGGGAAATCCCATCTATAACGGGGCCTGGTGGTTTTTGTCGGTGGAAATCGTTTTTTACCTGACCATTCCCTTCCTGGTGCTGCTCTTCCGGCGGTTTAGGGTGGAGCGCAAGTCTTTCCTGGTGCTGTTGGGGGGCGCCTGGGTGGTGGCCGAGGCCGCTTTCTGGGTGAGCGCCCGGGAGATGGTCAACAGCCACGTGGGGAGGTTGCTCCTGCTATTCACCTCGTACGCCTGCTGCTACCTGGTGGGGGCGCTCATCACCAAGGTCAGGCTGGGGGACAGGGCCGGGTATTATTTTCTGGCGGCGGGTGGCGTCCTGTTGGGGGTGTATTCATTCTATCCCCATTTCAACTATCACAGTCCCAACGCTCTGGTGGCTGCGGGCCTGCTGCTGCTGTCCGCCCGGGTCGGCACCCTGGTGCGCCATTTCCTGACTCATTATCTGATGGTGTGGACCGGGGAAAGGTCGTATTCGCTCTTCCTCATCCACCTTACCACCCTGACGTTCGGCGCCTATCTGGCCGCCCAGATCTTCCCGGCGGACAGTGTGATTTATTACCCCGCCTCCCGGAGCCTGGCCGTGCTCCTGACCTTTCCCCTGGCCATGCTCCTGTTCAACTGGCTGGAGCGCCCCTTTGCCCGGGGGCTGCTCACCGCCGGGGACTTCTGGCCCGACTGGCGGCGTCCTTGGCCTCCCGGGTGAAACAGGAGATCATAAGGCGTCCCCGGGTGGCAGGCGAGGCACAGGGGCGCGCCCGGAGAGGCGGCGGCAACTTGATTCAGGAGGATGGCATCATGCCATCTCCCGTTTATTACATGGACCTGCGGGTCACCCCCAAGGATACCAATGCCAAGCGGTTCGCCCGGCTGCTGGAGGCGGTGGATTGCCAAGGCGGAAATGTGATACAATAACCAGTGCGTTGCTCAAGCGCTTTTCAGTTACTTTGTCGCCCATTTTCATTTTCCGGGATAGTATCCATGAAATTCCGCATCATTTTAGAGCAGGATGAAGACGGTGTCTTTGTGGCGCAATGCCCAACGTTGCCCGGCTGCGTTTCCCAGGGGAAGACCCGGGAGGAGGCCAAGGCCAATATCGCCGACGCCATCAGGGGCTACCTGGAAAGCCTGGCCAAGCACGGCGAACCCATTCCCCCGCCCATAACCGAAGAGATTGTGGATGTGGCCATATGACCAAGCTGCCGGTGGTCTCGGGGCGCGAACTGGTCAAAGCCTTGGCCTCGACCGGTTATCACATCGACCACCAAACGGGCAGTCATATCATTCTCAGACATCAGGACTCGCCGCACCGTCGCCTGACGATCCCCGATCATAAAGAGATTGCCAAGGGTACTCTGAAAAATATCATGAGAGAGGCCGGGATAAATCTTTCCGACCTCTTAAAGCTCTTCTAAATTTTTCAAGATTACGAAGGAGCGCCCTATGTCATCCCAAGTCTATTACATGGACCTGCGGGTCACCCCCAAGGATACCAATGCCAAGCGGTTCGCCCGGCTGCTGGAGGCGGTGGACCTCAAGGGCATCGTTCACCGCAAGAAGAAGCGGCCGTTGGTGGCGGTGAAGCTGCACTTCGGCGAGAAGGGCAACACCTCGTACATCCGGCCGATTTACGCCCGGCAGGTGGTGGACCGGATTTACGAGGCCGGGGGCCAGGCCTTCCTCACCGACGCCAACACGGTGTATGTGGGGACCCGCACCGACGCGGCCAACCATTTGATCACCGCCATCCAGAACGGCTTCGCCTACTCGGTGGCGGGGGCCCCCCTGGTGATCGCCGACGGCCTCACCGGCACCGCGGAAGTGGAGGTGCGCATCAATCAGGAGATTTTCAAGACGGTGCACCTGGGGGAGGCCGTGGTGCACGCCGACGCCCTGGTGAGCCTGGCCCACTTCAAGGGGCACGAGCTTTCGGGGTTCGGGGGGGCCATCAAGAACCTGGGGATGGGCTGCGCTTCCCGCAAGGGCAAGCTGGCCCAGCATTCCAACATCTCCCCCAAGGTGAACGCCAAGAAATGCACCGGCTGCGGCGATTGCGTGGCCCACTGCGCCCAGGAGGCCATCAGCCTGGAGGCGGAGAAGGCCGTCATCGATCCGAAGAAGTGCGTGGGCTGCGCCGAATGCATTCTCACCTGCCCGTACGGCAACATCGAGATTCAGTGGAACGAGTCCATCCCGATTTTTTTAAAGAAGATGGTGGAGTACACCTACGGGGTGCTGAAGAACAAGGGCGACCGGGCGGTGCACCTAAACTTCGTCACCCAGGTGTCGCCGGCCTGCGACTGCTACGGCCACAACGACGCCCCCATCGTGGCGGACCTGGGGATTCTGGCCTCCCGGGACCCCATCGCCCTGGACCGGGCGTCGGCCGACCTAGTGAACCAGGCCCCGGGCCTGCCGGGCTCGTGCCTGAAGGACCAAGCCCCGGGGACGGACAAGTTCCGGGATATCTACCCCAAGATCGACTGGGAGATTCAGCTGGAGTACGGGGAACAACTGGGGTTGGGGACGCAGGAGTACGAACTGGTCAGAATCTGAGCGCAGGGGGGGCCGACGCTATAGTCAGTTTGAGGTAGGGGGGCAGGAGGCGAGGCCCCCTGCCCCCTCCCTCCCCCTGAGGGCAAGAACAGCAGCAGGCGGATCAGGGCGTTATGCCTGATCCGCCTGCTGCTTCTCCGGGCTCGCCCCCCAAAGAAACTGGCTGCGTCAATGCGGGGGGCCATTGGCGCCCAGGGAGGCGCAGCCGCCTTCCAGGAGGCGGAAGACGGCGTCGTCCAGGGCGATGAGATAGCTGACGCCGGCAAACTGGAGCAGGGCGTCGCCGGGCGAGCCGGGCAGGGGCAGCAGCCGGGCCCGGAAGGGCTCCAGGGCGCTGGCATCGCGGATGAGCAGCTCCACCCAGGCCCGCCGGGGATAGCGCGCCTCGTATTCCCGGACTTCCCGGGCCTCGGGCGTGCGGTGCAGTTTCAGGGAGGTGAGGGCCTCCAGGACGCGGTCAAAACCGGCTCCGGAGCGGCAGACGTCGGGCTGCTCCTCCCCGGAGCGGAGCACGACGAGGGTGAAGGGCTCCCCGGCAGCGGCGCGGCGGGCCGCCAGCCGCCAGCCGGCGCCCTGGCAGGAGAGCTCCCGGACCAGCGCCGGGTCCACCGCGAAGACTTCGGTAGCCGGCTGCAGGGGTTTTTCGGCCCCCCAGGCCGCCGCCCCGGCCGCCAGCCACCCCAGCAGGGCGGCGGCGAACGCAACCTGACGCCAACGGGCAAGCATCACCGGGGCAGTTAATCCTTGACGACTACCGTGGTATTCTTCGGGGCCCACTCAAAGAGGGTGCGGGCGTCGTTCTCCGCCAGGCGGACGCAGCCGTGGGAGCCGAACCATTCGGTGACGCCCTTCTTCAATTCCCGGACGAGGTGGAGAGGCACGGGGCCGTGGTATTGATGCAGGGCCTTGCCGTCTTCGGTGAAGAACATGGCGTAGTCCATCTGGACGTTATAGGCCTTGCTGCGATAGGGATGCTCCTTGCGGAAGATCTTGAAGGTGCCTTTATCGGTGGGATGCTCCTCATCCCCCGTGACACAGATGAACGAATACTCCAGCTTGTCATCCTCGTAGGCCTCGACCAGTTGGTCTTCCAGTTTGACCACGATGCGTTTCATTGCCACCTCCTGCGGCAGATTTGCGGGTGCACTGCGAGCCGGGAACCGGGGTAGGTATAATCAACTGTTAAGAGAGGTTAGAGGTTTTGTCAAGGCATTAAGAACAAGGGAACGATTTTCACACTGCAGGGGGGCTGAAGTCCACGGCGCCTCCGTTTGCCCAAGGCGATCAAATCCTTAATTACTTGTCGCCAGGATAATTCTATGGTAGCTTATATTATTTAAATATCGTATAGGTAACCGGTGTCTGAAACGTACCCCCAGATTTTGACCGTCAGCGTCTTGACCAGGGAGATCAGGTCGCTGCTGGAGGAGGGCTTTCCCCTGGTATGGGTCAGCGGCGAGGTGTCCAATCTGCGCCAACCGCTGTCGGGGCATTATTATTTCACCCTGAAGGACGAGACCGCGCAACTGCGGGCGGTGCTGTTCCGGGGGGACCACCAGGGCCTGCGCCACAAGCCGGCGGACGCCCAGAAGATTATTTGCCGGGGCCGGCTCAGCGTTTATGAGCCCCGGGGCGAATACCAACTGATCGTCGATTACCTGGAGCCCCTGGGGCTGGGGGTCCTGGCCCGGGCCTTCGAGGAGCTGAAGGCCCGCCTGGCGGCGGAGGGCCTGTTCGCCGACGAGCATAAGAAACCGCTGCCGTTTCTGCCCCGGCGGGTGGCGGTGGTCACCTCCCCCACGGGTGCGGCCATCCGGGACTTTCTACAGGTGCTGCACCGCCGGTTTCCCAACGTGCACGTGCTGATTTATCCGGTGAAGGTGCAGGGCTGGGGGGCGGCGGAGGAGATCGCCGCGGCTGTCCGGGAGATCAACACCCTGCCGGCTATCGACGTGTTGGTGGTGACCCGGGGCGGCGGCTCCATCGAGGATTTGTGGGCCTTTAACGAAGAGGTGGTGGCCCGGGCCATCCATGCCTCCCGCATCCCGGTGATCTCGGCCGTGGGTCATGAGATCGATTTCACCATCGCCGATCTCGTCGCCGACCGGCGGGCGCCCACGCCGTCGGCGGCGGCGGAACTGCTGGTGCGGCGGCAGGAAGAGCTGCGGGGGGACGTGCAGGAGCTGGCCGACCGGCTGGCGCGGCAGATGCGGGTGCGCCTGGAGGCGGGCCGGGAGCGCCTGAAACACACCCGGCGACGTCTCCCGGATCTGCGGCGGCGCCTGGGCGACAGGCGCCAGCGCCTGGATGACCGGGGCGAGCAGTTGGGGCGCCTGATCCGGGGTTGCCTGCGCCAGGAACGCCAACACCTGCGGCTGGCCCAGACCCGGCTGCATCTCACCAGCCCCCGCCGCCTGGCCGACCGCCTGCGGCCGGTGCTGGAGGCCCACGACCGGCAGTTACGGCAATGCTGGAACCGCCTGCGGCGCGGCCAGCGGCAGGGCCTGACCCACCTGGAGGAACGCCTCCAGGCCCTGAACCCCCTGGCCATTCTGGACCGGGGTTACGCGGTGGTCACCACCTGGCCGGAGGGCCGGGTGGTGCGGGACGCCGCCCAGGTGCAGGCGGGGTCGGAGGTGGACGTCCGGCTGAGCCGAGGCCGCCTGGGTTGCCGGGTGGAGAAGGCCGTGAGCGGTGAGCCGTAAGCCGGGAGCGGTAAGTCGCACAGTAGCTGTACCGATTCTCGAAAGTATGTTCTTCGGCACCCCTCATCCTGACTGCGCTCCGCAAGGGGAGCAGGGACCATAAGGAAGAAACCTTCGGGAACTGCTTACCAGCTAATAGCTATCAGATTCCAGGTGTCAGGTTTGCGCTGACAGTTGACAGCCGATAAAGGAAATTTGCTTGTGAGCGTCAAGTCCAAGAGCGGCGGCCGCCAGGGGAAAAAGGACAGCCCAGCCTTCGAGGAGGACCTGAAGCGCCTGGAGGACCTGCTGTACCAACTGGAGCACGGCGATCTGCCCCTGGAGGCCGCCCTGGCCGCCTTTGAAGAGGGGATGCAGTTGGTGCGCCGCGCCAACGCCAAATTGGACGAAGTGGAACAAAAGGTCGAAGTGCTCTTGCGGGACGAGGACGGCCGGCTGGTCGCCCGGCCCTTCGCCGCCCCGGAGGACAGCGACGACTGATGGAGTCCGGATGGACCTGAAAGCTTATCTCCAGGACCGTAAGAGACTGGTGGACGCGACGCTGGAGGCCTACCTGCCGCCGGTCTCCGGGCCCCCGAGCCGAGTGGTGGAGGCCATGCGCTACAGCCTGTTGGCGGGGGGGAAACGTTTGCGCCCCATCCTGTGCCTGGCGGCGGCCGAGGCGGTGGGCGGGCGGCTGGAGGCCGCCCTGCCGGTGGCCTGCGGGTTGGAGATGATTCACACGTATTCCCTCATCCACGACGACCTGCCGGCCATGGATAACGACGATCTGCGGCGGGGCCGACCCACCTGCCACAAGCAGTTCGACGAAGCCACGGCGATTCTGGCCGGCGACGGCCTGTTGACCGAGGCCTTTGCGGTCGTGGGGCGGGCCGCGGCCGAACTGCCGGGGAAAGAGACGGTGGTGTTGGAGGTGATCAGGCTCATCGCCGAGGCCTCGGGGCACCAGGGGATGGTGGGGGGCCAGATGGCCGATCTGCTGGCGGAGGGTCAACCCGCGGACTTGGCCCGGGTGGAGGCCATTCACACCCTGAAGACGGGGGCGCTGCTCACCGCGGCGGTGCGGGCCGGGGCTTTGCTGGGGGGAGGCAGCGCCGGGGCGGTGGCCCGACTGACCCAGTACGGCATTTTTTTCGGCTTAATATTTCAGATAACCGACGATTTGCTCGATATAGAAGGGGAGTCGGCGGAAATGGGCAAGCCCACCGGGATGGACGCGGTGCGCCAGAAGGCCACCTACCCCGGCGTGCTGGGAGTAGCCGCGGCCCGGGCCCAGGCGGAGCGGCTGGTGGCGCAGGCCGTGGGGGAGCTGGAGCCCCTGGGCGGCGCGGCCGAACCCTTGCGTCAGATCGTGCAGTATTTACTGGTGCGGCGCACCTAAACCGAGGGGGAACGGGTATGGATAAGATCGAAGCGGGCATGTTCAAGGTCCGGGGGCAGAAACCGGGGGCCAGGCGCCGGCTGTTGGACACCATCAACAGCCCCGCGGATTTGAAAAAGCTGTCCCTGGAGCAACTGCCGCAGGTGGCGCAGGAACTGAGGCAGCAGATCATCGGCACCGTCTCCCAGACGGGCGGCCATCTGGCGCCCAACCTGGGGGTCATCGAACTTACCATTGCCCTTCACTACGTCTTCGACACCCCCCGGGACAAGATCATCTGGGACGTGGGCCATCAGGCCTACGCCCACAAGCTGCTCACCGGCCGGCAGCAGAATTTCCACACCCTGCGGCAGTTCGGCGGCCTCAGCGGGTTTCCCAAGCGCGCCGAAAGCCCCTATGACGCCTTCGACACCGGGCATAGCTCCACCTCCATCTCCGCGGCCCTGGGCATGGCCACCGCCAAGTGCCTGAAGAAGGAACGCCGCCGGATCATCGCGGTGATCGGCGACGGCTCCATGACCGCGGGCCTGGCCTTCGAGGGGTTGAACAACGCCGGCGACCTGAACAAGGACCTCATCGTCATCCTGAACGACAATGAGATGTCCATCTCCTCCAACGTCGGGGCCCTGTCCAGCTTTTTGAGCCGCAAGCTCACCAAGCGGGCCATGGTGTACGTCAAGCGCCAGTTCGAGCACTTCCTCAAGAGCGTCCCGGGCATCGGCGACGACCTGCGGACCCTGGCCAAGAAGAGCGAGGAGTCCTTCAAGGCCTTCCTCACCCCGGGGATGCTCTTCGAGGCGTTGAAATTCAATTACCTGGGGCCCGTGGCGGGCCACCGCCTGGACCACCTCATCGAGACCCTGGGCAACGTCAAGAATCTCTCCGGCCCCATTCTGGTGCATGTGCTCACCACCAAGGGCAAGGGCTACGAGCCCGCCGAATGCGACCCCACCAGTTTCCACGGGTTGGGCTGCTTCAATCTGGAGACGGGGGAACCCAAGAAGAGCGTCAGTTCGGTGCCCTCGTACACGGAGATCTTCGGGGAGACCCTGGTGAAGCTGGCCGCCGAAGATCAGCGCCTGGTGGCGGTCACTGCGGCCATGCCCGACGGTACCGGGCTGGTGGATTTTCGCCTGCATTACCCGAACCGCTTCTTCGACGTGGGGATATGCGAGCAGCACGCGGTGACCTTCGCGGCGGGGCTGGCGGTGGAGGGTCTGCGGCCGGTGGTGGTGGTCTATTCCACCTTTCTGCAACGGGCTTACGACCAGGTGCTGCATGACGTTTGCCTGCAGAACCTGCCGGTGATCTTCGCCCTGGACCGGGGGGGGGTGGTGGGCGAAGACGGCGAGACCCACCAGGGGCTGTTCGACCTGTCCTACCTGCGGCACATTCCCAATCTGGTGGTGTGCGCCCCCAAGGATGAAGACGAACTGCGCCATCTGCTTTACACCGCCCTGTCGCACCCGGGCCCCATGGCCATCCGCTATCCCCGGGGGGCCGGGGTGGGGGTTTCCCTGTCGCCCACCCTGCGCAAGGTTCCCCTGGGTACCGCCGAGGTTCTCACTCAGGGACACGACCTGCTCATCCTGGCGGTGGGGGCCGCGGTCCATCCGGCGTTGGCCGCGGCTGAGGAACTGCTGAAGGACAACATCACCGCCACCGTGGTCAACACCCGCTTCGTCAAGCCCCTGGACCAGAGCACCCTACTCACGCTGGCGGCCCAGCACGGCCGGGTGCTGACGGTGGAGGAGAACGTCGCCCTGGGCGGCTTCGGCAGCGCCGTGCTGGAGCTGTTCAACGACCAGGGCCTGTACGGGGTGCCGGTGAAACGCCTGGCCATTCCCGACGTCTTTGTGGAACACGGCTCCCAGAAGCTTTTGCGCCACAAGTACGGCCTGGACGCCGTAGGCATCGCGGCGGCCGCCCGGGACTTTTTGGGGCAGCCGGCGGCGGTGAAGAAGGTGGTGTGGGGGAATTTTTAAGTCCGGGGGCTGGCCCTCCGGAGCAGGGGCGGCGACCGAATTGCAGGCTCAACCTGCCGAGGAGGCGCTTGAGTGCCCGTCGTCGGCTGTTAGTTCCCGCATGATTTGCGCGTAACAGTCGGGGCAATAGCTGTGGGTGAACTCCGCCTGGGAGTGTTCCCGCACATAGCCTTCGAGCTGTTGCCATTCTCCCTGGGCGTTAAGGATTTTCTTGCAGGAAGAGCAGATCGGTAAGATTCCTTCGAGGATCTTGAGTTCCTTCTGCGCCTTTTCCAACCGCTCCGCCCGTTCCCGGGCCAGTTCATAGAGCCTGACATTTTCAATGACCAGGGCGTCGAATTTTTCCTCCCGGCAGATTCCCTTGTCGACCATTTCATACTGCGATTCGCAGATCTTGTTTTCCAGGTCGAAGGTTTTGCGGTGGAGGCGCATTGTGGCGCCGTGCTTGTCGGCCAGGTAGTACAGGCACAGGTTCAAGGGGCAGGCCAGGAAGGGATTGTCGGAGATTTCATGCAATTCCTTGTACGCTTCCAGGCCGTAGAGATTGTGCCAGGTGTAGTTGCGGCCCTTTGCCGCGGGCGTGATGTCCAATTTGTCAGCGAAGCCGTTGTTCACGAAGAGTTCGATGAGGGTATCCAGATCGCCCAGGTCGCCCTGCTCCTGGAATTCAAAGCCGTGTCTCTGGAGATATTCGATGATTTCCTGGCCCACGTCCCGGAGAATGGAGCCCTGGGCGAAGGTGTTGTATTTTGACAGGATCTTGCCGAAGGCGACGAAAAGCGCTTCAAAAAGGATTCTCTTGAAATCCTGCATTATAGGTTCTCCCGCAGCGGGTGTGTCTCACAACTGAACAGCAGCCCCAGACGGACATGGTTAAAGAAAAAAAGAATGGCGGCTGTTACTACCGCCACCAATAGTTCCTAGTATTATTATCGGAATTTTTAAGGAAAACTTTATTCGGGCGCACGGCTTTGACCGGCTTCGGGGTGGCGCTCAAGACTGCAGTGTGCTCCCCTTAAACCATAGCTCCCCGGATTTATTCGTCTGCTGGACCGGTGTCGGGCACCAGTTTGATTTCCAGGCGGCAGCCGACGGCGTGAGCATATTTCTTGAGGGTGGTCAGAGAAGGGGCGTGCTTGCCGCCGGCTTCCAGACGGGAAACCGCGCTCCTGGTCGTCCCCATCAATTCCGCGACCACCTCTTGGGTGAGACCGGCCCGGGAGCGAGCCGCCAGCATCTCCCGGGCCAGGGCGTACTCCTTTGCCAAACTCTCGTAGGTTTCCCGGAATGCCTTCCGCTTCAGCGCCTTCTGGAGAAATGCGTCATGGTCATGGGGAACCGGTTGATAGTCCAACCCAGACATCGGGTATCTCCTTCATCCGTTTCCGGGCAATTTTCAATTCGCGTTCCGGTTAGCAAATATGCGAACCATTGTCAACTATGTCATACAAAGTGCATTAGAGGGTCTTCTGGTAATTACGCCTGCTCCACTCCCCCAACCGGGCTTTTGTGATCAAATGGCCGGGGATAGAGATTCCGGATTTCTCCTGACGAGATTACCGGTCCCTGATTACTGCCCCGATGCCCAAACTCCGCCTCGATAATCTCCTGGTTGACCGCGGCCGGGGATCCAGCCGGGAGCGGGCCCGGAAGGCAACGGCTGGGCCGAGCGCCTTGCCCGTATACCCAAAGAAAATCTGCCCGGGGTGAGGGACTTCTCCACCGTGGAGCTGCGCCAAGCCCCGATCGGCTTTAAGCGCATGGACAACGAAAACCGGATCATCCAACGCTACGGCTATCAAACCCCGGCCCAGGTGCATCAGGAACAACTTCAGGCCCTGCCCCTGGCCGCCTGATTCAAGCCTCGCCGGTGTCCAAAAAACTGTGGACCGTTACACAGGAATGATGTGCCATGAAAACCGGACATCCGGACGCGCTCTTGCCAGAAAGCAGAACAAGGCTTGCCAAATAAAGATAGCCGTAATAATATGAACAAGTCTCAAGAAAATTCATGGTGTAAGGGTTAGGAAGAAAAGCTTGTTCCGTTTAGGGACCCCCAAAGTTTATCTTACCGTGAGCGCCGTCACCCTAGTGGTGTTGATCGGGGCTTTTGTGCTGGGGCTGATGAGCGCCAACAAGATGCGGGAGATCATCAGCGAACAGTTCAACCAGCAACAGCTCACCCTGGCGAAATCGGCGGCCTCGGGTATCGAGGAGAAATTCTCCTTTTTGAAAAATGAGCTGCACACCCTGAATCTGTCGCCTGCCATCCAGTATCTGGAAGTATCCTGGCCCAACCGGATGCAGATCACCTTGGCCAATGTCAAACCTTACGGGGTGCAAGAGATCGGGCTGGTGGATGCGTCGGATAACGCCATCTACCGATTGGACGGGCAAGGAGAGAGTACCGTCAGCCATGGGGATTACAAAGATAAACCGTGGCTGGAGTATGCCCGCCGTCCCGAGAACCGGAATAAATTTTTCCTGAAGCTGGTGTCACCGGACCTGAACGATACTCCCAGCGACATGCCCCTGTTGCTCATGGCCCTCCCCACCTACCAGGTGTCGGTGGACGAAAGCCACCCCCGGGCTTCGGAAAAGTTTGTGGGTTGCCTCTATTTCCTCCTGGACCCGGCCTTTCTGGCCCGCAAGTACGCCCAGGATATTCGTTCCGGGCATACCGGCTACGCCTGGGTGATCGATCGGCGGGGCTTTTTTCTCTACCACCCGGAACCTGATTTCATCGGTAAGGATGCCTTTGAGGTGCGGGAAAAGCGCGACCCCAAGGTCAACTTCAGCGAAATCAACAGGATTCAGGGTGAGAGGATGCTGACCGGGGAGGAAGGGGTAAGCTGGTACTGGAGCGGCTGGCATCGGGGTATCGCCAAGAAGATGAAGAAGTTCATCGCCTTTGCGCCCATCACCCTCTCGGGGAGCGATGAGAATATCACCTGGTCGGTGGCGGTGGTGGCGCCGCAGACCGAAGTGGAGGGAGCCGTTCACGAGGTGTTTTTCCGGCAGTTCCTGTTGCAGGGTTTCGTGATTCTCATCATCATTTTCGGGGGCGGGACGATCATATATTACGAAGGACGGTGGTCGGCGGCCCTGGAAGAGGAAGTGCAGCGGAAGACGGAGGCCCTGAAACAGTCCCGGGACGAGTTGGCGAAATCGGAAAAGTTATACAAGTCGTTGGTGGAGTCGGCGGAGGATTCAATCTTCAACGTAGACGCCAAGGGAGAGATTCTGTCCATCAATCGATACGGGGCTAAGTTTTTCGGTTACACCCTTCATGGCATCGTCGGCAAACATTTGAATTCCGTGTTAGCCGGGGAGGCCGGCGACAAGATTTTGCGGCAGGTGCAGCAGGTGTTCACCACCAAGGTAGGGATGCGGGCCACCCACGAAGTGGCGATCGGCGACAGCCAGTATTACCTCAACCTGAATCTCACCCCTATTCGGGAAAACGATTATGTGCACAGCGTGTTGATCATCGCCCACGATGTCACCACCAGCCGCAAGATGGAGGAACAATTGTATTTCACTGAAAAATTGGCCTCTCTGGGACAGTTGGCGGCGGGAGTGGCCCACGAAATCAACAATCCCTTGGCCATCATTCTGGGATATGCGGACATGTTGCTGGAAAAGGCAGAGGGTCGCCCCAAGGAGGAGAAAATCCTCCAGACCATCATTCGCCAGGGTTTAAATTGCAAGAAGATCGTGGAAAACCTGATGACCTTTGCGCGGGCCCCGGAGAAGGTCCAGTATGATACGGATGTCAACCGGAATATCGAGCTGGTGATGGAAGTGGTGCGTAACACGCTGTTGACCAAAAAGGTGGAATACCGGCTTGATCTGGCCGAAGATCTACCCCGGGTGCAGGGGGATGCGGCTCAGATGCAACAGGTATTCATGAACCTGGTAACCAACGCCATCAAGGCCATGCCCGACGGTGGCCGCCTAACCATCACCACCCGGCTGCACCCGGATGGGCGCACGGTGCAGATATTCGTCACAGATACCGGTATCGGCATTAAGAAGGAGCATCTCCCCAAAATTTTCGATCCCTTCTTCACCACGGGGAAGGTAGGGGAAGGCACTGGCCTGGGTCTATCAGTGAGCTACGCCATCATCTCAAAGTTCGGCGGCACCATCGAGTGCACCAGCAAAGCCCGGGATGAAGGGGAGAGCGAAGAGAGCGGCACCACTTTTGCCATCACGCTGCCCACGACGATGGAGCCATATAAAGACCTACCGCAATCAGAGGACAAACATGCCCGGGAAAATCCTGATCATTGATGACGAGCCTGATATGCTGGACATGCTGGAGATGATCATCACCGATAAGACCGCCCATGAGGTGGTGACCACCAACAACCCTTTGGAGTTGGAGGTCTTTCTGCAGAACGGCGATTTGAACATGGTCATCACCGATTTGAAGATGCCGGGGAGGGACGGCATCGAGGTCATCGACACGGTGAAGCGGCACGACCCGAGCCTGCCAGTGATCGTGATTACAGCGTTCGGCACTCTGGAGTCCGCCGAAGATGCCGTGCGTCGGGGAGCGTACGACTTCATCACCAAGCCTTTCCGGAAAGAACAGATATTGGTAGCCATCGAGCGAGCTCTGGAATGGCAACGCATCACCCGTGAAAACCGCGAATTGAAACGGCGGGTGCAGGCAGGCGGCCCGGGGGCCGACGGCTCGACGTCAGCATGAAGGCTTTGACGGCAAGTCCATAGCAAAGGAGAGGAGCATGGCTGGAACTGTGGTCATCGTCGATGACGAACCTGACCTGCTGGATCTTTTAAAACTGATTTTGACCGAGAAGACCGATTACCAAATCCTGACCACCACCGACCCCCGGGAGGCCGCAAGTTTGTGCCGGGAATATCACGCCGACGTGCTCATCAGCGATCTGCGCATGCCGGAGATGGAAGGAATTGAACTTCTTAAAATCATAAAACAAAACGATCCTCATCTCCCCCTGATCATCATGACGGCGTACGGGACGATCGAGTCGGCGGTGGAGGCCATGCGCCAAGGGGCCTTCGATTATATCACCAAGCCGTTCCGCAAGGAACAGATCCTCATGACCCTGAAGAAGGCCATGGATTGGCGCTATGAGAACAAACCCCGCTAAGGGGCGCCCGGAGTTAAGGTTGGATATTTGAAGATATTCAAGATCTTTCAACGCAAGAAAAAACCGGTCGCCAAAGCGGCGGACGAACTCTTCAAAGAAAAATACCGGAGTTTTCGAACGCTTTTGGAAGCCAACAGCGACGCTCTGGACACTATGACCAAGTTGGAGGCGAAGTTGGATGGCGACTTCATCTTCGACGTGCAATATATCCGCTCCCGCACACAGACCATCCTGACCAAAGTCCAAACTATCATCAGCGAACTCAATTCGTTAAGCGACGATCGCTATACGGAACTCTCCCGGGTTTTTCAAGATATCGAGGCGAAGCTCAGAAGGGAGATGGCGGTGGACCTGCCCATGGAGATGGCGCCGTTGGTGCTGCCGTTAAGCCAGGTGGACCTTCGGCAAATATCTTTGGTGGGGAGCAAGAACGCCAACCTGGGGGAACTGAAGAACCGCCTTAACCTTCCCACTCCGGAGGGGTTTGTTTTGTCCTCCGCGGCCTATAAACTTGTCCTGGAGGAGAATGTCCTGGAGGAAAAGATCAAGGCGGCGCTGGAGGGACTCGACCCGGATAATCCGGCCGGAATTGCGGAGCAAAGCTCTTATCTGCAGAATCTCATTTTGGAGACGGACATTCCGGGACGTCTGCGGGACGAAGTAACCTGGCATTATCAAAAACTGGTGGAAAATCTGGGCTATGAACCGCGATTGGCGCTGAGGAGCAGCGGTTCGTACGAAGACCAGGAATATTCTTTCGCAGGACAATACCTGACGGTGTTGAATACACCCTTCGAACATTTTTTCGCCCGCTACCAGGAAGTGCTGGCCAGCCAATTCTCAATGTCGGCACTGACGTATCTAAGCACCAAAAGGCTGGCGAGGCATAAGCTGGCCATGAGCGTGGGGGTCCTCGCTATGGTGCCGGCGAAAAGCAGCGGGGTATTGTTCACCCAAGACCCTTTGGGGGGAAAACGGGATGTCATGGTGGTGGAATCGGCTTGGGGCTTGGGGGTATCGGTAGTGGGGGGGACCTTGACGCCGGACCACTTCCTGCTGGCCAAAACCCCGGAAGGGACCGTGCTGGCGGCAGAGATTTATCCCAAGGGGCACAGGGTGATACCGGCGCCGGGCGAGGGTGTGCGGGAAGAAGAAGTGCCCTCGGAGGAGAGAACGCAGCCATCCTTAGCCGACGGTCAACTGGCGACCCTAGGGCGTTACGGCCAAATCATCGAGGACCATTTTGGGGAGCCCCAAGACATCGAATTTGCTGTGGACGAGGGCGGTCAGATATGTCTGCTGCAGGCGCGACCCCTGACCTTGCTGACTCCGGAAAGCGAGGTGGGCGCGGCGGCCGACCTGACCGAAAGCCCGGAGGTGCTCCTGGACCAAGGCACGGTGGCCTGTTTCGGGGTGGCGGCGGGGCCGGTGTTCATCGTAAGGGGTGAAAAAGACCTGATGGGTTTTCCAGAGGGAGCAGTGCTGGTGGCACGGCACACCTCCTCCCGCTATGGGGCGGTATTGCACCGGGCCGCCGCCATGTTGGTAGACATCGGCAGCGCTACCTCCCACTTGGCGATTCTGGCCCGGGAGTTCAAGGTGCCGGCTCTGGTGGATACCCAGAGAGCCACCGAGGTGCTCAAACCGGGCCAATTGATTACCGTGGATGCCAACCATATCCGAGTATACGCCGGAGAGGTTCCGGAGCTGCTGGCATCCCGGACCAAGAAGGCCTCTGTGGTTATGGAGACGCCCATCTACGCCAAACTCCGGCGAGTGCTGCGCTGGATCACGCCTTTGAATCTCACCGACCCCAAGGTGAGCGAATTTGCGCCGCAGGGGTGCAAAACGCTACATGATATCACCCGGTTTTGCCACCAGATGGCGGTCAAGGAGATGTTCGATCTGGGGGAGAAGGCGGGCATGCGGGATTTCCACACCTTCCAGCTGAAGACCCCTATTCCTTTCAACCTCCACATCATCGATCTGGGGGGTGGGATTGCGGCGAACCGTCGAGTTAAGTTCGTGCCGCCGGAGGCGGTGACCTCCATCCCCATGCAGGCCTTATGGAGGGGTATCAGCCACCCGGATATTTCCTGGGCGGGACCTATTCCCATCGACGTCAAGGGGCTGTATTCGGTGGTGTCTCGCTCTCTGACGGCGGCCTCCCCGCAGCACTCGGACTTCTGGACCCGCACGTTGGCCATCGTCAGTGAAAACTACCTGAATTTCAATTCCCGACTGGGGTATCATTTCGCCACCATCGACGCCCTGGTAAGCGAGTCGCGGAACGACAACTATATCACTTTCCGCTTCAAGGGAGGAGCGGCGGACGAAGTTCGGCGGGGGCGACGGGCCCGATTCCTGGGAGCGGTGATGGCCCGGTTGGACTTTGAAGTGGAGGTTACCGGGGATTTGATCGTCGCCCGGTTATGGAAATACCCGCGGCAGCTCATGGAAGAGAAGCTGGACCTGATCGGGCGATTGATGGGTTGTGCCCGACAACGGGACATGGTGATGGCCGACGACGCCCTGGTGGACTGGTATGTGGAAGCCTTTCTGGCGGGGAATTACCGGTTCGAGGGAGAACCGGGGAGCGCCGCCGCGTCTTGAGGGGGAGCCCCGGTGGTTCGTAACGGAGGGATAGTGGAGATTACCGGTGATGACGATGGACCATATAAGGAAGGCCACCGCCGCCGACATTCCCGGGGTGTTGGAGGTGGAGCGCTTGTCCTTTCCCCACCCCTGGACCGAAGGGAATTTCACCGCCGCCTTGCAGAATATATTTCTGGTATATGACGCCGGCCAGATCGACGGTTTTATCGTAGCCTGCGGGGAGGGGGACAACCGCCAGGGGTTTATATTGAAGGTGGCGGTGAAGCCGGCCAACCGAGGGCGGGGGATTGGCAGCCAGCTCATGTTGAGAGCGTTGGCCCTTCTGAAAGAGACGGGTACCGAGGACGTCAAGCTGGAGGTCAAGATCATCAGGCCGGAGGCCAAGAGGTTTTACGAGAAGTTCGGGTTTGAGATGGTAAAGGTGGTGACCGGCGATGAGGACTACGAAGACGACAGCCTGGCTTTTTACGAAATGCGCCTGAATCTGCGGGAGGGAACGTCGGCGGCATAACCGGAGGATGGTCAGGACGTCAGGAGAATTTGGGACCGGGGCGGTGTTAATGAGCCGCCCCGGTTTTCCTTGGTGGGGTGAACCAAACAGGACCGGGAGACCCGGCCCTGGCGGTGCTCCAAGCGGAAGACGAGGGATTACGGGGTCATTCTTCTTTGGTGGATTTGACCCCGGGGACGACCAGGACGGGCACGGGAACGCCCCGGCGGGCGACCTCGCGGATGACCCGCTCGGTGGTGGAGCCCAAGATGGCCCGGTTCTTAAAGCCGTGGCCGTAGCTGCCGATGACCAGGAATTTCACCCCCCGGGCGGCTTCCAGGAAATCGACGATGGCCATGGCGGGGTCTTTTTCATCCTCCAGCAAGTGGCTGGAAACCTCCACCCCCTGGGCCTGGGCCTTATCATGAGCCTCTGTGCAGACCTGTTTGGCGTAGGTCTCCTCGTCCTCCTGAAGATGGCGGTCGATGAAGGCAAAGTAGCCGGCTTTCCGCAGTTGGATGACGTAGATCACATCCAGAGGCAATTGCAGCAGACGGGCCATATTGACAGCGCGGGCGAAGGCCTCCCACCCGGGCCCCGAGCCGTCCACGGCCACGGCGATGGAGGTGGCTTTTCCTTTGGTAACCATCAATGATGCCCTCCTTTCCTGAAGATCATACCGACGAGAAGTCCGGCGCCCATGGCGATGAGGACGGCCATGATGCCATAGACGACAGCATTATTCTGGGACTGGTCGGTGAGCCAATGGGCCAGGCCCACCTTGCGGATCTCAATCTGGTCCTTGCCGTAGCCCACCAATTCGCCGTTGGTAAAGCAGAAGGATTCCACCTGATATTTGCCCTCGGTGGCGGCGGGGGGGAAGCGGAAGTAGTGTTTGAAGAGGCGGCCTTCGGTGACCTCCAGGCGTTGAGGATCTTCGACAATATTATAAAGGTTGGCTTCCTCCTTGATCTTGATAATACCCTTGAAGACCAGATCAGGGTCTTCCGGGGCGGCCTCGCCCCGCACCAGGTGCATCTGCATCCGGTGCTGGATGGCCGGGTAGCCCAACTCCAGTTCCTGGGCTACGGAGTTATCGGTGAGGATCTCTTTGAGGGGTTTGGAGGCATGCAGTTTATACATGAAGGGTGAGCCGGTGACTTCGTACTGCTTGACGGTCATCCAGAAGGGGCCGACCCGGCCTTTCACGGAGAGCTTAATGGCCTCTTCCTTTTCGGCGGTGAGGCGGATGATGAGGTCGCTACCGGGGACGGGGTTGACGCCGAAGAAGTGGATTTGGTCGCCCCGGTAAGACAGGCCGATGTCCACTTTGTTTTTAGAGGCGGCAGTGACGATCTTCGGGGCGGCGTCGGGAGAGACGGCCGTAGCCGGAGCACTGCCGAAGGTTGCCAGGAGGGCAAGGATGAAAAGTATCGCAAAGGGTTTCATCTTAGTGACCTCCTCCCTTGGCTGGGGCCAGACTGACAAGGTCCGCCGGGGTTATGACTAGGTCCAGGAAGAGCTTCACGGTCATGGCCAAGACGATGAGGGCCAGCAGAATCCGGATCTGTTCTCCTTTGAGGCGCTTACCGATGGTGGCGCCGAACTGGGCGCCGATGGTGGAGCCGGCCAACAGCACAAGAGCCAGGAGCAGGTCCACTGTTTTATTGACGAAGGCCTGTTGCAGGGTGACGTTGGCAGAGGTGAGGACGATCTGGAAAAGGTCGGTGCCGATGGCGGCGATGGTGGGCATGCCGATGATATAAATCATGGCCGGCACCATAATGAAGCCGCCGCCGACTCCCAACAGGGCCGCCATGACCCCGACGATGGCGCCGATGGAAAAAGGGAAGATGGCGGAGGTGTGCAAGCCGGAGCGGTGAAAGTGCATTTTCAGGGGCAGCTTGGCGAAGAGCTTGCCGAGCTTGGGCTCAGCCGGGACCTCGGGTTCGGCGGCAACCTGTTTCTTGCTTTTACGGATGGTGTTGAGGCTTTCCACGAACATGGCCCCGCCCACCAGACCCAACATAAGGACGTAGACCACCTTCATGACAAACTCGAAATTGCCCAGGCTGCGTAGGACTTTGACCAGCTGGACGCCGATGGTGCCGCCGACGATACCGCCGGCCAGGATGACCAAGCCCATCTTGAAATCCACATTTCCCAGTTTCCAGTGGGCGAAGGCCCCGGAACTGGCGGCGGCGACAATCTGGTTGGAGTCCGAGGCCGCGGCCACGGCCGGCGGGATGCCGATCATCATCATCAGGGGCGTGAGGAGGAAACCCCCGCCCACCCCAAACATCCCGGAGAGGAATCCCACCAGAGCACCGATTCCAATAACCAGGAAAAAATTGATGCTCATGCCTGCAATGGGAAGATAAATATCCATGCCAATGGTTCTCCTTATGAAAACATGAAGTTAGCCTTTAGGACCACTCAGCGTGAAGATTTCCGGAAGGTTGCGGAAAAAGTTTGCTGCTTCCGGGGCAAATGGCTTATTCTGACATGGAGACCTCCTCTTTTGGTTTTACCATGATGATCTGACAGTCGATCCGGTGCCGCAACCGGTTGATCATTTTGAGGGTACGATCGTGAGCGTCGTCCTGGGGTGACGGCAACGCCAGGATGATATCGCTGACGACTTGCTTCCGGGCAAAGCGGACTAAGGCCGGCAGGAAAGATTCGCTAGAGGAATGCAGTTCCAGGGGAATCTTCTCGGTGAGCCCCCTCTGCATCAGGTCGGCGAAACGGCGTTCCCAATCTTTGTGATGGTCGGTCATGGCGGGTTGGGACCCCGCCGACGTCTCCGACGGAAAAAGGAGAAACAAGATCCTGGCCGGGTTACGCTTGGCAAACTCCAGGGAAAAATAGGCCGCGGATAGGGCCAACCAGTTGTATTGCTTAATGGGCACCAGGACTTTGATCATGACATCTTCCTGCGCCACCAAGTTACAAGTCGCGTGCCATAGAAAATTAATTAGTAATTACAGATAGCTGTGTGGAGAGGGGAGATGGTGGGGATTAAAGTTGGTTCATTTTGAAACAAAAAAGTCTTATCAACGATGTCAAATTGTTCTTCGTTATAAATTTAATTAGTTATATAAGCAATATAGACTTTTTTGGGGGGAAGGGATATTTTGTTCTGTTTTGAAACACCTCATTACTGTTCCAGACCGTACTTGCGGATCTTGCGCCACAGGGTGGTGCGGGGTATTTTGAGAATCTCCGCGGCCCGCAGCTTGTTATAGTTGGTGGCTTCCAGTACTTGCTGAATGTAGTCTCTCTCCATTTCAATCCAGGAAGGCATCTGGGCCGCTTCCAGGGTCTCGATCTCCAAGCGGCTCAGGTCTTCCGGCAGGTCCCGGGGGCGGACAAGGTCGTTTTCGGTGAGAGCGACGGCGCTGGCCACGATATTTTCCAGTTCCCGGACGTTTCCAGGATAGGAGTAGGTAATAAGGATATCTCGGGCGTCCCGGGTGAACCCTTGCACCCGTTTATGGTAGGACGCATTGTATTTTTCCAGAAAATAGCTGAGCAGAATGGGGATGTCCTCTTTCCGTTCCCGCAAGGGGGGCACTCTCAGGAGCACCACCTTCAGGCGATAGAAGAGGTCCTGGCGGAATCGCCCCTGTTCCACTTCCCTGGCCAAATCCCGGTTGGTGGCAGTGATCAGGCGGATGTCGAGCTCCACCGGTGTGATGCTGCCCAAGCGCATCAGTTTCCTCTCCTGGATGACCCGCAGGAGCTTTACCTGCATGGAGGGGGGCATCTCCCCAATTTCATCCATGAACAGGGTGCCGCCCTGAGCCGCCTCCATAAGCCCGATCTTAGTGGCGTCGGCACCGGTGAAGGCCCCCTTTTCATGGCCGAAGAGTTCGTTGCCGATGAGTTCTTCGGTGAAGCCGCCGCAATTGAAGACCACGAAGGGGTTGGCCGCCCGGGGGCTGCTGTGATGGATGGCCCGGGCCACCAGTTCCTTGCCGGTGCCCGATTCCCCCTGGATGAGCACGGTGCAATCGATCTGGGCCACCTTAGCGATGGCTTCCGCCAACTCCCGGATTTTGGGGCTGACGCCCATAATGCCGTCGATCCGGAAGTGCGAGCGCACCTCCTGGCGGAGCTGCTGGTTTTCCCGGGCCAGATGCAGATGCTCCAGGGCGCGTTCCACAACGGCATGTACCTGGGCCGGGGTGAAGGGTTTGGCCAGATAATAGAAGGCACCCTCTCGCATGGCTTCCACGGCGTGGTCCAGGGTGGCGAAGCCGGTGATCAGGATAACCTCGGTGGCAGGATGATCTTTCTTGATCCGGCGTAATACCTCCATGCCGTCCAGGTCCGGCAGGCGGATGTCGGTGAGCACCAGATCAAAGGGGCGGGCCGCCATCCGCTGCAGACACGGTTTGGCTTGGACAAAGGTTTCGACGTCAAAGGCTGAACTCTGCAAGAGCTGTTTCAATCTCTTGCACACGATCTCTTCGTCGTCGATGACCGCCATGCGGATGGTGTCGGGCATAGATAACATCGCCTGGGCCGCCCTGGTTTCCGTAACCGCAGGGAGGCGGGAACTTTCATCAGGAGGGTGCTTCTTGCAGGAAGAAGCCGGTGTCCATGTGATATATTAGACTATATCCCCCTGCGCCCGCCTTGACAACTGCAAAACTCGCCGATATAGTGAGAAATTCCGGTAGTCTGAAGCCGCTGCTGATCACTGGGCAGATAATAAAAATGAAGAAGTTAGACATCTCCGAACTCCCGCCACTGCAACGCAAGCTCAGCGAGTCCCCATCTACAGGCCGGAGCACTCTGGAGGAATCGGCAGGGGGCAAACGGCGAATCGGCATCCGTATCCGCATTGCCTTTGGTTTCTGCATCTGCTTTTTCCTAGCCCTGAGCATTTCTCTGGCGTCCTTGTGGCTGGTGATGGGTCTGAAGACCAAAATCCATTTTTTGGAAGTCACTGATATCGTGACGATGGAAATCCAGCAGGCTCGCCGTTTCGAGAAGAATTTCTTCCTGTACGGCACCAACCTGGACGATGCCCTGAGTCATCTGCAGACCGCGGCAGCCCTTCTCCACGCCAATGTTCGGCAACTCCAAAACGTAGCGGGCCTGGCGACCATGCAAAATTTGATCTCTCAGGTCGAGAGCTACAAAGCCGTTCTGGAAAAACTCAAGGACTGGTCGCACAGGGGGGGGCCGGAGGCCTGGCCCGACAGGCATCTGCTGGAGTCCGACTTGCGGCGTCATGGGGCCGAGATGGTTTTACTGGCCCTGAACAGCGCCCAAAAGGAACGGCAGGCCATTGATGACATGTTGCGCTGGGCTCAACAGGTACCCGTATATTTTCTCATTGTGTTGTTTGTGGTGATGATCCTTCTGGCGCACAAGCTTTCCCGCCATATTCTGGTGCCGTTAACGCAACTCCTCAAATATACCCAACGCATCGCCCAAGGCGAGTTTATACCGGTAGTCCCGAGCCCCCCGCATCGGGACGAATTCGCCGACCTCACCCTGGCTCTGAACCTGATGTTGGCCGAACTGGGCCATCGTCAGGAGATTTTGGTACAATCACACAAACTTAGGGCCATCGGCAACCTGACGGCGGGGGTGGCCCACGAACTCAACAACCCCGTCAACAACATCATGCTTACCTCTCACCTGCTCCTGGAAAGATATGCCGAATATACCGAGGCCGAACGCCAGGAAATGATCCGTGACATCATCACCCAAGCCGACCGTTCCAAAAAAATCATCGCGCAGTTGCTGGACTTCGCTCGGGAATCGGAGTCCCGGCTGGAACCGGTGGATCTGAGTGAACTCCTTCAGGAAACAGTGCGACTGGCGGCCAACCAGATCAAGCTGGCCGGGGCCGAGGTGCAGTTCAATCTGATGGAACATCCGCCTCGGGTTCATGGCGACCGACAGCAATTGAGCCAGGTGATTCTCAACATCATCCTCAACGCCCTGGACGCTCTGCCGACAGACGGGCGGATTCGGCTGTCCTTGGTCCAGGAAGAGCCCAATTTCCTCACCGTCAAGATCGCCGACAATGGTGCCGGTATTCCCGATCATATCCTGCCTCACATCTTCGACCCCTTTTTTACCACCAAGCCCCCCGGCCAGGGAACCGGGCTGGGGTTGGCCGTCTCCCAGGGTATCGTGGCGCGACACGGGGGGGAAATCCAGGTGGTCAGCGAGGTGGGGCAGGGGACGACTTTCTCCATCATCCTGCCCATTACGACGCTGCCGTCTTAGATCACCGGTCGAGGTCCGTATACCTATCCCATCAGCCGCGGCGGCAGGGCTTTGAGGGCCGCCGGAGCGATCTTCCGGCTGGGGAGAGGTATCCGGTCATTCAATCAGGAGGCTGATTTCACTCACACCGGTACCGCCCTGGGCCACACAGACAGCTCCGCAACGGGGACAGAGCAGGAGGGGGTCAGGGGGGTGATGGTCGTGGTGGTGAGCATGGTCGTGCTCGTGATCATGATGATGGTCATAGTGATGCAGGCTGCCTTCATAGTGACAGGCATGACAGTGCAGGGTAACGGGAAGGAGATCGAGGTGCAGGCGGGTGTGTTCCAGGGGCGTACCTTTCCTCAAGACCTCAAAGGCCTGGTGGGCAGCGGCTTCCGAATGGACCTCCAGGACGCCCACGGTGAGGTTGAGCTGGGTGATGGGGCTGGAAATATGGTCCCGTTCCACCTGGGCCAGGACGTTGTCGATGACGTTTTTCATGAAGGTGTATTCATGCATGGGATGATCCTAAGGGGGAATAAGGGAAAATTGCCGTCACGCGTGGAACACTCAAGAATATCGGCACCTCTGCTTGGACGGAATAAAGTTAAAGAGAATGTATCAGACCCCGGGGTGATGTCAAGGTGGGAGCCGGTTCATTGGAAACCCGGGCCGGTCGCTACCCCGCCGAGGGTGGCGGCCGGCGCCGCGGCGCCGGGAGCAGAGGTCGGCATCATCGGGGGTACCCCCTGGCGACTGATATCAAAGCGGTGGACAACCTCAACTGGCAGGCTTGACGCCAACCGGGAAAAAATTTACTATGGCTGCAGCTATAAGACCTCAATGAGATTTGATCATGGATTCCCAGGTACGGAAAGAAGATGAACTGAGCCGCCGGGTGGAAGAGTTGCGCCGGCTGCTTCACTACCATAATTACCGCTATTACGTCCTCGACGATCCGGAGATCGCCGACCCGGAGTACGACCGGCTGCTGCAAGAACTAACCTTGCTGGAGGAGCAACATCCCGAGTTGGTGACTCCCGATTCACCCACCCAACGCGTCGGCGCCGAGCCAGCAGAGAAATTTGAGGCGGTGGTCCACCGCAATCCGATGCTTTCCCTGGAGAATGCCTTCACGGACGTCGAGGCCCGGGACTTTGATCAACGTCTGAAGCGATTTTTGCGGGTGGATGCGGAGTTCGATTATGTGGTGGAACCCAAGATGGACGGAGTGGCGGTGGAACTGGTTTATGAGAACGGGCATCTGGTGGTGGGGTCCACCCGGGGGGACGGCTACCGGGGGGAAAACATCACTCGGAATCTCAAGACCATCCGCACTATCCCCCTGATGCTCCTGACCATGGAACCACCACCCCCGACGCTCCTGGAGGTGAGGGGGGAGGTCTACATGGAGCTTGAGGACTTCAAGCGCCTGAATATGGAGCGAGAGCGCCAGGGGGTAGCGGCCTTCGCCAATCCGCGAAACGCCGCCGCGGGCTCTTTGCGCCAGCTCGACCCCGCGGTCACGGCCAGCCGTCCCCTGAAGATTTTTTGTTACGGAGTGGGGGAGGTATCGGGCCCCGGGTTGGAGACGCACTGGGACACCCTGGGAGCCTTGCGGGCGTGGGGTTTTCGGGTCAACCCGCTTATTGCCCGGGTGGGGGGAATCGAGGACGCTATCGTTTATCATCAAAGCTTGGCGGTGCAACGCCATGGCCTGCCTTATGAGATCGACGGGGTGGTGATCAAGGTGGATTCCCTGGCTCTACAGACACGGCTGGGCGTTAAAGCCCGCAGTCCTCGGTGGGCCCTGGCCTACAAGTTCGCCGCCACCCAGGCTACGACCAGGGTCCTCCGGATTGCAGTGAATGTGGGGCGCACCGGTGCGGTCACCCCCACGGCAGTCATGGAGCCGGTGGAGGTGGGGGGAGTGACGGTAAGCCGTGCCACCCTGCATAATGAGGACGAAGTGGCCCGCAAGGACGTCCGGGAGGGTGACTGGGTGCTCATCCAGCGGGCCGGGGACGTCATCCCGGAGGTGGTGAAGGTTATCACCAGCAAGCGCACCGGCCAGGAGAAGCCCTTTATCATGCCCAGTCATTGTCCGGTGTGCGACACCAGGCTGGTGCGGCCTCCCGGAGAAGCGGTCACCCGTTGCCCCAATCCCGACTGCGCTGCCCAGCTCAAGCGTTCGCTGTTGCACTTCGCCGGCAAAGGCGGTATGGATATTGATGGCCTGGGAGAAAAGATTATCGACCAACTGGTGGAGGCCGGTCTGGTCCAGGACTTGGGCGATCTATATAAACTCACGGTGGATGATCTTATTCCCCTGGAACGCTTTGCTGAGAAGTCGGCAAGCAATATCATCGCTGCCATCGCGGGGAGCAAACGTCCTCCTCTGCCCCGCTTCCTGTTCGCTCTGGGCATTCGCTACGTGGGAGAGGCCACCGCTGGTCTGTTGGCGCAGCATTTCCAGACGTTAGAGTCGCTGGTGGAGACTTCGGAAGAGGAATTACAGCACATTGAGGGTATCGGCCCACAGGTGGCGACGGGGATTCGGGAGTATTTCCAAAATCCGAAGAACCGGCAAATACTAAGAAAATTGCGGGATGCAGGGGTGGAGCCAGAACAATCTGAAAAGCAGGCGGTCGCTCCCTTAAGGGGCAAGACTTTCGTGTTCACCGGGGGGCTTGAGCACTTCTCCCGGGAGGAGGCCAAGGCCCAGGTTACCGCCCGCGGGGGGAAGGTCGGCTCTGCGGTCACGGGCAAGACCGATTTCGTGGTGGTGGGGGCTGCCCCCGGCAGCAAATATGCCAAGGCCCGAGAGTTGGGGATCACGCTCCTGAACGAGGCAGAGTTTGAGGAGTTATTGCGGAGGAGCACATGAACGCTGAAAAAGTGCGGGCCCGGGCAGTAATTAGCGGCCGGGTGCAGGGGGTCTTTTTCCGGGCCTCCACCCGGGACGAGGCCCGCCGTTTGGGAATTTCCGGCTGGGTGCGCAATCTTCCCAACGGTGACGTGGAGGCCCTCTTCGAGGGTGACAAGAACACGGTGAATCGGATGTTGGCCTGGTGCTATCAGGGACCGCCCTACGCCGCGGTGGCTGAGGTCAAGGTGACCTGGGAATCCTACCGCGGCGATCAGACTGGCTTTCAGATCGCTTATTGACCCGAGGGATATTGTCCTCGCAAGGAACCTTTCCATGAAACAGGCTAACGACAGCGCTCAAACAGTTGTAACTCCCTCCTGGCGGGCTTTTCATGTTTACTACGTGGCCATCTTTCTGTGTTGGTTCGGGCCCCACCTGAATCCGGAATTTGCGCGCCAACTGTGGCTCAGCCCCCGGATAGGACTGGTACTGGGGATTATCCTGGCGGCCGGGGTGGTGTACATGAAATGGAGTCAGGAGTACCGCATAACCCTGGAAGGGGTGGAAAGAATCCGCCGCTATCCACCGGAGAAGGAAAAATTGCGTTGGGAGGAGGTGGCGCGGCTGGAGGTGCAACGGGGCCTGACACACACCCTACTGGACGTGGGCAACATCGTGGTCATGCCCCGGGACGGGGCCCGGCAGGCGATTGTGCTTTCGGGCGTCCGCGCCCCCAAGCACATACGGGATTTTATGGAGCACCTGCGGCAATGAATCTTCCCCTTTCCTGGACAAATGAAGAGGATGCGGGGCCTCTGCCGGACGTCCCGCGGGCCATTGCCTGGGAAGACGGCGAGCAACCGGTGGTGACGGCTCTGGGAGCCACTCTGAAGGCCGTTCTTTTCAGGCCTAGCCGTTTTTTTCGCTTGTTGCCGCTGGCTGGGGGTTTTGCCGGGCCTCTGCACTTTGCACTGATTGCGGGCACGGTGGGCATGCTGGGTTCCTTATATTGGCATTTCCTGCAATTACTGGTGTGGGGACGGGAGGATTCCTGGTTAGACAAGATCGGACTAACGCTGCCGCCGCCCGGTGCGGGGGTGGTGGTGGGGGTGATTTTGCTGGTGCCGCTGTATATTTTCCTGCGCCAGTGGTATCAGAGTCTCTTTTTATTCGGGGCCTTAAAACTGGCAGGGGGGCAGGAGCCGACGTTCGAAACCGCCTTCCGGCTTACCGCCTATGCCCAGGCTGCGCTGCTGATCAACCTGATTCCTTATGTGGGAGGGCTGATTGCTCCGTTATGGCTGCTTATCCTGCAAATCAAATCTCTGGCCGCGGCCTGTTGTTTTTCCACCTTGCGGGCCGTGTTCATCATCATCCTTTACTTTTTCCTACAGCTCCTGGTGTTGGGGGTTTTCCTGTTACTGGCTGGTGTTCTCGGTTTCACCGTGGCTTGGGAGGCTTTGTTCGCGTAGATTTTCGGTGGCTTGAGCCTTTCGGGAGCGTTGACGCCTCCAGCCAACATGGGCCAGCCAACCGAAAATAAAACCCGTCAGAAAAGTGACCATAATAATGAGGGACCCCGGCAAGGTGACGAGTTCTTTGCCAAATAATTTAATGGGCAGTGGGAGTCCCCAATTTTCGTAGAAAAACAAGGCGATTATTCCACCCAAAAGGAACAGCAGTAATGCTTTGACTTTACCCATAGCCCTGATTCTCCCGTTATCGTCACCGAAAGTCGTTGCTAATCTTTCAGATGTTTTTTCACGGCGGCCTTGAGGTCCTCCATATCCGAGGATTTGACAATATATTCCTCGGAGGCCCAGGTGCCGAAGTCCTGTTTGTATTCGCTATAAGCAGAACTGAGCAGCACCGGCAGATCCGGATTTTTTTCCTTGATCTTGCGCAGGACCTCGATGCCGCTCATTTCCGGCATTTTGATATCCAGGATGATGAGATCGACGGGCACCTTCTCCACCACTTCCAGGGCCTCCTTGCCGTTGGAGGCCAGGTAGACTTCGTACCCCTCTTCTTTTAATTCTTCGCTATAAAGCAGCCGGATACTCATCTCATCGTCTGCCACAAGAATCTTTTTCATTGTTTCCCTCCCGACAAAATTACACGGTATGTAGGAATCTGGAGCCTGAAGGACACATGGAATTCTTTAAGGCCTCAGGATCTGATCAGACAATATTTGGAGATGGGCAGGTTGACAATAAAGGTGACCCCCTTGCCCAATTCGTTATTGACTTCGATTTCGCCATAATGCCGGGCGACAATGCGCTGCGCAATGGATAGACCCAGCCCGGTGCCATGGGGTTTGGTGGTAAAAAACGGGTTGAAAATATTATGCAGCAAATCTAGGGGTATGCCGCCCCCGGTGTCGCTGACGGCAATGGCGGCGTACAAGCCATCGGGTTTTTCCACGGGATAGGTGCGGATGGTGAGAGTGCCTCCTTGTTCCATACTCTGGCGAGCATTTTGGAAGAGATTATATAGAACTTGTTTGATTTGCCGTTCATCGCACAGCACGGGGGCCAGCTCGGAAAAAGTCTTTTTAACCGTGATGTTCCTGGCTACTAAATCACGTTGGATAAGCATCAGGGCCTCGTCGACGAGGCGGGAAAGATCCTGCTCCTGGAAGAAGCCCAGGTTTTCCCCGGAGTAATCCAAGACCTCCTTGAGAATCTTTTCCAGGCGGTCCACCTCATCCACAATGACGTCCACGTATTGTCGCAACGGTGAGTCATCCTCCACCAGTTTACTGATGCGGCGGGCGAAGCCACCAATAGAGACCAGGGGGTTGCGAATCTCGTGGGCCATACCTTCCGCCAGGCTGCTCAGAGCCGCCAGCCGATCCGACTCCAGCATGCGTTCCCTCATCAGGGTCAGTTCCCGATTATTGGCCTCGATGGTGGCGTAGAGGCGGGAGTTTTCGATGGCATAGGCCGCCTGGTTGGCGAACATGGAGATGAAATGGATGTCTTCTTCGGTAATGGGCCGTTTGGTGGTATGATGGTCCACCACGATGATGCCGATAACCTTATCTTTAACGATGAGAGGGAGGGAGAGGAACTCCCGGGCCTGCATCTGGGGATCAGGGACCGTTTTTTTGACATGAATCGTATCTTTCTTCAGAACCGTACGAGCTAGTACACCTTGACTCTCCTGGAGGGAAATCGCCAGGGTTGGGGGGGGAGCGCTCTTGGGAGAGTCTGCGATTTTGGTCACCGGCTGGAGCAAGGCCTCCCGCAGGGGTATGGACAGGGGCAAAGATCTTTGGGAAGATTCCTTAACTTCTCTCAGAGTCTGTTGGTTATCTTCGATGAGGAAGATCCGGGCCCGGTCGTATCCTAAGGCTTCTTCCAGGGTGAGGGCGTTGAGCATGATATCCAGGATTCGCTCCAAACGGACGGTTGTCATCAGGGCCCAGGAGATTTCCTGGAGCACCGTCAGAATGCGCACGAACCGCTGGTTTTTTTCTGCCAGAGCTTCAACTTGCTGAAATGAAAGGGCGTTTTCGATGCCGCTGGTGATCAAACCGGCCATGGTTTGCAAAAGCTGGCGGTTTTCGGCGTCGAACCCGGTAGGCTGTTGGTCATCGGTCATCTTGTCGTAGACGCACAGCATCCCGGAGAGGTGGCCCTTGAAGGACAGCGGCGCACCTAAATAATAATGGAGGCGACCTTCGGAGGTGAGGATTTCCGCTTGCCGGGCCGAGATGGAGCCCGCTGAAAAAGGCTCCTGAAGCACCTCCTGGGGTGGACAGGTCAGCGGCACTTCTCCATAGGTGGCCTCAATGGTAATCTCTCCGGTTTGGGCGTCGGTAATCTGGATAGCCGCTCCCCGAGCATTAATCACCTTGGCGCAAACACCGACGATACGCTCCAGCAGGTCATGGATTTCGATGGTAGAACTGATGGCCCGGCCCACGTCGAAGAGCACCGACAGCTCCGCGATCCGTTTCTTGGCCTCCTCCTGGAGCATGGCTCCCCGAATGTTGCTGGCTAACATCCGGCAGGCCATATGGATGGCTTCCTGATCCGAGGGTTTCAACTCCCGGTGTTTTTTATCCACCAGGAGGAGCACCCCGTAAAGGAAGTTTTCATCCATAACCGCAAAGGCGCCCAGAGTCTGAAATATAGGGTGCAGCACTTCCAACGGCCGGTTTTGCTCGACCACACCGGGTTGATCCCGGAAAGCCAAGGTGGCTTGTCGGGTCTGAGCTGTTTGTCCCACGACGCCTTCTCCCAAGCGGAACTCCACCCGGGGGGAGGGGACCAAGGGGCGGTGACTGCTGGCGCTCAGAAAAAGGTTCTCTTTGCCTTTGTCCAGGGCAAAGAACAACACCAGGTCAAAGTCGAGATTGCGGGAAAGCAGGTGGACAAAGTTGTCCAGACGCTCAAAGTAGCTAACGGCAGAGGTAAAGAGATCGATGAGTTGCGTTAAAAACGGCAGCCGTTGCATGTGATTCTCATGGCAGAAATTTAGACAGCCGGCACAACTTTTTTCTGGCGGGCCTGGCGATAGACTTCCAAGTAGTGGGGGGCAGTCAGATCCCATGAAAAATCCTGGGCCATGGCCTGGCCTTGCAGCGCCTTCCAGGTTTTGTGGTCCTGGTAAAGGATAATCGCCTTCCTTAAAGCCGCCAGAATTTCGCCCGGGTTGTAGTCATTGAAGGTGAATCCTGTACCCTTGCCAGTCTCCGGGTCATAATTTGTCACAGTTTCCCGCAATCCTCCGGTGGCTCGGACCAACGGCAATGTTCCGTAACGCAGACTGTAAAGCTGGTCGAGACCGCAGGGCTCGTACCGGGAAGGCATGAGATAGAGATCCGCACCGGCTATGATTTGGTGGGCCAGAGCTTCAGAATAACCGATTTCCAGGCCAACTTGGCCGGAGTACCGTTCCTTGAGTTGTGTGAAACAATATTGGTAACGCTCTTCCCCAGCGCCCTGGAGGACGAATCCCACTTTCAGCTCCATCATTTCTCCGAAGATGTCCCTCACCAGATCAATGCCCTTCTGTTCGGTGAGGGCGTTGCTCATGCCGATCAGTAGAGTGTCCGGAGAGATGGTGAGGTTGAACCGCTGCAGGAGGTCGATTTTACAGTCCCGCTTGGCTGTCAGGTTATCTGGGGAGAAATTTTTTGCCAGAAAGGCATCATGGGCCGGATCCCAGGACGCATAATCCACGCCGTTGAGGATGCCGAATAGATCGTCAGCCCGCTCCTGCAGAACGCCTTCCAAGCCGAAGCCGTATTCCGGGGTGAGAATCTCAGCGCGATATTGTCGGCTGACCGTGCTAATGAGATCAGCCATAACCAGGCCGCCTTTCATCAAGTTCAACTTGCCATAGAATTCCAGAACCTGTGGAGTAAAGAGTTCCCACCCCAGACCGGTCAAGGCCATATCATAATGGGAAAAGATGCCCTGGTAGCCGACATTGTGGACGGTGTATAACGTGGCGATGTCTTTCAGCAGAGGGTCATGCTGATATAACGTGCGGAGATAGACGGGCACCAGTCCGGTTTGCCATTCATGACAGTGGCAGATATCCACCGGCAATTGGAACTCCCGGATCAATTCCATCACGGCCCGGCTGAAGAAGATGAATCGTTCCGCATTATCCTGATAGTCGCCGAAATGTACCCCATACAAGCCTTCACGGTTATACAGGCTTTCCTGACAGATAAAATAGTAGTCAAGCCGGGGAGCCAAAGAGCTATGAAAAACTTCTGCTGTCAAAGTCTTCAGGGACAGAGGGATATCGAGGGTCCTGCCGGTGGCGGAGATGGTCTGATTGACTTCCCTCACCTGGCGGTAGCCGGGGATGACTACTACCACATTGTGACCAAACCGGGTCAAAGCCTGGGCCAATCCATAAATGACCTCGGCCAACTCGCCGCTGCGCGCAAAGGGATGAGCCTCTGGACTTGCGATCAGGACGTTCATGGTTCTCCTCCCACTCTCTGGTCGGGGGTGCCTTCAGAAGGGAGCAGCTTACAGTTCGATCTCCCGAAGGTAGCGGGCCGCGTCTTCCGGTGGCGTCGGGTTGATAAAAAAACCCGACCCCCATTCGAACCCCGCCATCAAGGTGAGCTTAGGCATAATTTCGAAGTGCCAGTGGTAATACTCCAGGTCTGTTTCTCGAACAGGAGCGGTGTGCAGAATAAAATTGTAGGGGGCCCGATTCAGGGCCTTGTCCAGGCGCTTCAGGGTTTCGGAGAAGATGGCGCCCAGTTGCCCAAATTCCTTGTCAGGCAGGTCAACATAGGATGAATGGTGTGTCTTAGGCAGGATCCAAATCTCAAAGGGGGAACGGGGAGCGAAAGGGCAGATGGCTAAAAACAGATCATTTTCCAAGACCACCCGGACCTTCTGGTTGAGCTCCTGGCGGATGATGTCGCAAAAGACGCAGCGCTCCTTCATTTTATAGTGGGATCTGGACCCCATAAGCTCTTCCTGAACCAGTTCCGGGACGATGGGTAGCCCGATGAGTTGGGAATGGCTGTGTTCCAGTGAAGCTCCGGCCGCCCGGCCCTGATTTTTGAAGATTAAGATATAGCGGAAACGGGGGTCCTTGCCCAGGTCAATAATTCGGTCCCGGTAGGCATAGAGGACATCGGAGAATTGTTCGACGGTAATATCAGAAAGGGTTTTATTGTGGTCGGTACTTTCAATGATGACTTCATGCGCTCCGATGCCGTTCATCAGGTCATAAAGCCCTTCCCCGCGCTTGTCCAGTTCGCCTTCGATGACCAGGGCGGGGAATTTATTGGAGACCACTCGCAGGTGCCATCCTCCGGTATTGGGCGCGGTTCCGGGTTCGCGATATGCCATGATCTCCGGAGGAGTAAAGTGTTCGTTCCCGGGACAGAAGGGGCAGAACCCTCCTTTGGTGGCTTCCGGTTCCACGACGAAGTCGTGCGGACGCTTACCTCGTTCGGTGGAAATGATAACCCAGCGGGAAATAATGGGATCTTTGCGCAACTCCGGCATTTATAGGGTCTCCTCCGGCTTCTCGCGTTTCCGTACGCAGGCCTGCTCGGACGATGAGAAGGTGTCAATAGTGGACGTTATCCGGCGATATGTGAAAATATCAATCATCCGGTTAATATGCATCAGTATATCGAGAGTCATGAATATTTCAACCTATTTTCCCCCGGAAGTAAATCCGGGGCAAAGATGTAATGTTCCCAGGCCTGCTCGCAGGGAAATTTCAGGCTGTTTCGGGAAGAGGGAGTCAGCGCCGAAACAAGGAAAAGAGTAAGGTCAAGACGACGCTTACGACGATGCAGGTGGCCAAGGGGAAATAAAAGGTGAAGCGGCCCCGCTCGAAGACGAGGTCGCCAGGAAGTTTCCCCAACCAAGGGATTTTGGTGAGGAAAAGGAGGGCACAGCCGACGAGGACCATGATCCCCCCCAAGATAATCAGGAGGCGAGCCAGTTCATTCATGGAAGGAACCGCAGGATGAAGCGAGTGTTCGGATTGGATCCCGCGATTCATCCTGTATGATATTGTTATGGACGCTGCTTAGTTTTTAGTCCCCGCCCTTCGGGGACACTTTCTGCCCTCAAATTTCACGCCGGAATTTGATTTCATCTTAGCATACCCGCAGATGCTTGCAAGGGTCTGGTGATTCAGTGTGATGTCCCAGTAACAATTTAAATAATAATCACGATATGATAGGCTTCTCAGAAAAGATAAAGGACTTATGGGCCTATACGACGAGCCTAGGCCGGGAGGCTCCAGATCCACAAGTGATGAACAGGTCGCGGCGCTTATCCATCGCATCCTCCAACCGAAGCCCCTGGAGGCCACCCAGTGGTCTTGCCGGTCTTTGCCCGCCGAGATCAAATGCTCCAAGTCCACCATTCATCGGGTGTGGCGGGCCTTTGCCTTCAACTTCACTGTCAGAAGCATTTCCAACTTGCGACCGCTCCCCTTTTCGTGGAAAAAGTCAAGGGTATTGTTGGTTTCTATCTGCATTCACCTGCTAAGGCTTTGGTTCTTAGGGTTGATGCAAAAAGCCCAATCCCTGGCCTGGGATCGCATGCAACCCCTCTTACCTGGGAGCTTGAGATAAGTCGAGGGGGTGACGCCTCGCTACCGGCATCAAGAATTTCTCCGGTTCTTAAAACAGATTGAAGCTAACGTTCCAGAAAATTTGGATATTCATTTGGTTGTGGATAACCATGCCACCCACAAACACGAGAAAGCCCGGCGATGGTTAGCAACATGGCCGTACTATCACATCCATTATACGCTTACTTATGCCTCGTGGCTTAACCAAGTAGAAATCCAGTTCCATATCATTACGCAAAAAGCCATCCGTAGGGGAATATTCCGTAGTGTCAAAGAGTTAGTTGCTAAAACTGAACGATTCGTTGAAAACTACAATAGGAAATCCACCCCGTTTGTCTGGACTGTCAACGCTGACTCGATCCTGAATAAAATCGCCAGACTTTATGACAGTATTCCTGGGACACAACACTAAGGCTGAGGGATCATTAGAAAGCCGGACGCAGTAGTTCCGCACATCCGGTTTGACGAGGGGGCGCTGATGAGGGCATCCCAGGCATTGACTGTATCAGTTGCGGGCAACGAGGCGCTCGTGGTCATGGTGTGTTTCTCATCAGCACCCTACTGCACACAACTATATAGCGGTTCTCGGAAGTTTTTCCTATTCACTCCGCATCCCGATCTTCTCCCCGGAGGGGAAAAGGAACTATCCAAAGAATACTTAAGAGAAGTGCAATAACATCACCCTGATGGGCTAATCGATCATGGTGAGATCGTCAGTACCATCGCCAGCCGCCTCTTTTTCCCGATAACCTTCCTCCACGGCCTCCTCGACGAGTTGGTCCAGGTCTTCCCCCCCGAAATCCTCGCCGCTGGCCTGGGCCATATCTTTCATAAAACGGGCCATGCCGGCGGGATCGTTTTCATCCAGACGGCCGAGACGGTTGGGATCGGCCAACCGCTCCATGCGGGTCTCCTCGGAGAGACGCACGTGGACCCGGGAAAGGACGCGCGCCATTTGCGTACTGTCGCAATGCCGGCAGCGGGGGGTAAAAGGCTCCTGACGGTTGAGGATCAGGAAGCTGGAGATTTTGCGACAATGCTGGCATTGAAATTCGTAGATAGGCATGGGCACCCTTTTTCATCGGAAACCGGAAGGACTTCAGAGCTTGCCGGGCATGGAAATTAATAGCGAGGAGGCTTGACCTTCATCTTCTCCAGGCGGGCGACCTCATCATGGGCCTGCTGGTAATACCTATCATGGCTGTTCAGGTAATGCAGGGCCTTGCGGAAATGGAACAGGGCGGTGGGGAGGTCTTTGGCCAGACGGCTATGCAGCCCCAGGTAATAGTGGGCTGGTCCCAGCCGTTGCTTTTCGCCGTAGAGAGTGCCCAGATTATAATAAACCTCGACAAAAGACGGGTTCAAGCCCTGCACCCGTTCAAAGAGGCTCAAGGCCTCATCCACTTTATGCTGTCCCTGGGCAATGCAGGCCAAATAGTAGATGGCCACCTCATCCCGGGGATTTTTCGCCAGGATATCATTGAGCAGGGGCTTGGCTTCGGCGATCATTTTGTTTTCAATGTAAAAGATGGCCAAGTCCTTTTTGATCATCTCATTGCGGGGGTCCTTGGCCAGGGCCGCCTTATAGGTATCAATGGCCTTTTGACGGTCTCCCAGGCGTTTGTAGACGATGGCCAGGGAGTAAAGGGCCGGAATATTGTCGGGATTTTCCCGGAGCGTGCGCTGGAGTTCTCGGGCCATGCGGGAGGGGTGACCGTAAATGGCCTCCAGCCGCATCTTGAAGAAGGCGAAATCCGGGTAGCCGGGGTAAGAATCCCGGGTGATCCGGTGCGCCGACATCAGGTGGGAGATGTCCACGATGCGGCTCTCCAACTCAGGGTGAGTTTTGAGATACACCGGGATATTCGCTCCTTCAAACCAGCGCTGGCGGTTCATTTTGGAAAAGACGCTGATCATATCCCGGGGATTATAGCCAGCCTGGCTGGTCCACTTAAATCCCAGGGTGTCGGCCTCTCGTTCATCGTCGCGGCTGTATTTAAGCATCATGGATTCGCCGGCGGCCATGGTGCCCATCATGAGGGCGGAAGCGGCCGGCCCGCCGATGAGGACGGCGGCCAGGGCGCCGATAACGGTGGCGATATTGGTGACCTTGGCCTTTTCCATCTGCCGGGCCATGTGCCGGGCATGGATATGGCTGATTTCGTGGGCCAACACGCCCGCCAGTTCATCTTCCCGGTCCATCAGGCGGACCAGGCCGGTATTGACAAAGACATAGCCTCCGGGTACGGCGAAGGCGTTGTAGGAGGGGTCTTCGATGAGGAAAAAGCGGTATTGAAAGGGGCTGGAGCCCAGTTGCCGGACGAGTTTCTGCCCGACGCCATTGAGATAGGAATTCAGGAAGGGGTCTTTCACCACCGGGTAGAACTGCTGCAGGGTCAGGAAGAACTCTTCTCCGAGCTGCTTTTCCTTCTCTATAGTCAGGGGGCCGAAGAAGGCCGAGGCCGGCCGGGAACCAGCGGAAGTCAGCAAACTGATGACCAGCAGGGGGATTACCAGATATTTCTGCCAGGTGCGGGACGTCATGACGGACCTCCTGGGCAACAGACGCCCCAGGCCTTAGGCGTTCATCTCCCGGGAGACGAGGGCTTCGGGGGAGACGGCCGGGGACGGTTCGAGGGGCAGACGGGCCGCTTCCGACCACAGCCCCTCCAGGTTATAGAATTCCCGCCAAGGCTGGTAAAAAATATGGATGATGACATCGTTGAAATCGAGCAACACCCACCGGCTTTCCTCCCGTCCCTCGATTCCCAGGGGTTTTAAGCCGTGGAGGCGCAGGGAGTCCTCCACGTGTTGTGAGAGGGCCTGGACCTGACGGGGGGAGAGGCCGGAGCAAATAACAAAGAAATCAGCGAACGAGGACATACTCCGAATATCCAGGACGACCGGATCCACCGCGGTCTTTTCCAGCAGGGCGCGAATCACCAGGCGCACCGTGTCGGCGGCGGGAATCTTAATGGCAACGGTTTTCGTGGGGGTTCTCCTTATGGATATAAAGCTTATTATTTAATATATAGCTTCGGACCGCTTCCGGCAAGAGGTAGCGGATGGACCGCCTTTCGTAGACCGCAGTACGGATTGAGGTGGAGGATATTTCCAGCAGGCTGATGGGTCGGAAGAAGATGCGGAAGCCAGAGGGATGCCGGTAAGCGGTGGCCTCCGGGTCGTAGCGGCAACCGGCCTCGATTTTGGTGAGGAGGACATGCTCCAACTGCCGGTGATCGTAACCCGGGCGGTCCAGCACCACGAAGTGGCAGAGGGTAAACAGCTGCCGGTAGTCCTTCCAGGTGTCGATCTCCAGGAAGGCGTCGAGCCCCAGGATGAAGAACATTTCGGTGTCCGGTCCCCGGGTCTGGCGAAAGAAGCGCAGGGTTTCGATGGAGTAGGATTTGCCCGGGCGCTGGCCTTCGACGTCGGAGACATCAAAGAACTCGTTGGCGGTCACCGCCAGCCGGGTCATTTCGGCACGGACGGCAAAGGGGACGATATGCCGGGTCTCCTTGTGGGGCGGCTGGGCCGCGGGGATAAAGAGCAGGCGGTCCAATGCCAGCGCCTCGCGGATCTCCTCGGCGGCCCGCAGGTGGCCGTAATGGATGGGGTTGAAGGTACCGCCGAAGAGCCCCAGACGCACGCCGGTCACCTCAGGTGCGGATCTGGCCGGACCCGTAGACGATGAATTTGGTGGTGGTCAACTCTTCCAGGCTCATGGGGCCAAAGGCGTGGAGTTTGGAGGTATTGATGCCGATTTCGGCGCCCAGTCCCAATTCACCGCCGTCATTGAAGCGGGTGGAGGCGTTCACGAGAACCACGGAGGAGTCCACTTCATTCAGGAAACGCCGGGAGTTGTCGTAATCGGTGGTGATGATGGCCTCGGTGTGGTTGGAACTATAGCGGGCGATGTGCTCCAGGGCTCCGTCCAGGTCGTCGACGATCTTTACCGCCAGGATGAGATCCAGGAATTCATAGCCCCAGTCGCTATCCTGGGCCGGTTTGACGTTGGGGTCGATCTCCAGGGTCCGGGGGCAGCCCCGCAAGTCCACCCCGGCCTCCCGGAAGCGGTAGAACATCCCGGGCATGAAGTGGGGGGCGATATCGGCGTGGATGAGCAGGGTCTCCATGGCGTTGCAGACACCGGGGCGCTGCACCTTGGCGTTGAAGCAGACCTCTGCGGCCAGCTCCCGGTCGGCGGCGGCGTCCACGAAGATATGGCAGACGCCCTTGTAGTGCTTGAGCACCGGGATGCGGGAATTCTCCGCCACGAAGCGGATGAGGCCCTCGCCGCCCCGGGGGATGATGATATCCACCAACTCATCGAGCTTGAGGAGTTCCACGACAGCCTCCCGTTCGGTGGTGGGGATGACCTGGGCCGCGGCCGCAGGCGCTCCGGCTTCCTGGAGGGCCTGAGCCAGGAGGCGGGCCAGGATGAGGTTGGAGCGGATCGATTCCTTGCCGCCTTTGAGGATGACGGCGTTGCCGCTCTTGAGGCACAGAGCGGCGGCGTCGACGGTGACGTTGGGACGGGACTCGTAGATGAAGCCGATAACCCCCAGAGGTATGCGCTGGCGGCCCACCAGCAGTCCGTTGGGCCGGCGCCACATGGAGGTGACGGCACCCACCGGGTCGGGGAGGGCGACGACCTCCCGGAGGCCCGTGATCATGGATTGGATGACCTTGTCGGACAGGGTGAGACGGTCAATGAAAGCGGCGGGGTAGCCCTGTTTTTGGGCCTCAGCCACGTCGAGGTGATTTTCCTCCTGAACCGCCTTTTTCTCTTGGGCAAGCAGCTCCGCCATCCGGGTGAGGACCCGGTTTTTCACCGGAGTGGTCAGGGCCCCCAGGCGACGGGCCGCGACGCGGGCTTCCTGGGCCATGTTACGAACGGTGGTGGCGATATCCATGAAACATGCTTCCTTTGCTGGTCGAGGTCATCATCTGGGACCGCCGGGGTGCTTTTCCCCCATCGGATTTACTATACCGCGAAAAAGCGGAAAAGAGAAGGGGGGTGTGAGTTCTTGCCAAGTAGAATCCTTCGTCGAACATGTCACGGTGTATTATGGTTCATCCGCCTCCCGACTGTCGGTGAAGACCACCAGGTTATCCCGGTGGATGACCTCGTCATAGCCCTTAACCCCCAGGGAAGACTCGATATTACAGGTCTGCAGGCCTTTGATGCAGGCGATGTCGGCCGCCGAATAGTTGCTCAGACCGATCCCGAAGACCCGGCCGACGGTGTCCACCAGGCGCACCGGGGCGCCCATGCCAAAGCGGCCCTTCACCCCCACGATCCCAGCGGGCAGCAGGCTTTTGCCCTGGTGCAACAGCACCTCCCGGGCGCCGTCGTCCACAATGATTTCGCCGCGGGGGGTCTGATTGTAGGCGATCCAGTACTGGCGGGAGGTCAGGCGGGGCTGGTGGGGAACGACCAGAGTGCCGACCTTGTCTCCGGCGAACAGTCGGGGGAGGATGTCGGGGGTCCGGCCGTTGGCGATGATGGTGGGGATGCCGGCGGCCCCGGCCTTCTTGGCGGCCTGGAGTTTGCTGAGCATGCCACCGGTGCCCAGGGTGCCGGCCTGGCCGGAGGCGGCCCGCTCCAGCCGGGCGTCGATCCTGTCGACCCGGGAGATGAGGCAGGCGTCGGGGCAATTGCGGGGGTCGTGGTCGTAGAGGCCGTCGATGTCGGTGAGGATGACCAGGAGCTGGGCTTGCACCAGACTGCTGATGAGGGCCGAGAGGGTGTCGTTGTCGCCGAAGCGGATCTCCTCCACGGCCACGGTGTCGTTCTCGTTGATGACGGGGATGACGCCCCAGTCCAGCAAGGTGAAGAGGGTGTTGCGGGCGTTGAGGTAGCGGCGGCGGTGGGCCAGGTCGTCTTTGGTGAGCAGCAGTTGGGCGACCTTGAGCCCGTGGCGGCCGAAGGCGGCCTCATAGGTCTGCATCAGGGTGCTCTGGCCGATGGCGGCCACCGCCTGCTTCTGGGGAATGCCCTGGGGTCGGGTGGCCAGGCCGATCTTTTTAAAGCCGGCGGCGATGGCTCCGGAGGACACCAGGATGACTTCCCGACCGGCGGTCCGCAGGCTGGCCACGGCATCGACCAGACGGGCGATGACGGCGCGGTTCAGTCCCTCGTCCGTGGTCAACACGGCGCTGCCGATCTTGACGACCACCCGTTTAGCCGAGTTCAGGATGGTCGTCCGGGTGGGGGGGGTAGTGATTATCTTTTTCATGGCGCAGGGTTTCGAGGGTGGAGCGCACTGCGGCCCGGAGGGCAGCCAGGCCGGCGCCGGTGACGGCCGACACTGCCAGGCAGGGCAACCCGGTCCGGGCACAATTGCCGAGGAGCGCGTCAACGGGGAAATCGGGGGCCAACAAATCGATCTTATTGAAGACCACCAGCCGCGGTCGCGCCAGGAGGCCGGGGTCGAAAGCCTGCATTTCCGTTTCCAGGGAGCTTAAGACGCGATCGGGCGCGGCCGGGTCCACCTGGGTGGCGTCCACGACCTGAATGAGCAGGCGGGTGCGCTGGAGATGGCGCAGGAAGCGGTCGCCCAGGCCCTTACCCTGATGGGCGCCATTGATAAGCCCGGGGATGTCGGCCACCACCAGGGGTTCCCGGGCCTCGTCGGCTATCACCCCCAGATTGGGTTCCAGCGTGGAGAAGGGGTAAGGGGCGGGCTGGGCCTTGGAGGCGGTGAGGCGGGTGAGCAGGGTGGTCTTGCCGGCATTGGGCCGCCCCACCAAGCCCACGTCGGCCAACAGTTGCAGTTCCAGCCGCAAACGCTGCTCGGACCCGGGCTCCCCGGGTTGGGCAAAGCGGGGGGAGCGGAACCGGGACGATGAAAAATGGGAGTTACCCTTGCCGCCCCGGCCACCCCGGGCCACTACCAGCTGTTCTCCGGGCCGAGTCAGATCGCCCAGGAGTCGGGAAGACTCGGCCTCATAGACCAAGGTGCCGGGAGGGACGGGGACCAGGCAATCCTCGCCCCGGCGGCCGTGTTGCTGGCGGCCGCGGCCGGGCTGGCCGTTGGTGGCTTTGAAGGTATGGCGGTGGCGGAAGAAGGTCAGGGTGCGGGCGGAGGGGTCGACTTCCAGGATGACGTCGCCGCCGTCGCCGCCATCGCCGCCATCGGCGGCGCCCCGGGGTTTAAAGCGCTGGCGGAGAAAACTGACGCAGCCCGGACCGCCCTTGCCGGCCCGGACCACGATTTCGGCTTCATCGGCGAACTGCCTCAGGGGCGAGCCCCCCTTATTGCGGGTAGACGCTGACCCGCTTGCGGTCCTTGCCCAGGCGTTCGTAGGTGACGACGCCGTCGACCTTGGCGAACAGGGTGTAATCCCGGCCGCAGCCGACGTTTTCGCCGGGATGGATGCGGGTGCCCAATTGACGCACAATGATGTTGCCCGCCTTGACGACTTGGCCGCTGAAACGTTTGACGCCGCGGCGCTGCCCGGCGCTGTCACGACCGTTTCTGGAGCTGCCTCCGGCTTTTTTATGTGCCAAGGAGAATTCCTCCCTTATGCATGCGCGGATTAAACGGTGATTTCTTTAATCTGAACGGCGGTGTAAAGCTGCCGGTGGCCGCGGGTGCGGCGGTAGCTTTTCCGGCGTTTCTTCTTGAAGACGATGATCTTTTTGCCCTTGTCCTGGCGGAGAATCTGGGCGGTGACGGCGGCACCCGCCAGCAGGGGCTGACCGATCTGATATTCTTCGCCGGCAGCTACCAGGAGCACCTGATCCAGGACGACCTGATCGCCGCGTTCTCCGGGAAGCTTCTCCACCCGGATGATCTCGCCGGGCGCCACCCGATACTGCTTCCCACCGGTTTGAATGATCGCGTACACACTACCCTCCGAAATATAATCTTTAAAATGTACAATCTTTTTTTAGTTTGTCAAGTAAAAGAACTGCTTGAAAAGGGTTAGGTTATGACCCGGAGCCAGACCAAGCAAAGGTCTCCGGCAGGCAAGTCCGCCGGGATGCCGGGTTAGTGGCCGGCGCCCCGGAGTCCCGGCGACTTCAGACGTAGCTCAGCCAAACCTGATACCGGGGGTTCTTGCCGTGGACCACGTCGAAATAGGACTCCTGCAGCTTCAGGGTGAGGGGGCCGGGTTGGCCGGGGCCGATCCGGCGGTCGTCCACTTCCCGGACCGGGGTGACTTCGGCCGCGGTGCCGGTGAGGAAAACCTCGTCGGCGATATAGAGCTCATCCCGGGAGAAGCGGTCTTCTTTCACCTCATAGCCCAGGTCCCGGGCGATGGTCATAATGCTGTCCCGGGTGACGCCCGACAACACCGCGGTGAGGGGGGGAGTCCGCAGGACGCCGTTCTTGACGATGAAGATATTCTCGCCGGAGGCCTCGGCCACATAGCCGGCGGTATCTAACAGCAAGGCTTCGTCGTAACCGGCGGCGGTGACTTCCCGCTTGGCCAGGATGGAGTTGATGTAGTGGCCGGTGACCTTGGCCTTGGTCATGGCGATGTTGACATGGTGTCGGGTAAAGGAGGAGGTCTTCAGTCGGATGCCCCGGCGCAGGCCCTCCTCGCCCAGGTAAGCGCCCCAGACCCAGGAGATGAGGGCCACCCGGATGAGGTTATCCTTGGGGTGTAGACCCATGGCGCCATCGCCGATGAAGGCCAGGGGGCGCAGGTAGGCTTCTTTCTGGCCGTTTTTGCGCAGCAGTTCCAGGCAGGCCTGATTGATCTGGTCTGTGGTAAAGGGGATATCCATCTGAACAATGTGGGCGGAGTCGAAGAGGCGCTGAGTATGCTCCTGCAGGCGGAAGATGGCGGTGCGGCCGTCGGCGGTCTGGTAGGCGCGCACGCCTTCGAAGACGCCCAGACCATAGTGCAGACTGTGGGTGAGGATGTGGACGTTGGCTTGATCCCAGGGGAGGAATTGACCGTCCAACCAGATGAATTGCGCTTTGTCGACCATCGGCGTCTCCTTTGGAGGGGCTAAAGTGCATATTTATCGCTTTTCCGCCTGGTTGTCAATAGACTTTCCCGGAGGCCGGAGGTGCAGGTTTTGTTTGGACATTACCGCTCTGCCGGTGTAGTGTATAGAACACCGGGGCATCATTGACGGCCCCGCGGGCAATTTCACCATGCCGGCAAAGGACGATTATGGAACCGATACGCACCGGAGTCATCGGAGTAGGATATTTGGGGCGCTTTCACGCCGAGAAGTACGCGGCGCTGCCGGGAGCGGACCTGGTGGGGGTGGCGGACCTGGACGACGGCCGGGCCCAGGCGGTGGCCGCGGCCAACCGGAGCCGCGCCTACCGGGACTACACCGAACTGCTGTCCCGGGTGCAGGCGGTGAGCGTGGCGGTGCCCACCTCCCAGCACTTCGCGGTGGTGCAGGACTGCCTGAACCACGGGCTGGACGTGCTGGTGGAAAAACCCCTGGCCGCCTCGCTGGCGGAGGCCGACGCCCTGGTGGAATTGGCCCGGCGGCAGGGACGCATCCTGCAGGTGGGGCACCTGGAACGCTTTAACCCGGCGGTGGAGGAGATGGCCCGGCGGGTGAGCACCCCCCAGTTCATCGAGACGCACCGGCTGGCCTTCTTCAAGGAACGGGGCACCGACGTGGACGTGGTGCGGGATCTGATGATCCACGACCTGGACCTGGTGCTGTCCCTGGTGGTAGGGACGGTGACGGAGGTGCGGGCCGCGGGGGTGAGCGTGCTTACCGATACAGTGGATCTGGCCAACGCCCGGTTGGAGTTCGACACCGGCTGCACCGCCAACCTGACCGCCTCCCGGGTGAGCTTCAAGGGCATGCGCAAGTTCCGTCTGTTCCAACCCCATGCCTACCTGGCGGTGGACTTCGAGGCCCGGGAACTGACCTACGTGGAAAAGACGGGTAAGGGCGGCGGGCCGGTGCCGGGGGTGGAGATGGACATCAAACGTTTCCCGCCGGCCGACCCCCTCCTGAAAGAGATCGAGGCCTTCCTGGAGGCCGTCAGTCACCGGCAGGAACCCCGGGTGAGCGGCGAGGCGGGCCGGGACGCCCTGGCTCTGGCCCTGGAGATCAACAACGCCATGCGCCGGGCCAGGGTGGCCTGAGGGGGCCAAGGGCCGCGGGCCTGGGCCCCCTCCCCGGCTCTCCCTAACCCTGCGTCCCGGGCGACAGCCGCGCCAGCACCCGGCGCACCGCGGCGTAGTCCAGGTCGCCCCAGTCCAGGGTCACTCCCTGACGGAAGACCTGCAGCAGGGTGTGGGCCGCGGGGGTGGCCGCCCCGGTCTCGTAGGCCGTGTCCACGATGTATTTCAGGTCCTTGGTCATGTGTTTCAGCGGAAAGTTGGGGGGGTAGTCGCCGGTGCGCAGCATGTCGGCCTTCACCTGGTACATGGCGCAGTTCATGGCCCCGGCGGACACCACTTCCAGCATGGCCTCCAGCTCCAGGCCGCCGGCGAGCCCCAGGGTCACCATTTCGGCCAGACCCTCCATCATGACGGCCAACAGCAGGTTGATGGCCATCTTCATGTGGGAGCCCCGGCCTGCCGGCCCGCAGTAGACCACCTTTTTCCCCATGGTGGAGAGCAGGGGGGTGGCCCGTTCCACCTGGTCCCGGTCGCCCCCGGCCAGGATGATCAGGGCGCCATCCTCCGCCGGTTTCTTGGTTCCCGACACCGGCGCGTCGATGAAGCTCACTCCTATGGGAGCCAGCTTTTGGGCCAGTTCCCGGGTGTAGCGGGGGGATACCGAACTCATGTTGATGAGGGTCTTACTGGCGTCCAGGCTGCGGCTGGCGCCCTCAAGCCCCCAAAGCAACTCGTCGATGGCCTCCGGTCCGGTTACCATCAGGATGATGACGTCCGCCTCCCGGGCCAAGCTGCGGGGCGCCGCCGCCGTCTCCGCCCCCAGCGCCGTCAGCGCCCTGACTTTCTCCGGGGTGCGGTTGTAGACCAGCAGGGGATACCCGGCCTTGCGGATGTTGGCGGCCATGGCCGTCCCCATGATGCCCAAACCGATAAAGCCTATCTTTTCCATTGGTTGCTCACCTCCTGATGCCCCTCATGGTCATGCGGGCCGGAGAGGATCGGCTTCCCCGCCGAGTGCCGCCGTGCGCGGACTCCGGCGTACAAAGATCGTGCAAAAGAGCCGCGCCGATACTATATTAAAGCAATACTTTGCTGTCGGCCACCGACCCGGCCGGCGGACGGTAGCTTCCTAAGCTTAATAAAATTTTGTCTGAAATGAAACCGGGAGGACAGCTGAATCACTTATTCCTTGAACAGGTGCGTTACAATTGTCGGATCGCCAGCGCCCGGCAGGTGGGCTTCTACTCCCTGTGCGGCATGCTCCTGCGCCTGCGTCAGCTCTACAAGTGGGAACACCGCCTGCCCCCTTGGCAGGAGCCTGATCCCCCGGCGGTGCTGGACTGGATCGCCAGCCAGGAGGAGTGCTGGAGCGATCTCGCCGAAGCCCCCATGCAGAATCTGGGCGTCAACGGCCGGAGTCTCGATCCTTTTGCCGTCGAAGCCGTCAACGCCGCCGCCCTATCCGCCGGTCTGGCCTATGGTGCTGGTTATACCCGGGGACTGGCGCCCACCTTCTTCTTCGGCGAGGTCCGCGAGGTCCGCCGTCACGACGACCTGACCGTGCTCCTCTTGGACGCTGAAGCCGTCCGGGATCTGGAGGGCGCCCCCGCCCTGCGCCAGGGGACCTTGATCTATGCTCGGCTGGAGGCCCTGGCCTACACCCTCTGGGACTTTTTGGCTGACCCCACCCAGCAGCGCAACGCCTTCCTGCAATACGCCCTGCAGGCCCGGGGGCTGCAGTGGAGCCGGCTGCTGGCCGACCCCGAGGCGGTGGCGCCGCAGTATCAGGGCTTGGTGGCCGCCGAAATGGAGGCCATTATCTACCATGAAATAGGCGAGGCTCGGGAGCCGGCCTTGCAGGATGTCTTTGGCGTCGCCCTGGAGTGGTTCCCCCAGACCCGCATCGAACTGTGGGTGCGGGCCCTCAAAGACGCCCTAGCTGACCTCAACGATTGGGGGCGTCTGCAGTTCCTCATAACGGGCCGCGAGGTCGCCTCCCTGGCCTTCATGCTGGCTTGGCGTCCGGGCCTCTACAGCCTGCTGGTGCCCGAACTGGAGCCCGCCGTCCGCCGCGTCCTGGCGCACCAGGACTGGGCCGGTCTGCACCAGGTGCGCCTGCAGGTCCTTGAGCGTCTGCGTGATATCGCCGAGATCTTCAGCGGTCTCATCGCTGCGGCCCGGCCGGAGGACTTGGAGCCCACCCGCCAGGCCATCGAAACCCGGTTTCTCACCCCTCTGGGTTTGTGAACCAGGGAGGCAGAGGAGCCCCGATATGGTCGCCGTTGCTTTTTTTATCAGTCTTGGCTATAATTTAAGTCAATAGAAAACTTCTGCCGGAATTGCCTTCTCCTGATTCAGGTTACGGGCCGGGCGGGTGTCGCACCAAGATTTTCCTGGTCCCGGATAGCGTCATAAAGGTGGGTGGAGTGTGATCGATCCGCACCAACAGAAGATTCTCATCTTGGATTTCGGTTCCCAGTATACCCAGCTCATTGCCCGGCGGGTCCGGGAACTTAAGGTCTATTGCGAAATTCACCCATATCTGATGCCTCTGCCGGAGATAAAGGCGTTCGCCCCCCAGGGAATCATCCTCTCCGGCGGACCCCGGAGCGTTTACGAGGACGGTGCCCCCCTCATCGGGCCGGAGATTTTCGAGCTGGGGGTACCGGTGCTGGGCATTTGTTACGGCCTGCAGCTCTCCAACCACGTATTGGGAGGGCGGGTTTCCTCCTCCAGCCATCGGGAGTACGGCCGCAAAACCCTGGTCATCGCCGATACCGCCGATCTCTTCGCCGGCCTGGAACCTCGGGAGACGGTCTGGATGAGCCACGGCGACCGGGTGGAGGAGGTCGCCCCCGGCTTCGAGGTCATCGCCTCCTCCGACACCTGCCCGGTGGGCGCCATCCGGGACTCCCGCCGGCGTCTCTACGGCGTGCAGTTTCACCCGGAGGTGGAGCACACGCCCAACGGCCGCCGTATTCTGGCCAATTTCCTTTTTCGCATCTGCCGCCTCCAGCCTCTGTGGACCATGCATTCCTTTGTGGAGGCCACCATTCAGCATGTCCGGGAGCGGGTAGGCCCCGATCGGGTCATCTGCGCCCTTTCCGGCGGGGTGGATTCCTCGGTGACCGCTGTCCTGCTGCATCGGGCCCTAGGCGAGCAACTCACCTGCATCTTCGTCAATAACGGCCTGTTGCGTCTGGGGGAGGCCGACAAGGTCGTCCGCCTCTTCCGGGAGCATTACCACATGAACCTGCTCTACGTGGACGCCACTGCCAGTTTTCTGGCGCTGTTGGACGGCATCAGCGACCCGGAGGAGAAACGCCGCCGCATCGGTCGGGAATTCATCCGGGTCTTTGCAGAAGAAGCCAGTAAGATCGGTCAGGTGAAGTACCTGGCCCAGGGCACCCTGTACCCCGACGTCATCGAGAGCGTCTCCTTTAAGGGACCCTCGGCCACTATCAAGACTCACCACAACGTCGGCGGGCTCCCCGAAGTCATGCCCCTGGAGCTCATCGAGCCCCTCCGGGAGCTCTTCAAGGATGAGGTCCGGGAGGTGGGACAGGAGCTGGGTTTGCCCGAAGAAATGATCTGGCGGCATCCCTTTCCCGGCCCCGGCTTGGCCATCCGCATTCTGGGAGAGGTCACCCCCGAGCGGCTGGCCGTGCTGCGGGAGGCCGACCACATCGTCCTCACCGAGATGAAGGCGGCGGGCTTTTACCGCCAGGTCTGGCAGGCCTTCGCGGTGCTCCTGCCCATTAAGACGGTGGGGGTCATGGGCGACGAGCGCACCTATGAAAACGTCATTGCCCTCCGGGTGGTGGACTCCACCGACGCCATGACCGCCGACTGGACCCGGCTGCCCTACGACTTTCTAGGACGGCTGGCCAACCGCCTGATCAACGAAGTCCGGGGAGTGAACCGGGTGGTCTACGACATCTCCTCCAAGCCGCCCAGCACCATCGAGTGGGAATAATACTGATGGTTGATCTTCAGGAAAGTCGCTTCAGCATATGGCCGCCAAAACCGTAGACCGTCCGCCGCCCGCCGCCACCCCCTTTTTCCGGGACATCCGGGGGCAACAGCGCCCTCTGGGATTCCTGAAGAATGCCCTCCGCGCCGGACAGCTTCCCCACGCCCTGCTGTTTCTGGGGCCTCGGGGGGTGGGCAAGACCATGGCGGCTTTGTCCCTGGCCCAAACCCTGAATTGCGCCACCCCCCTTCCCGAGATCGATGCCTGCGGCATTTGTCCCTCCTGCCGCCGGTTCGCAGGGGGGAACCACCCCGATCTGCTGGTGATCAGCCCCCAAGGAGAAGGTCTGCATCCCCAGATCAAGATCGACCAGATCCGGGCCTTACGGCGGCAACTGGATTTCCGGCCCCATGTCGGCCCCTGGCGGGTCATCCTCATCCAGTCCGCCGACTCCCTGAATGAAGCCGCCGCCAATGCCCTGCTCAAGACCCTGGAAGAGCCGCCCGAAGGTAATGTGCTCGTCCTGACTGCGGTGGGAGAGGGCGATCTGTTGCCCACCATCGTCTCCCGCTGCCGCCGGCTGACCTTTTCGTTCCTCCCCTTGCCGGTACTCCGGGAAATCCTGGGGCCGCAGGCCCGGCAGCCCGCTGCTGCGGCCCTGCTGGCGGCCCTCAGCTTCGGCTCTCCCGGGCGGGCCTTGAGCCTGAACGCCGAAGAGATGGTCGCCCGGCGGGATGAGGTTCTCGCGGATCTGGAGACCCTGGCCGCTCCTGGGCCCGCCCATGTTTTGGATTGGGCCGCGGCGGGGGGGAAGAAGGCCGCCGAGCTGGAAGACTTTATCTTGCTGGCCCGCCTCTGGTATCGCGATCTGCTGGCCGTGGCCTGTAAAATTCCTGACCATGCCTTGATCAACCAGGACCGCCTGGACGAGCTGCACCGGCACGCCCGGACCCTATCGATCCCTGTCCTGCTAAGCCGCCTGGATCTGTTGGCCGCCCTCGACCGGCAGCTGCGGGCCAACCTGAACGTGGAACTGGCCCTGGACGCCTTCGGACTGCAGTTCCAAGCCGCCGTTGCCCCGGAATATGTCGTGACATTATGAGCAAGATCGTAAGAATCCGCTTCCGTCTCCACGGAAAGATCTATAATTTCGACTCCGGCCACTTTGTATTATCCCCGGGGGACCGGGTCATCGTGAAGACTGAGCAGGGCCTGGGCCTGGGTTCGGTGGTGAGCCCTCCCCAACCCCGCAGTCCCAAACTGCTCGCCCAGGACCTCAAACCCATCTACCGCCTGGCCACTCCCGAGGATATCCAGCAGGCCGAACAGATGACCGAATTGGAGAAGGAAGCCTTCGCCTTTTGTGTGGACCGGATTACCGCCCACCAGTTACCCATGCGCCTGGTGAGCGTCGAGAGCCTCTTCGATGGCAGTAAGCTGGTCTTTTATTTCACTGCGGCCAAACGCATCGATTTCCGGGAACTGGTGCGCGATCTGGTCCAGCATTTCCGCACCCGCATTGAATTGCGCCAGATCGGGGTGCGGCATCAGGCCCGCATGATCGGCGGCCTGGGTTGCTGTGGCCGTCCGCTCTGCTGCACCAGCTTTCTCCAGGACTTCACTCCGGTCTCCGTCAAAATGGCCAAGGAGCAGAACCTCAGCCTCAACCCCAGCAAGATCTCCGGTTGCTGCGGCCGCCTCATGTGCTGCTTGGCCTACGAATTTGAAGTCTATCAGGACTTGAAAAAAAACTTGCCCAAGGTAGGGAAGCGGGTAACCCTGACGGAAGGGGAAGTCAAGGTCATCCGGCTCAATGTCATCAACCGCGTCATCACGGTGGAAACCGCAGAAGGCCGGGAACGGGATCTCCCTTTGGAGCAGTTCCTGGCCGAGATGCAGGAGGCGGCGGCTTCCAAAGAACCACCGCCGGCGGGCTGAAACCTGCCCTCACCGCTCTTCACCCCGGCGGGATGACGGGATGACCGGGGCGGACAGATTCTCTTAAACCCGTGCGCGGGGGAGGAAGCCATGACTGATATCGATCATGCCCTCGATGCCCTGAAGTTTCATCTCAAAAAAGAGATCATCGACAACTACTTTGCCGAAAGAAATTATCTGGAGGAAGACCTGGAACTCCTGCAGGAAAAGGAGGCCCGCTTCGACCAGGAGCTTCAAAAGGTCATGCGGCTCTTCGCCGCCTTCTACCGCGCCCTGAAGTCAAACCAGTTAACTGCCCTGGTCAGCCGGCTCTGGAAGGCTCCCTCCCCGCCTTTTCTGGAGGACTGCCGGCAGGTGCCGGTCATCGAGCAGGAGGCGGTTCTCCGGAGCATTCCGGCCCACGGCTGGACGGCCCGGGGTCGCTGGAAAAACCTGATCTTTGATCTGTACGACCGGCTCGCCCGGGAGACGGAGCATCTAAGGGAATCCCAAAACTCCCTCATCCGCCATTGCCAGCTTTACAATGAAGATGTCCAGAAGTTCAATACCAGCTACGACTTCAGCCTCATCTCCTCCCAGATAGAAGCCTTGGAGGGCGGCGATGTCGGCCTGGCGGACGGCTTGAGCGCCGCTGACCGGGAACAGCTCCAGGCCCGCATGGCCTTCCGGAGAAAGCAATTGCAGGCCTGCCATATCGCCTTTGTGCCGGAGTTGCCCCCCCTGAAGGACATCAAACGGCAGCTTGCCCGATTGCTTGACCAGGTAATGTGATGGAATTATAATCTTGCGAGAATTTTTATCGTAATGTAGGTTTATTGGGTGTCTTGTTTTCATTGAATCCATAATTAATTAAATCATATTAACCATATGCACAAGCAGGCACTGGTAAGGAATAATAGTCAAATTTTTTTCAAGGAAAATAGTTTCCGAATGGAGATCTTTCATGAAGACTGTTTAGAAGGAATGAACCGCTTGGAACCTGGAAGTGTTGATGTAGTAGTAACTTCACCACCATATAATTTGGGGACCAATTATCGAAAATATGATGATAATATTTCAAGGGAAGATTATTTAGATTGGCTTGAGATATGGGCGATAAAAGTAAAAAGAATACTTAGGGATAATGGATCGATATTTTTAAATATAGGTGGTAAACCGTCTGATCCATGGGTACCTTTTGAAGTTGCAGGAATGATGAGGAAGCATTTTTTTTTACAAAATGTAATTCATTGGATAAAATCTATAGCAATAGAAAAGAGGCAAGTTGGAAATTATTTCGGGCTATTGTCAGATATTTCTGTGGGCCATTTTAAACCAATTAATAGCAAACGTTTTTTAAATGATTGCCAGGAATATATTTTCCATTTTACAAAAAATGGAGACAATGAGATAGATAGATTATCAATTGGTATACAATATCAAGATAAATCAAATATAAATAGATGGTCTGAAAAAGGTAAGGTGTTACGATGCAGGGGGAATACATGGTTTGTTCCCTATAAAACAATATGGGATAGAAATAAACAACGTCCTCACCCTGCTTCATTTCCGGTTGAAATCCCTTCAATGTGTATTAAATTACATGGATTAGATAGAGTGAAAACAGTTTTAGACCCTTTCTTAGGGATTGGAAATACTGCAATAGCGTGCCGTGATTTGTCTAATAGATTTTTGATTGACGTAAAATTTGTCGGATTTGATATTGATGATTATTATATCAATTATATTATGGAAAAAATTCCACATCAGACGGAGGTCAAAAATAAAATGCTTACGATTGTAATAAAATTACTAAAAGATGAAGCTGACCGCTTAAGGAAAGAAGTTAAGGGAAGTGGTGGTTTCCAAACTTTATTGTCAAGATTACAGAAAAATCTTAGCAGCGATAATGTATTAAAAATTGATTTAAATGATATAGAATCAGTTATAAGATATTGCACTAGATATGGTCAAGGAGGATTTCAAGAGAGACTTCCTCAGACTCTTATTAATGCAATGGAGACCTTGGTTGCAACAATTCAACGTTCAATAAAAGCTTAATAAAATATTATTCTTGGAACTATATAGTTTTTTTCATAAATGAAGATTAAATTATATTCTATAAGAAAATATTTTACCGATTCAATTTGGGAGGTAAAACCTAAAACCAAAACAATTTCTTTTCTTTACACCGCCCTGCAAATCACCCTGCTGGCCTATCGCGGCGTCGTGGGCAAGAACGTCCTCATCCGCACTTCGGCCCTGGCCTATTCCACCATCCTGGCGTTGATCCCCCTGCTGGCGCTGCTCTTTGCCCTGTTCAAGGGCTTTGGCCTGCAGCGGTTTCTGGCCTCCCATCTGCTGCCGGAGCTGGCCGGCGGTTCCCAGGATTTCGCTCGGCAAATCCTGGATTACGTGGAGAGCACCCAGGTGGCGTCTCTGGGGATCTTCGGGGTGGTGTGGCTGCTGGTGGCCCTGGTCATTGTCATGACCAACGTGGAGAAGGCCTTCAACGAGACCTGGGGGGTGACCCGCACCCGCCCCTGGTGGCGGAAACTCAGCGACTACCTGAGCATCTTCCTCATCTTTCCCGTGCTCATGGCCGTCATTATTTCCATCACCTCCACCGTCCACAGCCATCCCCTGATCCAGCAGTTTCTCCGGAACTCCCTGCCGGAGGGGTTTTATTCCCTCTATATGGGGCTGATCTCCTTCTGGGTGGTGTGGGTGGCCTTCATCTTTATCTATGTCGTGATGCCCAACACCCGTATCCGCCTGGTTTCGGCGGTGATCGGCGGGGTGGTGGGGGGCACCGTCTGGCAGTTGGCCCAGTGGCTCTTTCTGTGGTTCCAAACCTCGGTGCCGTACTATAACGTCATCTTCGGGGCCCTATATCAGATCCTCTTTCTGGTCATCTGGATGTTCTGGAGTTGGCTCATCGTTCTCTTCGGCGCCGAAGTGGCCTATGTCCACCAGAATCTTCCCTGTCTGCGCCAGGAATGCTCGCGGCCTCCGGAGGAAGCGGCCCCGGAGTTGGAATACCTCGGGCTGGCCGCCCTGTTGAGCATTGCCGACCGCTTTGCCCGGGGCCAGGAGCCGCTCTCCCTCCCGGAACTGGCGGCCATGTTCCATCATCGGGATCACCTGGCCGCCGACGTCGCCCGGCTCCTGCAGGACTGCGGTTTCATCGCCGTCGTGCAACCGGCTGGCGGCCATCCTGTTTTACGTTATCTCCCTCGACTGGCCCTGGATGGGGTGCAGGTCAGTGATGTGCTCGACAGCCTGCGCGCCCGGCGACATGACGCCTTCGCCCGGAGCCTCAATCACCAGGTCCCCTTGTTGGCCGCCTTGCAACAGGAGATTTCCCGGACGCCTCCGGAGCAGTGGCGGCAGCTCTCCGTGGCGGCCTTACTCCAGCACCTCCAGGCCTGCACCCCCTCTTCCCCGGGGGCTTCAGCGAAATAATTTCTTACTGATCCGGGCGGCCTTTTCCGCCTCTATCATTCCTAGAATCTTGCCGGCTTCTTTGCCGTTCATCCGCCGGACCAGGTTGACCACCATGTCCTCGTCCATCTTTTCGATCATTTTGCCGGATCGTTCCGCCGGCATGGATTCCAGGGTGGCGATGAGGTGGCGCTGGCGGTCGTCCTGAATCTTCTGCTCCTCCTCCAACAAGCGGTTTACCCGTTCCTGCACGCTGGTAAGTTCCTGAAGACGGGATTCCACTTCTTGCTTGAGGGTTTGCAACTGGCCTTCTTTTTCCCGGAGGGTGGCCTCCCGGGCGGCTAAAGCCTGCCGTTCCGTTTTTACCGAGGCTAACAGGCGCGGCAGGGAATCGGTGGACTCCTCCGTCGTCTTGGCTGGCGCCGCGTAGCTCTGCCCCGGCACCCACCATTGCCGGACGCCCCCGACATTGAAATAGAGGCTGGTGAACAGGATCTTGACCGAGAACCCTCCGATTACACACCAGCTGAACAGGGTCCAGCTTCTCTCCCTGTGGACTTTGTCTTCCGCTGTCATCCGCCCCTCCTTCTCTCAGCGCCCCAGTCTCAACAAGGCGTTTTCATCGGCTTCATTTTGCACCAGCCGGGCCTGTTCCCACCGGTATTGGGCGTATTTCTTCTCCCGCAACATTTCCAGCACCTTGCGCTCCTGCAAGAGTTTCTGGAGTTTGAGCTGCTTTTCCCTAACCTCCTCCTCTTGCCGGGCGATATGTTGTTTCAAATCGTCGATGGTGCGTTTGAGCGCCACCAGATAGCGCTGCGCCATCTGATAGTCCTGGCCCCGCACTGCCGGACCCGCCGGGGGCGGCCAGGTCTGCGCCACCTGAGTCCGCCGGGTCTCCGCCTCCGCCACCGCTCTGCGGTTGCGGTTCAGGGCCTGCACCACTTGAGCCAGGTCCAGTCTGGCCTGCTCTTCCCGTAAGCGCCGCACCCTCAGTAGCGTCTCCAGGGAGAAACGAAAGGCCTTCATTGCCCTCCCTATTGAAAGATGCCGCGCAAACCGGCGATGGATTCTTCCAGAGAGGCGGGCTCCTCCACCGGTTGCCTGAGGAAGGAATTGACCTGGTCGATCTTGTCCAGGGCGAAATCCACCTCCGGATTGCTGCCCCGCACGTAGGCGTTGATATTGATAAGGTCCTCCGCCTGACGGTAGGCCGCCAGCACCCGCACCAGACTGCGGTAGTCTTCCCGGTGTCCCGGTTCGGTTACCTGGGGCATCACCCGGCTGATGCTAGCCAGCACGTCGATGGCGGGAAAATGGCCCTGGTTGGCCAACTGCCGGGACAGCACGATGTGACCGTCGGCAATGGACCGCACCGCATCGGTAATCGGCTCCGTCAGGTCGTCGCCTTCCACCAGCACCGTGTAGATGCCGGTTATGCTGCCCGGACCGTGGTGGGTGCCGGCACGCTCCAAAAAGCGAGGCAACTGGGCAAACACCGAAGGGGTGTAACCCCGCGCCGTGGGCGGCTCCCCGATGGCCAGACCGACCTCCCGGGCCGCCATGGCGAAGCGGGTTATGGAGTCCAACATCAGGATGACGTCTTTCCCCTGGTCCCGGAAATATTCGGCGATGGCCGTGGCCATATAGGCGCCCCGCAGACGCACCAAAGCCGGGGTGTCCGACGTGGCCGCCACCACCACCGACCGGGCCAGCCCCTCCGGTCCCAGGTCGTTCTCAATAAACTCCTTCACCTCCCGGCCGCGCTCCCCGATCAACCCGATGACGCTCACGTCCGAACGCGTATACCGGGCGATCATGCCCATCAGGGTGCTCTTGCCTACCCCGGACCCGGCGAAGATGCCGATCCGCTGCCCCTTGCCCAGCGTCAGCAGTCCGTTGATGGCGCGGATGCCCACGTCCACCGGTTCGCTGATCCGCCGCCGGGCCACCGGGTTGAGGGGCTGGACATACAAGGGATAAGAGAACTCGGTCTGGATCGGCCCGCCCTGGTCCAGCGGCTGCCCCAGACCGTCCAATACCCGCCCCAACAGACTCCTGCCCACCGGCACAGCCGCCTGGCTACAGGATAAGGTGATGCGGGCCCCGGGGTCCACCCCCCGAACCTCCCCGTAGGGCATCAGCAGCACCTGTCCCTGCTTGAAACCCACCACCTCGGCGTCGATCTCTTGATCCAACGTCTCGGTGGCAATCCGGCAGACGCTCCCCACCGCCGCCATTGGGCCCTGGCCGGTGATCACCAGACCGATGACGTCCTTCACCCGGCCGGTGACCGATACTGTCTGGATCGTCTCCAGTTGTTGGCCGAGGGCCTCATACCGGTTCATCCGACTCCCTCGCGGCGTTGGCTGCCTGATTGAGAACCTCTTCCATCACCCGGGAGACGGCCTGCCATCTGGTCTCCACCGTGGCGTCCACGTCTCCGCTCTCCGTCTCCAGAATGACTCCCCCCGGGGCGATCCGAGCGTCCCCCACCAGGGTGGCGTTGTTGAGCCACTCCAGTTCCTCATCCAATGGGTCCTGGTTTTTAGAGAGCCATTCCAACATGGCTGGCGCCAGGCGCACCCGCACCCCCTCATGCTCCATCAGGTAGTGGTAGGCGGTCTTTAAGGCCTGGTTGATCAATTCTGGCCGGGTCTTCACTTCGGTCTCGATCACCCGGCGGGCCGCGGCGATGGTAAGCCGCAGCAGGTCAGCTTCGCGTTGCTCCCATAGCGCCTGCTTTTGTCTTTCCAACTCCTGCAGGGCGGCCTGGAACTGGCTGGTGACTTCCGTTAGGCTCTTTTCCCCCGCCGCCCGACCTTCTCGAAAACCCTCGGTGTATCCCTGATCGTGGGCTTCCTGGGCTATAAGCGCCGCCTTGTCGTAAGCTTCGGCCAACACCCGGGCCGCGGTTTCCTGGGGATCGGCCTCTTTCGTTGCCTGGTGGGTTCCGGTCGCGTAATCCTCCTGACTCAGGTTGAATTTCAAAAACCCCGGCTCTGTGGAGGCCCCTTTGAACCGGGGCAACTCAAACTCCTGCACTTCAGTGCGCCGGTCAGGACCGAACTCGGGCAACTCCATCTTAGACAAAGACATCGTCATCGCCCTTGCCGGACAACACAATCACACCCCGAGCCTCCAGACGCTTGGCCGTCTGGATGATATTTTGCTGCGCCGCTTCGACATCCTTGAGACGCGTGGGTCCCATGATCTCCAATTCCTCCCGCAGCATATCCGCCGCCCGCTCCGACATGTTCTTGAAAAACTTGACCCTGAGTTCTTCCGAGGCCGCCTTTAAGGCCACGGCCAGTTCCTGGGTATTGATCTCCTTCAGGATCGCCTGGACGGCCCGGTCATCAACCGCCAGCAGATCTTCAAAGGTGAACATGAACCGCCGGATCTCATCGGCCAACTCCTCCATCTCGTCGTCTTCCAGCTTCTTCAGGATGTTACCTTCGGTGGCGCGGTCCATCTGATTGAGAATTTCCGCCACCGATTGCGCCCCGCCCACGGCTCGGCCACCGATTTCCTCCACCATGGCGATCTCTTCTTTCAAAGCCGAATCGATCTCCTCAATAATCCCTGAGGACACCGGGTCTAAAAACGCGATGCGACGGATAATCTCCACCTGCAGGGCTTCCGGATATTCGCTCAGAATCGCCCCGGCCTGACTGCGGTCCAGGTGCGCCAGCACCACCGCCGTGGTCTGCGGGTGTTCATTGCGCAGAAAGCTGGCCACCGTCTTATAATCCAACTTTTTGATTTTCGTGAAAACGTCCTGCTCTGGCTCCATTTCCATCTTCTCCAGCAGTTTTTGCTGACGATTTTCCTCGAGACTGCTGGAAAGACTGTTTTTAAAGAAGATATCGCCCCGTATCCGGTAATTTTCAGGAGATTCCATCATGTTGGCGAATTCATCGAAAACGCTGTTTATGTGCCGGGTGGGGACAAGTTGCAGCTGGGCGATTTGCCTTCCCAAAAGCTGAATTTCGGCATCATCCAGATGCTTGAAAACCTCGCTGGCAAAACTCTCTCCCATGCCCACCAAGAGCATAGCGGCCTTCTGGGGTCCGGTAAGTCTCTCTGATTTTGCTGACATTCTCCAACCTTCCTGAAGTGTCAAGGGCTATCGGCGTTTTTCCGATCAGCTCTGCAACCGGATGTAGCCTTTGTTGGCGCTGCCATTGTCGGTTATCTCGGTGCCGACGGCTCAGCGTTCTCTGCCCTGATCATATAGCCAGAGGCGCAGGACATCCACCGCCCGCTCCGGTTGCATGGCAAACATCTGGGCAACCTTTTCCTGACTTTCGGTCTGCTCTGGCAGAGCCAGGGTGGGCGAGCTGGCCAACATGGCCTGAGGGCCGCCCACCGGCGCAGGGAGCGGTGTTCCCACGCTTCCCAGTGTGGGGGGCAGCTCTTTCATGGGGGGGGGCTCCAACGCCGGCGGTACTGCCCGGGTTCCTCCTCGTCGCCACAGGAAAAACAGCAGGCCGAGGACTACCAGAATGGTCGCCCCGATGGCGGCATTTTGCCACAGCAGGTCCTGCCAACCCCTGGAGACAACGGGACCGAACTCCCCTTCTTCCGCCGGCGGCGCCAACGGAATACAGGAGATTTCAAACTGATCTCCCCGCTCCCGGTTAAAGCCTACCGAATTTTTGATAATATTTGCCAGGTTGCGCATTTCTTCCGCCGTCCGGGGGATAAAGGGGGCCTTCGGATCCTTTTTTCCGTCTTTATCGACCCCGTCCACTACCACGGCCACCGACAGCCGTTTGATCTTCCCCGGAAAGTCCAGAATCTTCTTGTTTACATGGTTAATCTCGTAATTGATAGTTTCACTTTTACGCTCCAGATCGCTGCCTTCGGTCTCCGGCGTCTTGGGGCTCGCCGGCGGGGCGGTGAGCGGCGGCGGACCCTGGCCCGGCCCCGTCGCGTTCAGGGTTCCCCGATTCAAATCATAGCGGCTCTCGGGAATCCCCCCCGCTCCCCCTTTGGCCCGCCGTTCCATGGATTTTTGTTCGCTACGGATCAGGTCCTTGTCGGGAACATAGCGGTCTTCGTTAATGTTCACCTGCTGAAAGTTGATGTCGGCGCTGACCCGCACGATGGCCTTGTGGGGCCCTAAAATCTTTTCCAGCATGCTCTGCGCCTTCTGGCGGTAGGTCTCCTCCACCTGGCGCTGAAATTCCATCTGCTGGACGGAAAGGCCCTGTACTCCCGTGGGGTCCTGCGGTTTGCTCAGGATCTTGCCGGTCATGTCCACTACCGTGACTTCGCTGGTCTCCAACCCCTCTACGGAACTGGCCACCAGGTGGACAATGCCTTCGACCTGGGCCGCTCCCAAGGTTCGCCCCCGGCGCAGCTTCAATACCACTGCCGCCGAAGGTTTTTTCTTGTCTTCGATGAATAGGGAGTCTTTGGGAGTCACGATATGGATGCGGGCGTCCTCCACCTCCGGAAAACGGCTGATGGTACGGGCCAGTTCTCCTTGCAGGGCGCGTTGATAATTGAGCCGTTGGACAAACTCCGTCGTTCCCAGGTTTTGGCGGTCGAACACCTCAAAGCCGACGCCCCCCCCTTTGGGCAATCCCTGCGACGCCAGCGACAGCCGCAGATCGTACACGTTGGCTTTGGGTACCGAAATGGTGGTGCCCCCACCTTCCAGCTCGTAGGGTATTTTTTGCGCCTTGAGTTTCTCCGTGATGGCCCCCGCGTCTTCCGGGGTGAGGTTGGAGAACAGGATCGCCCGGTCTATGCTGCTGCGGCTTCCCCAGAGCAGGAGGCCCGCCAGAATCACGGCGATCCCCACCGCCGGAATGATGAGCCGCAGGTGCGGGGGTAAACCCAGGAAGCCGGCTTTTCCCTTTGTCCACCATTGCTTGAGTTGGTCCATGGCAAGGCCCCGATGCGTGTTGGGATCTCAGAAAGATGTTTATACCTGGATGCGGTTCAGTTCTTCATAGGCGGCAATCAGTTTGTTTCGCCCCTGGACCAGCAGCTTCAGGGCTATGCCGGCCTTTTCCATCGCCAGCAGGACCTCATGGAGGTCGCCCTCCCCTTGGGAAACGTGCGCCGTGACTCTTTTATCGGCGTCCTTTTGCAACTGGCGCGTTTCTTTGACCGCTTGCGTGAGCAACTGGCCGAAACCGTCCTTCTGGGTGGATGACTTCTGGGGGGGCTCCGTGATGGGGGCCAGGGGGAACTGACTGGGGGCGTCAATTTTCATGGGCGCTTCCTTTTTTTCGGATTATTGACGGGCCGAGGCCCGGTGGTGAATATCCATTCAGCTTTTCCTTGCTTCTTAAGCCGCTGAGGACTTTAATAGTTAACCTGCAGGGAGTTATTTGCCAATCTCCAGGGCCCGGAGTGCCATGGTCTTGGCGCTGTTGAAGGCGGTGATGTTGGCGTCGAAGGAGCGGCTGCTTATCATCAGGCCCACCATCTCCTCAATGGGGTTGACATTGGGGAGCATAACCACTCCTTGGTCGTTGGCGTCGGGATGGCCGGGGTTGTATTCTTCCTTGGGGCTCCGGGGGTCTTCGGTCACCTCGGATACCTTTACTCCTACGGGTGACCCTGTTAGATCAGCTGGTAGATAGTCCTGAAAATCTTCCAGCGGTTGGGATTGCATCACCACGCACTTGCGGACATAGGGCCCCCCTTGGGGAGTGCGGGTCGTATGAATGTTGGCCAGGTTCTCGGAAATGATGTTCATCCGGACCCGTTGCGCCGTCAATCCGGATGCACTGATGTCCATGGAACTGAACAGATTCATTACCTGCCTCCTTCGATGACTGTCCTCAGGGAATCCAGTTTCTTGATCAACATCTGCACCGTGGCCTGATAATGCAGGGTGTTTTTGGTGAGCTTGGCCATTTCCTGGTCGATGTCCACCTCTTCCTGACTATCCGTCATCTTGAGGCCGGGCGGGCCCCAGCCAGAGCCCAGATGCCGGGAATCGGTGCGGTCCAGGTTCACCTGTCCCTTCCCCTCCAGGAAACCGGCCAGGGTTCCTTCGAAATCCACATCTTTCCGGGTGTAGTTGGGGGTGTCCAGGTTGGCGACGTTTCCGGCGATCATCTCCTGGCGCCGGCTGCGAAGTCCCAGGGCCTTGTCCAATAGGTCAATGACCGGCTCGATTGCCTTGCTCCCGATCATAAGGGTCGCTACCTCCTATCTTTCCGGTAGTTCTCGCCAAATGTTTACAGGTAGTTGACTTTATATTCGTTCAGTTTGTTCCGGAGAGTGCGCACGCTAATGCCTAAGATCTTGGCGGCGTGCGTCCGGTTGCCCGAGGTCTCGTCCAAGGCCTTGAAGATCATCCGGCGTTCCATGTCCCGGATGCTCAACGGCGACATCACCTCGGCTTCCGGGGAGAGTTCCACCACCGGAGCGCCCGACGGCAGCAGATCCTCCGGCTGGATTATCTCCCCTTGGGCCAGCAGCACTCCCCGGGCGATGGTGTTCTCCAACTCCCGGACGTTGCCCTTCCAGGATGCCTGTTGCAGGGTCGCCAAAGCTGCCGGGCCGAAGCGCAGATTCACCCTTTGGATCGCATGGCCGTAATGGTTCAGAAAGTATTCGGCCAGCAGGGGGATATCGGAGGGACGCTGCCGCAAAGGCGGGAGGGTGAGATTGATGACGTTCAGGCGGTAGAACAGGTCCTCCCGGAAATCACCCTTCTCCACGGTGGCCGGCAGGTCGCGGTTGGTAGTGGCGATCACCCGCACGTCCAGGCTGATGGGCTGGCGGCCGCCCACCCGGTCGATCTCTCCCTCTTGCAGCACCCGCAGTAATTTTGCCTGCAGTTGGGGATGCATCTCACTGACTTCATCCAGCAGTATGGTGCCGTGATTGGCCAACTCGAATTTGCCCAGTTTGCGCATGATGGCCCCAGTGAAGGCCCCCTTCTCGTGGCCGAACAGTTCGCTCTCCAGGAGTCCGTCCGGCAACGAAGCGCAATTCACAGCCACAAAGGGTCCGTCCGCCCGGTCGCTGTGGGCGTGGATATAGCGAGCCAGGAGTTCTTTGCCGGTTCCCGATTCCCCTTGGATCAGCACTGTCACGGGTGACGGGGCCACGCGTCGCGCCGTTTGCAGGAGCTTTTGCATAATCGGATCGCGGCTGATGATGTTTCGCAGTTTTTTGCTACCGGACCCGGATTGGCGTCCGGCCTCCGCATGCGTCTGACCGTTTTGCGTCCCGTTGCCGTTGCCGTTGACCAAAAACAGGGTTTCCTGCAATCTCTGCTGATTCAAGGGCTTGACAAAATAATCCAGCGCGCCGCTCTTGATGGCCTCCACCGCCCGCTCCACGCTCGCCCGCCGGGCAATCAGCAGCACCGCCGTGAGAGGAGAGTGGTCCTTGATTTCCTGGAGGAACTTGAGGCCGTCTTGAGCTGGCGGGTGATCCGCCACCGCCACCAACTGGACGGTCCGCTGATCCAACCAGCGTTTGGCGTCCGCCAGGTTGGTAGTTTGGATCAGTTCCAAACCCTGGGGTTTGAGAAGGCTGATTTCGGCCGACTGCCAGAACGGCTCGTCGTCAATCACCATTATTGCTTTGCTTGTCATGGAATGCACCTTTACTCAAACAGTATCCTATCTGGCTGCGACCTGCTGATGAATAATTCCGACCGTCAAGCCGCCTGAACTGATCTTCCGGGACGCGACCACCGCCTACAGCCTCATGCCGGCGATAATTTCTTGTTCTGTACGCATCATCAATTGGTCTCCTGATAACCCTCGCCGTAGCCGGAAAGGCTCTGCAGGTGAGCCATCGCCAGCTTTTGCCAGAAATCGTCGCCGCGCTGCGCCAATTCCCGAAAAACTCGATGCGCCTGGTTAAACTGTTGGACCTTGGTATAGCAGACCCCCAGGCGCTCCATGAAGAAGCCTTGGTCCGAGAGGGGCGCCGCCTCCAGCAATTTCTGATACACTGGCGCCGCCTTGTCGTACAGGCCGCGTCGGTAGTACAATTCTGCCAACATCTTGTGGATGTCATCCCCCGACAGGTTGCGCTTCACGGCTTGTTCCATGGTCTGGATGGCCTTATCCACCTCCCGGCGTTGCTCTTGGGCGCGAGCCAGAGCAAGCCAGTTTTCCGGGACCTGGGCAGCCTCCTCGCCGGTGAGGGCCTCCTCCAGGGTAGCCGCGGCGGCGGCCACTTTGCCGTTCAACAGTTGGGCCCGCCCCAACTCCGCGAGGCGGCGGGGTGGCAGCCCCCCGGCATCTTCCCGCCAGCGGCCCAGGGTTTCTTCCCACCGACTCCAGTCATTTAGATCACGATAGATGTCCACCAATCGGCTGAAGCAATTGGCCCGCACGCCGGCTTGGGGGTTTTGCAGGGCGCTGAGGTAGAAGCGGGCGGCTTCGGAGTTCAACCCCTTCTGGTACAATTTCTCCGCCCAGAAAAACGCCCCCGTTGATGGTCGGCTGGCAGCCCGGCTCTGGTCCCAAAGAGTGATGAGGTTTTCCAAAACCGCCACCGGTATATCTCCCTTTTCCCGCAGGGTCTCCATGAGTCCGTCCCAGGCCCACATCCCCAGGCGATCCAGGTGTTCTCTCTCTTCCGGAGTCCAATGGCCGAGCTTCCCAAGTTGGTCCAATTGCCTCCAATACTCCTGGAACGCCGTCACCGGCTTATCCTTTCCGTTCTGCCGCTGGAAGTTCAGAGTGTGTAAAGCCAGCGCGGTACGCGCCGCCAGCGGCGGGCTCGGCTTCCTGGCCAGGATCTTTTCCAGGGTCGCCGTCGCTTCCCCTGGTCTTGCCAACTTGGTCAAAATTTCCGCACTTTCCAGGGCGATTTGGTCATTCTCCGGCTGTCCGGCAAAGGCGTCTTGCACCTGACGATAGATAGCCAGACTCTCCTGCCAGGCGCCGTTCTGAGCCTCTACCCGGGCCCGCCGCCACAGTTCCTGCGGCCCGGCAGGCAGGGCTGCCTCACAGGCCGCCCCCGCGGTTTCTCCCAGCGTCCCCTGATAGATCACGGCGTCCCCTGGTGAGGGAATAGAGGCGCCGTCCCCCTCCCGTATCACTCCCTCCACCTGATCATGAACCGCTGCCGGTGCCGTAGCGGCATTCATCCTTATAGACAGACGCGCCCGGGGGGGATTGTGTTCCCCCGCCAGCCCCTCGGATCCGCCCCCCCACCCTATAGCCAGGAAAGTTACGAAGATTATTCCTTTCTTGATCTGCCGCTTCATATCCTCTGTCCGTCCTTGAGGGGTTTCCGTGAATCCCGTACACAGCAAATGCCATACCACAACGATATCTTTAAAGATAACGACGGCATAGTTATCCCGGGAAAATCTGCCAGAATTAGGGGGGTGTTGGAAAAAGATTATGTAAATGAATAGGTTGGAGTTTTTCTGGGTGTCAAAAGGAAAGGGAGAGACGTCAATAATTTGACGAAGTGGGGGGCTTAGTCAGATAATTCCGGGGGCGTCTCACCCGGGCGGCTGATCTTCTGTTTCTTAATTTTTTCGATCAAGGTGGTGCGATTAAGGTGCAACAGCTGGGCGGCCTGATTTTTGACCCAGCCCGTCTTATTCAAGGCTTTGATGATCAACTGGCGTTCGAACTCCATCACCGTCTCGGTCAGCGGCAGCCCGCCGTCGGGGAAGTCAACCTCCATCAATTTTTCCGGAGCGGGCGTCTGAATCATGCGCTCCGGCAGATCATGGGGCTCGATGGTTTCACCATCGACCAGGATGACCAGCCTTTCCATGAGGTTTTCCAATTCCCGCACGTTGCCCGGCCAGGAATAGCTGGTCAGGCAGTGCATGGTCGCCGGGGGGACGCGCAACATCTTTTTCTTTTTCTTCCGGCTGAACTCGCTTAAAAATTGATTGATCAGAATGGGGATGTCTCCTGTCCGTTCCCGCAAGGGGGGAATCTTGATGGGGATGACATTGAGGCGGTAGAATAAGTCCTCCCGGAAGCGCCCCTGTTGCACCATTTTCTTCAAGTCCTGGTTGGTCGCCGCCACCACCCGGATGTTCACCTTGATGGCACGCGAGCCGCCGATGCGTTCAAACTGGTGTTCCTGGAGCACCCGCAGGATTTTTACCTGCAGAGTGGGGCTCATGTCACCCACTTCGTCCAGGAAAATGGTGCCGCCGTCGGCCTGCTCGAATCGGCCGATGCGCGTCCGCACCGCGTGGGTGAACGCTCCTTTCTCGTGTCCGAAGAGTTCGCTTTCCAGCAGTTCTTCGGGAATGGCGGCGCAGTTCACCGGAATCAGGGGACCTTCCCGGCGGTCGCTGTTATAGTGTATAGCCCGGGCCACCAATTCTTTGCCGGTCCCCGATTCTCCGGTGATGAGCACCGTGCTGTCGGTGTCCGCCACCTTGCGGATAATGTCAAAAACCTGACATATGGCTTCGCTGGTGCCAATGATGTTGTCAAAGCCGTATTTTTTGCGCAACTGCTTCTTAAGTTGAATGTTCTCCTTACGCAAACGCTGGTGATCCAGGGCCCGGCTCACGACCACCAACAATTCCCGGGATTCCACCGGCTTGCATAAGTAGTCGTAGGCCCCCAAGCGCATGGCGTCCACCGCCGTCTGGATGGTACCGTAGCCGGTGATGATAATGCAGGCGGTCTCCGGCACATGCTGCACCAGATGTTTCAACACGTCCATGCCGTCCACTTTGGGCATGGACAGGTCGGTCAGGACCAGATTGTAGCGTTTCTCCTGCAACATCTGCAGGGCGATGTCGCCGTCGGCCGCCGTGTCAACTTCGAACCCCTCTGTTTGCAAGAGTTCGCTGAGGTCGTTACGGATAGCCTGGTTGTCGTCAATAATCAGGATAGCAACCGGGACCATGGCCCTGCCTCCCCGTGATCCGCTCTGAGTTGCTTCCCGTCCATTGTCGTTTCACAGGCCTCCTGGCGTGTGCGTGGGTTTGGGATGTTTTTGAAAAGTAAGGGGTTCAAGGGTGAGGCCGGCAAGAAGTCTTATTCGCGCTAAGCCCACAACCTTTTTAATTCCTTAAAATTAATCCGATGGACCGAAAAATGTCAAGAATTTGCTAATAATTTTCCCGCTAATTGTCGATAAGAAGTATATATTTGGAATCTATGCAAGTTCTTTTGTTTGGGAATTTTTTTTATCCGGCAGGTTTGGCGTTGACTATTCCCGGCATTGTTGGTATTCTACTGGCCAAACCCAACCCCCTCACCCCTTTCGGAGACATTGTGATCAAGACGCTGGTTATTTTGGCGGTAGCCTACGGATTGCGGGCCCTCCTCCAGCCTCATGGGTCATCTGGCCTCATCTCCCGGCGGCGCCGCCGTTCTGGCCACCTTCTGTTATACAGCCTGGCGACGCTGGGCGCCGTGACAGTGGGCGGTATGGTTTTCCTCATCGTTTTGTCGGTCCAGGCCACACCGCCGTCTTCTGCTGACTTCCTCTCCAACCAGCTGGTGAACTCGCCGGCTGCCGCCCCCGTCTCCCCGATGGAGACGGGGGCGGTCATCGAGACTCCGCCGGTCCAAAACGTTCAACCGGGTACCCGCCCGGCTTACGTCCTGCTGAATACCCCCGAACCGGTCAAATCCCTCGCCCTGGAACAGGAAAAGCCTCGTCCCCGGGTTCGCCCCAAAGTGGAGAACAAGGCCGGCAACCGAACAAAATCAAAGAAAAAACCTTAGCCGGCCATCGGCGTGGGCACTTCTGTCTCCCCACAAACCGGTAAAATCGCCCGTTCTGCCGGGACGGTGGGTTTAGCCGTTTTCTTAAGCCGCATCCTGGGCCTGGTGCGGGAGCAGGTCTTCGCAATCCTGTTCGGGGCGGGTTACGCCTACGACGCCTATGTGGTGGCCTACCGCCTCCCCAACCTGCTCCGGGACCTGTTCGCCGAAGGCGCCTTGAGTTCCGCTTTTGTCACCGTCTTCACCGATTACGACCAGCGCCGGGGGGCGGCCCGCACCTGGCAGTTGGCCAACAACGTCCTCCTCTCCCTGGGCCTCGTGATCAGCGCCATCACCGTGGTGGGCATGTTTGCCGCCGATTTCCTGGTGGGCCTCATCGCCCCGGAATTCAGCCAGGTTCCCGGCAAGCTCTCCCTCACCGCCCACCTCACCGTCGTTATGTTCCCCTTCCTGCCGCTCATCTCCTTGGCCGCGGTGGTTATGGGCATGCTCAACACCAAGGGCAAGTTCTTTCTGCCCGCCCTGGCCTCCAGCTTCTGCAACCTGGGTTCCATCACCTGTGGAGTCGGTCTGGCCTGGCTCGCTCCCTACTTCGGGTACCAGCCCATCGTCGGAATGGCCTACGGCACCCTGTTTGGCGGGCTGCTCCAGCTCGCTGTCCAACTGCCGTTACTCTTTAAGGTGGGTTACCGTCCCCAATGGGTTCTGGACTGGCGCGACGAGGGGTTGCGCCGCATCATGCGCCTGATGGCGCCCGCCGTCATTGGCCTGTCCGCCACTCAGATCACCATCTTTATCAATACCTTTTATGCCTCCAGCTGTGCCCAGGGGAGTGTTTCCTGGCTCCATTACGCCTTCCGCCTCCTGCAGTTTCCCATCGGGGTGTTCGGCGTCGCCCTGTCCATCGCCACCCTGCCGGTGGTCGCCCGCTGCGCCGCCGCCCGGGACTTCCCCGGTCTCAAGGCCGCCTTTGTCTCCGCCCTGAACCTGTCCCTGATCATCTGCATTCCCGCTTCCGTGGGTTTGGCTCTCCTCGCCGACCCTATCATCGCCCTGATTTTTCAATACGGCCGCTTCACCGCCTTCGACACCCGGCAGACCGCCGCCGCCCTGGTCCTCTATGCCGTGGGCCTCTTTGCCTACGCCGGGGTGAAGATCGTCGTCCCGGTCTTTTACGCCCTGGATGACACCCGCTTTCCCGTTATCGCCAGTTTCATGACGGTCGCCGTCAATTTTGTCTTTATCAATCTTACCCTGGAGGCCCTGCAGCACCGGGCCATTGCCCTGTCCACCTCCCTGTCCGTGATCCTCAGTTTCCTCTTCCTGTGCGTCGTCCTGTATCGCAAACTGGAAGGCTATGCCCTGGGCTATCTGGGGCGTTGTCTGATGAAAATCGGCGTCGCCGTCGCCCTCATGGGCCTGGCTGTAACCGTCCTTCACCCCATCCTGCAAACGTGGCTGGGCTCGGGGCTGACCGGGCGGCTCGGCAGCCTGGCCCTTACCATTGCCGCCGGTGTGGCCGTCTACGCCCTGGCCATTTATCGGGCCGGGATCCCCGAGGTCCAGGAGTTAGTTAAAAAACTGTCCAGCCGTCGCTCCGGCTCCGGTCCGGGGGGCGAGGGCTCTTTATAGGAAGCGACATCCATGGTTCCTGCCGAGAAAGTCTCCTTTATTCTGGAAAAGCTGGAAGAATCCTTCCCCGATGCCCATTGCACCCTGGATTTCTCCAACCCTTTGGAACTGTTGGTGGCCACCGTGCTCTCCGCTCAATGCACCGACGAACGGGTCAATCTGGTGACGCCCGCGGTCTTTAAAAAATACCCCGCTGCCCGGGACTACGCCGCCGCTCCCCTGGAGGAACTCGAGACCGCCTTCCATTCCACCGGGTTCTTCCGCCAGAAGGCCAAGAGCATCAAGGCCATCTGCCAGGCCCTGGTGGAGCGGTTTGGCGGTGAGGTGCCTCCCCGCCAGGAGGACCTGGTGCAGCTCCCGGGTATCGGCCGGAAGACTGCCAATGTCATCCTGGGGAACGCCTACGGCATCCCCGGCATCGTGGTGGATACCCACCTGGGGCGGGTGGCCCAGCGTCTGGGGCTCACCACCAACAAGGACCCGGTGAAGATTGAATTTGACCTCATGCCCCTTATTCCCCGGGACCGCTGGACCCTCTTTTCCCACCAGATGATCTGGCACGGCCGGGTCGTCTGCATGGCCCGCAAACCACGGTGCCCCGAATGTCCGTTGCTCCCGGTGTGCGACTACGGCCAGCAACGGCAATCATCTTAGCATCGCGCGGCGTTGGTGTAGGGTAGGGCAGGGGAGGGCAGGGCTGAACCCCTCTGGCGGGGAGATCCGGAAGAAGGTCCGGTTCCTGAGAAAGGCAAGGGGAGTTGGGTAGACCTGGGGAACAGCCTGACGCACTATCCCCCGGCCCGCCGTCACCGCCCGGAAAGCGGGGATTCCGGCCCGCGAGCAGGCGGGGGGAGTGCAGGACCTTTGCGGGCGTCAGCCTCTTTTTCGCCTAAGAAGCGCCAGGGTCGCCAGACCCGCGGCCGTCAGATAGAGGGCCGGCGGAACGGGAGTATGGCCGGACGGGGGGATGTCCAGGACTGCGTAGCCCGAGAAGGTGAAGACGAACTCCGTATCGAAGGTCAATTGTCCAAACGGCCAGTACTCCGGCGGCATTTCATCGTTGGGGTCGTCTGTCGTCGTATAGGAGATGGGAATGGTGAAGGCCCCCACGCGGAAGGCGGGCGCGCCCACGACTTCAACTTCATATTCATGCCGCAGGAATTCCGGGATTAAGGGCGCGCTCCACGACATGATCTCCTGTCCATCCAACAGGAATGTGACTGCGCATTGCGCCTCCAAGAAGAGAAAGGACGGGTAGGTGTCAGCAACCCACTCGAACCGCAGCCCGGTATTTTCGATCCACACCTCCGCCGTATAGGAGTCGGGTCCGGGAGCGTTGAGTGGATAATATACTTCAGTAATCCTCAAACTGCATTCTTGCCGGCAGCTCAGCTGGAACGCAAAATAACCCTCTTCCTGGAGAGTGTAACGCGCTTCTGAACGATAATTCCAACCAAGGTTATAAAGCCGCAGTGGATGGTCGAGTTCTATAAAAATATTTTCTCGCCAGTCACAGTTCCGCCAGCTGTCCAACGTCAGTGCCAGGGTTGTGGCCTGCCCGGTTCCGGCGTTTATCAGGACGGCCAGGAAAAATGCCCCCAGGATGATCCTCCTTACCAGAATCCTCCTTGCCTCGCCTTGCTGTCTCGCCATGATGCCACCTCCTGGGAGCAACCGACGCCCCGCCCGTAAGGGTTGGCAGTCTGCCAAGTCCATCCGGAATAACGCTGGCCGCCGTTGTCTCCCTTTGACCCGGGCGCTTTGGGCGGCCGGATCTCACAGATGTGCATTGCCCGCTAGCCTCCTGCCGGTGTTCATGGGGATGAACGCGGGGGAGGCCCGACTCCACCGGTTTTATATACCGCAATTTGCATGCCACGAAAAAAAATTAAAGATAACAACGTCTAAGCCTTTCTATCCTTCTCTTGTGAGTTTGAAAACTGAAACGGGGTGTTCAATAAGTTGTCCGTCACTGGTACGAACCGCGGAAATACGGTTTTGGGAAGAGATAATGTGCAGATGAGAGAAATTATGTTCAGAAAGGAGAACGTCCGATGGGCGGTTCGTCCATGAAGGCCGGGTTAGAGGTTATTTTAAGGGTGAGATGAGCGGTGGGGCGGGGTGGCGATGATAGCGTTCGGGGGGATGGGAGGGGCTTACTGGCTGCCCCGCTCTCCGGCAGATTTCCGAAAGGCCGCCGGCCCGGGACTTCTACCCTTTCTGGCGATCCAAAACCTGACGGACGGCCACGGCCAGGTCCCGGATGGACAGGGGTTTCATAAGCAGGGCATCGATTGCGAGGTGCTGGGCCTTCTCGGGCGATAAGGACTCACTGAAGCCGGTGCACAGGATAATGGGGAGATCGGGTCGGAGTTGGAGAATTTCCCGGGCCAGCTTGGCCCCGGTCAGGTGAGGCATGGTCTGGTCGCTGATGATCAGGTCAAAGCCCTGGGGGCGTTCCCGGAAGGCGGCCAGGGCCTCGATGGCAGACGTTTTGACGGTCACCCGGTATCCCAGCCGTTCCAGCATCTGGCCCCCCAGAACCGCCAGGGCCTCTTCGTCGTCAACAAACAGAATGTGTTCCCGGCCGGTGGGCATCTCCCCGCTGACCGCCACCGCTGCGGTTTCCTCCACGCTGATGAGGGGCAGCAGGACCTGGAAAGTGCTGCCCTTCCCGGGTTCACTGTAGACCTTGATCTCCCCCCCCAGACTTTTGACGATGCCATGGACCACGGATAGTCCCATGCCGGTGCCTTCCTCCCGGGTTTTGGTGGTGAAAAAGGGCTCGAAGATCCGGGCGAGAGTTTCCGGGGGCATCCCGTGGCCGGTATCGCTGACAGTGAGGCGCACGTACGGGCCGGGGGTCAGGTCGGGGTAGGAGGTGATATCGGCGTCTTCCAGACGCACTTCGTCCAGACCGACGGTCAGCACCCCGCCGGCATCCCGCATGGCGTGACCGGCATTGGTGCAGAGGTTCATGACCGTCTGATGGATCTGGGTGGGGTCGGCCAGGACTCTGGCGGTCCGGGCGTTAAAGTTGGTTCTGATATCAATCGTGGCGGGGAGGGAGGAGCGGAGGAACTTCAGGGTCTCGGCCACGATGGGACCCACGGGAATGGGCTTCAGTTCCTGCTTTTCCTGGCGGCTGAAGGTCAGTATCTGTTTGACCAGGCCCCGGGCCCGATGGGCCGCCTTCAGCACTTCGCCGATATTGGCGCGGGCGTCCTGGTCTTTCAGGGCGCTCATCTGGGCCAGTTCGGCGAACCCGATGATAGCCATGAGGATATTGTTGAAATCGTGGGCGATGCCGCCGGCCAGGGTGCCGATGGCCTCCAGTTTCTGGGATTGGCGTATCTGATTTTCCAGGCGCTGCCGTTCGGTGACGTCTTCGAACAGACCCACCGCCCCCAGGAAACGGCCGTCTTCGGCGACGATCCGGTGGAAGAAGGCCCGTATCGGGGTGACTTTGCCGCTGGCGACCGACTGATAATCGCCCTCATAGTATCCGGAGGCCCCTTCCAGGGAGTCCTGCACGGCCCGGTGCATGGCCGGGTCCCGCAGGCCCATCAGCAGGTTGAAGCCGACGATCTGCTCCCGGGAGGCGCCGATGATTTCCAGGAAGCGGTCGTTAAAATCGAAAATTCTTCCCTGGTCATCGAAATGCATCACCCCCAGAGGCAGGTGGTTGAAGATCATGCGGTAGAGTTCTTCACTGTCTTGGAGGGCCTTTTCGGCCCGCAGGCGCTGGGCTTCCCTGTCCATGTTCTCCAGGGCGAAAGAGATGTCCGCGGCGATCTCCTCCAGCAGCTTGACTTCGTTGGTGGTAAAGAAATTGGGCTCCCCGGAATGCACGACCAGAACGCCGCTGACCCGCTCGGCGACCTTGAAGGGAAAGACGCCGCAGGAATGGAAACCCCGGGCCAGGGCCGCTTCCCGACGGGGGGCGCCCGGAGGGAGGGCCTCGGCGTCTAAACACAAGGCGTAGCGGCCTTGGAGGATGGAGCTGACGATGGGGCCATCCTGTTCGGCGGCGTCCTGGAGAGAGATGCCCTCCGCGTTAATGAAGCCGTCATCCTGGCCGCTGACCGCCGCCGGGATGACCGCCTGCCGGTCTTCGTCCACCAGGCCGATCCAGGCCAGGGGGAAGCCGCCGTACTCCACTGCGATCCGGCAGATGTCGGCGAACAGGTCGTCCCGCCGGCGCACCCGGACAATGGTCTGGTTAATCTGGGAGAGGACGGCGTAGAGGCGGTTGAGGTGATGAATCTTGGCGGCGGCCTGCTTTTCCTCGGTGATATCGGCATTCAGGGCCATAATGCCGGTGATCCGGCCGGCGGCGTCATGCATGGGGGAGGTATAGACCCGGACGTCGATATCGGAGCCGTCCTGGCGCCGCCGTTTGCATTCCCGGCCGACGATGGCTACGCCCTCCAGGTTCTGTTGCAGGTTGGCCTTGAATTCCGAAAACTGTTCGGGGGGCACGATGGGCAGCACCTGCCCCAGGGCCTCCGCGGCGGTCCACCCGAACATGGTTTCCGCGGCCGGGTTCCACATCTGCACCCGCCCTTCGGGATCCAGAATAAAGATGCTCAGGGGGCTGCATTGAATGATGGCCTGGAGCTTTTCCAGGGTGTCCCGGAGGGCCAGTTCGGCGCGTTTGCGTTCGGTGATGTCGGCAAAGATGCAGTGGGTCTGGCGGAAATTGCCATCCAGGTCGTACCCCACGGTGCCGGAGTATAAGGCCAGGAGGGCGGAGCCGTCCCGGCGGCGCAAGGTGACTTCATAGTTTTCCACCTTGCCCCGTTCTTTGTAAACCGGGAAGCCCTTGATAAAGCGCCGCTGCTGCTCCGGGATGATGAAGTCGCCGAACCAGCGGCCGATGACTTCCTCCCGGGCGTACCCCAGGGTTTCCTGCCACTTGGCGTTGACGTCCAGGAGGCGGCCGTCGGCGTCCAGGGACTGGTAGGGCAGGGGGGCTTTTTCAAAGAGGAGTCGGAAACGGGCCTCGCTTTCCCGGAGGGCTTGTTCGGCCAGATGGCGCTCGGAGATATCCCGGATGATGCTCTGGAAGAGTTGCTGGCCGCCAACCGCCACCAGGCGGGAACTGACCTCCACCGGGAAGGTGGAGCCGTCGGCCCGGCGGTGCCGGGTCTCGAAGACGAACCCGTTGGCGCTCCGGACCTTCTCCATTTCGACGGGGATCGCCGCGACGGTCTCCGGAGTGCGCAACTCGTATATGGTCTTATGGAGGAGTTCCGGCTTCGGGTAGCCGTAGGTGGCGACGGCGCGTTCGTTGGCGTCGACGAGGTTGCCCCCGGAGTCGATCAACAGGATGATATCGTTGGCGTGGCGGGTGAGATGTTCATAGCGTTGGAGGAGATTGGCCTTGTCCTGTTCGACCTGGAACTGGCGGCGGTAGTACACGGCCTGCTGGCGGTGCCAGATGAAACCCAGGAAGGCTCCGGCGCAGACGATCATCAGCGTGGTCAGAAAAGTGATGATCCGGGCCCGTTGGCGCAGGGGCGCGAAGACCTCTTCGGCATCGACTTTGGCCACGATTCGCCAGGAGGACTCCGGGATGGGGAGGACCGCCGCCAGGACGGGGACCCCCCGGTAATCCCGGCCCTCCATGACCCCGGTGAATCCCCGGGCGGCGCGGCCGGCGGGCAGGTCGTCGCTCAGGGGCAGGCGCAGGGTTAAGGCGGTCCCGGCGCGGTGGCGCAGTTCATTGAGGAAAAGCACCTCGTCCCCCTCCCGGCGGACCAGGAGGGTTTCGGCAGTGTCGCTGGGGGTGGGCCAGGTCTGGATCAGGGGGTAGAGGAACCGGACCGGATCGATGCGGATGAACAGGACTGCCAACGGTTCCCGGTGAGGGCCGCGGGACAGGATGGGGGCGAGCAGATCGAGATGGATGTGGCGGACGGTTTCATCGAAGTGCAGGTCGGAAAGCAGGGGGCGTTGCTCCCGGCAAGACTGTTGAATTAGGTGCCGGCCTTCCGTCCCGAAGACGAAACCGGCCTTGGAGGTGCTGATCAGGACCTGAGATTGCAGGCCCACCAAGGCCATATCCTGGTAGTCGTGACTGCGCTGGATGGCCTCCAGCCAGGTCTGCAGCTCCCGATGAATTTCGCCGGAGGAATCCTGGGGCAATTGTTGGATATAACGTCCCAGAAAGGGGGAGCGGGCCAGGCCGGCGACGTCGGCGAGGCGTTCCTGCTGCCAGTTGACGATCTGCTGCACCTTGAGGCGGGCGACGGCTTCCAACTCCCGCTGCCGTTCCCCGGTCATCTGCCGCTTCTGCTGCAGATAGAACAGGTAACCGGAGAGGGCGATGCCCACGGTCAGCAGCAGGAAGATGGCGATGAAGCGCCAGGGCAGCAGCCGCGGCTGGAGGTGAGCATCCAACATGGAGTCCTCATGACGGGGAGTATGGCTGCGGGAGGCGGAGCTTGACGCCGAGCGGGAGGTAGCCCATTGCTATGCAGTCATAATACCTGAGGAATTGTCGAACTTCAAGGGAAATCGGTGGTAATATGTTGTTCTTCGGCGTGATTCAGGAAAAGGGGAGGGAGCCGGGAAAACATTTGACAAGACGCCGGACGCGCCATAAGTTCCAGAAAGGCCGCGTCCGCCGGGGGGACCGTCGCAGACGGCCCCGCCAGCCGCCGGCATCCCAATCGTCATGCAGGAGGTAGCAAGATGGACATCTACGAAGCCATTCGCAATCGCCGCAGCCATCGGCTCTATAAGGCGGACATGCCGCCGCGGGAGGCGCTGGCGCGGGTGGTCGAGGCGGGCCTGTGGGCGCCCTCGGGAACCAATGCCCAGGCCTGGGAGATCACGCTGCTGGCCGGCCACCGCCGGAACGAGTTCGTGGCCCTGTGCAGCCAGGCCCTGGGACAGCTGCGGGAGGTGTTGAAGCAGGCCCAGGTGCCGGAGAAGGGCCAGCAACTGGTGATACAGTTCTTCAAGGACTTGGGAGGAGCGCCGGTGGTGATCGCGGTGACGATCTTCAAGGCGCCCCACGACCCCGCCAACATCACCAACATTCAGAGCGGCGCCGCCCTGTTCCAGAACATGCTGCTGGCGGCCCACGCCGAAGGCCTGGGAACCTGCTGGATGACCGGGGTGAGCTTTGTGGAGAAGGAACTGCTGGCCTACCTGGAGAAGCCCGACCAACAACTGCTGGCCATCACCCCCATCGGGTATTCGGCCAAGGAGCCGCCGGTGCCGCCCCGGAAGGACCGGGAGGTGCGGTGGCTGGGGTTTGAGTAAGGCCGACCCCCGCCCCCCAGCCCGTGGAGGGCTGAGGGGCAGAGGCCGGCGATATTCCGGATAAATTCCGCTATTCAGCGGGATGGGAAAAAATTTTTTTTTGGCCCC
>CAYRYV010000001.1:0-148166 GCA_964428565.1 uncultured Desulfobacterales bacterium | reverse complement strand
GGCTACACGCTGTTGACGTTTTAGGGGGCGGCGGGGCCGGAGGCCGCGGCGGATGGGGGAACCGCCTTCTCCAGGGCCTCCCCCAGGTCCCGCAGGGTATAGGGTTTTTGCAGAAATCCGACGGCACTCTGGCCGGCGAAGCGCGGGGCCACCTCCCGGGTGTGGTAGCCGCTCATGACGATGACGGGGATGTCGGGCTGCAGCCGGCGGAGTTCCCGGAAGGTCTCCTCGCCGCCCAGGACGGGCATGGTGAGATCCAGGATAACGCAGAGGGGGCGGGGGGCCTGCTGCTCAAAGAGGTGAAGGCCCTCCCGGCCGTCGGCGGCGGTGAGGACCTCATAGCCCAGGTACTGGAGCATCTGGCGGCCCACCTCCCGGACGGGCTCTTCATCGTCGATGAGGAGGACCCGGCCGTTGCCGCCCAGCCGGGGCGAAGGGGCCGGTGGCGCCGGCCGGGCCGGGGCTGCGGAGGCGGCGGCGGGGAAGATGACGGTGATGGTGGTCCCTTGCCCGGGCCGGGACTCGACCCGGACGGCCCCCTGATGCCCCCGGACGATGCCCAACACCGCGGCCAGGCCGAGGCCGCGGCCGGTGAACTTGGTGGAGAAGAAGGGGTCGAAGATCTTCTGTTGGGTGTCGGGGTCCATGCCGCAGCCGGTGTCGGCCACTTCGAGGTAGACGTAGTCGCCGGCCGGCAGATCCTCATTGAGATAGGTTTGCGCCAGATAGGGGCGATCGCACTGCCGGGAACCCGTGGTGAGGGCGATGACGCCGGGGGCGTCGCCCAGGGCCTCGGAGGCGTTGATGATGAGGTTCATGATGACCTGGCGGACCTGGGCCGGATCGGCTTTGACGGCCGGCAGGCGGTCGGCGAAATTGCAGTGCAGGACGGCGTGGGGGGAGATGGAGATTTTCAGTATATGGGCCATCTCCCGGACGACTTCGGAGAGGTCGACGAGTTCGGCCGCCAGGGCGCCCTTGCCGGCATAGGCCAGCATCTGGCGGCACAGCTCGGCGGCCCGGCGGGAGGCGCGCTCGATCTCCTGGACGTAGGGCCGGGCGGGGGACACGGGGGAGATTTCCAGGAGGGCCAGGTCGGTGTTGCCCAGGATGGCCATGAGGAGGTTGTTGAAGTCGTGGGCGATGCCGCCGGCCATGACCCCCAGGCTTTCCAGCTTCTGGAGATGGTACATGCGTTCTTCCAGGCTGCGCCGTTCGGCTTCGGCCCGCTGGCGGTCGGTGAGATCGTGCACCGTGGCGATGACGCCGGCAATCTCCCCCCGGGCGTTGCGATAGGGGACGTAGTGACCGCTGAACCACCCGGATCTGCCGGTGGCGGGAATATGGAAGGGCTGATCCGGAACTTCCACGACCTCGCCCGCCAAGGCTCTGTGCAGGAGGGCATAAATCCCCTGCTCCCGTAAGAAAGGGAACAGCTCCAGGGGGCCTGTGCCCAGGACCTGATCGGCGGCCAGGCCGGTGAGCTTCTCCATGAAGGGATTCCAGACCGTGTGCTGCAGATCGTGGTCATAGACCAGGATGCCTTCCTGAATACTGGAGATGATCAGCCGGTTGAGTTCCTCGCTTTCCCGCAGGGCGGCTTCCGCCTGGCGGCGGGCGCTGATATCGAAACCCACCCCGAGGATGTAGGTCCGCCCTTCCCAGGAAACCCGCCGACCCGTGAAATAATACGGGATTTGTTCGCCGCTTTTGGTCACCACGGCGGCTTCGGCGACCGCCTCGCCCTGGAGTAAAACCTCCTCGATTCTGGCGGCGATGAGGTCCTTGTCCGCCCCCTGGAAAAAATCCAGGGGATGCATCCGGGGCATCTCCTCCGCACGGTAGCCGGTCACTTCGAGATGGCGCTGGTTCCAGCGGACAAAGTGGCCATGCTCGTCGAACATATAGAAGATGCCGGGGAGGCTGTCGAGGATGGCCTCGGAGACCTCCTTTTCCTGACGCAGGGCGGCTTCGGCGGCCTTCCAGTCGCTGATGTCGCGGATGACGCTGACCCGCAGTTGCCGGCCGCCGATCTGGGCCACCCGGGCCCGCACCCGGGTGGGGAAGGTGGAGCCGTCTTTTCTTAGGGACAGAAATTCATAGGGCTCCAGCCGGCCGGAGTGGACGGCCGCGGCCACCAAGCAGCGGGAGGCGGGGGCCACCACCTCCAGGAGCGGTTTGCCGATAAGTTCCTCCCGGGAGTAGCCCAGCAGGTCGGCCAGTTGATCGTTGGTGTCGAGGATCACCCCGGCTTCGCTCATGGCTATGCCTTCGAAGGAGGCCGCGGCCAGGGTGCGGAAGCGCTGTTCGCTCTCCTGCAGGGCGGCCTCCCACTGTTTGCGGTCGCTGATGTCCCGGGCAAAGGAGACGTGGTATTCCTGCCCGGCGAACTCCACCGGGGTGATATTGACCTCCACCGGGAAGACCCGGCCGTTCTTGGTGCGGTGGTGGGTGTTGAGGATGTAGGTGCCGCGATAGCGGGAGCGTTGCCAGTAGTCATCCCAGGTCTCCCGGGAGAGATCGGGATCGACGTCGAAGATGGACAGGGCCAACAGCTCCGGGCGGGTGTAGCCCAGGACGCGGCAGGCGGCGTTATTGGCGTAGTAGATGCGGCCGTCGGCCGCCACCCAGAAGGCCGAGTCGGCATTGTGTTCGATGGCCAGCTGGTGAAAGCGCAGGGATTCTTCCAGGTGTTTGCGCTCGGTGATATCCCGAAAGATCCCCTGGATGATCCGGCTGTCCCCCATCTGAAAGGGGGCGGCGGAGATGGTCACCGTTTTGAGGGTGCCGGTTTTGGTGACGATCTGGGCCTCGATGGTGCGCAGGCCGCTTTCCACGTGTTTCCGAAAGACTTCCCGGTAATATTCCGCCTGATCCACCGGATGCAGGGTGGTGAAATGGCTGCCGATGAGCTCGTCCCGGGGCCTCTCCATGAGGTGTTCCGCGGCCCGATTGCAATTGATGAAGAGGCCAGACGCCGCGTCGGCCCAGAAAATGGCGTCTTCGGCGGCCTCGAAGGCCACCCGGAACTTTTCCTCGCTCTGGCGCAGCTTGTCCTGGGCCTCTTTCCGGTCGGTGATGTCTTCGGCCAAGCCGGCGAGGCGATAGACGCGGTCCTGGTCGTCCCGGATGGGGAAGCCACGGTCGCGGATCCAGCGGACGGTGCCGTCGGGTCGAATGAGGCGGTATTCCTCTTCCCAGGGGCCGTGCTCGCCCCGGGTCTGAAAGGAGGCCGTGACCCGCTCCCGGTCCTCGGGAGACAGGGGGGCCAGCCAATCCCAGGGGTCGGCGTAGAGGCGGTCCCGGGATCGGCCCCAGATCTCCTCATAGGCGGGGCTGACGTAGATGACCCGCTCGGTGGCCCAGTCGGTCAGCCAGAAGACCCCGCTGACGTGTTCGGCCAGTTGGCGGAAGCGTTCCTCGCTGTCCCGGAGGGCGGCCTCGGCCCGACGGCGGGCGGTGACGTCGGTAAAGCCCACATAGGCGTGATCGCCGATCAGGGAAAAGGTGATTTCCACCTGTTTCCGGGAACCATCCCGGCAGGTGACGGTGTATTCCCGAACCGGCAAAGGCCGGAGAGGCTGCGTCCGGCCCTGTTCCAGGTCGGCCACCCAGAGGGCCTGGTTGGTCCGGCGATAGTCCGGGTCGGGGTAGGCGCGGGTGAACCAGTGGTCCACAGTGGAGATATCCGCCCGGGTATAACCGAAGAGCTCGGTGAACTTATTATTGAGCAGGACGACCGCGCCATCCACCCGGGCGATGCCCACGGCCACGGGGGCGTGCTCGACAATGCGGCGGAACTGTTCACTGCCGGGCGGAGATGGCCCCACCTCGGGAGGGGGCGGCACCGCGGCGGCCTGCAGCTCGGCAAGTTGTCGCCGGACCGCGGCCAGCTCGGCCCGCAACTGCTCTGCGGTCTGGTCCCGGTCAGTCATGGATTTTCAGGGAATGTATATTATTATTATCTATCACTTCAGGATAAATAATCAACTTTTTATTGGGGGAGGGCGGTAGCCGCGTTGGCGGCCCAGGGCGGTGAGGGCGGCCACTTCGGCGGCGGGCAGGGGGCGGGCGCCTCCCAGGAGGGTGGCCAGGGCGACGACCAGGGCGGCGTGCTCCACCTTTTCCATTTTGTTGCCGGCGTCTTCCAGGTCGCGCCCCAGGGTGAGGGCGCCGTGATGGGCCAGCAGGACGGCGTCGTACTCCAGGATGAGGTCGCGGATGGCCTCGGAGAGGGCCGGGGTGCCGGTGGTGGCGTAGGGGGCGGTGGGGATGGCCCCCAGGGTGAGGACCACTTCGGGGAGGACGCCGGCGGTGAGGTCGACGCCGGCGATGGTGCAGGCCGTGGCCCAGGGGGGATGGGCGTGGACCACGGCGGCGACGTCCGGGCGGCAGCGGTAGGCCGTCAGGTGCATGAGGATTTCGGTGGTGGGGGCGCCCGCCCCGGCCAGCACCCGGCCCTGAAGGTCCAGGGTGAGGAGCTGCTCTTCCCGGACGACGGCTTTATTGACGCCGCTGGGGGTGACCAGGAGGCGGTCCGCCTGCCGGCAGCTGACGTTGCCGTCGGTGGCCGCCAGCAAGCCGCGGTGGGCAAGGCGGCGGCAGACCTCGATCAGTTGGCGTTTAACCGCTGTTTCGGGATTCATCGCGGGCTCCCTCGGAAATTATGACGGTCAACCCCAGGGGGATCCTCCCGGCCCCGGCGGCCGCGTCTTACAGCAAGGTGTTAATGTAGGCCAGGGCCTCCTGGCGGGAGTGCAGGCGGCCTTCCCATTGGGCCTCGGCCACTTCTTCCAGGAGTCGGCGGAAGTGAGGCCCGGGGGTCAGGCCGAACTCCCGGATGAGGTCGTGGCCGGTGATGAGGCGGGGCCGCGTCTCCAGGGGCTCCACCTTCTCCTGATAGAAGCGCCAGACGAAGTCGGCCAGGTCGGCCAGGACCATTTCGGCGTCGGGGGGCTTGAGGTCTCCCTGCCCGGCCAGGCTGTCGGCCATGGCCAGGGCGAACATGCCGGGCAGGTCGGCCCGGGCGGCGCGGCTGAGCCGCCCCAGGGCCCGGGCGCTGAGCTCCCCCTGACGGAAGAGGGGGAGGAGCAGGAAGGGGCGCATGTGCAGGTCGATGAGCTTCAGGACGGTTTTGGTCTCGGCCTGGCTGCACCTGAGGCGCGCCGCCGCCCGGGTGAAGATCTCCCGGCCGACGCGTTCGTGGTGGTAAAAGGTGTAGCGGTCGGGGTCCTCCCGGCGCTCCCGGGTGTGGGGTTTGCCGGCGTCGTGGAAGAGGGCGGCCAGTTTGAGGAGGACCGGGATGTTGTCAGGGCGGAGGTAGCTTTCCAGGACGGGGGCGAGTTCAAGGAAGAAATCCCGGGGGGCGGCGAGCACCTGTTCCAGGGCCTCGACGGCGGCCAGGGAGTGCTCGAAGACGTCCAGGTGATGGTAGCCGTTTTGTTCTACTCCCTGCATCTCCCGGAGTTCGGGGAAGATCTGGAACAGGAGTCCGGTAGCGGCCAGCCGGCGCAGGGCGGGGAAGGCCCGGGGGGCCGCCAGCAGGCGGAAGAGTTCCTGATGGAGGCGCTCTCCGGCCACCCGGGAGAGCAAGGGGGCATAGCGCCGCACCGCGGCCAGGGTGTCGGGGGTGGGCTGCAGCTCGTGGGTGGCGACGAAGCGGAAGGCGCGGAGCAGGCGCAGGGGGTCGTCGGCGAAGTTTTCGGGGGCCAGGAGTCGGATCCAGCCGGCCTCCAGGTCGGCCCGGCCGCCGTAAGGATCGATGAGGGCGATCTCGTCCCCGGCCATCAGGGTCTCCAGGTCCAGGGCCATGGCATTGAGGGTGAAATCCCGTTTGCCCAAATCCTGTTCCAGGGTGGGGGCCCGGAACTGGGCCAGATCGAGTTCCTGGCCCTGCCACACCACCCGGGCGGTGCGTTCGGCCTCGTCCAACAGCACGAAGGTGCCCCCCAGGGCGGCGGCCAGTTCCCGGGCCAGGTCCAGGGCCCGGCGGTCCACGGCCAGATCGAGGTCGGGAGCCAGGCGCCCCCGGAGGAGCTCCCGGACGGCGCCCCCCACCAGATAGAGGCGCAGATTGTGCTGGCGGGCCAGCTCGGCGGCGAGTTGGAGGGGCGGGTGGGCCCGGAGCCGGGCCACCAGGGGCCGGGCAGCGGGGGGCACGGGGTCGGCGCCGGAAGAGTAATTGAGCATTATCAACATATTATCTGGGGGGATATCCTTTTTCGGCGGATTTTGCAAGAAAAAAGACTGTGCAGAAATTGTACTGGACGCGACTCTTTTCTTTTGACAAGGAATGAGCAGATGTGCTATGAATAAAAACTATAACGGGAGAGAAAGCATTGTTCAGAATACGACCCAATCCTAGCCACAGGCCCCCCTTCCGCTGACCCGCCGTCCGCCATCTGGTTGACGCCGGTCCTGAGGATCATCCCATCCTGCGCTCCCCTGAGAGGAAAGCCGATCATGCCCCAGCTCCCCGAACATTCCTGGCTCCGCATCTTCAGCAGCGTCACCGATCCCTTCGTGATCTACGACCGCGAGTTCCGCATCGTGATGGTGAATCCGGCCTTTGCCGCCACGTTTCAACGCCCGGCGGAGCGGCTGTTGGGCCGGATCTGCCACGAAGCGCTGTATAACCGCGCCGAAATCTGCGAGGGCTGCCAGATCCAGGAGGTATTCGCCACCGGGGAGCCCCGCCAGCGCCAGATGCTCATTCCCCTGCCGGACGGCAGCCAGCGCCAGTTCGAAGTGCACTCCTTCCCGGTGAAGGACGAAAACGGCACGGTCATCCAGGCCTTCGAACACAGTCAGGATATCACCTCCCGCAAACGTCTGGAAGAGGAACTCAAGACCAGCGAGCAAAAATACCGGACCATAGTGGAGATGGCCCGGGAGGGGATCTTCATCCTGGACTACCGGGCCAAGATCACCTTCACCAATGCCTGCCTGACCCGGATGCTGGGCTACTCCGGCGGCGAGCTGCTGGGGCGGACGCTGTGCAGCCTGATGGACGAGGAGGCCCGGGGCAAGGGGCGGGACCTGTTCGCCAAGAGCCAGGAGGGCCTGTCGCCGGTGCAGGAGAACCGTCTCACCAGACAGGACGGCAGTCCGCTGCACTGTCTCATTTCCGTCACCCCCCTGATGGTGGGCAACAATTTTTTGGGGACCGTGGGGGTGGTCACCGACATCACCCATTTGAAGCAGGTGGAGACCGAGCTGCGGTCGGCCCAGGAAGTCCTGGCCTCCCAGACCCGGGAGCTGCAAAAGACGCATCAGCAACTGGAGACCCTCCTGGAGATCACCCGCCAGGTGAACGCCAAGGGCTCGCTCCCGGAACTGTTCGCCTTTCTGTATGAGATCAGCCGGAAGATATTCGCTCAGGCCGAGCCGGTCTTCTTCATCCTGGACGCCAACAACCAGGAGTTGCTCAATCTGGAGGACTGCCCCGCCAAGATTGCCGCGCCCTTACGGCGTCTGACCCAGAAAATGCAGCATGCGGGCCAGAAGTCGGACTTTTTCGCCTTCCTGGACAAGGCCGGCAGTTGCCCCGTCCTCACCCGGGAAGGCAACAACTCGCCGGCCTGGATGCAACAGCTTTTCTCCGAGGCCTACGCCGGCTGGTTCGGCTTCCCCATCGTGACGCCGGAGCGGTGTATCGGCTTTTTCCTGTTGGGCTCCTCCCAGAAGCGGGACTATCCGGCGGAGGACCTGCGGTTTTTCAAGGCCTTCTTCACCCAGGTGGCCGACTACATCCGGCACCTGGTGATCCGGGAGGCGGAGATCACCCTGTTGCGGGAACGGGCGGCGGACCGCAGTTCCTATGGGGAGATCATCGGGCAGTGCGACCGGATGCAGGAGGTCTACGAGCTCATCGATCTGGTGGCGGGCTCCGACGCCACGGTGCTGATCACCGGGGAGAACGGCACCGGCAAGGAACTGGTGGCCCAGGCCATCCATCGCCAGAGCCACCGGAGGAGTGGCCCCTTCGTGGTGGCCAACTGCTCGGCCTATTCCCCGACGCTGTTGGAGAGCGAACTTTTCGGCCACGAAAAGGGGGCCTTCACCGGGGCCATCAAGCAGAAGAAGGGGCGCATCGAGCGGGCTCAGGGGGGCACGCTGTTTTTGGACGAGATCGGCGAGATCGTGCCGGCCACGCAGATACTGCTCTTGCGGTTCCTGCAGGACCATTGCTTCGAGCGGGTGGGGGGCGAAGACACCATTGAGGCCGACGTGCGGGTGCTGGCCGCCACCAACAAGGATCTGGAGGCCGAGACGGAGGCCGGACGGTTCCGGGAGGACCTCTATTACCGCCTGAACGTGATTTCCATTCACCTGCCCTCCCTGCGGGAACGCAAAGAAGACGTGCCCCTGCTGTGCGACCACTTTCTGAAGAAGTGCAACCTCAAAGAGGGTAAGCATATTCAACGTTTTTCCCCCAACGCCATCCAGGTGCTGATGGATTATGACTGGCCCGGGAACGTCCGCCAGCTGGAAAACGCCATCAGCCACGCCGTCATTGTCACCCACGGGGAGGTGATCAGCCGCAAACACCTGCCCCGTTTTCTGAAGGACAAGACGGAGGACTCCATTTCCACCTCGCTGGCGGACAATGAACGCCGCCTCATCCTGCGGGTGCTGAAGGAGGCCAACTGGAACAAGCACGACGCCGCCCGGCGTTTGCAGTTGAGCCGCAGCACCCTGTACAGCAAGATTCGCCGTTACGGACTCGACCAGGGCATCCCCGCCGTTTGAATTAAAACAGCGGAGGGTCCATTTTCGGACAAGAAAAAGAAATCTTGTACTTGCCCTATTCTTTGATTCATTTCAGCGAATAAATCCACCCATCCATTTCTTAGAGTCCGAAATCGGACAAAAACCCTGTTCGGGGGCGCCCCCCGGAAAAAGACAAGATAATCCCCGTCTTAAGCAACAGATTGTTTTTTCTTGAATTTTCTTTTATTTGGGAGATTGTCGTTTCATTTTGGCCGGGTCGGCAGGATTCTTGTATTGCACTTCAGACTGAAGTTCTGGATTGCGCCACAGCCCGTGGCCGACCGGCCGCGCTGAGGGCCGGACAAGGGACATCATCATAATATTTGCTTGGAAGTGAGTTTCTTCAGGGAAAGGAGGTGACGCGCCGCGCTCCATACACAGGCAACCGGTTATGGCCGGCACGCCTGCTACGGAAGCGCCGCCCCGCAGGCTCCCAGGCGGAGCAGGGGAGGCGTAAGGTTGTTTCGGTAGTGCCTTTAGGCCAGTAGAACGAATGTGGACGAAGCTGTCATGCAAGCCTACTGAAAAGCGAGGTCAAGAGATGGCGAAGGAAAAAAGAGACATTGAAATTAATAGCCGGGCGGATACCCTGCCGTTAATGGGGCCGGATGTGCGGCCCTGGCCGGTAACCCCGCCGCCCACTCCGGAAGAGTGCATGAAAGTGTATGAAAAACGGAAGGCGGCTGAATTCGGGCAGTTTCTGGAAGACAACCTGCGGATCGATTACGCCTTCGACAAGCCCGAAGCCCTGCAAGGCGTCCGGGTCATGGCCATGGGCCAGTGGCGGATGTGCAACAAGTTCGCCTCCGGCCTGCTCTCGGAGCTGGGCGCGGAGCTGGTCAACATCGAACCCCCCGGCGGCGACCCCCTGCGGGAACTGACCCCCTTCGGCCGGGAAGAATATATGCTGAAGGACACCTTCGGCACCCCCTGCGGCATGGACTTTCTGCACGAGCTGCGGAACGCCTATTCCATCACCCTGGACATCGAAAAGCCCGAGGGCCGGGAGATCTATAAGAATCTGGCCTTGAATATGGATATTTTGATTGAAGAATATCCTCCGGGCTACATGGACTCCCTGGGTCTGGGTTATCGCCACCTGTCCAAGCTCAACCCCAAGCTGATCTACTGCTGGGTGGGCGAGCGCGGCCAGTGGGGCCCCAATAAGGACGAGGTCTCCAAGTACGGTCAGTGGATGCTGGATCCCTTCGGGATGTGCGCCTGCTCCTGGGTGCATAACACCGGCTTCCCGCCCGACCAGTGCCCCCGCGGCGGCAAGGGCGGCGACCCCATGCGTTCCGGCGTGTGGCTGGCCGACTACGTGGCCGGCGAACAGGCGGCCAACAGCTGCCTGGCGGCCCTGTACTGGCGGGACTGCCTGAACAACGGCAAGGGCCAGTTCATCGAGTGCACCGCGGCCGAGACCCTGATGGACATCCTGGACTTCGACATCACCTGGTACGGGTTCAACAAGTCCATCAAGGCCCGGACGGGCGCCTGGGACCCCAACCTGAACCAGTACGAGTGGAACCCCTGTAAAGACGGGTACATGATGATCGGCGGGCAGACCGACCGGCTGTGGTACCGCATCGGGATGTGTATCGAGCGGGATCTCCCCATCTTCGGCCGGTTGATCCACGAAGACCCGCTGCTCAAAGAAATGGCGGCCCGGAACGCCCTCCAGGCCCTGATCAAGACCTACACCGTGACCACCAAGTGGCTGCGGGACATCAACCGCATCGAGGCCGAGCAGAAGCTGATGGAATACGAAATCGCCGCCGGCCCGGTGCTGTATATCGACGAAGTGGCGGAATTCCCGCACTTCAAGTATCGTCCCTGGGTCAACACCATTGAGGACGAACAGTACGGCACGGTGATGTATTCCGAGTCCACCAACGCCTATCAGCACCGCACCCCCGCCCGGGTGAAATCACTGGGCCGGCCCCTGGGACATGACAACGGCGAGATATACAAGCGCTATCTCGGCTTCGGTCCCATGAAGCTGCGGGAACTCAAGGACAAGGGGGTAATTTAAATGGAAGATAAAGATCTCCAGAAAATGAAGGTTTGCAACCTCGAGGACCTGGACGGGCCCAAGAGCAAGGAAGAACTCGAGGAGATGAAGGCCCCCTTCGAAGAGTACTGCAAGAAGGTCTTCGACGTGGGCAACGAGTTCGTCAAACCGGACGCCCTGAAAGGCGTTCGCTGGATGAGCACCACCATGTACATCTTCACGCCCCATTCCGTCACCAACCTGGCGGAGCTGGGGGCGGAGTGCATCAAGGTGGAGATGCCCCGGATGGGCGACCCCATGCGGCACACCTCGCCCTTCAACGAGGCCTATCTCTACCCCCTGCACGACACCCGGCCGATGTCGGGAACGGGGTTGGGGTTCACCAACGCCAACTCCAACGAGTATTACATCACCCTGGACTACCACGTCCCCGAGTCCAAGCGGATCTATTACGATCTGGTAAAGATGAGCGACGGCCTCACCGAGTGCTACCGCCACGGGACGTTCGACCGCTGGAAACAGGGTTACCGGGACCTGATGCAGATCAACCCCCGGTTCATCTATGTCTGGGGCGGCGGCTTCGGGTACGGTCCCAAGATCTTCGGCGGCTCCTATGACATCCTGGGTCAGGCCCACGCCGGGCTGGCCTCGGTGACCGGCGCCCACGAGGACTTCGGCGGCCATGCCACCAAGGCCTCCAACTGGTGTATCGACTGGTATTCGGGCTCGCAGATCACCACGGCGATCCTGGCGGCCATGTACTGGCGGAGCAAGACCGGCCTGGGCACCATGATCGAGTTCTCCCAGGTGCAGGCGGCCACCCGCTGCCTGGGCTACACCGCACCCCTGTACGGCCGCTTCGGCATCGTCCGGCAGCGCTGGGGGAACTGGGATACGCAGCTGTGCGTGCACGGCATCATCATGACGGGCAAGACCGACTTCCCGGATGCGAAAAACCCGCAGGAGAAGTTCGAGTCCCGTTATGTGATGCTGAGCGCCTTCCAGGATGCCGACTTCAAGGCCCTGTGCGACATCATCAAGAAGCCCGATCTGTTCAGCCAGTATAAGTCCCACAAAGAGAGAGTGGGCGCCCCGGCCCAGATCGAGATCTACAAGGCCATCGAGGACTGGGCGGCGGACAAGAGCCGTTCCGAGGTGGTGCGGATCATGAAGGATGCCGGTCTGCTGGCCGCCCCGGTGATGAATGACAAGGAAGTGTACGAGTCCGAGCACTTCCGGCAGCGGGGCACGGTGCGCTGGAACGACGACCCGCTCTTCGGCGACGTCCTGATCCAGAGCGCGTACAGCGCCGGACTGATGTCCAAGACCCCCCGGAAGCATAAGTGGCTGTGGCGGCCGGTGGGCGCGGACAACGTCAAGATCTACCATGAACTCCTCGGTTATCCCATGAGCAAGATCGAAGAGTGGTATGCCAAGGGCATTATCTAAGCGGAGGGGCAACGCATGTGTGATATCATCTGGTGCAAGAAAGACAAAGACGGGAAGGTGTGCGACACCGTCAATTATCTCGACCCCTACTGCTTCTGGAACTGGGAAGGCAAGATCGCCTGCGCCGAATGCGGCACGGTCTATTACATCCACATGATCCAGGGGCACATGTATACCGGCCCGGATGAAAAACCGGGTGAAAAACCCGATATTTATCCTCTCTATGCCGACAAGCCCAACGACGGCTACTCCAACTATCTGCCGGGCATCGAAGGTCGCACCCGGCCCTATCACTGTCTGCCCCGGGATATCTACCTGGGTCGGGCGGATATGGTCAAGTTCAGCATCCGGGGACGGCCGGTGCGTGGCTGGCGGCCGCAGCCGCCCTCTGCCGGGGTGGCCGGATCGCACGGCTACTTCTGGGATATCGAGAAGCTCTCTCCCGAGGTCTGGGCGGAGTACCACGAGAAGATCGCCAAGGGCGAAGTGTCTGATTGGTAAGAGGAGGGGTGACGCATGAGTAATTCGAAATTATCACCGGTAGAATTTCTGGCTCACGTCCTCACGCCGGAAAAGCAAACCGACCATATCTGCTGGAAATGCAAATATCTCAAATGGGTGCTGAAGGGCTCGGGTTTCCCGCCGGCCGACATCATCGGGTGGTGCAAGAAGATCCATTGGCCGCACTACTGGTGTATCAGCGATAGTGATGTGATCAAGAAGTGCTATGCCTTCGAAGCTAAATTATAATCCCTGCACCCCGGAGGAAATTCGCCAACACGGGGCCGAGGAGCTCGTGGAACTGCGCCGGCGGGTGCTGCTGTGGAAGGAGGATTTCTTCCGGCTGGCGCCCCCCGAAGGCGGTCGCGACTACCTGTTTCTGTGCAGCGATTTCATGATGGAGATCGAGGAATATCTGTATCCGTATGTAAGACGGTTGCGGGAGACGGCTCACTTCGACCAGGCGGAACTGGATGTCTTTATGGACTTCTGTTACCAGCAGATCGAGGAGCTCCGGGATTTCCTCCTCCGGGGTGACGATACACCGGTACAAGAAGGTTTGCGCCAGCAGAATGACGGCGAAACTGCCAATCACGAATGCCTAGCAGGAGGTAATGATGCCTGAAAAAGTCCGCCTGAGCGTGTGTGGCTTCGACCCCATGCTCGTCAAGGGCTACGTAAAGACCGGCTACCGGGCTTTATGGTTCTATCTGCCGGACGAGCTGTGGGCCGATTATCCGGTCAAAATCAATGACAAAATTCAAGGCAAACTGCTTGCCGTCATTAATCCGCAGGAGGAAAGGACCCACGAGCCCAACGAGTCCTTCGAGTGGCTGGCCAGCAAAGAGACGGGCTACGCCATTCTCATCCCCGCGGAGACCATCGTCAAATACAAACTGACGGAGTTCCACTTTATGGAATTGTCCCTGGATTTCTGGGTTTCCGGCGACAAGGTGACCGAGATTTATCCGGGCGAGACCAAACAGCGGAAGTGGTGGCCGGATGGGAAGATGAAGCTGAGCTACACCATCCCCTACGCCGAATAAACCGCCCCGTCCCTCCCTTGGCTGAAGGATAATCTGAAGCCGGGGAGACGTCACACCCAAGGGCGGCCCGCACTCCGGGTCGCCCTTGGTCTTTGCGGGGAGCATTTTTTCCTGCACGTCCGGGAAAAATACTCTATAGTATGGGCAGCGCCGCCCGCCGCGGCAAGGCGCGTCTCAGATTGAATCAAGGAGTAGAGCTACGGATGAGCACAGACGATTTTTTGGGTTCCGGGGGCTGGCAGGAACAGCCGCCGGAAAAATCCTGGCATAGCATCGCCGAAGTCACGGGGTTGAGCAACCCCCTGTTCGACCGGACCCTGTTCGCCCTGGGGTACGAGTTCACCAGCAATGTCTATGTTATTCCGGGCGACTATCTCTCCATCATCGACCCGGGCAATGATTATCTCCTGTACATGGAACTCTTTCGCAACGGCCTGGACCTCACCCGAATCAAGAAGGTGGCGGTGACCCACGGCCACCCGGACCATTGCATGGGGGTGGTGGAACTCTTCCGGGGCTATCGGGGGCTGGCGGACCAGCTGGCCGTGGAGGTGATCCTGCATGAGGCCGGGCCGGCGGAATACAAACAGATTCTAAAGGCCGGGGGGCTGCAGGTAACCGAAATCAAGGGCGGCGAGACGATCAACCTGAGCGGGTTTGAGTTCGAGGCGATCCATACCCCCGGCCATACCCTGGACGGGGTGTGCTATTACCATGGGGATACGCAGACCGCCTTCACCGGGGACACCGTTCTGGCCGAAGCCATAGCGGACATGGACCAGGGGGCCGGCGGGCGGCTGGACCATTACCTCTATGCCCTGCGCACCCTGATGAAAAAGGACATCCTGCATGTCATGCCCGGGCACGGCGGCATCGCCCCGCTGGTGGGCCGCAAGGTGGTCATGGATACCTTTGAGGGCCTGATCCGCAAGGTGATCGGGGACGACACCCCCTGGAGCGCCGGGGCCATGACGCTGGCGCAGCAGGGCCTGCTGGAGGAGGCGCTGTTCTGCTGCCACAAGGTGCTGCACAGCAAACCCGACGATCAACGGATGCTGGAGACCAAGGCCTATCTCCTCAACGACCTGGGGCGGCCGGCGGAGGCGGTGGCCATTTTCGAGCAGGTGCTGGCGGCCAAGCCGGACCACCTCTATGCCCTGCTGGGCCTGGGCACCGCCCTGATGACCGAGGAGCGGTACGGAGAGGCCCTGGAGTATTTCGACCGGGGTCTGGCGCTGCAGCCGGGCAACAAGGAGATCCTGGTCAACAAGGGCCTGGCGCTGTACCTGATGGGGCGCCAGGATGAGGCCCTGGACATTGCGCCCTTCCAGGAGGCCTTCGCGGAGAAGATCAAGGCCGAGTTGAGCCGGACGGCGGAAGACAAAAAGGACTAACTGGCGGGGAGCTGGCGGACGCCGCCCCTCCCCTACCCCCGGGGGCAGCAGAGGCCATGAGGTTCAAGGCGGTTCTCTTCGATCTGGACGGCACCCTGGTGGATACCCTGGACGACCTGGCCGACTCCATGAACCGGGTGCTGGCCCGGATGGGATATCCCCTGCGCCGCCGGGAGGAATACCGCTATATGGCGGGGGACGGCATGGCCACCCTGGCCCGGCGGGCGCTGCCGGAAGAGGCGCGCCGCGCAGAGATGGTAAGCCGGTGCGCGGCAGCCATGCAGGAGGAATACAGCCGGCACTGGCGGGACTGGAGCCGCCCCTACCCCTGCATCCCGGCGGTGCTGGCGGAGTTGCGCAGCCGGGGTCTGAAGCTGGCGGTGCTGTCCAACAAACCCGACGAGTTTGCCAAGATGGTGATCGGCGCCTGTTTCCCCCCGGAGTGGTTTGCGGCGGTGGAGGGGGCGCGGCCGGAGCGCCCCCTGAAGCCGGACCCGGCCGGGGCGCTGGAGATCGCCGCCCGGTTGGCGGTGGCTCCCCGGGAGTGTCTGTATTGCGGCGACACCAACACCGATATGGACACGGCGGTGGCGGCGGGGATGTTTCCGGTGGGGGTGTTGTGGGGTTTCCGGCAGGCGGAGGAACTGGTGGCCCACGGCGCCCGGGCGTTGATCAACGCCCCCGGGGAACTGCTCGCGCTTTTGGAGCTTGCGCCGAATTTCCCTTGACAGGGGCCCTCACCATTCTAATAATTTGCTTGAGAGAGGAGATGCGGCCCGCGGGCGGGAGCCGTCAGCGCGGCACGCCGGGGGCGGCGGTCGCGTCCCCCGGTGACAGGAACGCAGAAGGCCGCACAGGCTAGGATAAACAGAAAGGAGAAAGACCGATGGCAGAAGTCGTAATCAACTTCACCGACGCCGAACAGGCGCGCCTGCAAGAAATCCTCATTGACAAGGACGAGGACGCCGCCATGCAGTTTGTGTCCGACTTGGCGGACAAAATCAAAGGCCACCCGGGACATGCCTGCGGCCCCAAGGCCGTGTAAGGTCTTATCAGCCGGCAACACCACCAGACGCACGGGAGAACCAACATGGCAGACAAATCCATCGCCTTTTCCGACCAGGATCAATTCCAGATTCATGAAATTCTCATCGATAAAGACAAGAAACAGGCTTTGAAATTCGTCCAGCACCTCATGGACCAGTTGAAGGGCCATCCGGGGCACGTGTGCGGCTTCCGGCCCTTTAAATAAGGTCAGCAGCCGTCGCCGGACCCCGGCGGCGGGGAGATCAACCCGGGGGAGCCGGCGCGGCCACGACACCGACGCCCCCGGCCGCAAAAAAACACCCCCTGGGGGTCAGGGGGTGCGGAAGAGGCCGCGGCAGATCAGCAAGGTACAGAGGCGCGACCGGGGATACGCGATTTTCCCGACAGGCCTGCGGGGCCCTGGCCGGCCTCGACAGACGGGCTCACTTGGCTTTCTTGGGGGCCCGTTTCTTTTTCTTGGTTTCCTTCTTCTCCGCCGGGGCGTGCTGCTCCGGCTCGGCTTCCGGAGCCTCGGCAGGGGCGGCGGTTTCCGGCGGGGCGACATCAACGGCGACGGCCGGCTCCGGCGGGGGCTCGGGGGCAGCGGCCGGGGGTGGAGGGGCGGCGGCCGCCTGCCCGATGAAATAGGTAACGCGCTCTTTCGGCAGGTTCATCAGATTGACGCCGCACTGCGGGCAGACTTTGGCTTGCATTGGCACTTTGGCATTACAGTCCGGGCAGACGAGTAACAGCCCCATTATCGTCCTCCTTATTCCCCAAATTTCATCAAATGCTTATGAATACCAAAGATATAGTTTTTTATCAAGCCATTTTTTAAGAATCTTTTCACATTTTCCCGCTTTAAGAACCCCTCGGGGGTCAATTTCTCAATCTGAGAAGGTTCCCTAACGCCGCGCGGCGCGATTCTCAATTCGAGAAAATTATCCCAAAGGGGCCGTCCAGCCTCCCTGGTCCGTTAAATTTATCAAAACATATCAAGTAGTTGTATCGGTTAGCATTGGGTTAGTTGGCAAGGCTTTTGCAACATAGTCCGGCGGGTCGCCGGAGGGTTGGCCCGTTTTCCGACTGAGCATAATTTCTGGAGAGACTGAAGGAGGGTATAACCGCCCATGCGAACCGCAACCTCAACCCTGTCCTGGCGGTCGTTGGACAAGACGACGGCCCGGCAGCTCCTCCCCCGGTGGGAGAGGATGCAGTTGGTGGACATCGCGCTGAAACTGCTGGTGCCCGCGGCGCTCACCGGCTTTTTCTTTCTGGCCCTGAAACTGGGGTCCTTTAACGGCTATGTGCAACTGTTGAACTCCACAAGCTACACGTCCTTCATTCCGGCCCTGGGGGGTATCTATACCCTGATGCTGCTCCTCTTCCAGGTGGTGCGCACGGTGCTGTGGGCCCGGTATAAACCTTATCCCCTGCCCGAGGGGGAACTCCCCCGGGTGACGGTGATCATCCCGGCCTACAATGAAGGGGCCATGGTGGAGAAGGCCATCTACGCGGTCACGGCCTCGGACTATCCGGCGGACAAGCTGGAGGTCATCTGCATCGACGACGGCTCCCAGGACGACACCTGGGTATACATCGACCGGGCCCGGGCCCGCTTCCCCGGCCTGATCAAGGCCATCCAGTTCCCGCAGAACCGGGGCAAGAAAGAGGGCCTCTACGCCGGCTTCCGGGAAGGCAAGGGCGAGGTCTTCGTGACCATCGACTCCGACAGCGTCATCGAGAAGGACACCCTGCGCCAGGTGGTGGCCCCCATGATGCACGACCCGCAGATCGGGACGGTGGCCGGCAACGTCAAGGTCTACAACCGCCATCAGAGCCTGTTGGGCAAGATGCTGGCGGTGCGTTTCGTGCTCTCCTTCGACTTCCTGCGGGCCTCTCAGTCCCGTTACGGGGGGGTGGTGTGCACGCCCGGGGCCCTGTCGGCTTACCGGCGGGAGGCGGTGCTGCCGCATATCGACGCCTGGCGGACCCAATGCTTCCTGGGGGCGCCCTGCCATCACTCCGAGGACCGGGCCCTGACCAACCACGTGCTGCGGGCCGGGTTCTTCAGCGTGTATCAGCGCAGCGCCATCGTCCACACCCTGGTGCCCGAAACCTACAAGGGCCTGTGCAAGATGTACCTGCGGTGGGAGCGGGGCAACGTCCGGGAGTCCTTCGTGCAGTTGGGTTACCTCTTCACCCACTACCGGGGCAAACACCGCCTGATGCCCATCGTGGACTTCTTCATGACCCAGATCGAATTCCCCCTGACCTACTTCTTCCTGGGCCTGCTGGTGGCCTCCATGGCCATCTATCCCCTGGTGATGGTGAAGTTCTTCGCCGCCCTGGGGGTGGTCTCCCTGGTCTACATGCTTTACTACATCATCATCGAGCGGGACCTGGAGTTCGTCTACGGGATCATCTACAGCTACTACGCCTTCTTCCTGCTGCAGTGGATCTACCCCTACGCCTTCCTGACGGTGCGCAACCGCCACTGGCTGACGCGTTAAGCGCCCCGTGCTCCGGACCAGTCGCAGGGCCGCCGCCGGCGGCCCTTTTTTTATCCCGCGCCCGGCGGCGCGCCGTGTTCCTGCCGCTCCGGGAATGGCAGACGGCCCGTTACAGGCCCACGGCCAGGCGGGCATCGAGGCCGTCGGCGGCGTCCTGCCGGCCCTGCCAGTCGGCCAACAGGTGCTTTTTATGGCGGGAGAGGGCGGCTGCGCTCAGCCCGTGTCTCCAGGCCAGCATCTTCTGGGAGGCCCCGGCCAACAGGGCGCGGTCGATGAGCTCACGCTGGGGGTGTTGACAGACGGTGCAGTTCATGGCGGACTCCTTTTATAAGAATAGTAAGTTGATAATGCTTGCCTTGTGGCCCAGACTGTATCAAGCGAACGCCGGGGAGCGCCAGCACGGGTGGTGAGGATGGTGCATTTGTCACAAATTCTCCTGAGGCGGCTGCGGATGGCTTCGGAGGGAGCCCTGCCGGCGGCCGGCGGCCACCGCCCGGTTAACGCCGGCGGGAAAGCCGAGACCGGGTTTTTTTCAGGAAGGTCGGTTGACAAAGGCCAAGGGTTAGCTTATATAAGAAAGACGATTGGGGGATCGTCTAGCGGCAGGACAGCAGACTCTGGATCTGCTTACCGAGGTTCGAATCCTCGTCCCCCAGCCAGCGAAAAAACCGCCCGCCCGTGGAGGGAGGGCTTTTTTCAGTTGCCCGACGACAACCCGCCGGGTATCATAATCCTGTTACCATTCCCCGGTAGCTCAGCAGGTAGAGCGGGTGGCTGTTAACCACTTGGTCGGCGGTTCGAGTCCGTCCCGGGGAGCCACGAACATCAAGGGGGTGGCCTTGGCGCCACCCCCCGCTTTTTGCTGCGGGGATTTCCCGGTGCACATCGTTACCGGATTTCCCCCCTGACGCCGCCGCGGCGACCGTCAGCTCCCGCAGATCCACCCTTCCTCCGGCAAGCTCTTCTCAGGTCTGTCCCCCCGGCCAGACCCCGACCCGGCAGCATATCGGCATCACTACAAGTCTGCCCCCATCCGCATAAACCTCCGCCGGCGTCCAGCATCTTTGTGGTTCGCAGCCATATCACGGGGCCCGAGCCGGCAGAACTCAAAGGGCTTTTTACGGCATTGCCCCGGTTCAACACAGCTGCATGGGGAAAAGAGGAAGGCCCCGGGGGGTGTGGGAGCAACCGGGGGCATTCGGACTTTGTTTAAAATAATTAACATAATGTTCAATATTGTATACATTATCTCCCCGGAGACAATATTTATCTTATTGATATTACTTGATGTACAACTTGGCCCGATTCTTGATTACCTGGAACTCAACGAGAGCACTGTGCGCCGCCCCCGGTCCGAGGTTGAAACCAGCCGGCCCCGGGCGGGCCGCGCCAGCCGTGCAGAGGGGCTTAAAGAGGGCTTTTAAGACCCGGGATAATTCGACAGGCGGTGGCGGCTCACCGCCGGAGAGTTCTGTCAGGAAAGGGGGAATGTTCGGCGTCAATACCTTGAAACAGAGACTTTTTTTGAGGCAGGGAATATGTTAACTCGGTAACCAAGAGGGGAAACTATGAAGAGGAAAATCACATTATTTTTCGTTGCCTTGTGCCTGCTCCTGACCCCGGTGTTGGCCAGCGCCGACGACCTGCTGCCGCCGGAGTGGCGGGGTGCGTATAACACCACCTACGCCCTGTGGGACGACTTTGAAAATATCGTCGCCCCGGCGTTGTTCAACGAGGCGTATCCGCTGGTGTTCGCCGACGTCTTTGAGTCCAATCCGGCAGGGGTGTTCCCGGCGTATATCACGGGCTATCCGGTGTACGTCTTCGAGGGCGCGGCGGTGTTCGCCACCTCGGAGATTGAAAGTCCATGCCTGTTGATCAAGGTCAACAACTTTGACAACGACAATCCCGTAAAGAAAATCGTCCTGCAGATGACCTACGCCTATAACCGGACGGTGGAGGCGGTGTCGGCCACTCCGGGGGTGTCGGAAGTCGAACTGCTGGCGTCCTACGAGCTGGAAGACCGGCCCACCTGGTGGTACAGCGCCTGGGAAATCACCCTGTACCCCAACCCCACCGATGAGATCATCAGAATCTGTCTGGGCGGGGAATGCAACTTCATCCTGGACCAGATGGTGCTGGACACCTACTGCGTGCCCATTCCGGGCAGCGCCCTGCTGCTGCTGAGCGGTGTCGTGGGCATCATCGGCTACCGGAGGTTCAAAGCCTAGCTTGAGCCGACGGTCGCAAGTACGACAGGCAGGAGGCGACTCCTGCCTTTTTTTTCTGCGGGGAAAAGCCGTTGACCGGAAAATCTTTTTCATGGTAAGCTGCCCGGGTGACAGCCGCGGTGGTGTGTTGGGGAGCCATTAACGTCGATTTGATCTTCCGGGCGGACACCCTGGCGGACCTGCCCCGGGAGGTGGGGGAGGTCCGGGCCGGGGGGGAATACGCCCTGAGCGCCGGCCAGGAGGCGGCCCTGCGCCAGTGGCTGGGGCGCGCCGCCGAACTGGCGGGGCTCAGCGGCGGCGGCCAGGCGGCCAACACCGCCTTCGCCCTGGGGCGCTGGGGCATCCCCACCGCCCTGGTGGGGCGGGTGGGCGCCGACCGGGACGGCGACTTCCTGCTGGGGGAACTGCCCGGCGTGGATTGCAGGGGCGTCCGGCGGCAGGGGACCAGCGGCCGGGCTTACGTCCTGGTGGACGCGGGCGGCGAACGCACCATCTTTGTCGCCCCCAACACCAACGACCTGCTCCGGGAGGAGGAGCTGCCCCGGGACGGCCTGGGGCGGGCCCGCTGGGTGCATCTGAGTTCCTACGTGGGGGAGGCTCCCCTGGCGGTGCAGACGGCCTGGGCGGCGACCCGGCCCGCCGCCCTCCGGGTGAGTCTGGACCCGGGGGAGCTCTACGCCCGGCGGGGCCGCGCACGGCTGCGGCCGCTGCTGGCCGGGGTGGACACCCTGATCCTGACCGCCTCGGAATGGCGGGAGCTGGGGGGCGACGACGACGCCTGGCCGCCGTGGGCCCCGCCCACGGTCATCGTCAAGCGGGGGGCGGCGGGGGCGCGGCTGTTGTCCCCGCAGGGCGCGCTGGAGGCCCCGGGTCAGGCCGCGGCCGCGGTGGTGGACACCCTGGGGGCCGGAGACGTCTTTGCCGCGGGCTGGCTGGCGGCGCAATACCACGGCCTGACGCCGGCCGCCGCCCTGAACCTGGCCAACCGGCTGGCAGCGGCGTCGCTGGCGGGCCGGGGCCGCGCCGGCTATCCGGAGGCGGCGTTTTTCCGGGAAGCCTTGGCGGCGGCGAGGGTAGAGCAAGCCATTACCCAGAACATGAATTAGCTTATCTTGAGGGTAGGGCCGGGGACCCTAAGGTCTCCCGCCCGCCCCGCAAACTCCCTCCCCACCCCCTTTAGGGGTGGGGGATAAGCTGGCGTGTGGTTGGGGGGCCACCGGAGAGAGCGTATGGCCGGAGCGACAGGCGCGGTTTTCCCGTTCGGGTGGTTTTCCAGCGGCCGGGACCAGGCCGCCATCGATCTGCTGGCCGCGGCCCAGGCGGCAATGGTGCGGGGCTTCATCCCCGGCCGCATCGCCTACGTCTTCTGCGACCGGGAGCCCGGGGAGACGCCGGCCGCGGACGCTTTTCTGAACGCGGTGCGGGCCCGGGAACTGCCGCTGGTGACCCTGTCTTCCCGGAAGCTGCGGCAGCAGCTTCGGAGCCGGGCGCCCGGGGCGGAGGCGGCCCGGGACGACTTCGACCGGAAAGTGCTGGAGCTCGTGGCCGGCTATGATGCCCGGATCGTGGTCCTGGCCGGCTACATGCTCATCGCCAGCCCGCGGCTGTGCCGGGAGTTGCTGTTGCTGAACCTGCACCCGGCGGTGCCGGGAGGGCCCCAGGGCACCTGGCAGCAGGTTATGTGGCAGCTCATGGAGGCGGAGGCGGCGGCAGCGGGGGCCATGATGCATCTGGCCACCCCCGAACTGGACCAGGGGCCGCCGGTGACCTACTGCCGCCTGTCCCTGCGGGGGCCGGATTTCGATCCCTGGTGGCAGGCCTACCGCCGCAAACGCGCCCAAATGAGTCTGGCGGCCATCCAGGCCGCCGAAGGGGAGGCGGAACCCCTGTTCGCCCGCATCCGGGCGGCGCAACTGGCCCGGGAGTTCCCCCTGATCCTGTTGACCCTGAAGAACCTGGCCGCAGGCCGCCTGCGCCTGACACCCCGGGGGGTGGAAGCGGCAGGGGTGTTGGTCCCGGGGGGATTTGAAATCACAGACCAGGTGGAGGAGTTTCTCCAGCAGAATACCTGACCGGGGAGCGCAACCATGCATACCGTACAGCTGGACACCGATTGCGAAGGCCCGCTTTGCCTCAACGACAACGCCTTTGAACTGTGCCGGGACTTCATCCAACCGGACGGGGACCGGTTTTTCAAGCAGGTGAGCCGCTATGACGACTATCTGGCCGACATCCTGCAGAAACCGGGGTACAAGGCCGGCGACACCCTGAAGCTGATTCTGCCCTTTCTCAAGGCCGCCGGTCTCACCAATGAGAAACTCCTGGACTATTCCCTCAAGAACATCCTCTACGTCCCCGGGGTCAAGGAAACCTACCGTTTTTTACACAGCCTGGAGATCCCGATTTTCGAAATCAGCACCAGTTACCGGCAGTTCGCCCAGGCGGTGGGGCTGGAGCTGGGTTTCGACGCGGCCCACATCTTCTGCACCGAGCTGGACCTGGACCGGGACGGTCTGAGCCTGATGGAAAAAGAGGAGCTGACCGCCCTGAAGGCCGACATTGCGGCCCTGCCGGAGATCGAGCTGCCGGCCGCGGCCCGCCGCCTGGCCGATCTGGATACGGCGGTGCAGCAGGCCATCGCCCGGATGGACGAGATCTTCTGGAACCTCGTCCCGGCGCTGCCCAGCGGCCGCTTCTACCAGGAGGTCAATCCCGTGGGCGGCTTCGAAAAGGCCAATGCGCTGGCAAAGAGCCTGGCGCAGACCGGTCTGGCGCCGTCGGCGGCCATCTACGTGGGCGACAGCATCACCGATGTCCAGGCCTTCGAGAAGGTGCGGGCCGGGGGCGGGCTGGCGGTGTCCTTTAACGGCAACCGCTACGCGGTGAACAGCGCCGAACTGATCGTGGTGGCGGATACGGCCTGGCCGGTGGCCCTGGTCACGGCCCTGTTCATGGTGCACGGCAAGGCCGGGGTCCTGGAGCGGGCCCGCCGGGGGCTGCCGGGAGACTCCGAAACCTGGGGGCTGCCGGCGGTGTGGACCCAGAACATCACCCAGGGCCTGGCCGGCCGCCAGGCGGCGTTTTACGGCGCCGACGCCGGCGCCCCGGAGGACGTCATCCAGGCCAGCGGCGCCATGCGCAGCCAGCTCCGGGGCGCGGCCATCGCCGCTTTGGGTTGAGGGCAGCCGTCATGACCGCAGAGGCCAACGCCGCCCCCCTGATGGTGGAGTTGACGAACCTGTTGCCGGGGGCGTCCCTGGACGGCTGGGAGATCCGCCATATCCGGGAGACCAGCCACCAGCTCTATCTCATCTTCGACACCGTGGAGAATCTGCGCCGGGTGGAGACCGAAAAGGCGGCGGTGCAGATCTATCTGCACGGGGAGCAGGACGGCCGCCCGGTCCTGGGAGAGTCCGGCTGGACGGCCCATCCGGGGGACGACTACGCCGCCTTTCTGGAGCAGGCCCGGGACCGGGCCGGCTATGTCGCCAATCCTCCCTTCACCCTGCCCGGGCCGGACCAGGAATTCGCCCCCCCGACGCCGCTGGATCCGGCAGTCCGGGACAACCCCCAGGGGGTGCTCTGGCAGGCGCGCACCGAGCTCAACCGGGCGGTGGAGGAGCTGGCCGGCGTGGAGCTGGCCTCGGCGGAGATTTACGTCCAACAGCGGCAACATCGCTATTGTAATCATACGGGCCTGACCGGGGAGTACGCCGAGACGGAGGTGGAGGTGCAGTTCGCCCTGCTGGCCTCCCGGGGCTCCCGGGAGGCGGAAAGCCTGGGGTGGCGGCGGGCCCGCCTCTTCTCCCACCTGGGGCTGGGGGAGATGGTGAGGCGCTACGGCCGCTATGCCCTGGACGGCCTGCAGGCCGAGGTGCCGCCCTCCGGCACCTTCCCGGTGGTTTTGGGGGAGGAGGCCCTGGACACCCTGTTCCGCTTTTTCACCGCCCAGGCCAGCGCCGTGGCGGCCTTCCAGGGGTGGGCCCGCTGGCGTCCCGGGGAGCCCGTGATCGCCGCCCCCCGGGGCGACCGCTTGACTCTGACCAGCGATCCGGGTCTGCCCGGCGGGATGGCCGCCAGACCCTTCGACGAACACGGGCTGGCCCTGCGTCCCGTCACCTTTATCGCCGACAACATCCTGCACCAGGTGCTGGCGGACAAACGCTACGCCGATTATCTGGAGGTGCCGGCCACCGGCGAGCTCACCAACCTGCGGGTGGCCCCCGGCTCCACCCCCCTCGCCGGACTGTTGGAAAAGGGGCCCGTTCTGCACCTGCTGCGGTTTTCCACCCTGGAACCCAATCCGGTCACCGGCGCCCTTTCCGGGGAAATCCGCACCGGTTACCTGCACCGGGGCGGCCCCCCCCTCCCCCTCAAAGGCGGATCGCTGAGCGGGATGCTCACCGAGGCCTTCGAGCGGGCCACCCTGTCCCGGGAGACGGTATCCCGGGAGCGGTATTGCGGTCCGGCCGGCGTGCGTCTGGAGGCCCTGGAGATCGCCGGGGACTGAGGACGACGCCCGCCGCCAACCCGGTTAATGTTTTGACCTCCGGTTGCCGATAACAAAGAGTAATTGTCCCTAATAAGACGAAGAACTGCCCGGCTCCATCCCGCCGGGCAGACCACTGCGTTTTTTGGGAGTGCCCCGGATGGCGATGAATTCTCTGCCTTGCGACGATACCGCGCCTTATCAGACCCAGATCAACCTGCTCACGCAGGAGTTGGAGGAGGCCCGCCACGACCTGACCCGGCTCAAGCTGTATCTGGACAAGTTATTTGAGCTGTCGGTGGATTGCTTCGGCCTGGTGGACCAGGAAGGCATTCTGCAGCAGGTCAGCGCCGGGGTCCTGCCCATCTACGGGCTGCACCCCGAGGAGATGGTGGGTCGCCATTTCCGGGAATTCTACGCCGATCGGGACTCCCTGGGCGAAATGCTCCAAAAGTTGCGGGATCAGGGCTCCGTGGAGGAATGGGCCATCGAGGCCCAGGGAGGGAACGGCGACCCCGTCCCGGTGCTCATCTCCATCTACCGCATCCAGGAACGCGGGGGCCGGGTAATCGGCAGCCTGGCCCTGGTGCGCAAACAGGGGTCCCGGGAGGACCTCCTCCACCATTTGCGCCTGAAGGAGCTGGCCCTCTACAAGCTCAACCGGGAGCTGGAACGCACCAACATGGAGCTGGCCCAGGCCAATAAGCTCAAGAGCGAATTTCTGGCCAACACCTCCCATGAACTGCGCACCCCCCTCAACTCCATTCTGGGATTCCTGCGTCTGGTGCTCGACGGCCTGTACGACAATGCCGACGAACAACAGGAATTTCTTCAATACGCCTTCGAAAGCGCCCAACACCTCCTCAACCTGATCAACGACATCCTGGACATCGCCAAGATCGAAGCCGGTAAGATGGAATTGTACCTGGAGGAGGTCAACATCGCCCAGTTGTTCGACGAGGCCTACAAACTGACCCATGTCCAGGCGGAGCAGAAACACCTGCCGTTGATCTTTTCCCCGCCCCCGGGCAATTTCGCGGTGCGCGCCGACGCCGGCAAGCTCAAGCAGGTGCTCCTCAATCTGATCGCCAACGCCGTCAAATTCACCAGCCAGGGAGAGGTCCACGTCCGGGCCATCCCCCAGGTCGCCAAAGGCCACGTGCTCTTCGAGATCCGGGACAGCGGCCTGGGCATCCCCCCGGAAAAACAGGACCAGCTCTTCCAGAAATTCGCCCAGGCGGACGGCTCCACCACCCGCACCTACGGCGGCACCGGTTTGGGGCTGACCATCTGCAAAAGCCTGGTGCAGCTCATGGGCGGGCAGATCTGGCTGCACAGCGAGGGGCTCAACCAGGGGACGGTGGTGTCCTTCACCCTGCCCCTGATGTTGGAAAAGGGACCGTTCTACTGGCGCCGGAAGGAGGATCGGGAACGCGGCTTTCAGATCAAGGGCACCGGCACCGGTCCCCTCATCCTGCTGGTGGACGACGAACCCACCATTATCACCATGATGGAGCGGATTCTGCATAAAAGCGGCTACCGCACGGCCTTCGCGGTCACCGCCGACGACGGCCTGGAAGGCGCCCGCCGGCTGCAACCGGACCTGATCACCATCGACGTGGCCCTGCCGTCCCGCCCGGAGGCGACCCTGCACAGCGGCCTGGAACTCCTGTTGACCCTGCAGGCCGATCCGGCGACCGCGCGGATTCCCGCCATCATGATCACGGGCCACGAGATTATTCTCGACCAGTTCAGGGCCAAAGGCATCGAACTGCCGATCATCATGCAAAAGCCCTTCCGGGCCAATCAGTTATTGCAAAAAATCGGGAGCTGTCTGCTGTCCCGATAGCCATAGGTGCGTAGATGACCACCATTGATCCGAGATTCTCCATTGCCGCGCCGCCGGTAGAGGAGACGACGGCCCGACAGCCCCTCCGCGTGCTGGTGGTGGAGGACGATCCCCTGAATGCCCGCATTTTCCAGAAATTTCTGCAGAAACTGGGCGGCTTCGAGGTCCTCCAGACCGAAGAGGTGTCCGTGATGCTGGAACTGGCGGCGACCGGCGGGGTGGACGTCGTCGTCATGGACGTTTCTCTGGGCAATTCGGCGTACGAGGGCGAAAAACTGGACGGCGTGCAACTGACCCTGATGATGAAGGCCCTGGCCCCGGCGCTGCCGGTCATCCTGGTGACCGCGCACGCCATGAAGGGCGACATGGAGCGGCTGTTGAGCGCCAGCGGGGCCGACGGCTACCTCTCCAAACCCATCACCGATCCGTTGAACTTTATCGCCCAGGTCAGGACCCTGGGGATGACAAAGAGCCATGGCTGAGGTCTACAAAATCCTGGTCATCGACGATGATCCCGCGGTCCGTCGCATCCTGACCAAATATCTGGAAAAGGACGGCTATGAAGTCCACACCGCCACCCAGGGTATGGACGGTCTGGAAAAGGCCATGGCGGTGCAGCCCCATCTGATCATCTGCGATTGGATGATGCCCAACATGGACGGCTTGCAGCTGTGCAAATATTTCAAAAACCATCCCCAATTCAAGGACATCTATTTCATCTTCCTCACCGCCCTGGACAAGACTCATCTCAAGTGCGGGCTGGACACCGGCGCCGACGATTTCATCACCAAGCCCATTGATTACGAGGAAATCGCCCCCAAGGTCCGGGCCGGGCTGCGCATCGTCCAGAACCAGCATACCCTGCTCAACCTGGCCACCCGGGATTACCTGACCGGGGTTTACAACCGCAATCACTTCGACCGGGCTCTCCGCCAGGCCGTGGAAGACGCCACCGCCACCCAGGAGCCCTTTGTCCTGGCCCTGTTGGACCTGGACAACTTCAAGTTGATCAACGATCGCTTCGGCCACCCGGTGGGCGATCAGGTGTTGCAGGACAGCGCCCATCTCATTGAACGCAGTCTGAACGGCGCGTCCCTGCTGGCCCGGGTCGGCGGCGACGAGTTCGCCTGCCTGTTGTATTTCCAGACCGAGGCCGAAGCCGAGGCCTTCCTGACCGAGGTCCACCGCCAGTTGCAGGACTACTTCGGCCAACGTCACCCGGAGTGGCCGGTGGGCTTCAGCTTCGGCTGCGTCCGGTTCGACCCCCGGCAGCCTTTGCCGATCGCCCAACTCTATGAGCAGGCCGACCGCCGGATGTACGACCAGAAAAACCACAAGAAGCTGCACAACGGCAGTTAACCCGATCACTGCCCCCACCTCACTTTTGGCGTTGTCCCGCCCGCAATCTTGCGATAATATAAAAAGATTGGCAGGCCCCGCCGCCGACGTCAGCCCTGGCCGCCGGCGGCCGCCAGGGGCCGGACCGGACAGCTAAAGGAGTCAGGAGTGCAGGTTTACAACACCCTACATCGGCGCAAGGAGGAGTTTGCTCCCCGGGACCCCGGCAAAGTCGGCATCTACGCCTGCGGCGTCACCGTGTACGACGACTGCCATATCGGCCACGCCCGCTCGGCGGTGGTCTTCGACGCCATCGTGCGCTACCTGCGGCACCGGGGCTACACGGTCACCTGGGTGCGCAATTTCACCGATATCGACGACAAGATCATCAACCGGGCGAACCAGGAGGGCGTGCCCTGGGAAGAGATCGCCGAACGCTACATCGCCGCCTTCCAGCAGGACATGGCGGCCCTGGGGGTGCACCCGGCCGACATCGAGCCCCGGGCCACCGCCCATATCCCCGACATCATCGACATCATCCGCCGGCTGGCGGACCGAGGCTTCGCCTACGCCGCCGGCGGGGACGTCTATTTCCGGGTGGCGAAGTTCCCGGACTACGGCAAGCTCTCCGGGCGCTCCCTGGAGGATATGCAGGCCGGGGCCCGGGTGGAGCTCAACGTCCAGAAGGAAAATCCCCTGGACTTCGCCCTGTGGAAGGCCTCCAAACCCGGGGAGCCCAGCTGGCCCAGCCCCTGGGGACCCGGCCGGCCGGGCTGGCACATCGAGTGCTCCGCCATGAGCCGCTATTATCTGGGCGACGACTTCGACATCCACGGCGGCGGCGCCGACCTGATCTTCCCGCACCACGAAAACGAGATCGCCCAGTCGGAGGCGGCCACCGGCCGGCCCCTGGCCCGCTACTGGATCCACAACGGCATGATCACCATCAACCAGGAGAAGATGTCAAAATCCCTGGGCAATTTTTTCACCATCAAGCAGGTCCTGGCCCAGTTTCATCCGGAGGTGGTGCGCCTGTTTCTCATCCAGAGCCATTACCGCAGCCCCCTGGATTTTTCCGATGCGGCCCTGGCGGAGACGGAGAGCCGGCTGACGCGGCTGTACAGCACCCTGGAAAAACTCCGGCGCCTGACCCCGGCGGCCCCGCCCGCCGGGACCCCGCCGCCGGCCCCGGGGCTGACCCCGGAGGAGCAACAGCGCCTGCTGAGCCTGCCCGCCCGCTTCGCCGCCGCCATGGACGACGACTTCAACACCGCCCTGGCCCTGGGCCACCTGTTCGAGGCGGTGCGCCTGGTCAACCGGGTGCTGGAAGCCGCGCCCGGCCCTGAACAGACGCCGCTCCTCAACCAGGTGCGCCATGAGCTGGTCACCCTGGGCGGCATCCTGGACCTGCTCCAGGCCGATCCCGCGGCGATGCTCACCGAACTGCGCCAAAAGACCGCGGCCCTGGCCATTTCCCCGGAGGCCATCGAAACCCTCATCCAGGAACGCCAGGCCGCCCGCAAAGCCCGGGACTTCGCCCGGGCCGACGCCATCCGCAAGGACCTGGCGGCGAAAGGCGTCGTCCTGGAGGATACGCCCCAGGGCACCACCTGGCGCGTGGAGTAAGGATTTTCCGGGGCAGGCCCGGGGGGGCCCCCGGCCCCCTCCCCGACAACAGGTCTCATGTCATCATGCCAGAAGCCTTCACCTTAGTGTCGCCCTTCCGGCCCACGGGCGACCAGCCCCAGGCCATCGAGCAGCTGGTGGCGGGGTTGGCGTCGGGTTTGCCCCACCAGGTGCTGTTGGGGGTCACCGGCAGCGGCAAGACCTTCACCATCGCCAACGTCATCGCCCGGGTGAACCTGCCCACCCTGGTGCTGGCCCCCAACAAGACCCTGGCGGCCCAGCTCTACGGCGAGTTCAAGGAGTTCTTCCCGGAAAACGCCGTGGAGTACTTCGTCAGTTACTACGACTACTACCAGCCGGAAGCCTACATCCCCCAAGCCGATCTGTACATCGAGAAGGACTCCTCCATCAACGAGGCCATCGACCGCATGCGCCATTCCGCCACCCGGTCGCTGCTGGACCGCAACGACGTCGTCATCGTCGCCAGCGTCTCGTGCATCTACGGCCTGGGGTCCCCCGAGGCCTACCAGGGCATGCTCCTCTACCTGGAGGAGGGCATGGTCAAGAGCCGGGAGGTGGTGCTGGCCAAGCTGGTGGAAATCCTCTACGAACGCAACAACTACGACTTCGCCCGGGGCACCTTCCGGGTGCGGGGCGACCGGGTGGACATCTTCCCGGCCTACGAGGAGGACCGGGGCATCCGGGTGGAGTTCTGGGGCGACACCATCGACTCCCTGCAGGAAATCGACCCCCTGCGGGGCCACCCGGTGCGCCGGCTCCCCAAGGTGACCATCTACCCCGCCAGCCACTATGTCACCCCGGAGTGGCGGCGGACCGAGGCCATGGCGGCCATCGAGGCCGAACTCCAGGAACGGGAGGCCTGGTTCGTCTCCCAGGGCAAGCTCCTGGAGGCCCAGCGCCTCCGGGAGCGCACCCGCTTCGACCTGGAAATGCTGCGGGAGCTGGGCTTCTGCCACGGCATCGAAAACTATTCCCGCCACCTGAGCGGCCGGGGGCCGGGGGAGCCGCCCCCCACCCTGCTGGACTATCTGCCCCGCAAGTCCCTGCTGGTGGTCGACGAAAGCCATATCTCCATCCCCCAGCTGCGGGGCATGTACAACGGCGACCGCTCCCGCAAACGGACCCTGGTGGACTACGGCTTCCGCCTGCCTTCCGCCCTGGACAACCGGCCCCTGAATTTCGACGAGTTCACCGCCCGGGTGAACCAGCTCATTTACGTCTCGGCCACCCCGGGCCCCTATGAGTTGGAGCAGGCCGGCGGCCGGGTGGTGGAGCAGATCGTGCGCCCCACCGGCCTCACGGACCCCCGGATCACCGTGAAACCCGCCACCCACCAGGTGGATGATCTGCTGGGCGAGATCCGCCGCCGGGTGGCCCGGGGGGAGCGGGTGCTGGTCACCACCCTCACCAAGCGCATGGCCGAGGACCTCACCGAATACTACCAGGGCCTGCAGCTCAAGGTCCGCTACCTGCATTCCGACATCACCACCCTGGAGCGCATGGAGATCGTCCGGGACCTGCGCCGGGGGGTCTTCGACGTCCTGGTGGGCATCAACCTGCTCCGGGAGGGCCTGGACCTGCCGGAGGTCTCCCTGGTGGCCATCCTCGACGCCGACAAGGAAGGCTTCCTGCGTTCCGAACGCTCCCTCATCCAGACCTGCGGGCGGGCGGCCCGCCACGTCCACGGGGAGGTGCTGCTCTACGCCGACGCCGTCACCCCCTCCATGCAGGCGGCCATCAACGAGACCAACCGCCGCCGTCGCCTCCAGGAGGACTATAACCGCCGCCACCGCATCACCCCCCGCTCCATCCAGAAGAAGATTCAGGACATCCTGGGCTCGGTCTATGAAAAGGACTACGTCACCGTGCCCCTGGCCGCGGAAGAGAGCGCGCCCTATCTCCTGCCCGGGGAACTGCCCCGCCGCATCAGTCAGCTGAAGAAGGAGATGCAGGCCGCGGCCCGCCAGTTGGAGTTCGAGCGCGCCGCCGAGCTGCGGGATCAGATCAAGGCCCTGGAAGCCGCCGGCCTGCGTCAGTAGCCGCCGCCGGATCGCGAGCACCCCGTCGCTGGCCGGGGGACAGCCGCGGCGCCGCCGGGGTGAACAGGTCTGTTCGGGGTAAGGGGGATTATTGGGGTTGCTGGGGGAGGGGTTTTGAATCCTGGGCCTGGCGGCTGTCAAAGGAACCTTCCAGCCGCAAAAATTCCTGGAACAACTCCAGCTGCCGCGGCGTCAGGTTGGTGGGAGTATGCAACTCCACCTCCACCACCAGATTGCCGCGGCCCAGCCCCCGCAGATAGGGCACCCCTTCGCCGAAGAGTTCGAAGGTGGCCCCCGGCTGGGTCCCGGGGGGGATGGCGAGTTTTTTCGTCCCCGAAAGGGTGGGGACGTCGATTTCCGTTCCCAAGGCGGCCTCCACAAAGGACAGGGAGACCCGGCTGTGCAGGTTGACGCCATTCCGCTGGAACCGCGGGTGGGGGCCGATGCGCAGGTCCACGAAGAGATCCCCGGGCGGTCCGCCGTTGTGGCCGGCCTGCCCTTCGCCCCGCAGCCGCAGGCGGGTGCCTTCGTCCACCCCCGGCGGAATCTTCAGGTGCACCTGTTTGACGCGCCGGATATGCCCCTGGCCCCGGCATTCCGGGCAGGGGTCCTTGATCACCTGGCCCTGGCCGGCGCAGACCGGACAGGTGTGGTTGATGCGGAAAAAGCCCTCCACCTGGCTGACCGTGCCCTTGCCCTGGCAGAAATGGCAGGTCTGCGGACGGCTGCCGCTCTTCACCCCGCTGCCCGCGCACCCGGGGCACTGTTCCAGTTTGGCCACTTCCAGGGGGGTTTCGATGCCGAAGACGGCGTCGGTGAAGTCGATGTCCAGTTGATAGTGCAGGTCGGCGCCCCGTTGGGCCCGGCGCTGGGCGCGTTGCCGACCGCCCCCGAAGCTGAAGAAGTCTTCGAAGATGTCGCTGAAACTGGCGAAGATGTCGTTGAAATCGCTGAAACCGCCGAATTGGAAGTCGCGTAACCCGGCATGACCGAATTGGTCGTACAGGCGCCGTTTCTCCGGGTCGCTCAAAACTTCGTAGGCCTCCGCGGCCTCTTTGAATTTCTCCTCCGCCCGCTTGTCTCCCTGGTTACGGTCCGGGTGGTATTTCAAGGCCAGCCGGCGATAGGCTTTCTTGATCTCCGCCTCATCGCTGTGGCGGGGCACCCCCAGCACGGCATAGTAATCCGCTTTGTCCACCATGAGAATTTCTAACCCTTACCCCCCTATTATTCGGCACCCATAACGGATAAGTTAAAAAAATGTTCATCACTCCCGGGGCGCTTGTCAAGGTTTGGACGCCGGATGACGGCATTCTCCCGCCCCCGGCGGGGCTATTTTCTGCGACTTCCCCTCAGGGCGGCGGCAGCAGGGCCGCCAGGCGCCGCCCCAGGTCGGGGTCGAGACTGGCCACCTCCACCACCTTGGCCCGGTCCCGGGCCCCGCTTTTCAACTGCACCTGGCTCTTGGCCAGCCCCAGGGCCCGGGCCAGAAAGGCCAGCACCTCCGCGTTGGCCGCCCCCTTTTCCGGCGGGGCCGCCACCCTGATCTTCAGGCGGTCGCCGTACAGGCCCATCACCCGGGTGGCGGCGGCCCCGGGGCTTACCTGAATCTTCACAAGATAACCGCTGCAGGTGGGGTGGAAATAAGACATTCGGTGGAACTTCTCTGTCTCTATGCGGGTTGCGGGGCGGCGGGCGGCTCCGCGAGGGCGTCCAACAGGTCCTGATGCCGGCGCAGCACGTGGCGCAGGTCCTCGGCCAGGCTCGCCTTGAGCTTCTGTAACTCCTCGATGTCGCTTCTCATCCGGGCCTGGCGGTTGAAGGTCTCCTGCAGGATCTTTTCGGCCTTGACTTCCGCCTCGTGAATCAGGATTTCTCCTTCCTTCTGGGCGTTGGCCTTCATCATCTCGATGACCTTCTGGGCGTTGATCAGCGTGTCCTTGAGGAGCTGCTCCCGCTTCTTGAACTCCGCCAGCTCCGCCTGCCGGCGCTCCAGTTCGTCCTTCAGGGCCTCGTTCTCCTGCATCAGGGCCTGCAGGGTGGCCCCCGCCCGCTCCAGAAAGGCGTGCACCGCGGGCGGGGCGTAGCCCCGCATCTTGACCGGAAACTGCTTCTCCCTCAGGTCGGCCGGCGTGAGGATGTCGTGGGCGTCCATGCGCGTCCCCTTAGCCCCGGCGCAACATGCGGGCCAGGTCCGACAGGGTGCCGACGACGAAATACTGGGAAAAGACGATGATCAGGATGACCAGCAGGGGGGACAGGTCCACGCCGCCGTAGAACAGCGGCAGCCGTCGGCGTAGAAAGCTCATCACCGGCTCGGTGACGTTGTAGAGAAAACGGACGATGGGATTGAAAGGGTCGGGATTGACCCAGGAGATCACCGCCCGGGCGATGACCAGCCACATGTAGATGCCCAGGGCCATGTTGAGCACGTAGGCCACGGCGTCGAGGAAATTGGCGAAGACGAACATCGGTCCTTCCCGCAGGGATTTGCTGGTTACTGTATGCGCCCCGACCCCGGATGTCAAGTTCAAAATCCCCGCCGGCCGGGGCTGCCGGCCGCCTCCGGCCCGGACTTTTCCGTTGCTTTCTACCCGCCGCCGCGGTAAGGTTAGGAACAGGGATGGGCGTTACCGCGGCCCGGGGGCCGGGGCGCCGTCGGCACCCGCACGGAGGACGTGGCCATGTTGCAGACCTATCAGGAAAGAGTGACCGTAAACCGCCAGACCCTGGAGACGGTCCTGGCGGACTGGGGCCTGGGAGCCGAGGACCAGCGCCGGGAAATCCGGCGGCTGGTGGAGGACCGGGGCGAGGCCCTGATCTCCCACTATGCCTTCCGCCTCATGGCCGCCGACGCCTGCGGCGACCTCACCGTCTTCCACGACACCGGCCGGGGCGCCATCAGCTTCGGCGGCCCCAGCGACTGGGGCCGGTGGCATGACTACGGCGAGTTCCTGGAGCTGCCCGACGGCCGTCAGTACACCTACGAAGGCAAACCCGTGGACGAAGGCGACGACGGCTCCTGTTCCCTGGGGAATGTCTAAAGCTACCGTCGGCCGTTTCCGGAAAGGGGCATATCAGTGGGACCGACCTTCGACTTGGTGAAGCAGTTGATCCTGGGGTACCGGGAGGATATGGTGGCCCTCCAGCGCGAGCTGGTCCGCCGGGTGGCCGTGGGCCCCGACAACGACGGCCCCGGAGAGGCCGAGAAAGCGGCCTATCTGGCCGCCGTCCTCACCCGCCTGGGCCTTGCCGTCACCGACTATCCCGCCCCGGACCCCCGGGTGGCCGGGGGCCGGCGTCCCAACCTGGTGGCCCTCCTCCCCGGGACCCGGCCCGAAAAGCTCTGGGTCCTCAGCCACCTGGACGTCGTCCCCCCGGGGGAGGCCGGGCTGTGGCGCTCCGACCCCTTCACCCTGCGGGTTCAGGGCGATCTGCTCTACGGCCGGGGAGTGGAGGACAACCACCACGGCATCGTCATGAGCGTCTTTGCGGCCCGGGCCCTGCGGGAGGCCGGGATCACCCCGCCGCGCACCCTGGCCCTGGCCCTGGTCGCCGACGAAGAGACCGGCAGCGACAAGGGCCTGGGGCATCTGGTGACCCACCACCGGGAACTCTTCTCAGACCGGGACCTCATCCTGGTCCCCGACGCCGGCCATCCCGACGGCACCCTCATCGAAGTCTCGGAGAAAAGCCTGCTGTGGCTGCGCCTGGAGGTCTGCGGCCGCCAGTGCCACGCCTCCAAACCCCACCTGGGGATCAACACCCTGCGGGCCAGCGCCCACCTCATCGTCGCCCTGGAGGCCCTGGGCCGGCAGTTCGACCGCCGCGACCCCTTCTTCTGCCCGCCGGTGAGCACCTTCGAACCCACCAAGAAAGAGGCCAACGTCCCCAACATCAACACCATCCCCGGCCAGGACGTCTTTTACCTGGACTGCCGGGTGCTGCCGGAATACGATCTGGCCGACGTCATCGCCCGGGTCCGGGCCCTGGCCGCCCCTGTGGAGGCGCAATGCGGGGTGACGGTGACGGTGGCGCCGGTGCAGCGCGTGCAAAGCCCCCCCGCCACGCCCGCCGACGCCCCCGTGGTGCTGGCCCTGCAACGGGCCGTCGCCGCCGTCTACCATCGCCAGGCCACCCCCCAGGGCATCGGCGGCGGCACCGTGGCCGCCCACTTCCGGCAGGCCGGGCTGCCCGCCGCGGTGTGGATGGCGGCCAACGAGTCCTTCCACCAGCCCAATGAATTCTGCGACCTCCGGGCCCTCATCGGCGACACCCTGGTGCTGGCCCACATGTGCCTGCAGGAAGATTAGTCCGGGCCGCGGCAGTTCTTCCACAAATCCAGATCGGCCTGATAGGTCCAGTTCCCCTCATCCACGATCTGGTAGTCCCCCTCTGAGGGGTCTTCCCCCATCATCTCGGCCCATTCCTCCAGGGCGTCAACCGGGTCGACGGAGCCCAGCCAGGGCCGGATTTCGAACTCGTCGTCGAACCCCACGTGGCGCAGGAGTTCCCGGGGTTTGTTGTCCAGTACCAGATAGGATTGCACGCCGAAATGCCGCCGGATGATGACCGCACACTCCATAGGGCCCTGCCTCCTGTTCCTTTCTTGCCTGCGGAATATATACCTGCCCGCCCTCCGGATTGCAACGCCGTCGCGTGGAGGTGCAAAAAGGTCTGGCGTCCCGCCCGGGAAGGTATTATACTGTGCCCCAGCATGAAGAAGACCACAGCCCGATATGGCGTCGCCCTGGGGCTGGCGGCGGTGCTCCTGGCGCTGGCGGCGGCGGCCTGCGGCCAGGTGCAGCCCCGTCCCGCCCCCTTCGCCGCGGCGGACTACAGCCCCCTGAGTTACGAAGAGCTGCTGCGGGCCGACGCCCACTCCCACCCCCCGGGACAACTGGTGGCGGTGCCGGGCTACTTCTGGCAATACCTGACCTACGACCCCGCGCCCCACTACTACTACGGCAACCAGGTGCGCTACCCCTCCCAGTGGTGGGACCTGCGCTGGGCCGCCCTCTACCAGACCCCGGACATGCGCGGCTACTACGACCGGGTGGCCTTCGACAGCCTCCAGGCGGAAACCTACGACCTGCACCGCCTCGACCCGGTGGTGGTCTACGGCGAACTGCTGCGCCTGGGCGGCCATAAACTCTACCTGCGGGTCCACCACGTCAGCCCCCAGCCCTTCGACTAACCCCCGCCGCCCCTTGTGCACCCCCCGTCCCGCTCCCCGGTACACCCGCCCCCGTGCCGCCGGGATGACGCTTTTTCTCGTTCCCCGGCTCCTGCTGGCCAGCGCCCTTGCCCGCCCGGCTCCTGCCGGGCCACCCCGCTTTCCTGTGTGCCCCCGCCGCCCCCGGCCCTGCCGGTCCTGCCGGCCGCGGCGCGGCCCCCCTACCCTCCCCCGTCCCGCTCCCCGGTACGCCCGCCCTGGCTTGCGGCCCCTGGTGCGGGAGGGCCGTAAAACTGTCCTCTGCCGCCCCCTTTCTCCTTGCGCCCTTCGCCTTTGCCCTGCTCTCCCCCTACCGTCCCGCTCCCCGAAACGCCCGCCCCGGCGGCCCCCCTCTGTCATGCCGCGCCGCCCCCGGCGGTGAGCAATCTCGCTTTTCCCGCCGCCGCCTCTCCTGGCTCACCTGCCCCCGGCTCCTGCTTCTTCTCCTCGTTGCCCGGCTCCTGCTGGCCAGCGCCTTTGCCCGCCCGGCTCCTGCTTAGCCACCTCTTTTTCTCGTTGCCCGGCTCCTGCCGGGCCACCTCAACTGGAAACCGGAAACTGGAAACTGGAAACTGGAAACTGTTTTTCCGCCCCCCTGACACCGAACACCTGATTTTGTGACATTTGTCCTATGTGTCTCATCTGTTCTGGAAACGCCCCCCCGTTTCCGTTACACTCTCTCCCATGGCGCCGCGGCTCGGCTGTAGCGGCCACGCCGCCCCCGGCTCACGGCTCGCCAGCCGTACCGGTACGCGGTCCACCGGCGCTCACGACCCCCGTACCCGGTACACCCCCGGTACCTGCCGGGTACAGTTCCGGCCTGTACCGGGTCGCAACCCGACCCCGGCAGGCCGTCCAAACCGGGGAATTATGAATGGATAAGAAAGGAAATCAATGGGATAGAATATAGAAAGGCACGGGCGTCTCCGGGTGTACCGGCTCCCGGCGATTTTTTTCCCGGCACCCGGTACACCCCCCGGCCCGCGGGTCCCTCACCCCGGACCGCTCCCGGGGCGCGGTCGCGGCGCGCCCGCCGCTAGCGCTCCTTTTAACCGGGAATTATGCCCCCGCCCCGGGGAGATTCTGGAAAAAGTCGTGCACCGCATTGTGGAAGCCCGCGGCGCACTCCACGTGGACGGCGTGGCCGGCCCCGGGGAAGAGTCCTATCCGGGCCTGCGGCAAAAGCTGCGCCAGGCGGCCGGTGTTGGCCGGGGGCACGATAACGTCGCCGGTGCCGGTGAGAACCAGCGCCGGCAGGCGGAGGTGGGGCAGCCGCGCCGCGGCGTCGAAGCTGCGGGCGGCGGCCAGTTGGGCGGCAAAGGCGGCTTCGGGCTGCAGGGGGGCCGTCCGCTGGGCCGCGATATAGGCCTCGAGCTGCCGGGGGCAGCGCTGCCGGAACCCCGGGCTGAAGAAATACGGCAGGTCCTTGCGGATGATCTCCTCGGCGCTCAGTCCCTGATTATTCATCAGGACGGCGATGATTTCGGGGGGCGGCGGGATCCGGGCGGCTCCGCCGCCATGGGTGGCGGCCAGCACCAACGCCCGCACCCGGGAGGGCGCCGCCAGGGCCAGCTCCTGGGCGATCATGCCCCCCAGGGAGATGCCCAGCACCAGGGCCGTCGCCACCTCCAGGTGATCCAGCAGCCCCAGGGCGTCGGCGGCCAATTGCTCCGTGGTATAGGGCCCGGGGGGCTGGCCGGAGCGTCCCCCGCCCCGGTTGTCGAAGGTGATGGTGCGGTAATGCCGGGCGAAGCGGGGCGCCTGATCGTACCAGCTCCAGGTGCCGCCGTTGAGGCCGCTGATCAGCAACAGCGGGGGACCGTCGCCCACGGTTTCGTAATACAGCCGGATATCGTTCGCGACGGTGAAAGACATGGCTCAGGCGACCCCCGCCAGCCGCCGGGCCTGGATCAGAGCCAGGAGCTTTTCCACCACGCTGCCGGGGTCGGGGCCCAGGATGCGGATCATGGGTTCCTTGCCCCGTTCGCCCCGGTCGTAGATGAGGTCGGGCGGCGGCTCGCCCGCCTTGAGGACCGCCGCCACCCCCCAGGCCAGGGTGCCCCCTTCCCGGGCCTTGATCTCGGCGGGTTCCCGGGCGCGGTCGAAACTGGCGACTTTAAAGTGCAGCAGGGGCCCCAGGCGGTCGACCTCCTCGAAGTAGCGGATATTCATGGCGGCCCGTATGTCCGGGTGGGTGCGTTGGGCGGTCAGAATGACCGCGGCGAGGTGACGGGAGGCCCCGAAGGCCGGGGCGCGGGGGATGATCAGGCCGTCCGGCCCCCGCAGGATGCGGCCGGGAAAGGCCGCCACGTCCTGGAAACCTTCGGGATGGACCGTGGCGTATCCCAGGTTGCTCTGCACCTCGGGGATGAGGTCGGCGACGCCGTCCGCCTCCCGCAGCCGCCGGGCCGCCTCCGCCAGCTCCTGGGTGACCCGGTGGCGCGCCAGCTCCCGGGAGAAGGACGCATACAGGTTGACCGGCCCCCGCCCCTGCCCCAGCGGCAGGGCGTAGCGAATGGCCTGGGCCACCAGTTCCCGGGCGTCGTTGACGGCCGCGGGCAGACCGTGACCCTGGGCCAGCCGCGTCGCCACGGCTGCGGCCAGGGTGCAGCCGGTGCCGTGGGTGTGCTGCCCGGCCAGGCGCCGGCCCGGCAGGCGGTAGCAATTGAGCACGTCGAAGATCACATCAATGGGCTCGTCTTCCAGGTGGCCGCCTTTCACCAGGACCCACCGGGGACCCAGCTCCAGCAGGCACTGCGCCGCGGCCTCCATGTCCTCCACCCCCCGCACGGGCAAACCGGCCAACCGGGAGGCCTCCGCCAGATTGGGAGTGACCACGGTGGCCAGGGGGAACAGCTCCTCCTTGAGGGCCTGCACCCCCTCCGCCGATAGCAGCGGCGTCCCGTCGCTGGCGGCCAGCACCGGGTCAATCACGATCCGGCCGACGCCGGCGGTGCGCAGGCGGTCGGCCACCACCCGCACGATGGCGGCGTCCGCCAGCATGCCCAGCTTGACGGCCTCCACCGGAAAGTCCGCCAGCACCGCGTCCAGCTGCGCCCCCACCACCTCGGCGGGCACGGGGTGCACGGCCTGCACTCCCAGGGTGTTCTGCACCGTCAGGGCGGTGATCACCGTCAGACCGTAGGCCCCCAACAGAGTGGCGACCTTCAAATCCTGCTGGATGCCGGCCCCGGCGCCGGGGTCGGAGCCGGCGATGAACAGGACGGTATTCACCCTTCCTTGATTTCCTCCAGGATCATTTCGGCTTCATTGCCGCACTGGGTGCAGACAATCTCCCGTTTGACCTTTTCCTTGGGGGGCTCCGGGGCGACGGCCGGTTCCACCACCACTTCCTCGCACTTAATGGTCATCTCGGCTTCGTTGCCGCAGTTCTCACAGGTGCAGACCATGGTCTTTTTCGGTTCCATCCGCTGTTACCTCCTTGTCGGTAGCTTTTCAGGGCTTGGACGTACTTTCTGGAACTGCTAAAAAGTAATCATCGGCCCCGGCGGTGTCAAATAAAACCCGCCCGGCAACCGGGCTCCCCTCACCCCGCGGCGGCCTCCCGGCAGCAGCCCAAAGCGCCGTTGAACTGGGGATCCCGGGGGATGATCAGGTCATAATCGCCCCGGCGGCGCAGGCACTCCGCCACCGCCGCGTTTCTCGCCACCCCCCCCACGAAGACCAGGGTGCGGCAGGGGTAGCGCCGCAGCATCTGCACCGCCCGGCGGGCCACGGAATCGTTGATGCCGGCGGCGATGCGGGCCACGGGCGCCCCGTCCAGCAGGTGGCTGATGAGTTCGGTCTCCCCGAAGATGGCGCAGGTGTTGGAAATGGACACCGGATCGGCGCAATAGGAGGCGAATTCCGCCAGGGGCATCTTCAGAAACCGCGCCATGTTCTCCAGATAACGGCCGGTGCCGGCGGCGCACTTGTCATTGGTCAGAAAGTCGAAGACCCGGCCCTCCTTGACATAGAGCACCTTACTGTCCTGGCCGCCGATCTCCAGCAGCAGAAAATGCGTCAGGCCGGTCTGATGGCGGGCCCCCAGGAAATGGGCCCGGATCTCGGTGATGGTGGGGAAGCGTTCCTTGAGCAGGTGCTTGCCGTAGCCGGTGGCCACCAGCCGCGGCGGCTGCTGACGCCAGCCCAGGCCTCCCCAGTCGATCTCCACCCCGGTCGCGGTGCGGTGGACATAATCCCGGTAAAAGACCAGGGTATCGAGCTTGCGCCGGTGGATCCGGCCGTCGGCGGCGGTCCAGACCAGCTTCACCAGACGGCTGCCGAAATCCAGGCCGGCCAGCCCGGGCTCCAGGTTCTGTCTAGGGGCGGACGACATCGACAAAGGCCTCCAGGCGCATGCGGGTACGATGGTCCAGGGGGGTGGGCCGGTCGCCCTCGATGGTCAGGATGGGCAGATTCAGGTGCTGGCGCAGCAGCCGGTCCTGTATCTGGCGGAAACAGAAGCTCTGGGTGTAGTGGATGAGGCCGTCCAGACGACGCTCCCGGACGGCCGCGGCGATATCGGCGATGCGCCCGAAGACGTCGTAGGGATAGGTGTAGCGCAGGTACTGGTCCACCACGTCCCGGGCCTCCAGGGGCATGGCGAACTGGCGGGGGATTTCATTGAAGACCACTTCGGCCTCCAGCTCTTCCAGGTAGGCGAACAAATCGCTGAAAATCGGGGGAATGCCGATAAGACCCAGGCGCACCCGGCCATTCCGGACCGGGCGGAGCCGGGCCCGGGCCAGAAAAGCCTCCAACTCCTGCTCGTAGGCCTCCCGTCGGGAGTTGAAGTCGGAGCTGGCGATGAGCCAGGCAAAGTTCTCCGCCCCCCGCACCCGGCCCCCCTCCCAGGTGAGCCGATCCAACGCCGCCAGTTGCCGGCGCAGGGGGGCAAGTCCGCTCCACTGCTGCTGCACCTGCTGCCAGTCCACCCCCAGGGCGGCCATCAGGCGCTCCATCTGCCGGCGGAGCAGCTCCCGGTTCCGGGGAAAGGGGTAGGCGAACGGCAGCGTGCGGCGGCCTTCATCCTCCAGCAGCTCCATGAGGGCATGGGTGTTGGAGCAGTCCCCCTGGGTGACCACAATGAGGCTGGCGATGTCCGGGCGGCGCTGCAAGGTGGCGTAGATGCCCTTGATCCAGGCGCAGACGGTGCGCGGGAAGCCCGCGGCCTCGGCCTCGCTCACCTGGTCGTAGGCGTCCGGGGCGGTGATGAACAGGTTGTTCACGTCCACCGGCACGCCGCCCGCAGCCAGCACGATCTCCACCGGAATGGTGGTGGTCAGGCCCACGAGGGCGCCGGGGGCCAGGGGATTATGGTTCATCGGCCGGTCCCCCGGACTTCGGCGGGCATGTCCCGCTCCCGGGGACAAACGGCTGCCTGCCTGCCGGCACAATCATGACAACTCCACTGCCGTTGGTCCAAGCTCTCCCAACACGTTTCCCTTTGATGCCGATTTTGCCTTCGCTCCCGATTGAGCTTACTGTTTCTAAGGGGGCCCCGGACCGCAGACTTGAGCTTTTCCGGCCTCATCCCCGGAGGCCGAAGATGGCGGTGCCCACCCGCACCAGGGTGGCCCCTTCTTCAATGGCCACCTCGAAATCCTGGCTCATGCCCATGGACAGCTCCGTCAGGAAGGCGTCCGGAAAGGTGCGGGCCAGGGCGTCCCGGAGCTCCCGCAGCTGCCGGAAGTAGGGGCGCACCGCCTCCGGGTCGGCCAGCCAGGGGGGCATGGCCATGAGTCCCCGGGGGCGCAGGTGCGGGCAGGCCAGGACGGCCCGGAGCAGCTCCGGGGCGCCTTCGGGGGCGACGCCGGACTTGCTGGCCTCTCCGGCCAGGTTCACCTCGATGAGGATGTCCTGGGTTTTCCCCTGCCGGGAGGCGGCGGTTTCCAGGGCGGTGGCCAGCTTGAGGCGGTCCACGGAGTGGATCAGGTCGAAGAGCCCCGCGGCGGCCGCGGCCTTGTTGCTCTGGAGGTGCCCGATGAAGTGCCAGCTGGCCCCTGCCGGGGATAGCTCCCGGATTTTGGCCTGGGCCTCCTGGAGGTAGTTCTCCCCCAGGGTGTCGATCCCCGCGGCCAGGGCGGCGCGGATGCGCTCCACCTCCACCGTCTTGCTCACTGCCACCAAACGGACGGCAGCCGGGTCGCGGCCGGCCCGGCGGGCCGCGGCCTCGATCTGCGCCCGCACCCGCCGGACATTGTCGGCAATAGCCATGAAACCTCCGATTTGTCGCCCGGCTGGGGCGCTCAGCCCTCCGCCGGCCGGCCGTTGATCCCGAACAACCGGCAGGTGTTTTCGTAAGTCTGCCGGGCCACGGCCTCCAGGGACAGGCCCTTGACCTGGGCCAGGGCCTCGGCGGTGAAGCGCACGAAGGCGGGCTCGTTACGCTTGCCCCGGCGGGGCTGGGGGGCCAGATAGGGGGCGTCGGTTTCAATAAGAAGCGTCTCTATCGGCAGCTTGCGGGCCGCCTCCCGCAAGGGCCCGGCATTGGGATAGGTGAGCACCCCGGAAAAGGAGATCATGAACCCCAGGTCCACAAAGGCCCGGGCCTCCTCGTAGGAGCCGCTGAAGCAGTGCATGACGCCGCCCGCCAGGGTGGAGGCGTACTGCCGCAGGATGTCCAGGGTGTCGGCGGTGGCCTCCCGGGTGTGAATGACCACGGGTTTGGCGGCCTCCCGGGCCACGTCCAGCAGCCGCCGGAACCAGTGGCGCTGCACATCCTCCGGAGCCCGGCGCCGGTAATAGTCCAGGCCGATCTCCCCCAGGGCCACGACGCCGGGCGCGGCCAGGAGCGCGGTGAGCTGCTGCACCGCGTCCTCCGTGATCCCCCCGGCCCCGTGGGGGTGCACGCCGCACGTGGCGTAAATCCAGTCGTAGTTGCCGGCGGTGGCCAGCACCTCGCGGGAATTTTCCAGGCTGATGCCGATATTAATGATCAGACGCACGCCGGCGTCCCAGGCGGCGGCCAGGATGAGATCCTGTTGCCGGTCAAACTCCGGCATATTGAGGTGGGCATGGGCGTCGGCCAGGATAATGGCAGGCATATATGAAGTCCTCTGGACGAATTTTTCTCGATATGATAAGATAATGAAAAAATGGCCATTTTGCAAGGATACGGAGTGTTCCGTCTAATCTTGGTGATCGTGCTGTGCGGCGCCGGTTTGGCTGCCGCATGGCCGGTGACGGCCCAGGAATGGAGCCACAGCCCCGTCAACTGGCTGGTCATCGGCAAGGGCATGAAATTCGCCCAATTCGAGGTCTATGAGGACCGGGACCTCAAAGAAAACCTGGCGGTGGTCCACATAGACCCCAATTACCACGGCTTTCGCGTCTTCCATGGCCAGCCCCGGCGGATCACCGCCTGGCAGGAGGCCATCGGCGCCCAGGTGGTCTTCAACGCCAGCTACTACACCCCCCGGGGAGACCCCTGCGGCCTGATCATTGCGGACGGCAAACTTATCGGGCCGTTGCACAACTCCGCCATGCGGGGCATGTTTGTCTCCGAACCCAAGGGTGTGTCGCCGGACCTGCCCCGGGCCACCATCCTGGATCTGCTGGCGTCGCCCATCCACCCCAAAAAACTGCCCTGGACGCAGGGAGTGCAGTCTTTTCCCCTGCTGCTGGACTTTCAGGGGCGCATCCGGGTGAAGAAAACTGACCTGGTGGCCCAACGGACGGTGATCGCCGCGGACCGCAACGGCAATATCCTGGTGTTCCACAGCGCCGGCGATTTCTTCACGCTCCATGACCTGGCGAAATTCCTGAAGAGCAGCAAGCTGGACATCGACAGCGCCCTCAACCTGGACGGCGGCTCCAAGGCCCAGCTACTGGTGCGGACGGGGGAGTTCAGTTTCACCTCGCCGTCTTTTCTGGAGCAGCGGGCGCGGGAATTGTTCGACTCCCAGACCTCGCTCTTGCCGACGGTAATCGGGGTCTTCGCCCGGGATGAATGAGCCCCATGGCCCGGTATGTCATCCTGGGGGCGGGCCATTTCGGCGCCCAGGCGCTTAAGCGGCTCACCGCCCGGGACCCCGGCGGCGCCTTCATCGTGGTGGACCGGGAGGCGGCCATCCTGGAAACGTTGGCGCGGCAGTATCCCTCCGGCCGGATGCTGGCCGGTGACGGCATTATCCTGCTGGAGGACCTGCTCCGGGAAGAACCGGCCCCGGATTGGATCATTCCCGCCATCCCCCGCCATGTGGCTTTCGAGTGGCTGGCAAGACGTCACGGGGCGACGGGGGGGTGGACGCCCGTGCCCGTGCCACCGCTGGTAAAGGAACTGGCGCTCCTGACCTTCACCGGACCCCGGGGCGAGCTCTACCTGAGCATGGCCACCGGCCGCTGTCCGGACGCCTGCGCCGAGCAGGAGGACTTCTGCCCCCAGATCGGCCACCACCACCGGCGGCCGTTGTATGAGCTGCTGACAGATCTGGCGGTCCCCGGTTACACGATGTGCGTCATCCGGAGCGAGCAACTCGCCCCCGGGGTGGGGGGCTACCCCCCGGCGCGGCTGGAGGAACTGGCCCACCGCCTGGCGTCCGCCTCCGGAAATTTTTGCATTGCCACCGCCTGTCGTTGCCACGCAGTGGTGCATGCGGTATCATTATAAGGTGGGACGCTGAGCGGCTCCAAGGAGAACGGTGTGGCATTCGATCCAGCCGGCATCATCGGTCAATCTTCGCAAATGAAGGCCATTTTTGAGGTCCTGGATCTGGCCGCGCCCTCCGACGCCACCATCCTCATTCTGGGAGAAACCGGCACCGGCAAGGAACTGCTGGCCCAGGCCATTCATCGCAACAGCCAGCGCCGGCAGGGGCCCTTTGTGGTGGTGAACTGCGCCGCCATTCCCGACACCCTCATCGAGAGTGAACTTTTCGGGCACGAAAAGGGCGCCTTCACCGGCGCCGTCGGCCGGAAACTGGGGCGCTTCGCGGTGGCCCACGAAGGCACCATCTTCCTCGATGAAATCGGGGAACTCCCCCTGCCCACCCAATCCAAGATCCTGCGGGTGCTGCAGTCCAAGGAATTCGAACCCCTGGGGAGCAACCGCACCCACCGGGCCGACGTCCGCATCATCGCCGCCACCAACCGGGACCTGGAAGCCGACGCCCGCAGCGGCCGGTTCCGGGAAGATCTCTTTTACCGGCTGAACGTGGTCGCCGTCACCCTGCCGCCCCTCCGGGATCGGCTGGGAGACATCCCGGTGTTGGCCTACCATTTCCTGGAGCGCTTCAACGAGAAGAACCACCGCCACGTCCGGGAGATCGCCCCCGAGGTGTTGGAGGCCTTCCGTGACTATTCCTGGCCCGGCAACATCCGGGAACTGGAAAATGTCATGGAACGGGGGGTGATCTTTTGTCGAGGCGAGGTCTTAACCCGGGCCAATCTGCCCCCCGCTTTTCAGGAGACTGCGCCGCCGGCGGCCCCCCGGCCCTTCCGGGAAGCCTCTGCGGAGCCCAGCCTGCTGGATCTGGAAAAGGAGTTCATCCGCCGGACATTTAAGAAGTGCGGCGGCAATCGGCAACTGACCGCCAAAGAATTGGGAATTTCCCTGGAAGAATTGACTTTCAAACTGCGGGCCCATCGCATAGAGAATTAACGCCGACCACCCGGGAGCGCCTCCATGTTTTTCTCCCCCCTGATAATGCTGTTCATGCTGGCCTTCTTTTTTATCCTTCTCTTTCTCTTCGCCTTTTTGCAGGTGGGGCTGATCGGCATCGCCTTCGCCAAGCTGGGCCTGCCGCCCCAGCATCTCTTCGGGCTGCTCTTTGCCACCCTCCTGGGGAGTTTTGTCAACATCCCCATTGCCAACCTGCAGAGCGACCATCTGGTCTCGAACCGCCAGGTGAGGTTCTACGGCCTGCCCCTGCGGGTGGCCCCGGTGTACAAGGCCCGGCAGACGGTCCTGGCCATCAACGTGGGGGGCGCCCTGATCCCCCTGATCATTTCTCTGTATTTGCTCTTCCGGATGGGCAGCGGACTCGTCCCGGGGCTGGCGACGGCAATCGTGGCCCTGGCGGTGAACCGCCTGTCCCGCCCCATCCCCGGCGTGGGGGTGGCGGTGCCCGCCTTTTTGCCCCCCCTGATCACCGCCTTGGTGGCGTATATCCTGGCTCCGGCGGAGGTTAGGGCGCCGGTGGCCTATATCGCCGGCACCCTGGGGACCCTCATCGGAGCCGACCTGCTGCGCCTCCGGGAGATCAGGAATATGGGGGCGCCGGTGGCCTCCATCGGCGGGGCCGGAACCTTCGACGGCGTCTTTCTGTGCGGCGTTATTGCAGTGCTGCTCAGCTGACGACGCCTGCACCTGCACCCACCCCTGAAGGAGACTGAAATGACGACGCGATGTCGGCGTTGGACCATGTTCCTGTTGCTCATCGGTTTGATCATGCTGGTGACGGCCTGGCGGGACGCCAGCGGCACCAACATCAACCCCCGCTACGTCTCCCGCATCAAGGACGGCGTGACCACGAAGAACGAGATCATGCTATTGTTCGGCGAACCCCAGGAAGTGCAGCGGGTGGACAATATGGTGGTCTTTTCTTACCGCAGCTATCAGGACGCCACCCCCCCGTCCATGCGGCAGCCCCTGGACCGGGAGGTCAGCAGTCAATCCACCCATCCCTTTTACCTGGATGACGACAAGAACATCAAGGTGGCGGGCAGGGAGAAAAAGCAGCGGGTGCTGAAAAGCTCGCTGATCGTGCGCTTCAAACCGGACGGCCAGACCGTCCAGAGCCATGAGTATCAGGAACATGGCGGGGGGACGGGAAAGGCTCCCGGCAAGTAAAACGCCCCGGTGTCAGTCTGTGCCCCGCTTTCACCGCCTCCTGATCGAAGACGCGGCCCGGGATGACGATCTCACCCGGCGGGTGCGGCAGAGGCTGCCCGGCGTGCCGGTGGAGATCATCCCCTCCCGGGAGGCGCTGCGGGGGGGCCCGCACCACCCCCCGGACCGCTTTCGGGGGAAGCGCACCCTGCTGCTGGCGCGGCAAAAAGGCCCCTTCCGGCGGCCCTGCCCCGGCACCCGGGAGTACGTGTGCTGCGGCTACCAGGTCCTCCAGGTCATGACCAACTGCCCTATGGACTGCAGCTACTGCGTCCTGCAGGGCTACCTCAATCTGCCGGCGGTGACGGTGTTCACCAATCTGGAGGATCTGCTCCGGGAGCTTGACCAACACCTCCAGGCCCGGCCCGGGGAGATCCACCGCCTGGGCACCGGGGAGTTCGGCGACAGCCTGGCCCTGGATGAACTGCTGGGCCTGCACGAGGCCCTGATCCCCCGGTTCGCCGGGCAGTCCCGGGCGCTCCTGGAGATCAAATCCAAACATCACGGGGTGGAGCATCTGCTGCCCCTGGGTCCCAACCCCCAGGTGGTGTTCGCCTGGAGCCTTAACCCCCCCCGCCTGATCCGGCAGGAAGAGCACGGCAGCTCCCCCCTGGCCGCCCGCCTGGAGGCGGCCCGGCAATGCGCCGCGGCCGGCTTCCGGCTGGCCTTCCACTTCGACCCCCTCATTTATGTTCCCGGCTGGGAAGACGACTACCGGCGGCTGGTGGCGGCCCTGGCGGCGGCGGCCCCGGCCGCCGCGGTCACCTGGATCAGCCTGGGGTGCCTGCGCTTCCCCCCGGCCATGAAAGAAATCCTACGGCGACGCACCCCCGCCAGCCGGCTGGCGGAGGAGGAGCTGGTCACCGGCCTGGACGGCAAGCTGCGCTACTTCAAGGGCCTCCGGATCGAGATGTACTCCCGGCTGCGGCAGTGGCTGGCGCCGGTCTTCCCGCAGGCGGCCATCTACCTGTGCATGGAGAGCCCGGCGGTGTGGCAGGCGGTGTTCGGGGCGGCCCCGGACCGCATGGAGCTGGCCCGACGTCTGGACGCCCGGGTAACGCCCTGACGAGAGCCCGGGGCGCGTCCCTCAGGGCCGGACCCAGCCCCGGAAGGTGGCCAGACCGAACCAGGCCCAGTTGTTACCGTAGTAATCGTCCGGGCGGTGGAAGTAGCCGCCCGGGGCCTCCTCCCGGTAGAAGCCGGCGATCCGGGCCGCCGCCCGGCGGGCCAACTCCCCGTCCTCCGCGGCCAGGGCGGCGGCCGCCACCCCGGCATAGATCACCGGGCTTTCGTAGTCGACCACCGGCAGCCCCTGGTAGCTGTAGACCGCCACCAGCCCCCGGCCGGCCACCCAGCGCTGCCGGAAGAAGGGAACCAGGGTCTCCCGGAGACCCCGGCGGCTGCGCTCCTGCCCGAACCACAGCCCGTCCAGGGCCAGCCGCCAGGGCAGCCGCACCGCCTCCCAGCCGTAGGCCGTGCTGTGGCCGGGGGCGGGCTGGAAGGTTCCCGGAGCGGCCAACTGGCACCAGTCGGGCACCAACCCCACCCCGGCGAGGTCGCCCAAGCGCCGGGTCAGGACCTCGGCGGCTGCGTAGGCCGTCTCCAGAAGACGCAGCCAGCGGCCGTCCCCGCTGACGCCGTGAAAGACGCGGTAGTGGGCCGGGGAGAAGTAGGACGGGTTGAGCAAAAGCGGCAGACCGGGCCCGATCCAGCTTCCGGGGGTCAGCCACAGCCCCCCCCGGGGATCGGAGACCGTTTCCTTGGCCAAAATCGACCGCATGACCGCCAGGGCCTTGTCACGGTAAGGCGGCTGCCCCCCGGTGGGCCTCCCCCAGCGCCGCTCCGCCAGGATCAGGGCCAGGGCATAGTCCAGGTCGGCGTCGCTGGCGCTGTTGGCGTCAAGCACCCCCCAGCGCCCCGGGGCCGTCTGACCCCAGCGCCACGACAACAGCTCGTCGCCATGGGTGCGCCGCCGGGACAGGTTCGCCTCGGTCCAGGTATAGACCAGGTCGAAGGTGGCCTGATCCCGGCTCCAGACGGCCCGCAACAACGCATAGGCCTGGCCTTCGGAAATGCTGTCGCGGTCGTTTTCGGGCCGGACGACCCGACCCTCGGGACTGATGAAGCGCGCCCGGTAACCCCGCCAGGAGTCCGCCAACATCCGGTCCAGACGCCCCTCCAGGTCGTCACCGGCCCCGGAGGAACACCCCCCGCCAGCCCAAACGACCAAAACCACCAGGACGATACCACACGCCCAGCGCCACCCCGTTCGCATACCAGCACCCGCCTTTCCTGCAGACCATTATACGCCAGCCGGCAGCCCCGACGCCAGCAGGAAGCGGGGGAGCCAGGGGAAGGGGTGATTTTGGCGCCATGATGGGGTGTTAACATAATTTCGGCCTCCAGGGGGAGGTGATGGGGGCACGGGAATGAAGTTAAGCATTTCCTTGACTTTCTTCTTTCAGAGATTAATTTATTTCAAACATTGCGGCAGTCTGCCGGAAACTTTACTATCAGGCCGCCGGCGCACCTCCCGGGCCGGCCCAGGGGGTTGACATGCAATATCAGAAAGTGTTATGGCCCTTCACCCGCGACGTCGTCAACCAGGCCATCAAGTCCCTGAAGGACAGCGGCAGGGGCGGGCCGGAGATCGACGAGGTCAAGGAGGCCCTGGAGGAACTTTTTTTGACGAACCCGGAGGTCGCTGTCAAGATCAAGGACCTGGTGGAAAAAGAGCTGCGCATCCCGCCGCCGGCGCCCCGGAGCGCCGTGGGCCTCAGCGCCTTTATCCGGCCGCTGATCACCGCCTCCCTCACCGCGGTCTTTTGTTTTCTCATCTACACCTATGTCAAGCCTCCGGACAACGTCGATTTCAATCACCTCAAGGAGGCGCTGACCGTGTTTCTGGGCGTGTACGGCCCCATCATCGGCTTCTGGTTCGGCGAGAAGACCGCCCTGAAGGTGCCGGGGGCCCAGACGTAAGGCCTGGCCCGGGATGACGAAACGCCGGGGCGCCCTTCCCCCGGCGAACGACCTCCCCCTGCCGCCCACATATCGCGGGCGCCGATATTTGTTTATTCCCCCCATCCCGACCTTCTCCGGTGCCGGGGAGAAGGAACCATAATGAAGAACGCTCGGAAAACTGGTATACTTTCCCGGTGCGTCCCCCAATAAAATCACCGGCGGCCACGCCCCGGTCATGAATCTGCTGCTCTTCGGGTCCTGTTACCTGCGTCCCGCCTTCGAGCGCCTGGGACACCGGGTGTTCCGGGGGGAGGACTTTTTGGCCCCCGGGGCCATCGAAGTGGACGTGCGGGAGGCGTTGAGCGCCCTGGCCGGCCCGGACCGCCCGGACATTATCGTGGTGACGGAGTCCCTGGGACCCCGCCGGCTGCCCCTGAACCTGGAAAACGCCGGCATCCCCCGGGCCTTCTACGCGTTGGACCCCCACCTCAATCTCTACTGGCACCGTCAGTACGCGGCGGGCTTCGAGATGACGTTCACCACCCAGAAGAGCACCGCGGCGGCGCTGAGCGGCCCCGGCCGCCCGGCCTTCTGGCTCCCCTGGGCGGTGGACACCGGGGTGATTTACGATCACGGCCTGCCCCGCACCCTGGAAATCGCCTTCGTGGGCCGGGCCGACCCCCGATTCCGCCCCAAGCGCCACCTCATCCTGGAGGTGCTGAAGGAGCGCCACGAGGTCGCCCAGCGGGGCGAGAGGCCGGACAACGAATTGTCTTTTGCGGAGATGGGCCGGTTTTACAGCCAGGCCCGCCTGGTGATCAATGAAGCCATCCATGGGGAGGCCAACCTGCGGCTGTTCGAGGCGGCGGCCGCCGGGGCGATGGTGCTCACCGAGGACATCGGCGTCAACCTGGAGGGCCTGTTCACTCCCGGGCTGGACCTGGCGACCTACACCCCAGCGGATCTGGCGGACAAGGCGGCGTATTACCTCGCTCACGAGGCCGAGCGGGGGGAGGTGGCCCGGCGGGGCCACGCCCGGGTGCAGGCCAGCCACAGCCTGGAGGCCCGGGCCCGGGAATTTTTCGGATATCTGGGGGAGGAGCGATGGCTGGCCCTCCCCGCCGACCCCTGGCCTTTGGCCCAGACCCTGTACGACGTGGTGCGCCGGGGCCTGTACCCGGTGAAATTCGGGCTGGCCCGGATGCAGCACATTATCGAAGAACGACTGCAGGCAGACGCCGGGTTCGCCCCGGCCTGGGTCCTGAAGGCGCAGGTCGCCCTGCTCCACCGGGACCTGCGGGGGGCCCTGGCCGCCTGGGAGCAGGCCGCGGCCCTGGTTCCCGCCGACTTCCACCTGCGGGTGGTCCAGGGGCACCTGCGGGAGGCCCTGGGTGAGCCGGAGGCGGCGGCCGCGGCTTATCTGGCGGGGCTGGAGCTCGCCGGGAGCGCGGCCGCGGCGGAGGGCAGGGAGTTGGGCGCCCTCATCCGGCGACATGAGCAAGGGGCCGCCTTTTTCACCCTGTGGGGGGCCATCTACGAAGCCGCCGGCCGCTGGTTCAACGTCGGGGCGCTGCCGGCGGAGAGCGCGCTGTGCTGCCAGTACGCCGCGGATTACTACGAACAGGCCATCCGCCGGGAGCCGGACTTTCTCCCGGCGATCCGCCGGTACGGCGAACTGCTCCTGAAGGGCGGCCAGCCGGCGGCCGCGGCCGAGTTCTTCCGCCATGCGGCCCTGCGCCAGCCGGACAACCCGGAGCATTTCTGGCTGTGGGGCCGGGCGCAGCTGCAGAGCTACCAGGCCCCGGCGGGCCTGAAAAATCTGCTCCAGGCCCAGAGCCTGGAGCCGCGCCTGGACCCCCTGGCGGCGATGTTGGAGGCCGGCTTTTCCCCGGAGGGCATCAAGGCGTTGGTGACCCGAGTTTCCCGGGAGCTGGGCGTTACAGAGCGGACGGCTTGAGGTTATGAGGGTGCCCCGGTCAACCCCCCGGAAAATCGTCTTTGCCGTGATCGCCGTGATCCTGCCCCTGGTGCTGTTGGAGGCGGGGGCCTGGCTGGTGTTGAAGTATGCCCTGCCCCGCATGCGCACCGGCGACCCGGTGGTGGACAAGGGCTACACCGTGGCCGTGCGCACCGATTACACCGCCAACGACTTTTCCGCCGACGGCCGGGATTATGCCCAAGAGGCGTTCGGGCCCTATCTGCACGACGCCCGGCTGAAGCTGCCCCGCCGCCTCATCGGGCCGGCGGCCTACCAGCACTACCTCAACGTCAACGCCTACACCCTGTTTCCCTATACCATGTTTCATTTCCAGCGGCGCTACCGCTCGCCGGTGGTGAACACCAACAGCCTGGGCTACCGGGCCCGGGAGTTGGCCGACTACCAGCGCGACCCCCGGGCGAAGATCCTGATCCTGGGGGGGTCGGCGGCCTTCGGCTTCAACGTCACCAGCGACCGCGCCACCATCGCCGCCCAACTGGAGGACTACCTGAACGCCCGGGGCGGCGCCGTCACCTGCGTCAACCTGGCCATGGGGGGCTACACCACCGAACAGGAGGTCATCACCCTGAACCGCATCGGGTTGAGGCTGAACCCGGCGGCGGTGATCGCCATCGACGGGGGCAACGACATCATCCACCAGCTCAGCTTCCGGGACGGCCCCTGGAATTTCCAGCCCCTGGCGGAAGCCTACTACCTGCGGGTGCAGCAGGACCGCCTGATTGCGGCCAACTCTCCCGGTTTTCACCTCAAGGGCCTGGTGCGCGGCCTGGCCCCCTATTCGTACGTACTGGCCCTGGCCGACCGCCTCACCGACCGGCCCCGGGGGGAGGGCCCGGGGAAACCCCCGGAGGTGTTGATCGACGCCTGCACGCTGTTCCCGGAGGTGGCGACCGCCGACGCCATTGTGGAGACCTTCGTCCATAACCACCGCCTGATGGCGGAGATCTGCCGGGGGCGGGGAATCGCCTACGTGGCCGCCCTGCAACCCATGTGCGGCCTGTGGCTCGGGGCCCGCTGGGAAGGGGAACAGCCCCACGTGATCACTCCGCAGGACCCTTTCCATGCGATTTTCCAACGGCTCGACGCAGAACTGGAGGCCGCGGCCCGGCGTCAGGGCTTTGCTTACGTCAACCTGGGCAAGGTGTTGGCGGCGAGCGACAATATCTATAACTTCAGCGACAGCATCCACCTCACCGATAAAAGCTCCGCCGTGATTGCACAATATCTCGGGAATGGTATATTAAATACCCTGGAGAGGGAAAAACTGCGGCCCCCCGGGACCGCCTCCCCGCCGCCGGCCGACGCCGCCGCCGCAGCCCGGTAACGGCCGGATCGCCCAAGCCCATGACCATTACCTATTCCGTCATCATCCCGTGCTACAACGAGGGGGCGGTGATCGCCGCCACCGTGGGGGGGCTCATGGCCTTCCTGGAGGAGCATCTGGCGGGCCGCTACGAGATCATCGTGGTGGACGACGGCTCCGGCGACGACACCCCCCAGGCGCTCCAGGACCTCCCGGGCATCCGGCTGCTGCGCCATTCCCAGAACCGGGGCTACGGGGCGGCGTTGAAAACCGGCATCCGCAACGCCCAGGGGGAGTACGTGGCCACCTTCGACGGCGACGGCCAGCACCGCCCCGAGGATCTGCTGCGCCTCTGCCAGCAAATCGACCAAGAGGGCCTGGACATGGTGGTGGGGGCCCGCTCCCGGCTGCTGCACAGCAACCTGTGGCGCATGCCGGGCAAGTGGCTGCTGGGGTGGCTGGCCAACTATCTGACCCGCACCAAGATCCCCGACCTGAACTCCGGCCTGCGGGTGGTGCGCCGGGAGGTCATCAGCCGCTACCTGCACCTGTGCTCGGAGCGTTTTTCCTTTTCCACCACCTGCACCCTGGTGCTGCTCAACCGGGGCTACTTCATCGCCTACACTCCCATCGAGGTGAACAAGCGGGAGGGGAAAAGCACGGTCAGCCTGATGACGGGGTACGAGACCCTGCTGCTCATTCTGCGCATCGTGGCGCTGTTCGACCCCCTGCGCATCTTCATTCCGGCCAGCATCCTGCTGGTGATCGCGGGCACGCTGCTGGGCATCTACCCCTACTTTTTCCTGAAGAAGGGCCTGACCACAGGCTCGGTGCTGGTCATCCTCTCCGGCGTGCTGGTCTTTTTCTTCGGGCTCTTAGCCGACCAGATCTCGGCCTTGCGCAAGGAAAAATATGAATAACCCTCAACGCCCACCGACGCCGGTCAGTTAGTCATGTGCGGCCTCTGCGGACTGGTGCGCGCCCAGGCGCCGGTGTCATCCGAGGAAATCCTGGCCATGCGGGAGGTTTTGGCCCACCGCGGCCCGGACAGCGCCGGGGTGTGGGTGGCGGGGGGCGTGGGGTTGGGGCACCGGCGCCTGAGCATCATCGACCTGGCGGCCCGGGCCGATCAGCCCCTGGCCAGCGAAACCGGGGCCGTCCGGGTGGTCTTCAACGGCGAAATCTACAATTTCGGGGAACTGCGGCGTCAGCTGGAGGCCCGGGGCCACGTCTTTGCCACCCGCAGCGACACCGAGGTCATCATTCACGCCTACGAGGAGTATGGGCTGGAGTGTTTGACGCGGCTGCGGGGCATGTTCGCTTTCGCCTTGTGGGACGCGGAGCGCCGGCGGCTGTTCGCGGCCCGGGACCGGCTGGGCAAAAAGCCCCTGTTCTACGCGGCGCGGGGCGCCGACCTGTTTTTCGGCTCGGAGATCAAGGCCATCCTGGCGCACCCGGAGATCCCCCGGGAGGTGGACTTCGAGGCCCTGGGCTTCTTCCTGTCGCTGAACTACACCCCCGCCCCCCATACCTTATTCCGGGGCATCCGGCAGCTGGAGCCGGGCCAGTACCTGCTCTGGCAGGACGGCCGCCTGGAAGTCAAGGATTACTGGGACCTGCACTACCCCGCGGCGGGGGAGCGGCCCCACGCCTCCGGGGTGACGGCGGCCTTTGTCCACCGGCTGCGGGAGGCGGTGCGCCTGCGCCTGGTCGCCGACGTGCCGGTGGGGGCCTTCCTGAGCGGCGGGCTGGACTCCGCCAGCGTGGTGGCCCTGGCCGCGGAGCAGTACCCCGGCCGGCTCCAGACCTTTTCCATCGGGTTTGCCGAAAAGAGCTACGACGAGCGTTCCAAGGCCCGGCTGGTGGCGGAGCGCTTCGGCACCGAGCACCATGAACTGGAGGCGGCCCCCCAGGTGGAGGAGATCCTGCCCGCCCTGGTGCGGCACGCGGAAGAGCCCACCGCGGATTCCTCCATGCTGCCGGTCTATTATCTGGCCCGGTTCGCGGCCCAGCGGGTGAAAGTGGTCCTCACCGGCGACGGGGCGGACGAAATCCTGGCGGGCTACGAGACCTACCAGGCCCACTACCTGATGCGGGTGCTGAACCGGCTGCCGGAGACCGCCCGCCGGGGCCTGCAACGGCTGGCCGCGGCCCTGCCGGTCTCCGATCGCAAGGTCAGCCTGGATTTCAAGCTCAAGCGGCTGACGGCGGCCCTGGGCCGGGACCTGGACTGGGCCCATTACTCCTGGCGGCAGATCTGGACGCCGGAGGCCGCCCGGGAGCTGGTCCCCGGCGTCACCCTGGGCCTGGCCTACCCCCTCTACGCCCGTTGGCTGCAGAAAAACCCTGACGCTCATCCCCTGGACCGGCTGCTCTACGCCGACACCCGCTTTTACCTCCCTAACGACATGCTGGTGAAGGTGGACCGCATGACCATGGCCCATGGTCTGGAGGCCCGCACCCCCTTCCTGGACCACGAGCTGGTGCAGTGGATCGCCGGGCTGCCCCCGGGATATAAGCTGAAATGGCTGTGGCTGAAGAAATACCTGCTGCGGCGGCTGCTGGCGGGCCGCGTGCCCGCGGCTCTGCGGTGGCAGGGCAAAAAGGGCTTCAACGTGCCGGTGGGGCTGTGGATGAAAGGCCCCCGGCGGGACTATTTCGCCGACACCCTGGCCACCCTGCGGCACACCGGCTGGCTCGACATGGCCGTGCTGGAGCGGGTGTTCGCCCACCACGTGCAGGGGCGGGCGGACTGGAGCCACCAGCTTTGGGGGCTCACCGTCCTGGCCTTGTGGTGGCGGACCTTCATCGGCGAGGGTGGGTCCCGGGAGGTGGCGGCGTGAGAGTGCTGCTGGTGGAAGCCCCCTATTATTACGGGGCGCTCAAGACCATGACCCGGCCGCACTTCCCCCTGGGACTGGGATATCTGGCCGCCTACCTGCGGGAGCGCCAGGTGGAGGTGCGGCTGCTGCCCGGCCCCGCCCCGGAGGAGCTGGAGGCCGCCCTGGCCGAGTTCGCTCCGGGGGTGGTGGGGGTCAGCTCCATGACCCCGGCCTTTCCCAACGCCTTGAAGATCTGCCGCACCGTGAAGGAACGCACCGGGGCCCTCACCGTGGTGGGCGGGCACCACGCCACCGCAGTGCAGGGCGATTTCCTGCCCGACACCCCGGAAGTGGATTTCGTGGTCAACGGCGAGGGCGAGGAGACCCTGGGGGAGTTGGTGCAGGCTTTGGAGCGCGGGGAACGGGACTTCACCGCCATTGCCGGGCTGATTCTGCGGGACGTCGACGGCTCTGCGCGGGTCAACCCCCGCCGAACTTTGATCAAGGACATCGACGCTCTCCCCTTCCCGGCCCGGGACCTGGTGGATACGGGCAGCTACGGGGCCCACCGCTACATCGACGTGGGCCGCCCCAGCGCCACCATGATCAGCAGCCGGGGCTGCCCCTTTCAGTGCGCCTTCTGCTCCTCGCACCTCACCATGGGCAAGGGCTACCGCCCCCGGGGGGCCGCCGGGGTCATCGCCGAAATCGACGAGCTGGTGCAGCGCTTCGGGGTGAAGCACATCGCCTTCGAGGACGACACCTTCACCCTGTGGCCCGAGCGGGTCCGTGAGATCTGCGAACTGCTCATCCGCCGCAACTACGACCTGACCTGGTACTGCCTGTCCCGGGTGGAGCCCCTGACCCCGGAGCTGGCGCGGCTGCTGCGCCGGGCCGGCTGCCGTCTGGTGAGCTTCGGTATCGAGTCCGGCGACGAGGACATTCTGAAGAAGATCCGCAAGAAGATTTCGCTGGCCCAGGCCCGGGCCGCCATCGACGCCTGCTACCGGGCCGGGCTGCGCAGCCAGTGCACCTTCATCCTGGGCTTCCCCTTCGACACCTACAACACCATGGAGGCCACGCTGCGCTTCGCCCAGGAGCTGTCCCCCACCATCGCCATCTTCTTCTGCCTGGTCCCCTACCCCGGCACCGAGATGTGGCAGTATCTCCCCGCAGACCTGCGGCCCCGCCGCCCCGGGGACTGGGAGAGCTTCGCCAACATGATCCATAACCAGAACTACATCAGCCTGGTGCCCGGCCTGTCCGCCGACCGTCTGGCCAAACTGACGGAACGCTGGCACCTGCGCTTTTACCTGCGGCCCCGGCAGCTCTACCGCATGTTGCGCACCCTGCGCACCCGGGAGGAGTTCTTCAGCTTCCTGGCCAGCGGCTGGGGGCTGGCCCGGAAAATCTCCGGCAATCTGCTGGCCCATTGAGGAGGATCAACCGCTGTCTGTCAGAACGCCCGCAAACCTGACATTCCCGGCCACCGCCCTGACGCCTCCTGGACGCCAAGGGGGATGCAGAAAGCTTGGCCACACCACTCCGGGGGCACGCCGATGAAATGCCTGCTCATCTCGCCGCCATTCGGCAACGTCTACGGCTCCTTCAAGTCCATCCTGAAGTACGGCTTCCTCAACCCGCCCCTGGGGCTGTGCTATCTGGCCGCGGCCCTGAAAAAGGCGGGCCATCAGGCCGTGATCCTGGACTGCGAGGCCCAGGGCCTCAACATCGCCAAAATCCTGGAGATCGTCCGCCGGGAACGGCCCGACCTCATCGGCGTCACCGCCACCTCCCCGGAGTTCCACAACGCCGTGGCGGTGGCCGCGGCGATCAAGGAGCACCTGGACACGCCCATCGTCCTGGGGGGCACCCATGTCACCATCTTTCAGGCAGAGGTCCTGCGGGAGCACCCCTGCTTCGACTTCGGGGTGGTCAGCGAGGGTGAGGAGACCCTGGTGGAGCTCCTGGAAAACCTGTCGGCGTCGGCCGCCTATCCCCGCATCCAGAACCTCATCTTCCGGGGCGACGGCGAAGTGATGGCCAACCCCCTGCGCCCGCTGATCAAGAACCTGGACGCCCTGGCCTTTCCCGACCGCACCCGGCTGGCCAACGAGCTCTATTTCCGCAACGTGCCCAAGACCGGCTATCAGACCACCACCGCCTTCATGAGCTCCCGGGGCTGCCCCTTCCAATGCACCTACTGCGCCGTGGACCGGCTCCCCGGCGGCCGCAAGATCCGCTACCGCTCGGCCGCCAACGTCGCCGATGAGATCGAATACATCGTGCGGGATTTGAAAATCCCCCACATCTCCTTCAACGACGACGTCCTGACCATGAACCGGGAGCGGGTCTTCGCCCTGTGCGACGAAATCCACCGCCGCAACCTGCGCTTCACCTGGGAGGGCCTCTCCCGGGCCGACCGGGTGGACCGGGAAATGCTCACCGCCATGAAGGCCGCCGGCTTCGTGCGCATCTCCTACGGCATCGAGTCCGGCAATCCGGACATCCTGAAACTGACCTGCAAGGGGGAGACCCACGAGCAGATCATCGAGGCCTTCCGCATTACCCGGGAGGCGGGCATCGTGGCCCGGGGCTCGCTGATCATCGGCCTGCCCTTCGAGACCCGGCGCACCGTGGCCGACTCCTTCCGCTTCGTCAACCAGCTGTACGGCCTGGACCAGGTGGTGATCAACATTTTGCAGCCCTACCCCGGCACCCAGGTGCGGGAGATGATCCTGAGGGGCGAGGGCGGCAGCCGCTTGGTGGCCGACGACTTGAAGGAACTGCGCCGCTTCGGCAACGCCTCGGTGGCGGTGAACGATCTGAGCGTCAACCGCCTCATCTGGCTCCAGAAACTGGGCCTGCTGCGCTTCTACCTGCGCCCCGCCATCCTGTGGCGCAATTTCCGCCTCTATCACCCCAAGGCCTTTCTGCTGGACGGCCTGGCCTTTTTCCGGGCATTATTCTCCTGGGGAGCGGGGTAAGGCATGCCCCCGGACCCGGCCCTGACGGGCGTCGCCGCGCCCCGGCGGTCCCTGGCCTCCCGGCTGAAGCGGTTCGCCCCCCTGGGGGTGGGCCTGGGACTGGTGGCGGCGGTGCTGGCCCATGTCGATCTGGCCCGCCTGGGGGCGGCCCTGGGCCAGGCCCGCTGGCCCTGGTACCTGGGGGCCCAGGCCGCCACCCTGGCCTACATCATACTGGTGAGCCGGCGGTGGCAGGCGCTGCTGCGCCTCCAGGGCCTGGCGCTCCCCTTCCGGGAGGTCTTTCTGATCTACAACGCCGGCTCGTTGGCCGGGGCCGTCACCCCCGGCCGCCTGGGCGACCTGGCGCGCCTGTTGTATTTCCCCCGGCGGCAGGGCATCCTGTTGCCCGTGACCCTGAGCATCGTCGCCGACCGGGTCCTGGACCTGGCCGCCCTGGCCGGACTGAGTCTGCTGGCGGTGGGCTTCCTGCCGCTGCCCCCGGCCCTGCGCCATACCGTTGTCCTGTTGATCATCGGCGGCCTCCTGGCGGCGGCCGGCCTCAGCCTGTGGCTCACCCGGGACCAGCGCCGTCTGGCCGCCCTGCTGGCGCGCCTGTTGCCGGAGTCCTGGCGGGAACGGGCCCGGCAGGGCCTGACGGACGCGGGGGAGGCGGCCCGGCGCTACCTGACCCCGGCCCTGACCGTCCCCGCCCTGCTGACCCTGCTGGCCTGGAGCGCCAATGCGGTCGGGGCCTACGCCATCGCCCGCTCCCTGCAGACGCCCCTCACCCTGATGCAGGCCGCGGCCGTCCTGGGGCTGTCCACCGTGTTCACCCTGCTGCCCATCACCAGCGCGGGCATCGGCACAAGGGAACTGAGCTGCATCTTTCTGTTCGCCCAACTGGGCCTGGGGCGGGAAGCGGCCCTGGCCTTCGCCTTCCTGCTCTTCGGGCTGGTCATCACCCACGCCCTCATCGGCTGGCTGTGCCTGGCCCGCAAACCGCCGGCGGGACGGGAGGAGGCGCATGTCCCGGCGGGTTAAGGTTCTGCGGGTGGTCATCGGCCTGCACCTGGGGGGCGTCCAGCAGGGGGTGCTGAACCTCTGCCGCCAGGTGGACCGGGAGCGCTACGAGGTCATCGTCTGCGCCCTGGAGAACGACGGCGCCATCGGCCGGGAGATCGCCCGGGAGGGCTTCGAGGTCGTGGTTTTGGGGCTCAAGGGCACGCCCGACCGCTGGCCCCTGCTGGCCGCCCTGTACCGACTGCTGCGCCGCCGGGGCATCGACATCGTGCACGGCTCCGCCTACCATCCCAGCCTTTACGGCCGGGTGGCCGGGTGGCTGGCCCGGGCGCCCATTCTGATCAATCATGAACACTCCCTGGCGCACCACCGCCGCCGGGCCCGGGTACTGATGAACTCCTGGCTGGACCGGGTGACCGCCGCCCACATCGCGGTTTCCCGGGAGGTCGCCCGCCAGGCCGTCGCCTGGTATCACCTGGATCCCGGCAAGGTGGAGGTCATTTACAACGGGGTGCGCCCGGAGTTTTTCCAGGCCGCGGCCCACCGCTCGGCCAGCCGGGCCGCCCTGGGCATTTCCCCGGAGACCCGGGTGTTGGGGCTGGTCTCCCGCCTGGACCGCAACAAGGGCTTCGCCGATCTGTTTGCCGCCCTGGCCGGGCTTCCCGATGACCCGCCGGTGCGGCTGCTCCTGGTGGGCAGCGGCCCCCATGAGGGGGAGGTCAAGGCCCTGGCCGGCAGTCTGGGCGTGGCCGACCGGGTCAGCTTCCTGGGGTTGCGCCGGGACGTCCCGGAGCTGTTGGCGGCCATGGACGTCTTTGTGCTGCCCAGCCTCCAGGAGGGTTTCGCCAACGCCCTCATCGAGGCCATGGCGGTGGGGCTGCCCGTGGTGGTCAGCGACGTCCCGGGCAATCTGGAGGCGGTGGTTCCCGGGGTCAGCGGGATCGTGGTGCCCCGGGGGAATGCCGGGGCCCTGCGGCAGGGTCTCCAACAGGTTTTGGACAACCCCGAACTGGCCCGGGGCCTGGGGGCGGCGGCCCGGGAGCGGGTGGCGGCCCATTTCACCGTGGAGACCTACGGCCGGGGGATTCAGGCCCTGTATGACAATCTGGTACGCCGCCATCTCGATCCGGGATGGTGAGGGGAGGGAAAACGCCGCCGGGGAACGGGCGTCCGGACCCGCCCCGCCGGGCTTACACGCCATGACAGCATCCACGCCCCACATCCTCTACGCCGCCGCCACCAGCCTGGGAGGGGTGGGTCTGGCGGAGGTGGCCGGCCGGGCGGTCGGCGCCATCCACGCCGCGGGTCTGTTGGGGCGGGCCGTGGTCTACCGCAACCGGATGCCGGAGATTCCCCGGGAGCTGGTCAGGACCGTGGGCTTCCAGCCCGCCAAACTGCTCTCCTGGCTGCCGGCCCGCTACTATTACTCCCTGCGGCGGAACGCCCTGGACCGGGTGGCGGCCGCTGAGCTGCGCCGCCGCGGGGCTTCCCTGGTGCACGGCTGGACCCACGAATGCCTGCTCACCCTGACGGCGGCCAAAGATCGGGGCATTCCCGCCGTCCTGGAGCGCAACTACTGCCACCCCTTCCAAAGTCTGGCCATTCTTTCGGAGGAATACGCCAGCCGGGGCCTGACTTTTCCGCCCCCGGCCCCTTCCTGGCTGCGGCGCTGGGACCACTGGAACCGGGAACGCACCCGGGCCCTGGCGGAATGCGCCGCGGCCGACTATATCCTGCTGCCCTCCCGGTTCGCCTACGAGAGCTTTCGGGAGCGGGGCTACCCCCCGGGCAAGCTGGTGCTGCTGCCCCGGGGGGTGGACGCGGCCCGGTTCCAGCCGCAGCCGCCCGCCGACGAGGTCTTCCGGGTCCTGTTCGTGGGGCAGCTCTGTTTCCGCAAGGGGGTTCCCTATCTCCTGGAGGCCTGGCGGCGGCTCAATCTGCCCCACGCCGAGCTGGTGCTGGCGGGCTCGGTGCACGAGGAGATCAAACCCCTGCTGGCGGCCTCCGGCGACCTGCACAACGTAAAAATCCCGGGCTTCGTCGCCGACCCCGCCACCTTGTTCACCGCCAGCACGGTCTTCTGCTTCCCCTCCCTGGACGAAGGCGCCGCCAAGGTCACCTATGAGGCCCTGGCCGCGGGTCTGCCCCTGATCACCACCCCTCAGGCCGGCAGCCCGGTCCGGGATGGGGTGGAGGGGCTGCTGATCCCCCCCCGGCAGACCGAAGCCCTGGCGGCCGCCCTGGAGCGCCTCTATTCCCGGCCCGAGGAACGCGCCGCCATGGCTGCCGCGGCCCGGGAGCGGGTGGCGGCCTTCACCTGGGAAGACTACAGCCGGCGGCTCATCGCCTTTTACCGGGGGGTGTGGGCGGCCGGCGACACCGGCGCCCCCCTGGCGTTCGACCCCGGGGTGGACCTGTGAGGCCGAGCGGGCCGGAGCGGGAGTTTTATGATGCGGGGGAGGGGGCTAAGGGCCTATGGCCCTTACCCCCTCCCCCGCACCCCCACCCCCAATCCCATATATGGGATTAGGGGGGCGTGGAGAGCAGGGAGCGGATAGATAATATGTGGATTCGCCAATGGTGGCAGAGACTGCTCACCCCCAGCCCCGCCCGCTTTGTGGCGCTCCGGGAGGGCCGCCCCCGTCTGCTGTTGGTCACCGGCGAGAAGCGCAACCAGAACTACTACCGCGACCGGGAGTTGGCCCGCCGCGGCAGCTCCTTGTGGCTGAGCGAGGCCTTTCCGGCCGCCGCCTTCGACTACAATATAGGCAAGATCTGCGCCGCCCTGTTCCCCGGCGGGCGGCCCGACTGGGTCTGGGTCAATTACCAGCGCCACTTCACCCCCCGCCTCAGAGGTTGGGAGGCCCTGGAGGCGCCGGTGGCCGCCTTTGTGGGCGACCCCCAGGACTTTGTGGAAGACTCCCCCGCCAAGCGGGAAAAGGTGGCCTTTTTCCGGCGGCTGGCGCCGCAGGCCCTGGTCACCGCCTTCCCCCGGGCGGGCGACATGGTCCGGGCCGGCCTGGAAACCGACCAAACTCCCCTGATCCCCTGTTACTGGGCCGTGCCCCCGGCCATCTTCCGGCCCCGGGGCCGCCGGCGGCCCTACGACATCGCCTGTCTGGGGGCCCACACCCCGAACGTCTACCCCTTCCGCAACCGGGTGCGGAGCTATCTGGAAAATCAGCGCCGCCTGAAGTTTTTCGCCCCCCTGCGGGTGGGCGCCCACGACGGCCCGGCCTTTGCCCGGGTCCTGAACCGCTGCCGGGCCGCCTTCACCGACGCCTCGGTCTACGGCTACCCGCTGGCCAAGTTCTTCGAGATTCCGGCCTGCGGCACGCTGCTCGTGGCCGAGGCCCTCCCCGACCTGGAGCCTCTGGGCTTCCGCGCCGGGGAAAATTTCGTGGCCGTCACCCCCGGGGATTTCGCCGACCGCCTGGACTACTACCTGCGGGAGGAACCGGAAGAAGGAGCAGCCCTGGCCACCGCCGGGGCCCGCCTGATCCACACCCGGCACACCTGGGAGATCCGGGTGACGGAACTGTTACACGACCTCTCCCGCGTCCTGGGGGAGAACTGGCCGGAACTGGTTTACCGGCCTCTCAAGGAATGAACGCCCCGGGTCGGCTCGGGCTGATTCCGGCAGTGAAACCCACATCAGGAAGGAATTATGCTGAAACGTCTGGTCCGGGGACTGGGTGCGGTCCTGAAATGGGCGCTCATCGGCGTCCTCCTGGTGGAGATCGCCAGTTTCATCATCGTCACGGCCAGCAACTACCTGATGTACGGCTCCGTGCGGGAGGGCAGCCGGGTCCGCTACGATCCTTACACCCTTTATCTGAGCGTGCAGGGCCCGCGGCCCACCGTGCCCTTCCCGGAGTGCCCCCCGGGCCGGCCCTGCCGGACCATCTGGCTTTTCGGCGGTTCCACCATGCGGGGCGCCACCCCCCGGGACGCCTACACCATCCCCAGTTTCCTGGCCGCCCGCCTCAACTCCCCGGAGGCCGCCGCCACCTACCGACTGGTCAACTACGGGGAGGACTCCTTCAACTCCCTGCTGGAAACCAAATACCTGCAGAAGGCCCTGATTGAGGCCGCCGCCCCCCCGGACCTGATCATTTTTTACGACGGCGCCAACGACTCCACCTATCTGGCCCAATACCGCACGCCGGAGGCCCACCACGGCTACCGGCGGGTCCGGGCTCTCATTGAAAGCTACCACCGCAGCTTCTTCGGCCTGTTAAAACCCCTCAACGCCGCCCTCTCCGCCTCCTTCAGCAAAGAGCTCTACGACAAGATGACGGCCACCCTGGTTCCCCTGGACCCCCCGACCCGCTGATCCGGGAAGCCGCCGCGGCCACGGCCCGGCGCTATGATTTTGTCCAGAAGCTGGCGGCCACCTGGAACGCCCGCTTCCTGGTGGTGTGGCAGCCGGTGTGGTGGGCGGAGACGGCGCCCATCCGGCCCGAACTTAAGGCCCGGGAGCAGGAGGACATGCTGGGCGGGCCCCGTCTGGCGGCCTTCACCCAAAACTTCGCCGTTATTTACCACGCCCTGGCAGCTCACCTCCAGAACCGCCCGTATTTCGTCAACTTCCAGAACATTCTGTGTGCCCGCACCGAAGCGGTCTATCAGCCCGACGGGGTGCACCTCAAGGACGCCGGCCGCCGGATGGTGGCCGAAGAGCTGGGCCGCCTCATTTCGGCAGAACCGTAACAGCCCCCCGGAAGAGGGCGGGGCCGGCCCCGGGGCGCGGCGGTGTACCGGGGTAGCGGGAAAAAAATCGCCGGTAGCCGGTACACCGGGGGCGGCCGGGACCGCTGTTTTTTTATGTATTTGATTTTCCTTATTATTCATTGCAATCACCTCCTGTCAGCAGGCCGGCGGGATGTCGTCGGTAACCCGGTACACCCCGGAATCCGTCCCGGGGTGTACCGGAAGCGTACCGGGTGAGGGCTGCGAGCGCCGGGGTCCCGCTGTACCGGTACGGCTCGGGAGCCGGGCGCAAGCGGCGGCGCCGCCGGGACCCCGATCTTGGCGGCCCCGGGGAGAGAGTGTAACGGAAACGGGGGGGCGTTTCCAGAACACATGAGACACATAGGACACATGTCACAAAAACAGTTTCCCGTTTAAAATTTTTAGTTTAAGGTGGCCCAGCAGGAGCCGGGCGGCTGGAGAAATAGAGGCCGGCACGCAGCAGAGAGGGGAACGAGGCCGGGGTTGAGTGCTGCGGGGCAAGATCGGGTTGCATCGGCGGCGCAGGGGGCCGGGTTCTTACCGGGGGCAGGTCATAGGGGCGCGTGAGGGGAGGCCGGGGAGCCACGCTGACCTTCTCCCCTGAAAGGAGGAGGGCCCCCCGGGGAAATACCTTCGAGAACCGCGATATCGGCCAGGAACCGAAAAACCGCCGGCCCGTCCGGGGATGATGAGCGGCAGGATCAGAAATGGACGAGGGGGGAGGCCGGATTCCTCTCTTCCCGGCCCTCCCCCCTCCAGCCTCGCCCGAGGCAAAGTGGTGTGCGGGGCTCGCTGCCCGGCCCCGTCAAAAGAATGTTTAAACCGTGATGTTGATGTTGCTGCCGATGCCGGCGTAGGCTCCCAACACCGAGGTCTGGAAATCGTAGCTGCTGTCTTGCCCGAATCCCGGGCCGTTCTGAGACTGGTTCATCTTGTTGAGGGTTTTGCTGACCACCTGGGCCCCGAACTGCTGCTGCTGCACGGCCTTGGCCATCATGCCCACGCTGCTGCTGGCGGATAAGTCCATAAGCTGTATTCTCCTCCTGAGAGAGTGAGGTCCTTCATGCCTATAACCCTCTTATCGGACGGTGGCGGCCAGGGGATTAAAAAAATGAGTCGGTGCCCTACCCCGGGACGCCCACATTTCTCAGGGCGTGGCGGGCGGCGCGATTCCGAGCTTCTCCAACTCATCGCAGCACAGGGAGTGGCCCATCTTGCAACCGGCGCGATAGTCGGCGACGGCCTTGTCCTGCTGCTGCAGATGGTGCAGATAGATATTGCCCCGGAAAAAATAGCTGAGGGGCAGTTCGGGGTTGAGGCGGATGGCGGTGGAGAAGTCTTGCACCGCGGCCGGATAGCGCCCCTGGCAGAACTTCACCATGCCCCGGTGGTTGAATACCCAGGGGTCTTGGGGGGCCAGCCTGGCGGCCTTGTCCAGGTCTTGCAGGGCAGCGGCGAAGTTGCCGTCCTTGGAGGCGGCCAGGCCCCGCTCCTTCAGGGCGTCGACGTTCTTGGGGTCCGCCGCCAGGACCCGGGAATAGGTCTGGACGGCCTCCGCATACCTCTCCGCGGCCACCAGGACGGACCCCCGGGCCATGAGCAGAGGCAGATCATCGGGCTGCTGCTCCAGGCCGGTGTTAATTTCGGCCAGGGCCTCGGTCGTCTTTCCCAGGGCCGCCAGCGACAGCGCATAGGCGCGGCGGGCCGGGGCTGACTCCGGGTGGGCCTGCAGGTAGCCGCCCAGCAGCTCCGCGGCCTGCTCGTGATTGCCGGTCTTAAAGGCCTCCAACCCGGAAGTGAGCGGGTCCGCCGCAGCAGCAACCGGCGCCGCCCCCAGCAGAACCACGATCATCGCCCCCACTGCCCGCCTGATGGTCATGATGATTCTCCTCGCGATGGTAAAATGGGGAGGACGCTGCCGCGCCTCCTCCCCACATGCTGTTCCGGGTGCGATAGGGCGGGCGGCGAGCCCGCTCCCCCCGGCCGGCTCTTTAGTAGCTGCGCATGGCCCTGAGCCGGGCGATGCGCTCCTCGATGGGCGGGTGGGTGCTGAACAGATGCATGATCCCGGAGCCCGTGAGCGGGTTGACGATGAACATCTGGGCGGTGGCGGGATTGGCCTCCATGGGAACCCGCTGGTTGCCCCACGCCAGCTTTTCCAGGGCGCTGGCCAGGGAGCCGGGGTTGTGGCAGAGATGGGCCCCGGTCTCGTCGGCGATGTATTCCCGGGAGCGGGAAATGGCCATCTGAATGAGCATGGCGGCGATGGGGGCCAGGATGGTGAGCAGCAGGGTGCCGAAAATCCCCCCGCCGCCTTCCTCATCGTTCCGGCCGCCCCCGAAGATGGCCGCGAAGCGGGCCATGTCCGCCAGGATCATGATGGCCCCGGCCAGGGTGGCGGCCACCGACTGGATCAGGATGTCCCGGTTCTTGACGTGCCCCATCTCATGGGCCAACACCCCCTTGAGTTCCGTGGGGTTCAAGAGGCGCAGGATGCCCTGGGTCACGGCCACCGCCGCATGTTCGGGATTGCGCCCCGTGGCGAAGGCATTGGGCGTCTCCTGCGGAATGATGTAGACCCTGGGCATGGGCACCTGAGCCGCCGCGGCCAGTTCCCTCACCATGGCGTAAAGCTCGGGAGCTTCGGCCGGGCCCACTTCCTGGGCCCGGTACATCTTCAGGACGATTTTGTCCGAGAACCAGTAGCCCACAAAGTTCATGGCCGCGGCCAGAATGAAGGCCAGTTGCATCCCCCGGGTGCCGCCTAACAGCTTCCCGAAGAAAATAATGAGGGCGGTGAGGCCCCCCAGAAGTAACACGGTTTTTACCTGATTGGTCATGCAGTCACCTCCGAAAAGTGCTACTGTTTAACGCACCTTATGGCTAACTTACCAGAATAGTTACTTATCTATGCACTACATGTTAATGTAATCCGGCACCGGGGGGTTGTCAATGAAAACCGGCGGGGGGCGCGGCGGATTTGCCCGGCCGGCGGTTGCCGGGGGGGGCAGGAAGAAGGACGGAGGCAAGAAACGATGCAGGTCGGCGGAGAAGAGAGGTGCGGGAGAAATCCGGGCGGGCCGCGGGCCTTCAGGACTGAGCCGCCCGGGGCGTCAAGGCCGGCGCCGCCCGGGCCAGGTGGGCCAAAACGGTCTCACCGCGCGTCCCCCGGGCCTCCCAGACAAGTTGCCGGTGGTGCTCCCCCGCCCAGGCGAAATGGACCTCCAGGCGTTCCGGAGGCAGGTACGCCCCCAGGCGCTCCGCCCACTCCACCAGGGTGATGTACGGACCGAAAAAATACTCCTCCAGATCCAGCAGGAAATCTCCCCGCACGTCCTCCAGCCGGTAGAGGTCCACGTGGGCCACGGTGACGCGGCCGGGATATTCGTGCACCAAGGCGAAGGTGGGGCTGCTCACCATCTCCGGCGGCGTCCCCAGCCCCTGGGCCACCCCCCGGACGAACTCCGTTTTTCCGGCCCCCAACTCCCCGAAGAGCGCCACCACGTCCCCGGCGGCCAGCCAGGAGGCCAGCCGCCGGCCCCACTGGCGGGTCTCGGCCGGGCTACCGCTCAGGCATGCCCGTCGCACCGCGCTCAGTGATCCTGGGCCAGGGCCCGGACGATGTCGATCTTGCCGATGATGCCCACCAGCCGGTCGCCGGCGACCACCGGCAAGGTGTGCACCTTGCGGCGGGCCATGAGGCTGGCGATTTCGTCCACGGCCAGGTCGGCGGTGATCGTCACCGGATTGGGCGTCATGATATCGGCCACCGTACTGCCCAACAGCTTTTCCAGCTTCTTCCGGAACTGGCCGGGCGTCTCCAGGAAGATATGGGCGTCCAGAATGGTGACGACATGGGGCAGATCGAACTTCTTCGCCCGGTCGATGAGGTCGGTTTGGGTGACCACCCCCACCAGCCGTCCCTGTTCGTCCACCACCGGCACGCCGCTGATGCGTTCCTTGTCCAACAGGCGCGCCAACTCCCGCACCGAGGCCTGGGGCGTCAGGGTAATCACCGCCGTGGTCATGATGTCACGCGCACGTAGCATATCTCTTCCTCTATCGGTGGAAAGGTTCCGGCGCCGAGTGCGGCCAGCAGCGCCGGCAGTTCCGCGGCCAACTCCGCGGCCAGCAGCCCCGCCGCACCCTGGCTTGCGGCCCAGCGGTCGGCGGCCAGCCCGTGCAGATAGACCCCCAGCCGGGCGGCGTCGTAAGGAGACAGTCTTTGGGCCAGCAGCCCCCCGATGATCCCGGTGAGCACGTCGCCGGTGCCGCCGGTGGCCAGGGCCGGGTTGCCCGACGGGTTGACGGTGAGGCGGCCGTCGGGGGCGGCGATGAGGGACTGGGCCCCCTTCAGCACCACCACCACGCCGTAGTCCCGGGCCAGCCGGCAGGCCGTCCCCGGGCGGTCGGCCTGCACCTGGGCGGGGGACAGACCGACGAGACGCCCCATCTCCCCGGGATGGGGGGTAAGAATCAGCGGCGCTCCGGCCCGTTTCAGGCAGTCCAGGTCTTCCGCCAGGGCGTTGAGGCCGTCGGCGTCGATGACCAGGGGAGCGGGGGCGCGTTGCACCAGCTCCTGCACCAGGCGCACAGTCTGGGGATGTGTCCCCAGCCCCGGGCCCAGGGCGCCCGCCGTCTTCCCCTCCCAGAACCCGGCAATGGCCGGCCAGGCGGCCTCCCCCAACACCGCGGCCCCCGGGACTTCGGGCAGCGGCAGGGTCATGGCCTCGGTGAGCTTGACTTCGAGGATGGGGTTCAGGCTGGCGGGGACGCCCACGGTCACCAGGCCGGCTCCCACCCGCAGGGCCCCCAGGGCCGCCAGGGCGGCGGCCCCGGTCTTGCCGGGGGAGCCCGCCAGAATGACCAGATGGCCGTAGGTGCCCTTATGGCTGGCGGGGGGGCGGGCCGGGGCCAGCTCCCGCAGCACCGCGGCCGCGGCCAGTTCCACCTGGCAGTCGGCGGCCAGCGCCGGGGGGATGCTGATGTCCACCCGCCACAGCCGGCCGGCCAGCTCCCGGCCCGGGGACAATATCTGCCCCAGCTTGGGCCAGCCGTAGGTCACGGTGACGTCGGCCCGCACCGCCGCTCCCAATACCCGGCCGCTGTCGGCGCACAGTCCCGAAGGCAGGTCCACCGCCAGTACCGGGGCCGGGACGGCGTTGATCAGGTCGATGGCCTGCCGGTAGAGGCCCCGCACCTCGGAGTTGAGGCCGGTGCCCAAAATGGCGTCCACCACCAGGGCCGCCCCCGCCAGCAGCGGTTCCTGGGCCGCCAGGGCCTCCGGCGCGGTCAGCGGCCGCACGTCGATCCCCAGCTTGAGGGCGATCTCCAGATTCAGCCGGGCGTCCCCCGTGAGCTGGGAGGGCTCCGCCAGCAGCAGGACGCTCACCGGCAAACCGTCGTTGGCCAGATAGCGGGCCACCACCAGGCCGTCGCCGCCGTTGTTGCCCCGGCCGGCCACCACCGCCACCGGCCCGGCCAGCTCCGGGAACTCCCGGCGCAGGATCTGATAGGTGGTGCGCCCGGCGTTCTCCATGAGCACGGCGGACGGGATGCCCAATTCGTGGATGGCGCGGTCGTCACAATGCCGCATCTGCGCCGCGGTGAGCAGTTTCATGGGCCGGACCTCAAATTTGTGTTTCAGGGAATCAGAGATGATCATACTACGGGGCGGCCCGGCTTTCAACCCATGAAGCCGCAGGACAGGGAGAAAACGAAAATCCCGGGAACCGTTGGAATAAGTGCCGTCAACTGCGCTGCGGATAAAACACGGTCAGCGCCTGGCCCGCGATCGCCAGGCGCCGGCCGCTCCCCCCCAAAAAAAACAGGGCCGCGGGGGCCCTGTCCGGAAGGCTGGACTCTTAACCAGCTATTTCCGCCGCCACACCGCCAGGGCCGCCAGGCCGCTGCCGAAGAGCAACAAGGCCCCCGGCACGGGGATCTGGGTGTAGCAGAAATTGTCGAACCACACGGAGCCCGGGTAGGGATCCATCTGATTGAACAGCACGTAGGCGATGTCCACGCTGGTGGAGACGGAGAGCGTCAGTCCGCCGTTCGTGGTCGCGGCATTTATCTGGTAGTCGGTGGCCAACAGATTATCAGCGGCGTCATACGCCTTCAGATAGAGATGATCGGCATCTGCATTGTAATCCCCCATGTCCACCGACACGAAGCGCACCAACGCCACGGAAAAGGTGGCCTTGTACCACTCGTTGTAATTGTGGCTAACGGGACCCAGCACGCAGTGGCCGCTCAAGGGCGGTCCGGGAGGGTAGGTCCAAACGGTGAGTTTATCCATATCGTTGGTAAAATTGTTGGTAAAAGTGACTCCCGGATAGACGATGGAGGCATATTCTCCAGCGGCGATGTCCTCGAAGTCGATACAGACGGCCGCCGCCAGGGAGCTTAAACCCACCAGCGTCAGCACCGCCAGGGCCAGAACTGCCAGCTTTTTCATGTCACCCTGTCCTCTCGTTAAAGGTTGGCACTCACTAGTTCTCTCTTCCGTACCCTAAAGGGGTCTTCTCACCTCCTTCGCCTGTCCCGACCCGGGGCTCTGGGGTTTCATCAGGTTGATGTGTCCCTGGGGAACTCTCGGCAACGGAAAGAAAATGCAATTGTAATGCCAAAAAATAAAAACAGATTTTCCTGTTATTTTAATCAGTTATTGTTTTGCCATCCTAAATTCTTGTTCACTTAATTAAACATCATGTTTAATTAAATTTATTAACTTAATCATATATATAAATTATTTTTTCCAAAGGCTTGTCGTCTGCCCGCCTGTGCCCCCTCCCGGCCGGGGCCTGCCCCCCCGCTTTTCCCCGGCTCAGCCGCCCGCCCGCCCTGAACGGCGGCAATCCCTGGCCATTGATCCCGGCTGGGCATTTAAAAGATTGACGCGCCCGCCTCGGAATGGTAAATTTGTAATGATCACTTGTAGTAATTTTTCCGGCAAAATATTCGGCACGCCCGGCGATTACACAGAAAAGCGATAACGACGATTGATAGCCATCATTGACTACGAAGCGGGTAATCTCACCAGCGTCGTGCGTTCGGTGCGCGCCCTGGGAGTGGAGGCCGCCGTCACCCAGGACCCCGCCGAGGTGGCCCGGGCCGCCCGGATCATCTTCCCGGGGGTGGGGGCGGCCGGTGAGGCCATGGCCACCCTGCGGCGGCGGGGCCTCGACCGCGCCCTGCAAGAGGCCTATAGCGCCGGCATCCCCATCCTGGGCATCTGTTTGGGGGCCCAGATCGTCATGGACTTCAGCGAGGAGAACGACACCCCCTGCCTGGGGCTGCTGCCGGGCCGGACGCGCCTGTTGGACGTCCGTCATCTCGACGGCCGGCTGAAAATCCCCCACATGGGCTGGAACGGCATCCAGGTGGCCCGGCCGCATCCGGTGCTGCGGGATGTGCCCGACGGCGTCGAGTTTTATTTCGTCCACAGCTTTTACCCCGAGCCGGCCACCCCGGAAAACGTCTACGGCGTCAGCTTCCACGGGAAAACCTTCCCCAGCGTCGTGGGCCGGAGAAATCTGGTGGCCACCCAGTTTCACCCGGAGAAGAGCGGCCGTTTCGGCCTCACCCTGTTGCGCAACTTCCTGGCCTGGGACGGCGGCCATGTTGAGTAAAAGAATCATCCCGTGCCTGGACGTGCGGGACGGCAAGACCACCAAGGGCATCAAATTTCAGAACAACATCGACATCGGCGACCCGGTGGCGATGGCCCGCCTCTATTATGAGGCCGGGGCCGACGAAATCGTGTTTTACGATATCACCGCCTCCAGCGACCGGCGGGACATCATGCTCGACGTGGTGCGGGGCGTGGCCCGGGAAATTTTCATCCCCTTTTCCGTGGGCGGCGGCATCCGCACCCTGGCCGACATGCGGGCTGTCCTGTTGGCCGGCGCCGAAAAGGTCAGCGTCAATTCCGCCGCGGTCAAAAACCCGCAGCTCATCCGGGACGGCGCCCGGGCCTTCGGCAGCCAGTGCGTGGTCCTGGGAATGGATGTGAAACAGGTTCCGGTATCGGAAAAAATCCCTTCGGGTTACGAGATCGTCATCAACGGCGGGCGCACCTATATGGGGATCGACGCCCTGTGGTGGGCGCAGGAGGCCGTGGCGCTGGGCGCCGGGGAAATCTGCCTCAATTCCATCGATGCCGACGGCACCCAGAAGGGCTACGAACTGACCCTGACCAGAATGATCTCCGAGGCCGTCCCCATCCCGGTGATCGCCTCGGGCGGGGCCGGCACCCCCGATCATCTGGTCGACGTCCTGAGCGAGGCCAGCGCCGATGCCGCCCTGATCGCCTCCATGGTGCATTACGGCACCTATACCATCAGCGACATCAAGGCCTATTTGCATAATCGCGGCATTAAGGTGCGGTTGGTGTGGTAATTCTCTCAACTCAACGATCAATGCGGAGAGGGGCAGGGTCAGGGGAGCGCCCCGCCTCAGGGAACGGTTCACCGGCAAAGTCCTGCTCATTGGCCTCCGAAAGAGAGAGACGCGACCATGGCGACTAAAGAAAAGATCATTGATTTGGAAGAGCCGGAAATTATCGAGGCCTATCCCGATCAGTACGTCGCCCCCCCGGAACCGGAAGAGGAGGCGGAGGCGGCCGCCGATCTGGTGGAGTACGATCCCCTCCAGCGCTACATCCGGGAGATCAACCGTTACCCCTTGCTGACCCCCGAGGAGGAAAAACGGCTGGCGGTGCGCTTCCACGAACACCAGGACAAGGCGGCCGGCTCCGAATTGATCACCGCCAACCTGCGGCTGGTGGTCAAGATCGCCATGGACTTCCAGAAATACTGGATCCGGAACCTGTTGGACCTCATCCAGGAAGGCAACATCGGCCTGATGCAGGCCATTAAAAAGTTCGACCCCTATCGGGGCATCAAGCTGTCCTACTATGCCTCGTTTTGGATCAAGGCCTATATCCTGAAGTTCATCATGGACAACTGGAAGCTGGTGAAGATCGGCACCACCCAGGCCCAGCGGAAGCTCTTTTTCAGCCTGAAAAAGGAAAAGGAACGGCTGCGGGCCCAGGGTTTCGACATCACCCCCAAATTACTCTCCCATCGCCTGCAGGTGAAGGAAGACGAAGTCATCGAGATGGACCAACGCCTGGGGAGTTGGGAACTCTCCCTGGACACGCCCATAAAAAACGGTTCGGAAGACCTGCATATCAATTTTCTTACTTCTTCGGAGGCCTCGGCGGAGGAGCACCTGGCCCGCCACGAAATGCAGGGCATTTTCCAGAGCAAGTTGGCGGAATTTCGTCATACTCTCAAGGACAATGAACGGGATATCCTGGACTTGCGGCTGCTGGCGGAAAAACCCATGACTCTCCAGGATATCGGGGCCCGGCACCATATCTCCCGGGAGCGGGTCCGGCAGATTGAAGAGCGCCTGTTGAAGAAGCTCCGCCAGTTTATGCAGTCGGAAATCCCGGATTTTAAAAATTATCGCACCTTGGTGTCTGAACCCCTGGAAAGTTGAGGGCTGAACCTGGCGTCGGCGCTCTCGCCCCCGCCGCCCCGGAAGTTTGCCGATGATTTCGGAATCCTGCAAAGAAAGCATTCCATAGTGGCATATCACATTGACATGTCCCGCAGCGGTGCCGCCCCGTTTCCCCCCCGGACGTCCGCTTTTCCAGATCCCCCCCCCCGGCAGCCGGAGCCGCCGCCCGTCAAAACGCCCTGGCAGTGGCGCGGACTGCTTCCCCTGCTGCTCCTGTTCGTCCTGCTGCTCCCCCTCGGGTGCCAGTTGCCGTCCTCCGGGGTTTTCCAGGACCTCGTGGCGGGTCTGCGGCAAAAAGATCCCGAGGTGGACAAGGCCCGGGCCTACGCCCATTACCTCATGGCCCAGAACCACCTGCTGAACGGCCGGTTGGACGAGGCCATCGACGAGTACCTGGAAGCCCTGAAGTATGATCCCACCGCCGTCCGTCTGGAAACGGAGCTGGCTACCCTCTATGTCCGTCAGGGTGACGTGAAAGAGGCCCTGGCCCGGGTGGAGAAGGCCATCAGCCTGGATCCCAATTCCATGGAGGCCCACCAACTCCTGGGGGGCTTGCACGCCAGTCTCAACCAGCTCAAGGAAGCCACGGTGGAATATGAAAAGCTCCTGAGCCTGGACCCCCGCAACGAAGAGATCCAGATCTTCCTGGCGACGCTCTATGCCCAGCAGGGCAATTTCGCCAAGGCCGTGGGCCTTCTCAAGGACCTCCTGAAGCGAGCCCCCCTGAATTTTATCGCCCACTACTACCTCGGCAAGTGTTACCTGGAACTGGGGCAATTGTCGGAAGCGAAAAAGCAGTTTGCCCTGGCCGCCGAACTGCGGCCCGATTTTTTGCCGCCCCAACTGGAACTGGGGATGGTCTACGAAGCCGAGAAGAAGTACGGCAAGGCCAGCGGCATCTACCGCGACATCCTCCGGGTCAATCCCCGCAACACCAATGCCTGGGCCAGCCTGGGGCGGGTCTCCCTGATGTCCGGCAAGTACGCGGAAGCCATCAAGGCCTTCTCCGAAATGAAGAAACTGGAGAAGAGCGACCCCAATATCAACCTCAAAATCGGGCTCATTTTTTTTGAACAGCGATTTTTCGATGACGCTATCCGGGAGTTCCGGGAACAGCTGATCAGCCGCAAGGGCTCCGATCAGGTCAGGTTCCTGCTGGCGGCGGCCCTGGAGGAAAAGGGGGATGTGGCCGCGGCGCTGAAGGAATACCAGCAGGTGCCCCGCCAGTCGGAGAGCTTCATTCCCGCCCGGCTGCGGCTGGCCCATCTGCTGGCCCGTCAGAAGAAGGTGACGGCGGGGATTGCCGCGCTGTCCGAGGCCCTGAGTCTGGCTCCCGAACGCGGCGAACTGCTCATCGCCCTGGCCATCCTCTACGAGGAGGACTCCCAATACGCCCGGGCCCTGGAAAGCCTCCAGCAGGCCCTGGACACCTCGGTCAATCCCACTGAGATCCATTTCCGGCTGGCGATCATCTACGATAAACAGAAGGACCTCGACAAGGCCGTCGCCAGCATTCAAAAGGTCCTGGAGGCCGAACCGAAGAACCCCGATGCCCTGAATTTCCTGGGATACGTCTATGCCGAAGCCGGAATCAACCTGGAAGAGGCCGAAAAGCTGATCCTGGCGGCCTTGGCCGAAAAACCGGACGCCGGCTATATCATCGACAGCCTGGGATGGGTCTATTACAAAATGGGCCGCTACGACCAGGCCCTGCAAAAACTGGAGCTGGCGCGGCAGAAGATGCCCCATGACGGCACCATTGCCGAACATCTGGGCGATGTCTACGTCAAGAAGCAGCGCTATCGCGATGCCTTGAAAGTTTATCGCCAGGCGCTGACCCTGGAGAACGCCAACCGGGCCGAACTCCAAAAAAAGATACGCCAACTCGAACAGTTTGCCCCGGAGCGGGAGATCTGATGGCCAGCCGGTGGCAAAACACCTTACGGGGGGTGCTCCTGCTGATTCTTACCCTGGCGGCCGCCTGCGCCCGGGTGCCGCCGACGCCTCCCCGGGAGCGCCCGGCCGTGACCTCCGCCCAGGACCTGATCTCCCGCCTGCAGGACCGGGCCCGGGAAGTTCAAAGCTTTACGGCCAAGGGCCGGGTCACGGTGTTGACGCCGGAGAGAAGGTACAACGGCTCCGCCCTGATCACCGCGGTCAAGCCGGCCACCCTCCGGGTGGACGTCCTCAGCTTTTTCGGCCAACCCCTGGTCACTTTCTACACCGACGGCCAGGAAGTGAGGCTCTTTGCCTATACCGAGGGCAAGGTCTACCGGGGGCCGGCCACGTCCCGGAACCTGGCCCTGTTCATCCCCCCCCAGGTCACGGTGCCGGAAGTGATCGCCTTCATGAGCGGCTCGGCGCCCCTGAAGGCGGCGGCGGAGGCCCAACTGGCCCCCGAGCCGGAGGGCAACCAGTATCGGGTGGAACTGGGTTCTCCCGGCGCGGCCGACCGCCTCACCCTCTGGGTAGGCGACCAGGACCTGGAGCTCCGCGCCGTCCAATGGCAGGATGACCGGGGACAGGTCCTCTACCGGGTGGAGTTCCAGGATTTTACCCTCCGGGGGCCCACCCCGCAGCCGCAGCAGGTGAATCTCACCAGCGACGCCGGCGACCGCCGGATTCGTCTGCACTTTCTGGACTTCACCCCGAATCCCGCCCAGATCACCGGCTTGCTGACCCTGCCGACCGGGGAAGGGCTCCGGGAAACCGTGCTGCCGTAATGAAATTCATCGTGGACCAAACCCTGGGCTCTCTGGCTAAATGGTTGCGGTTGTGCGGCTTCGACGCCGTGGAAGCCCGATTCGACCGGGAGGCCCCGGCCCCTCTGCCGCCCCCCCGCCCCCAGACCTGCATCCTCACCCGGCAACGGCGGCTCTCCGGCCGCACGACCCGCCAGGACGTTATCGTGGTCACGGCCGCGGCGGTGGAGGCGCAACTGGCGGAGGTGTTGCAGCGCACCCGCCTGGAGCCCGCCGCGGATCAGGCCCTGTCCCGGTGCAGCCACTGCAACCGGCCGCTGACCCCCGTGTCCCACGAGGCCGCCGGCGGGAGGGTGCCGGACTACATCCACCAGCAACATCGACAGTTTTTTGAATGCCCCCAATGTGGACGGCTTTTTTGGGAGGGAAGCCACCTGCGGGCCATTCGGCAGCGCCTGCACCGGCTCCGGGAGACCATGACGTCTCCGGACGCTGCTTCCCGCCCTGAAGGAGGTGGACCATGACCGATTTAATGACCCCAGCCCGGCGGGCGGCGCAACTGGCCTGGCTGTTTTTGAAAAATACCGCCGTCAACAGCGGCCGACGTCTCTGCCTGCTCTACCTCTACACCCGGGTCTGGGGACAACAGCAGGGACTGCGGCGCTGGTACCGGCGGCTGGGGGAAAAGATCGTGACCCTCCAGGAAGCCGGGGATATCAACCCCCTGCTCCACGAACAGGTCAAGGATTACCTGGAGGGCTTGCGCCAACGCCGGGAGCGCAAGGCGGCCCTCTACGACCGGATGGCCGCGGTCCGGGAGCGGATCAGGAACACTTCCTACCGCCTGCCGGCCTCGCCCGCCGACTGACCGCCGCCGGAACTCCGGCGTTACCCGGCAAGAGATACGGAATCAGAGTCAATAATCCGCTAGTAAGGAAACGGGGCGATTATCTGCGACACTTGAGACAAAGGAGACTGGCAATGCAAAGGAAAGGCACTAGTATTGTTCTGACCATTATGGTTCTGACCGGGATGCTCTGCTTGCTGTTGAGCGCGCCGGTCCAGGCGCAACCCCGGCCGATGACCGATGACATCTATACGCCGTTGGCCTTCGGCTACGATGAGATGAAGGCCGGCAACACCGATGCGGCCAAGATGCAGTTTGAAAAGGTCGTCAAGATCGACCGCTACAACCCCTATGCCTTGAACAATCTGGCCGTGATCGCCGAGCGCCAGGGCAAACTCAAAGAGGCCATGGCCTATCTGCTGGATGCTGAAACCCACGCCGGCGAGTACCTGGAAAAACCCGACGAGCTGTGCGACATCGGCGGCATCTGCATGGCCATAAAACCCTCCAAAATGAAGGGGGGCAAAAGCAGCATCGCACCCCTGGTGCATGGCAATATCAACCTCCTCAAGATTAAAATCGGCAAGGAAAAATACTAAGGCCCACGCCCCGAACGTCGCCCCGTTCACCCTGGGCCCCGGCGGCGGGGGGAGCTGGAGGAAGGAACTGCCGGCTTTTGCACCGGGAGGTGCTTCTTCCAGCGCCCCACCCCGTGCTCCCGCCGGCGATTACGGCGCCTAACCCCGGTTTTCCCGTCCCGGCAGGACCGCCGCCGGTATCGCGGTTGCTGATTTCACCCCTGGTGAGCCTTATGGACCTGCACCGCCTGGAAGTCTTTCTGAAGGTCATCGAACTCCGGAGCTTCACCAAGGCCGGCGAGGCTCTCCTGTTGTCCCAGCCCACCATCAGCGAGCACATCCGCAGCCTGGAGGAGATGCTGGGCGAACGGCTGGTGGACCGCCTGGGGCGCGATATCCTCCCGACGCCGGCCGGTCAGGTGTTGCAACGCTATGCCCTGCGCCTCCTGCACCTGCGGGACGAAGCCCTGCAAGCCATGGCCAAGTACCGGGGAGACCTGGCCGGCAAGCTCGTCCTGGGAGCCAGCACCATCCCCGGAACCTACCTTCTCCCCCCCCTGATCGGCGGCTTTAAAAAACGCCACCCCGCCATCACCATCACCCTGAAGATCGCCAGCACCGGAGAAATCGGGGCCGCCCTCCTCCGGGGGGAATGTGAACTGGGGCTGGTGGGCTCCCGTTTGTCGGACCGCCGCCTGGGGTTTGCGGAAATCTTTGCCGATGAGCTGGTATTGGCCGTCTATCCCGAGCATCCCTGGAGCCGACGCGGCCAGGTGGCGGTGGCGGAACTGGCCGGACAGCCTTTCATTGCCCGGCAGCGGGAGTCCGGCACCCAGATGGTCATGCACCGGATTTTGGAAAGCCATGGGTTCGATCCCGCCCGGCTGGCCACGGTCGCGGAAGTTGCCAGCACCGAGGCGGTGCGCCAGAGCATCAAGGCCAAAATCGGCATCGCCATCCTCTCCCGTTTCGCCGTGGCCGAGGACCTGGAACACGGCTCCCTGGTGGCGGTGGCTTTGAACGGCATCACGTTTCACCGCCCTTTTTATGTGGCCCGGCGGCAGGGCCGCCAGCTCTCCCCCCTCTGCCAGGCCTTTCTGGACTATCTCCAGGAGGAGGGCAAGCAAACCGCCGCCTGATTGATAATAGATATATCCGATGCTTTCTCAATTAATTGTCGAATATATCTATTTGTCATGCGCCCTCCCCTCCCGATACCATTTAGCCTGACACCCTCCTGCGGCAAGACTCCACACACGGCGAGAGGATAACCTGATGATCGAGGAAAAAATCGACTGCCGGGGGCTGGCCTGCCCCAGCCCGGTCCTGAAAACCAAGGAAATCGTGGATCGGGGGCTGGTGGGCCGGCTGACGGTGCTGGTGGACAACGAGGCCGCCCGCCAGAACGTCAGCCGCCTGCTCGAAAATTGCGGCTTCACCGTCGTCCAGGAGATGAGCGGGGAGACCTTTGCCGTCACCGGCGTGCGTCTGGGGGCCGAAGACGCCGCTCCCCGGGAGGCGGCCGCAGCCGATGCCCCCCATAAAATCCTGGTACTGCTGGCCACGGACCGTCTGGGCACCGGCGACGACGTCCTGGGAGGCCGGCTCGTCCAAAATTTCCTGGCCACCCTGAAGGAACTGGGCCGGGATCTCTGGCGGCTGGTGCTGGTCAATGCCGGCGTCAAGCTGGCCGTGACCGGTTCCGAAGCCCTGGCGGCCCTGGAGGAGTTGGAGGCCGCCGGCGTGCAGATCCTGGTGTGCGGCACCTGCCTCGATTTCTTCAAGCTGCTGGACGCCAAACAGGTGGGGCAGACCACCAACATGCTGGACATCGTCACCGGCATGCAACTGGCCGACAAGGTCATCTCCCTGACCTGACCGGAGCCCGTATGCCCCCTCCCCGGCGCGACCCAGAAGCCCGCCTCACCCCCGGGATGACCATCCTGGAGGTGCTCTCCCGGCATCGCCCCACCGAAGCGGTCTTCCGACGCTATGAGGCCCTCACCGGCGACTGTCTGTTGTGCCACGCCCTCTTCGACTCCCTGGCGGAGGTGGCGGCCCGCTATCATCTGGATGTGGACCGGCTCCTGGCCGACCTGGAGGACTGTCTCAGCGCCCCGTCCTCTTCCTGAGACCCTGCCCGTGGCCGCCTGGAGTCCGGTTTCCGGCAGCCTCTTCCACTTCTCTCTTGCCCCCCAACCTCTTCTGTCTTAAACTTTCTAGACACCCGTTTTTGCCAGGAGATCATCCCGCATGCAACCGCGGCCCCGAAAACGTCAAACTCCGGACTACCTGGAAATCTCCCTGCAGCTGTTCGTGGACCGGGTCAGCCTGCGCCTGGACCGGCAGGCCTGCATTAAATGCGATATCTGCGCCCTGGTCTGCCCCCAGCAGGCCGTCTCCATTTTTGCCGACGAACGCCGGTTGGAGATCGACATCGACCCCCGGGCCTGCCTCCTGTGCGAAGTCTGCGCCCACTTTTGCCCGGTGGGGGCCATCACCCTGAGTTACAACGACCAGCCCAAAGCCGTCCTGGACGCCGGCCGCGCCTTGGCCCCCTTCTTTCCCAAAGTGAGCGTCGATCCCACCAAATGCCCGGAGCCTTGCCGGACCACTCCCGCCGGCGAGGTGCATTGGTGCCGTCATGAATTGAAGTTGGTGGAAAACACTGCGGCGGGCTGCCCCAAGAGCTGCCGCCGCTGCCTCGACGCCTGCCGGCGCCAGGCCCTCGAATTGGACGCCGACGCCCGGCAGGTGGTGGCCCAAGCCGATCTTTGCCTGCGCTGCACCCAATGCCTGGAGGTCTGCGCCTTCGGGGGCCTGGAGGTGAACCCGCAGTTTTTGGGGACCCTCGACCTCGACGACTCCCTGTGCCCCGCCGACTGCACCAAGTGCATCGACCTCTGTCCGGTGCAGGCCCTGGCCCGGGAAGGCGCCCGGGTCTTCCGCCGGGCCGAGCATTGCAGCCTGTGCGGGGTCTGTGTCAACATTTGCGACCAGGGGGCCATCACCCTGCGGCGTCAGGAGGTGGTGGCGACCGCCGGAGAATTTTCCCACGCCTGGCGGCAGGCCGTGGCCCGCCTCCTGGGCGAGGCGCCGTGACGAGGAGCGCAGCCGGCCCTCATGTTCGGCCCCCGGCTTGCCCCGCCAACGAACCATATGACTGAAGAACTTCGCATCGGCCTTTACATCTGCCATTGCGGCCATAATATCGCCGCCGTGGTCCGCCCCGGCACCCTGGCGGGGCGGGCCCAGACCCTGCCCGGGGTGGTGGTCTGCCGGCACCATCTCTATACCTGCTCGGAGGCCGGCCAGCGGGAGATTGCCGCCGACATCCGGGAGTCGCGCCTCAACCGGGTGGTGGTGGCCGCCTGCTCCCCCAAGCTGCACGAATTCACCTTCCGGCGGGTGTTGCAGGACGCCGGGCTGAATCCCTATCTGCTGGAAATGGTCAATATCCGGGAGCAGTGCTCCTGGGTCCACGGCCACGACCCCGCCGCCGCCGAAGACAAGGCCCTGGACCTCATCCGCATGGGACTTGCCAAGGTGCGGCTGGCCGCCCCCCTGGCCACCCGGCAGGTCCCCCTGACCCGCCGCGCCCTGGTCATCGGCGGGGGCGCCGCGGGTTTGCGGGCCGCCCTGGATATTGCCGGGGCCGGCTATCCGGTGGTCCTGGTGGAGCGCCAACCCCTCCTGGGCGGTATGGCCAGCCGTCTCTTTCGCACCTTCCCCCATGGCCAAAGCGCCCTCAGCCTCATCAACCCGCTGATGGCCGCGGCGGTGCTCCACCCGGAGATCCAGATTCTCACCGGCAGCGAAGTGGTGGCGGTCACCGGCCATCTGGGGAACTTCCAGGTGACGGTGCGCCAGGCCCCCCTCCCGGTAACCGACGCCTGCGACGGCTGCGGCCTCTGCACCGGAGTCTGCCCGCTGCCGGTGCCCGCCGCGGGCCCGGGGGGTCCCGGAAGGCGCGCCGCCATCCATCCCCCCCCGGCGGCCGCTTTTCCCTCCCGCTACCTCATCGACCGGGAGCACTGCGACGGCTGCGGCCTCTGCGTCCCGGTCTGCCCCGCCGGGGCCATCGATCTGAACGCCGCCGCCACCACCCACCGCTTCACCGTGGGCGCCCTGGTGGTGGCCACCGGCTTCACCCCCTATAACCCCCGGGAGGGGGGCCCCTATGAAGCCTGGACCGCCGACCCCCGGGTCATCACCACTCTGGAGTTGGAGACCTTGCTGGCCGCCGACCCCACCGCCGAGAGCCCCCTGACCCTGAGTGGGCCGGAGGGCCCCCGGGACGCCGCCTTTGTCCTCTGTGTGGGCTCCCGGGAGGAAACCGGCCACCGGTACTGCTCCCGGGTCTGCTGCCCCACCGCCCTGCACCAGGCCCTGGAACTCCGGGCCCGCTTCCCTAACCTCCGCATCCGCATCTATTACCGGGACATGCGCACCATCAAACCGGCCTGGGAGGACCTTTACACCCGGGCCCGAGAGGCGGGTATCCAGTTTCTCCGGGGGCAAGTCCGGGAGGTTGCCCCGGAATCGACCGGCAGGGTCCGCCTCCGGGCCGCAAACGAACTCCTGGGGGGTGATACCGAGGACGTCGTGGATCTGGCGGTCCTGGCGGTGGGTATGACCCCCGGCGAGGGCCGGCAGGTCAAGGAGGTCCTGAAGCTCCCCCTGTCCGACGACGGCTTCTTCCTGGAGGCCCACCCCAAGCTGCGCCCCCTGGAGACCGCCCTGGATTGCGTCTTCCTGGCCGGGGCCTGTCAGGGACCCAAGGATTTGAGCGAGTCCCTCACCCAGGGCAGCGGCGCCGCCGCCAAGATTCTCTCCCTCTTCGCCCACGACAGTCTCACCCTGGAGGGGGTCAGCTGCGAGGTCAACCCCGACCAGTGCCAGGCGTGCGGCCAATGCGTCCGCCAGTGTCCCTTCCAGGCGGTGGAGATGGTAGAGGAGGCCGACAGGAAATTCGCCCGCATCATCTCTTCGGCCTGCAAAGGCTGCGGCGTCTGCGCCGGCGCCTGCGTCGCCGGGGCCGTCATTGCCCACGGCTTCACCGATCAGATGATCCTGGCCCAGATCGACGCCGCCCTGGAGCGCCATCCCGAACGCAAAATCCTGGCCTTCTGCTGCAACTGGTGTTCTTACGCCGGGGCCGACTTCGCCGGGGTCTCCCGGCTGCAGTATCCCCCCGCGGTGCGCATCATCCGCACCATGTGCGCCGGCCGGGTGCGCCCCATGTTCATCTGGTACGCCTTTGCCAAAGGCGCCGCCCGGGTCCTGGTCACCGGCTGCCACCCCCCGGGCGATTGCCATTACCTCAGCGGCAACCTCCGGGCCCAGGCCCGCATCGAACGCCTCAAGCCCAAGCTGGCGGCCAAGGGCATCGACCCGGAACGCCTGCAACTGGCCTGGGTTTCCGCCACCGAGGGCCGCGCCTTCGCCCGCCTGGTGACCGACATGGCCCGGGACCTGGAAACCCACCCCGCCCCCCCGGCCCCCCCACCCGTCGACTTGCTTCTCCCCGAGTTGGAGATGGGGTTGGAGGATATCCATGAAGAGTGAGCCCGTCCTCCTGTGCGCCTGCCCCGATCTCCCCTTCTCCCCTGAAGACCTGCGGGAACGGCTGGCCGGCGCCGGCGTTGCGGCCCGGCTCCTGCCGCCCCTGTGCACCCCTGCGGGCCTCCGGCAACTGCGCGCCGAGCTCTCCGCCTCTCCCGGCGGGCGTCTGCTGGCGGCCTGCGGCCCCGACGTCAACGCCGGCCTGTTCTCCCGGGTGGCCGACGGCCGGGACCTGCCGGTGGTGGACCTCCTGGCCTGCCCGGATCTTACCCTGGCCGTGTCCCGGGTCCTGCTGGCGGCCGCCGGCCCTGCCCCCGGCGGCCCCTCGCCGGCAGCCGACCCGCCCGCCCCCGCCGTTCTGGTCGTGGGTGGCGGCATCGGCGGGGTGCAGACCGCCCTCGACCTGGCCAACGGCGGCCTCCAGGTCTATCTGGCCGATGCCTCCCTGAGCATCGGCGGCACCATGGCCCAACTGGACAAGACCTTCCCCACCCTGGACTGCTCCATCTGCATCCTGGGGCCCAAGCTGGTGGAGGTCGCCCATCACCCCAACATCGAACTCCTCACCTACAGCGTCATCGACCGCCTGGCGGGACAGGCCGGCCGTTTCACCGTCGACCTCACCCTGAAACCCCGTTACGTGGATATCAGCAAGTGCGTGGGCTGCGGCAGTTGCACCGAGGTCTGCCCGGTCATCGTCCCCAGCCGCTGGCACCTGGGCCTCAAGGCCCGCAAGTGCATCCGCATCATCTTCGCCCAGGCCGTCCCCCTGATGGCCACCATCGAAAAGGACTACTGCATCGACTGCCGCCTGTGCGTGGCCGCCTGCGGCCGGGAGGCCATCGATCTCGACGACGCCCCCCGCTCCCGGCGGCTGGAGGTGGGGGCCATCGTCCTGGCCACCGGCGCCAAACCCCTGGATCCCTCCCTCAAAGGGGAGTACGGCTACGGCGCGATTCCCGGCGTCATCACCAATTTGGAGTTCGAACGCCTGGTCTCGGCCTCCGGCCCCACCCAGGGGAGCCTCATCACCCCCGCCGGCGACCGGGTTGAACGCCTCGCCTTCCTGCAGTGCGTCGGCTCCCGGGACCGGCGCTTCCTCCCCTATTGTTCCGGCTATTGCTGCACCGCCTCCATCAAACAGGCCATGCTCGCCCTGGAGCATAACCCCCGGGCCCAGGTGACCATCTTCTTCAACGACATCCGCACCTCCGGCAAAGGCTTCGAAGAGCTTTACCAGCGCGCCCGCCAGGCCGGAGTGCGTTTTATCAAGGGACTCCCGGGCAGGATCACAGCCGATGACTCCGGCCACCCGGTCATCTTCTTCGAGGACCGCTGCCAGGGGGCGCCGGGGCGACTCGCGGTGGACCTGGCCGTCCTGGCGGTGGGGTTGGCGCCGCCCTCCCGGGACCTGCCCTTTGCGGCGGAGCCGCCCGCCCGCACTCCCCAGGGCTTCTACCGCGCCCGCCACCCTGTGCTCCACCCCCTGGAGTCCACCCTGCCCGGCGTCTTCCTGGTGGGCACCTGTCAGGGCCCCGGGGACATCTCGGACACCGTCTGCCAGGCCAGCGGCGCGGCCGGCCGGATTTTTAAGCTGCTGTATGCATTGCGGCGGGAAGAATCGACAAACTGACGTCTCTGACGCCTTGTTCAGAAGGTGGGGCCGGGAAAGGTTGCCGGGAGCGCCCGCCCCCCTCCCCCGGCCCCCCGGTGATTACTTCTCCTCCAGGGGATACCCGGCGCTCTGCCAGGCCTGCCAGCCCCCCAACAGGGCGTACACCCGGGTGAACCCCAGGTCCTGCAACTGCTGCGCCACCCGGGCGCTGGTGTGCTCGGCCGTTCAGGCGCAGTAGAGCACCAGGGTGGCTTCCGGAGGATATTTGGCGGCCCAGTCGTTCACCGTGTCGCGGTTTTCCCACACCGCCCCGGCGATCTTGTGATCGCTGGCGGCCCACTGGGTGATATGCCGCAGATCGATGATGTGGACGTCGGGTCGCCCCAACATGCCTTTCAGGTCTTCTGTGGTCAAACGGGGAATGTCTGCTCCCATGCGGACGCCTCCTCAATGAGTGATGAGAACAATATAAGCCTTCATATATGAAAATCGAGGCTCCTTCATGACGACCCCTGACACCCCGGACGCCCTGCTGGCGGAACTGGCGGCGCACTGCGGCATTGAACCGCACTACACCGACAACGCCGGACGGCCCCACCTGACCTCCCGGGAGACCACCGTGGCCCTGCTGACCGCCATGGGCCTGGCGGTCCATGACCCCGAGGACCTGCGCCGGGAAGTGGAGCTGCGCCGGGCGCGGCCCTGGACCACCCTGGTGCCCCCCGTGCAGGTCCTCAGCCCCGTCTGGGGCGCGGCCTCCCTCGCCGTCTGCCTCCCCCTGCCGGAATCCGCGGGCCTCGCCGGCCTGGAGATCATCGGGCAGCTGCGGGATGAAGGCGGCGATATCCGGGATTTCTGGGTCCGGGGGGAGGACTGTCTCCTGGAAGACACCCGGCCGCTAAACGGCCGCCTCTACGGCCGGCTGCGCCTGCCGCCCCTGGCCCCCCTCCCTTGGGGCTATTATCACCTCCAGGTGGAAATTCGGGGCGACCACGGCCCGCTGACCGGCGAGGGCCTCCTGATCAGCGCCCCGGACACGGCCTTTGTCCCCGAGGTGATGACCCCCGAAGCCCGGTTCTGGGGGCTGACCGTCCCCCTCTACGCCCTGCGCAGCCGGACTAATTGGGGCATCGGCGACCTGGGCGACCTCGCCGCCCTGGCCGCCTGGAGCGGGGAGCACCTGGGGGCCGCGGTCCTGGGGGTCAATCCCCTCCACCATCCCGGGGTGCATCTCCACGACAACGTCAGCCCCTACTATCCCATCAGCCGGCTCTACAAGAATCCGTTGTACCTCGATCTCACCGCCGTCCCGGAGCTGGACCGCTGCCCCGCCGCCCGGGATATCCTCGGCTCCCCCGCCTTCCAGGAGGCCCGCCGCCTCCTGCAAACCGCCCCCCGGGTGGATTACCCCGCCGTCTACGCCCTCAAACGCCGGGTGTGGTCGGCCCTCTACGACACCTTCGCGGCGCTCCACGGCCCCCTCGAGGCCCCGGTGACCCCCCGGGGCCAGGACTTCGCCCGCTATTGCCGTCAACAGAACGCCTCCCTGGGGCAGTTCGCCGTCTTCACCGCTCTCTGCGAGCACTTTCAGGACCAGGGCCTGCCTTACCATTCCTGGCACGACTGGCCCGCGGTCTATCACACCCCGGATGCCGACGCGGTGCGGCGTTTCGCCGCCGCCCACTCCCGGGAGGTGGAGCTCCAGCTCTACCTCCAGTGGCTCCTTCAGGAACAGTTGGAGCAGGCATCGGCCGCCGCCGCCCGGGCCGGCATGCCCCTGGGCCTCTATTTCGACCTGGCCGTGGGCATCGGCGCGGGCGGCTGCGATACCTGGGCCCATCCCGGACTCTTCGCCCTCACCGCCGACATCGGCGCCCCCCCGGACGACTTCAACCCCCTGGGTCAGAACTGGGGTCTGTCCCCCCTCATCCCGGAACGCCTGCGGGCCACCGGCTACCGCTACCTCCGGGACATGATCCGCCAGAACAGCAGCGGCGGCGCCGTGCTGCGCCTGGACCACGTCATGGGCCTCTTCCGGCTCTTCTGGATCCCCCGGGGCCAGGACCCCACCGCCGGAGCCTACGTGCGCTACGACTGGCGGGAGTTGCTGGCCGTGGTGGCCCTGGAAAGCCACCGGCAACGGGTCCTCATCATCGGCGAAGACCTGGGCACGGTGCCCCCCTTCGTGCGCACCGAACTCGGCCGGGCCCAGGTCCTTTCCACCCGCCTGTTCTACTTCGAACGCACCCCCGAAGGCGGTTTCGCCCCGCCGGACCACTATCCCGAAATGGCCGCCGCCGCCGTCACCACCCACGACCTCCCCACCCTGGCGGGTTTCTGGGCCGGCCGCGATCTCGCCACCCGGGAACAACTGCGCCTCTATCCCTCGCCGGCAAGCGCCGCCGCCGCCCGGGCCCACCGGGAACAGGACAAGCGCCTCCTGGCCGCCCTCTTCTTTCCCCAGCAGGCCGCGGCCTTAGCCCTCCTGCCCGACCTGACCCCGGAATTGCGCTGGCGGCTCCTGGAGTTTTTGGCCGGCACCCCCTGCCGCCTAGTGCTGGTGAGCCTGGAGGAGGTCTTCGGCTGGCTCGACCAGCAAAACCTCCCCGGCACCGTCGACGCCTACCCCAACTGGCGTCTCAAGCTGCCCCTGCTCCTGGAGGACATCTGCGCCGCCCCCGACCCCCACACCCTGGCGGCCCTCATGCGCCGCGTCGGGCGGGCCTCCCTACCGGCCATGTCCCCCCGGGATGATTCTCGCCCTTAGCGAGAGAAAGGACACACCATGCCCTCACCCGTGCTCATCTACAACCTCTTCCCCCTCCTGGCCGGCCCCGTCTCCCGGTGGAGCGAACACCTGGAGCGCCTCGCCGGTATGGGGTTCACCTGGATTTACCTCAACCCCTTCCACTACCCCGGGTTCTCCGGCAGCCTCTACGCCGTCAAGGACTATTCCCGCTTCCATCCCCTCCTGGCCGGCGACCTGGGCCTGGACCCCTTCCTGCTGCTCCGCCACTTCCTCGACGACGCCCGCCGCCGCGGCCTGGCCGTTATGATGGACCTGGTCGTCAACCACACCGCCGCCGACGCCGCCTTGGTGACCGAGCACCCCGAATGGTACGCCAAGGACGACGACGGCGCCATCAAACACCCCTCCTGCATCGACCCGGCCGACGCCACCAAAGTCACCGTCTGGGGCGACCTGGCCGAACTGGAGTACTGGCCGCCCCCGGACCCGGAGGGCCTGTTGACCTACTTCACCGGGATCATGCGCCATTATCTGGAACTGGGGATCGCCGGCTTCCGCTGCGACGCCGCCTACAAAATCCCCGGGGATTTCTGGGCCCGCCTCATCGCCGCCGCCCGGCAGATCTACCCCGAGACCCTCTTCCTGGCCGAAACCCTGGGCTGCCGCCTGGAGGAGCTGGCCCAACTGGAAGGCGCCGGTTTCGATTTCCTCTACAACAGCTCCAAATGGTGGGACTTCCAGGCCCCCTGGTGCCTGGAGCAATACGCGGCCAACCGGAAGATCGCCCCCTCCATCAGCTTCGCCGAAACCCACGACACCCCCCGCCTCATCACCGAGGCCGGGGGCGACCAGGCGGTGGTGCGGCAGCGCTACCTCTTCGCCGCCTTCTTCTCCACCGGGCTCCTCATGCCCATGGGCTTCGAATACGGCCTCCCGCAATCCCTCAATGTCAAGCACACCCGCCCGGCGGACTGGGATGAGAAAAAATACGACCTCACCGAGTTCATCGCCAGGGTCAACCGCCTGAAGCTGGACTGTCCCGTCCTCCTCGGGGAAGGCCCCATCCTGCGTGAAAGCCCTTCCGGCGAACCCCTGGTCCTGCTCCTCAAATCCGCCGAAACCGGCCCCGGCAAGGTCCTGGCGGTCATCAACGCCAGCGCCCGCCGCCAACCCCGGGTCGTGCTGCAGTGGCGGCGGCTGCTGGGCCATCCCGCCCCCCGGGGCTGGGAGCTGACCGGGGAGGACCGCCGCGAGGTGCCCACCGGCTCCCATAGCCTGGATCTGGCCCCCCACGACCTGCGCCTCTTTTTCTTTCCCGACGACTGATACCGGCCGGGCCGGCCGCCTCTGGTCCCGGCGGCCGGCCCGGCGCGTTAAGAATTCTCGACAGTATGTTCAGAATATTAAACAAACCTCCAGGCTCGTTAAAAACTTATAGAAATAACTCAGTAATTTTTCCCGATTCTTCGGTATGTCGTTTGCAATACGTGTCTGACAGAGAAGGGGAAAATGAGAAGTTAAACGAAATGTTTTGCTGCCGTGGCATTATCGTGCAGATGTGGGCCACCACCTGCAGGATGGGAGGCAAGTATGAAAATCCCATTAAAAATCATGCTGTTGGCAATAGCGCTTTTCTGTCTGTTGACCCCTGTCCCCACCCAGGCGTATTTCATCACCAGCTCGGGTGATCCGGCCCTGGCCGGGGCGTGGGTCGAGGACTTTTCCGGCTACGCTGTTCAGCAGGTTGACTTTATCATGAAACCGGGCTATTACACCCTGGCGGGCCCCACCACCAGTCACCTGCGCGTCACCGATGAGTATGCCGGCGTCTATAATATGACCGGCCGGCACGTGGACAACGGCACCTACGACGACCCGGGCTTTGGCGAGGCCTGGCTTTCTTTCCCGGTCCCGGTCACCGCCTTCGGGTTTAACTGGGGGGCCTCGGATTACGAGTGGCGGCTGTCCGCCTATGATGCCGCCGACAACCTCCTGGAATCGTACATCCTGCCCGTTGTGGCAAGCAGCAACGCCGGCGACTTTTTCGGCATCGCCGCCGCCAACATCAGCCGTGTCACCCTGGAAAACCTGTCGCGAACCTATGATTGGGTGATGATCGACAACCTGACCCTCAAACAGATCCCCCTTCCCGGTACCGTCGGGCTGCTGGGCTCAGGCTTGCTGGCCATGTGGGGCCTGCGCCGCAAGCTTACCCGTTAACGAGGCGCCTTTCCCCTTCGCGAAAACAGGGCTGCCGGCAGCCCTGTTTTTTTTGGCAATAGCGATGACCGGTGGCATAACCGGATAATCTCGGCAGGATAAAAGCATAAAGGTAGTTCGGTTAGGTCTGCGGGGCGCCGGGAATGCGTCCTCACCTGAACTCCCGCCCGTACACCGCGCTCAAAATCGCCGCCCCCCCCCGGGCCAGCAGCATCTCCGCCAGCTGCCGCCCCAGGGCCTCGGCCTCCCCCGGAGCCCCGGAAATCCGGTCCCTGTACACCGTCTTGCCTTCCACGTCGGCAATCAGGCCCGTGAGCAGCAGCCAGCCGTCCTTCAGTTGCCCATAGGCCGCCACCGGCACCTGACAGCCCCCCTGCAGCCGGTTCAAAAACGCCCGCTCCGCCGCAGTGGCGGTGTGCACCGCCGGGTCGTCCAGGAAAGCCAACGCCTCCCGGGTGGCCGCGTCACCCTCCCGATACTCGATCCCCAACGCCCCCTGGCCGATGGCCGGCAGCATCTGCTCGGGCTCCAGATACGCGGTAATCACGTGCGCCAGCCCCAGCCGCTTCAATCCCGCCGCCGCCAGGATGATGGCCGCGAACCCCTCGCTCTCCAGCTTCCTCAGGCGCGTGTCCACGTTGCCCCGCAACGTCAGCACCTCCAGGTCGGGCCGCACGTGCAACACCTGGGCCTTGCGCCGCAGGCTGCTGGTGCCGATTCTGCCCCCCGCCGGCACCGCCGCCAGCGACCGGTACTTCCGGGAAATAAAGGCGTCGCGGACGTCCTCCCGGGCGCTGATCACCCCGATGGTCAGACCTGCGGGCAACTCGGTGGGCACGTCCTTCATGCTGTGCACCCCCAAATCCACCTCCCCCGCCAACATGGCCTCCTCAATCTCCTTGGTGAACAACCCCTTGCCGCCCACCTGCGCCAAGGGCACATCCTGAATCTTGTCGCCCGTGGTCTTGATGATCACCAGCTCCACCGTGATCTCCGGATGGCGACCCTCAATCTGCGCCTTCACCCAATTGGCCTGGGCCAACGCCAACTTGCTGCCCCGCGTACCGATGCGTAACGTCTGCGTCATGATGTTTCCTCTGTTGGTGGGGAGGGGGCCAGGGGCCGCGGGCCCCCTCCCCACTTCCCCGCACCCCTCCCCCAACCCCGTAATTTTGGCGGGGGAAGGCGGAGCTACGCCCGCCTTCCCCCGCCCCAGGGCGCAGTTTATTATATCCTATTGCGGTGCATTTGCCATGGCGACAAGAACTCCGGGGCGACGGCGGGACGGGTTTCCCGTCCCGCCGCCGCCCCGGCAGCTTCTTTCCACGGGTGGGGAGGGGGTGTGGGGGAGGGCAGGGAGCTTAGCTCCCTGGCCCTCCCCCACGTCTCATTCTCATCTTTTCAGCCGCGCCGCCACGCTGGGGAAGTAGTCCATCTGCGTGTGGGGCAGGAACAGGGCGGCGATGTAGCGGTCCATGTAGCCCGGGGTTTCAGAGAGTTCGAAGTTGGTCATCATCAGGGCCACCCGCCGTTCCTCCTCCAGCATCTCCCGGGAGAAGGCCACGCAGGTGGCGCCCAGCAGTGAGCCGTTGCCCACGAACTGGTAGCGGTCCAATGGCAGGTCGGGGAGCAGGCCGATCATGATGGCGTTTTCGATGTTGATGAAGCTCCCGAAGGCCCCCGCCAGGATCACCTGTTCCAGGTCGGTGATTTGCAGCCCGACGCCTTCCAGCAGGGTGATGTACCCGGCGAACATGGCCCCCTTGGCCCGCATCAGGTTATCGATGTCCACCTCCGACAGCACGATGTCCTGGTCGATCTGGGTTTCCGCCGCCCAGGCCAGGACGTATTCCCGGCCCGAGTCGCCCATGCGGATGCGGGGGGTGTCCAGGTCTTCCCGAAACTTGCCGTTGGGGGCGACCAGCCCGGTTTCCATGAACGACGCCAACAGATTGATCAGCCCCGAGCCGCAGATGCCCTTGGGTTTCACCATCCCCACGGTCATGATCATGGGTTCCCAGGTCTCCGGGTTGATGCTGGCGTCTTCGATGGCCCCGTGGGTGGCCCGCATGCCGAACCGGATACCCCCGCCTTCAAAGGCCGGGCCCGCCGAGCAGGCGGCGCAGGCCATCCAGTCCTGGTTGCCCACCACGATCTCCCCGTTGGTGCCGATGTCGATGAACAGGGTCAGTTTGGTTTCCTGGTACATGCCCGACCCCAGCACCCCGGAGACGATATCGCCCCCCACGTAGCTGGAGACGTTGCTCAGGCAGTAGACGAAGACGTGTTCCGGCACTTCCAGCCCCAGGTCCCGGGCCCGCACCGGCGGGATGGCGCATAGAGTGGGGGTGTAGGGGGATAGGCGGATGTATTTGGGGTCCAGCCCCAAAAACAGGTGCGTCATGGTGGTGTTGGCCGCCAGGGTGACATGGGAGATGTCGTCCGCGGTCAGCTTGTGGCGTTTGAGCAGAGCGGCGATCACCGAGTTGATGGTGCCCGTCACCAGTTGCTGCATCCTCGTCAGCCCCTCGGGTTTGCCGGCGTAGATGATGCGGCTGATGACGTCCTCCCCGTAGCTGATCTGGGCGTTGTATTCCCCCAACTCATCCACGATGGCGCCCTCCACCAGGTCCAGCAGGCGCACCCACACCGTGGTGGTGCCGATGTCCACCGCCAACGCAAAGTGGCGGCCGCTGGTGTCACCGGGCTCGATGTTCACCAGCCGGGGCTTGCGGGAACGGCGTTGGGCGAAATCCAGGGTGGCGGTAACCGCGAAACCCTCCTGCCGGCAGACCGCCGCCAGTTTCCGGGTCAGGAAGAAGTCCACCGTGATGTTGTCCAGGTGATGTTGTTTCTTCAGGGTCTCCCGCAGCCTCCGCAGGTCGCAGACGTTGTCGGCCAGGGTGGGCGGCGACATCTGCAGGAACTTCTTCTGGAAGGCGGGGTTGTAGCGGCCCGCGGCCTGCAGTTCGGCGGTGTCGAAGGGCAGGGCCCGCAGCCGGGCGGCCTTGGGCTTCATCCGCAGGATGCGCTTGTCGAACAGCGACTCCGGCGGGATGCGCACCGTCACGTCGGAGCGCACCCGGGACTGGCAGGCCAGCCGGAAGCCCAGCCGCCAGTCCTCTTCGCTCTGGGAGGCCCCCCTGGCGCTCTCCAGCTCGCCCTCCTCCAGGATGATCTTGCATTTGCCGCACACGCCCTCGCCGCCGCAGGAGGCATTGATATGCACCCCCGCCTCCATGGCGGCCCGCAGCAGAATTTCCCCCTCTTCCACTTCCACGCAGACGTTGTAAGGCTGGAAACAGACGGTACGTTTCACGGCGCTGTCCTTGGTCAGGTGTCTGGTATAACCGGAATCATTCCAAAAATTACCGGATTGTATCACACCCCCGGCAAAAAAGGAATGTTTGGGGGACCCAATTCCCCCCCCGCCCCCCGGAAATTGGGCAGGAATTCTTCTCGGCCGGCCTGTCGGGGTTATCGCCGGTGTCCCCTTTCCGGTGGGCCAGGCGTCTTGCCTGTGGCTCAGCTCCCGGGCAGCCGGCCCGGGCCACCTTAACCTTTCGTCCTGCGCCTTTCGCCTTTCCCCTACCCGCAAGGCGTAAGAAAAATCCTTGACATCAGGGACCCGCCCCCGTATGATGCCGACAGACCAACCGGTCTGTCTTTTTTGGAGCCGTCGCCATGTCCCTCAAAGAAAAGATCATTCACGAGTCCCTTCGCCAGTTTTCCAGCAAAGGCTATCTGGGCACCTCCATCAGCGACCTGCTGGCATACACCGGCAGCTCCAAAGGCGGGCTCTACAATCATTTCAAGAGCAAAGAGGAACTCTTTTTCGCCGCCCTCCGCGAGGCCCGCAGGATCTGGCGCGCGCGCAATCTCGCCGGCCTCGACCAGCTCCCCCGGCCCCTGGACAAGATCAAAAAGCTCCTGGAAAACTACCGGGACCATTATTTGGCCGACTCCGACAATTTCCCCGGCGGCTGCATCTTCATCACCCTGGCTGTGGAACTCAACGGCCGCCAGCCCCGCCTGGCCCGGGAGGTCAACGCCGGCTTCGACCGCTTCAAGGCCATGCTCCAACGCCTCCTGGACCAGGAACAGGCCGCCGGCGCCCTCAAAGACGGCATCGATACCGCGGTGGTGGCCGACCTCATCTTTTCCGGCATCATGGGAGCCTGCGTCACCTATATGACCGACCGCTCCCGCGAGAATCTGGATCGCACCATCAAGGGCCTCATCGCCTTCCTCACCCTGATGAGCGCCGAAGAACACCCGTTCCCCTAAACCCGTACCCGTCCACCGGCTGGGCTTCACGTGAAAGGAGATCATGATCATGGATTTCAGGTTGTCAGAGCGGGATGAATTGTTGCGCAAATCCACGCGCGAGTTCGCCGAAAGCGAAATTACCCCCCAAATCGACGCCATGGAGGAAACCGGGGACTTCCCCGTGGAGCTGCTGCCCCCCATGGCCCGCCTGGGCATCGCCGGCCTCATCGCCCCCCCGGAGTACGGCGGCCTGGGGCTGGGCTATCTGGCCCGCACCATCGTCCTGGAGGAGTTGGCCCGGGTCTGCGCCGCCGTCCCCATGAGCATGCAGGTCCACCACATGGCCATCGCCGCCCTCAGTAATTTCGGCACCGAGGACCAGAAAAAGAAGTATCTGCCTCCCCTGGCCAAAGGCGAAACCCTGGGCTGCGTGGCCGTCACCGAGCCCTCCGGGGGCTCCGATCTGTTGGGCATGCAGGCCGCCGCCGTCCTCCAGGGCGACGCCTATGTCCTCAACGGCCGCAAGTGCTTCATCACCAATTCCCATCTGTCCAATTTCTGGATCGTCATCGCCCGCACCGCCGAGGGCCCCAAGGGGCTCTCCGCCTTCATCGTCGATAAGGACCTCCCCGGGGCCCAGACCGGCCGCGTCGAGCACAAGTTCGGCCTGCGGGGCTCCAATACCGGCGAACTCGTCTTCGACCAGTGCCCGGTCCCCCGGGACAACCTGCTGGGCGCCGAAGGCGGCGGCCTGGGGGTGGCCCTCAAGACCGTCAGCGAGTCCGGCCGCACCGGCATGGCCGCCGTGGCCCTGGGCATTCTCCAGGCCAGTTATGAGGAAGCCGCCAAGTTCGCCGGCGAACGGGTCCTCTACGGCAAGCCCATCAGCGCCCTCCAGGCCATCAGCTTCCAGGTCGCCGAGATCTTCACTCAGTTGGAAATCTGCCGCCTGCTCTGTTACCGGGCCTCCTGGATGAAGGACGAAAACCTCCGCAGCGACACCGAAAACGCCATGGCCAAGTACTACACCTGCGACGCCGCCGTGCGCGCCGCCCGCCAGGCCATCGAAATCCACGGGGCCTACGGCATCATGAAGGAATACAAGGTCCAGCGCCTCCTGCGGGACGCCCTGGTCACCGTCTCCGCCGGCGGCACCGGCGAAATCGGTAAAGTCGTGGTGGGCCGGGCGGCGCTCACCCCCTTCCAGAAGAAGGCTTGAGCGCGGGGGCCTCATGGACCGCCTGATCGTCTGCCTCAAACCGGTGCCCGACCCCCGGGCCTGGGATCGCCTGCGCCTGGACCCCGACACCAAGACGCTCATCCGGGAGGGCATCCCGGGCGTCATCAACCCCCTGGACAAACACGCCCTCGAGGCCGCCCTCCGGGTCCGGGAGGTCCGGGGCGGCGAAGTGGTCCTCCTGGCCATGGCCCCCCCCGCGGCCCGGCCGGTCCTCCGGGAAGCTTTGGCCCTGGGGGCCGACCGGGCCGTGCTCCTCTCCGACCCGGCCTTTGCCGGCGCCGACACCCTGGCCACCGCCCGGGTCCTGGCCGCCGCCGTCCGCCGCCTGGCGCCCTGGGACCTCATCTGCTGCGGCAACTCCACCCTGGACGGCTCCACCGCCCAGGTGCCTTCCCAGCTCGCCGAACTCCTGGGGGTGCCCAGCGTCGCCCACGTCAGCGCCCTGGAGGTCCCCGCCGCCGGGGACCTCCTCGTCACCCAAAAGATCGAGTCCGGCCGCCTCACCCTGGCCGCCTCCCCTCCCCTGCTCCTGGCGCTGACCAGGGAGGCCAACCAGCCGCGCTACGCCTCCTTCAGGGAAATCCTGGCCGCGGAACAACGCGAAATCGCCCTGTGGACCAATGCCGACCTGGGCCTGGCTACGGCTCAGATCGGCCTCACGGGCTCCCCCACGCAGATGGCCGCCCTCACCCTGCGCCCCCGCACCCGCCAGGGCCGGCGGCTGGAGGGCGCCCCCGGCGAGATGGCCCGGCTCCTGGTGGACCATCTCCATCAACTGGGTTTGATATAACGGAAAAATCACTATGACCACACCACACCTCTGGGTGTTCGCCGAACAGCGGGCCGGAGTCCTCCACGACGTCGGCCCCGAGCTCCTGGGCAAGGCCCGCCAGCTCGCCGACGCCGCCGCCGGGAGCGTCACCGCCGTCCTGCTGGGCGCTAATGTGGCCTCCCGGGCCGACGGCCTCCTCGCCGCCGGGGCCGATACCGTCCTGGTGGCGGAGCATCCGGCCCTGGAACCCTATCGCCTGCTTCCCTATACCGCGGTGCTCGCCCGCCTCTGCCGGGAGCAGCGTCCCGATATCCTCCTTTGCGGGGCCACCGCCCTGGGTCTGGAGCTGGCCCCCCGGCTGGCCGCCCGCCTCCGTACCGGGTTGTCCGCCCATTGCCTCGATCTCACGCTGGACGACCAGGGCCGGCTGCTGGCCCAGGTCCCCGGCTGGGACGGCGGCGTGGTGGCCGCCATCGCCTGCCCCCACCACCGCCCCCAGATGGCCACCGTCATGCCCGGGGTCTTCCCCCCGCCCGTACCGGCTCCCCGGAACGGCCGGGTGGTCCCGGTGCCGGTGGCGGACGCCGACCTGGAACCCGCCGGCCCCCGGGTCCTGGAGGTCCACCGGGAACCGCCCCCCGCCCTGCCCTTGGAGCAGGCCGACGTCGTCGTCGCCGGCGGCTGGGGGATCGGCGGCCCCGAGGGCTGGAAATTGCTGGAGGAGCTGGCCGGCCTGTTGGGCGGGGCCGTGGGCGCCACCCGCCCGCCGGTGGACGCCGGCTGGGCCGCCCCCGGCCAGATGATCGGCCAGAGCGGCAAGACCGTCCGCCCCCGCCTTTATATCGGCGTGGGCATCTCCGGCATGTCCCACCACGTCGTCGGCATGGACGCCTCCGGCTGCGTGGTGGCTATCAATAGCGACCCCCGGGCCCCCCTCGGCGACGTCGCCGACTTCGTCCTCGTCGGCGATTACCGGGAGATCCTCCCCGCCCTCATCGAGGAGATCCGCCGCCGCCGGGCATAAAACAGGGCCGGGAGGCCCGGCCCTTGATGTTATGGGGTTGGGGAGTGGGTTGGTGAGCGGGGGCCGGGGGTCGCCGACCCCTGCCCCCCTTTCCCCCACATGAACGCCCTTACTCCGGCACCACTTCCAGCACCGTCTCGCCGTACGGGTCCCGTACCGGGCTTTTCACCTGCAGCAGTTCGAACCACTTCCGGAAGGCCCCCGCGAACACCACGGTCATCAGCATCATGATGACGATGGACAGCGCCGCCAGCAGATACTTCTGCTGGGGCAGGTAATGGCAAACCACGTTCTGGTAGCCCGCCACCATGGTCACGAAGGTTATGAAAATGCCCGGCGCCGCCGTGATCCAGGCGTATCGGGCCTTGTTCATCCGGATGATCATGGTGGTGCCGATGATCAGCCCGCTCGCCGCCAACAGTTGGTTGCTCATGCCGAACAGCGGCCAGATGGTGGTGATGTCGCCCGTGTACACCAGGTACCCCCAGGAAAACGTAAAAATGCAACTGGAGAGCATGATGCCGGGCAGCCAGCGTTGCTCCTGGAACCTGGGAATGAACTGGCCCATCATCTCCTGCAGGAAGAACCGCCCCACCCGGGTGCCGGTGTCCACCGCCGTGAGGATGAACACCGCCTCAAACATGATGGCGAAATGGTACCAGTAGGCCATCAGGCGCTCCATCCCGGGGATGGCGGAAAAGATGTAGGCCATGCCCACCGCCAGGGACACCGCCCCCCCCGGCCGTCCCTGGAGCTGTTCCCCCACCTCCTGCGACAGGTGGGCCAGGTTCACCGGCGTCATCCCCAGTTGCGCGTAAACCTCCGGCAGCGTGTTGATGGCGAAGTAGTCCGCCGGCACCAGCACGCAGGCCGCCACCAGGGCCATGATGGCCACAAAGCCCTCCACCAGCATGGCCCCGTAGCCCACGAACAGGACGTCCCGCTCGTTGCCGATCATCTTGGGCGTCGTCCCCGTCCCGATGATGGCGTGAAATCCCGATAACGCCCCGCAGGCGATGGTGATGAACACGAAGGGAAAGACCGCCCCCGGAATGATGGGGCCGCCCCCGCTGACATACTTGGTCACCGGTTCCATCAGGAAGGTCGGCCGCACCAGGAGAATACCCAGCGCCAGGGCCGCCATGGTCCCGATCTTCAGGTAGGTGGAGAGGTAGTCCCGGGGGCACAGCAGCAGCCAGACCGGCAACACCGAGGCCACAAAGCCGTAGAAGGGGATGAAGAGAGAAATCTCTTGCTTGGAAAAGGTGAACAGCGACGCCAGCGCCGGGGTCGCCGCGATATGCGGCCCGGCCCACAACACCAGGACCAGCAGCGCCACGCCCATGAGGCTGGCCCCCCGAACGTCGCCGGGCCGCCAGACATGCAGATAAACCCCCATCACCATGGCGATGGGGATGGTGGCCAGCACCGTGAACGTCCCCCAGGGGCTGTGGAACATGGCGTTGACCACGGCGATGGATAACCCCGCCAGCGTCAGGATGAGGATGAAGAGTACGGCCACGGCGGCCACTCTGCCGACGCCCGCCCCGATCTCGCGTGCGGCGATCTTGGCCAGGCTGTGGCCCTGGTGCCGCACCGAGGCGAACAGCACCACCATGTCGTGCACCGCCCCGGCCAGTACCGCCCCGAAGATGATCCATAAGCCCCCGGGCAGGTACCCGAACTGCGCCGCCAACACCGGCCCCACCAGCGGCCCCGCCGCCGCGACGGCCGCGAAGTGGTGCCCGAACAGCACATATGTGTCGGTTTTCACGTAATCGTGCCCGTCGGCCAGCTTCACCGCCGGGGTCGGCCGCTCCCTGTTCAACTCCAACACCTTGTTGGCGATGAACAGCCCGTAAAACCGGTAGCCGATGGCAAACACCCCCAGGGAGATAAAAACCAGGGTCACCGCGTTCATCTTGCCCTCTGCAGTTCAACCATCGTTGGCCTCCCTCCCGAAACGCCCCGTCTGTTCCCGACGGACCGCCTCCCGCCCGCCTTATTTTTCCTCCCTGCTTGTTACATCGGTTGTCTCCCGGCCAGCTTTAACCGGCAGGGCGTTCTTGTGGCCCCCCAAATCGTTTTGTCATCCCCACGGCCGCCGCCCGCTGATCGCTACTAGCCGGGTTTATATGAGAATGGCCGCCATCATTCTCATACTTCGTTGTGATGTCCCACATCATGAGAATTTGTGACATATGTCCTATGTGTCTCATGTGTGCTGGCATCCGGCCCCCGTTTCCGTTACACTTTTTCCCCAGGGGCCGCTCCCGGACCGCGGTTCCGGCCGCACCGTCTCCGGCTCGCGGCTCACGGCTCACGGCCCGTACCGGTACGCGGTACCCTGCCGCGGGCAGCCCGTACCCGGTACACCCCCGGTACCAACAGGTACATGTCCCGGCCTGTACCGTGCCCCGGCGTGACGCCGCCGGGCCGTTTATCTGAGGCTTGCGTTATGAATAAGGAGGGAAATCAAAGGGATACAATGAAGGTGACTGCGGCCGCCCCCGGTGTACCGGCTAGCCGGCGATTTTTTTCCGGTACCCCGGTACAACATCACGCGTCTGGATGCCCCCGGGCGTCGCGGCTCCGGGACCGGCCCCCGCCCCTCAGCCCTGGGCCCCCGGGCGTTGCGCCTGGCTGAAGATCACCTCATACGATACCGGGATCAGGCCGTTTGTCCGGAAGGCGGCGTCGTAATGGGCGGCCAGGGCCGTGAGCAGCTTCCGGGAGAGGTAGGCCGGGGCGGTTCCGGTGGCCCCCATGCCCCGCACCGCCTTCAGGAAGTCCAGCAAGGTGGGGTAGCCCTCCACGGTCAGGTCGTCTTCCACCAATACACCGGCGAAGCCGGCCCCCTTCAGGCTGGCCTGCCAGTCGGCGGCCCCCAGGAACCTGCTGGCGGGGATCACCGGCGCGGTCAGCTCGGGATGCAGCCTCTGCGCCGCGGCCATGCTCTCGGTCAGTTCCCGGAAGGTCCCCGGCCCCAGGGTGGCGAAGGCCAGCCAGCCGCCCGGGGTCAGGTGCTCCCGGTAGTTCCTGCAGGTCTCCGGCACCCGGGTGAACCACTGAAAGACCGAGTTGGAGGTGATCAGATCGTAGTTTCCGGGGACGAAAGCCTCCCCGTCGGCGGCCAGCCACTGCACCGGAGCGGCGTTTCCCAGCCTGCGGCGGGCCGCGGCCAGAAGCGCCGGCGACAGGTCCAGGGCCGTCACCCGCGCCTGGGGAAAGGCCCGGCAGAGCAGCCCGGTGAGATATCCGGTGCCGCACCCCACTTCCAGGATGCGGCGGAAGTCCGTCTTAAGGGCCCGCAGCCGTTCCACCAGCCGCGCCGCCATCGCCTGCTGCACCCGGGCGTAGTGGTCGTAGCGCCGTGCCTGCCGCCCGAAGTTGCGCCCCAGCTTCCTTTTGTCAATGACCATCGCAATACTCTATCAGTAGGTTATTGAACCAGTCCGGTCGGGTGAAAAACGGCAGATGCCCGGCCCCGGCCGCCAGCGCCAGCCGGCTGCCCGGCACCGCCCCCGCCAGGTGTTCGCCCTGCTCCCGCGGACAAATGCGGTCCTCGCTGCCCTGCACGATGAGCGTGCGCCCCCCGTCCAGGCTTCCCAGCCAGGGCCGCGTATCCGCCGCCGTCAGCACGTCCAGCCCCGCCGCCCACCGCTCCGGCGCCGCCGGCGGTATCAGTCCCGCCAGCTCCGCCCCGGCCTCCTCTTCCCCCGGCGCCAGGCACAACTCGAAGAACTCCCGCACCACCGCCTCCGGCTCCCGCGGCAGCCGCCGCCGCATCGCCCGCACCACCGTGGGCGCCACCCCCCGGGGGTAATCGGCCCGGCGGCAGAACGACGCCCCCGTCCCCACCAGCACCACCGCCCGGGGGCGGTAGCCGCTGTGCGCCAGGGCCTCCACCAGCAGCAGGCCCCCCAGGGACCAGCCCCCCACCACCGTCCGGGCCGGGGGCAGGGGCGCCAGATACCCGGCCAGCCACTCCGCTTCCCACCCCGGCCAGTCCGGAGTCAGAAGGTTCACCCGCCCCTGAAGGGCGGCCCGCTGCCGCGCCCAGATACGCCCGTCCGTGGCCCAGCCATGCAGGAGCACCAGGTTCATGAGGCTTCGCCGGCTGCGGGCCGCCCCCCTGGCCCTCCCCCACCGATTCCCAGCTCCTTCCCCACCGCCGCAATGGTTGCCGCCGCCGTCATCAGGTCCTGGGAAGAGTGGGCCGCCGACAGGGAGAAGCGCAGCCGCGCCCCGCCGGGAGGTACCGTGGGCGGCCGGATGGCCACTGCCAGGAGCCCCTCCCGGCGCAGCCGGGCGGCGTACTCCAGGGCCAGGTGGTTGTCCTTGACCAGCACCGGCACGATCTGGGTGTCGCTCTCCAGGGTGTCCAGGCCCGCCAGCCGCAGCCGCTGCCGGAAGCGCTTGGCCTCGGTCAGCAGGCGTTGCCGGGGCTCGGGTTCGCCCGCCGCGATCTGCAGGGCGGCGGCGATGGCCCCCAGCACCGGCGGGGGCAGCGCCGTGGAGTAGATGACCGGCCGCGCCCGGTTGACCAAGTAGTCGATGAGCGTCGCCGAGCCGGCCACATAGGCCCCCATGCTGCCCAGGGCCTTGGAAAACGTCCCCATGTGGACCTCCACCGCCTCCGTCAACCCCAGGGCCTCCGCCAACCCCGCCCCTGTCGCTCCCAATACCCCGGTGGCGTGGGCCTCATCCACCATCAGCCAGGCGCCGTAACGGTCTTTGAGAGCCGCCAGGGCGGCCAGCGGGGCCACGTCTCCGTCCACCGAAAAGACCGTGTCGGTGACGATGAGGCGCCGCCGGGCCCCCGTCGTCTTCCGCAGCAAATCCTCCAGACGATTCAGATCCCGGTGGGGAAAGCGGTGGAACTCCGCCCCGGACAGGCGGATGCCGTCGATGATGCTGGCATGGTTCAGCCTGTCCGACAGGATGACGTCGCCCCTGGCCGTCAGGGCGGAGATCACGCCGACGTTGGCCATGTATCCGGTGTTGAACAACAGGGCCTTCTCGGTCTTTTTAAAGGCCGCCGTCTGCTCCTCCACGGCGGCGTGCAGGGCGTAGGTCCCGGCGACGAGCCGGGAGGCCGTGCTCCCCGCCCCCCATAATGCCGCCGCCTCCTGGGCCCCCCGGATCAACCGGCCGTCCAGGGCCAGCCCCAGGTAATCGTTGCTGGAAAGATTCAGGAGTTCCCGGTCGTCCAGCTTCACCTTGCCGCCGGGTAGAACGGCCTCCACCACCAGCAGCCGCCGCCGCAGATGCTGCCTGTCCAGTTCCCGGAGCTCCTGCGCCAATTGCGCAGTGAAGTCTTCGTTTACGCCCATTTCTCTATTGATTTTTCCACTAACGCGTCTGCTCTCGTTGCGGTTTTCGGTTAACTAACTGAATTAATATAGTTTGTTGTTTTGTCTGGTTGCCGCTGAAACCGAACTGGGTCTAACCTTCTCAGCCCCCTGCTCTTTCCCCGCCAACCATCTGCACCGCTGCCGCCAGCGCCGCGGTCAGCGCCGCCCGGCCCTCAGGAGAGTCGATATCCGGCACCTCCGGCACCCTGGCCAGGATCGGCGTGCCGGTGAGGGCGGCGATGACCTCCGGGTTGGTCCTGACCGCCAGGTTGGGGACGCTGGGGTAACGGTTGATGATGATCCCCGCCACGGTCAATCCCGCCTGTTGGGCCGCCTTGACGGTGAGGGTGGTGTGGTTGATGGTCCCCAGGCCGGCCCGGGCCACCACCACCAGGGGGAGCCCCAGCCACACGGCCAGGTCCAGCACTGTGACTTCCGTCCCAATGAGGGGCACATACAACCCTCCGGCCCCCTCCGCCACCACCAACTCATACCTGCCCGCCAGCTCCCGGTAAGCGGCAGCAATGGCTTCCACGTCGATGGCCACGCCGGCCTGGGCCGCGGCCACCGCCGGGGCCAGGGGCAGTTTCAGCGTCACCGGGGTCAGCGTCGTCAGCGGCTCCGCCAGGCCCGCCACCTCCCGGGCGAATCGGGCGTCCGTGGCGATCAGCCCGCCGTCCTCCTCCGGACAGCCGCTCTGCACCGGCTTGAAGTAGACCGCGTTGACCCCCGCCGCCCGCAAGGCCGCGGTAAGCCCGGCGGCGATCACGGTCTTGCCCACGTCCGTATCCGTCCCGGTGACAAACACCCCTCGCGCCCGCGGTATCTCCGGCAGCCGCATCTCTAGTCCTCCTCCCGCCCCGCGGTCAGCCCCAGGTCCGTCAGCATGCGCAGATCCGCCTCCGGCAGCTGCCCCTTGGTCGTCAGATAATCCCCGGTCATCAGGGCGTCGGCCCCCGCCGCAAAGATCAGGGGAGCCAGACTCCCCATCGTCGTGGTCCGCCCTCCGCAGATGATGATTCTCTTGTCCGGAAACATCAGCCGGAAGGCCGCAATAGTCTGCAGCGCCTCCAAGGGCCTCAGGGGTGGTTGGTCCGCCAGAGGCGTCCCGGCGATGGGGTGCAGGAAGTTCAGGGGAATGGAGTCCACCCCCAGTTCCTGGATGGCCCGGGCCAGCTCCCAGCGGTGGGCCACGCTCTCCCCCAGCCCCAGGATGCCCCCCACGCACACCGCCAGCCCGGCCTCCTGAGCCCGCCGCACCGTAGCCACCCGGTCAGCGAACGTGTGGGCCGTGCAGATCTGCGGGAAAAACGACGACGCCGTCTCCAGATTGTGGTGATAGCGGTGCACCCCGGCCGCAGCCAATTCCTGCAAAAAGCCCGTATCCACAATCCCCAGCGAGGCGCACACTTTGAGCCCCGTGGTCTCCCGGATATCCTCCACCGCCATCAGGATGGTCTTCTGCTCCGATCTTTTGGCCACCGCGCGGCCGGCGGTGACAATCCCGAAACGGGCCGCGCCGGCTGCGGCTGCGGCCTGGGCGGCGCTCACCAACTCGGCCTTGCTCAATAAGGGGTATCTTTGTATGGGCGCGGTGGACCGGGCCGACTGTGAACAAAAGGCGCAGTCCTGGGGACAGGCCCCGCTCTTGGCGTTGATAATCACACAGAGGCTGACCCGGTCTCCCCACCGCGCTGCCCGCAACTCGCTGGCGCGGGCCAACAGCCCCCATAATCCCGAAAAATTCAACGCAAAGATATCTTCCCATTCGCAAAGCTGCATGCCGGCATCCTCATGTGTGACCTTCTCTGGAAAGATGCTAGAATTATCTCTTGTTGTCAACCGAAATAGTCTTGCCCGGTAGACAGACATTCTCACACATGTCCCCGCCTTGCGGAAAGCCCGATATATGCTTACTGTACGATAAATCCTTTAGTAAGGAGCAAGCACCCATGTCTGCAATTCCTGCGGGGCTCTGTGATTTCGGGTCAACACGTCCCCCGTCCGCTTCTTGCTGGTTGGCAATAGTTCTCCTGCTGCTCCCCGCCTGCGCCACCCCGGCGATTTCCCCGGCTGTCATGCAGCAGGTGGATAAAAATCTAACCTACGGCATCCTGGCCGCCGACCCCGACGCCCATCAAGGCCAGACCGCGCTACTGGGCGGCACCATCGTCAAGACCACCCCCAAACCGGGCGAAACCGAAATCGAGGTAATCCAGAAGGAACTCACCGCCGACGGTGAACCTGTAATCTCCGATAAATCCGCCGGCCGTTTTCTGGTGGTGGTGGACCGCTTCCTCGACCCTGATATTTATAAACCCGACCGCCGTCTCACCGTGGCCGGGGAAGTCAAGGGGGCGGTGGTGCGCCAACTGGGGGAAACCGACTACCGTTACCCGGTCCTGGTCGCCAAGGACCTCCACCTCTGGGCCATCCGTTCCCCACGGCCGGTGAGCATAATCTGGGGCGTAGGCGGCGGCTATCCCTACGGCTATCCCTACTGGGGCTGGGGCCTCTACCCCGAAACCTTTTTCTGGCCTTAGTCTGGGGCGCAAGAGATAGAAGCTTCGCTGCCGGCCCGCACCTCCGTTTACCCCCCGGGCTCCTCCCGAATACAGTGGGACCGGGGAAGCACCAGCTTCTCCGGCCGAAAAACCTGTTTGCCCTGCCGATGATGCTTTCTAGCCTGGCCAAAAAGTATTATCCTATGGGGAGGCTTTCCCCCTGCTGCGTCGCCGCCTGAGGGAAAAAAGACATTGACGGCTGCGGGGCGATGCGGTAATTTTCGTGGTAACATTTGGCGGGTGATGATGATTAGGGTAACTGGAATGGCGCATATTTGGTTGGGTTTGATAGTGCTTGCCCTGGCGTTTTCCGGCTGCGGCGGTCGCCGGGTGGTGGAGGATGAGGGCTATCCCAAGCAGGCCAAGGTCAGGGATCGGGAAGAGGTCGAAGTTAAGACCGGGGCCGACGCGGCTATGGCCCAGGAACTGGCTCAGCGGAACGTGGTGGCTGCCGAAGAGGCCCTCAAGATCAGCGACGCCGTGCTCCGGGAGGATCGGCAGGGGTCACTGGACCCGGGAACCCTGGACTCCGTGGAGAAGGTCCTGCTGAAGGCCCTGCCCCAGGCCGGCAAGGATCACCACCACCTTCTCCTGAGGAATCTGGGGATCTTGCACTATCACAAGAAAGAATACCAGAAGGCCCGGCAGGAACTACAGGCCGCCAATGAAATGAACCCCCGGGACGCTCGCACCCATTACTACCTGGCCTGCCTGTTTTACAACCAGGCCCGGGTCCTGGAGGCCAAGGGCCAGCACCGTAAGGCCCGGGCATCGTCCAAGCGGGCCCAGGTGGAGATCGAGCGGGCCCGGCAACTGGCGCCCAACAACTCCCTGTATCGGCAGAACTTATCCAAACTTACGGACTGAGGCGATGCGGATAACCTGCCCTCACTGCGGCAATGACCTGGACTTCTATGAAGTTGCTGATGACGTTACCATTACAACTTTTTACGTGCAAAACGATGACGGCAGCTTCTCCGCCACCTCCGACCGTTCCGAAATTTTGGGGGAGGTTAGGTTTTACTGTGGCGAGTGCCATCAGGAACTGCGGGAGTTCCACGACCACTTCTTACAGATGTTGTTCTAAACAGGAGTGGGCCGGGGCCGGAGGAGACGGCGGTCAATCAGAGGTCAGGGCGATAAACCCGGACGGACCGCCGATGCTCCCCAAAAAATCCTTAGGTATTCATGAAGATGGTCACCCTCAAGACCATCAGAAAAGGGTGTTGCGCTAACTTTTAGCAATCACTGCGGAACCGGTAATACAACCATCCTGCCTTAATTCTTCTTCAGAACCTCCTTTTCCTGGCGCGTGCGGCTGTACAGGGCCATATATTCCTCCTGCATGTTCTTCAGCTCGTTTTCGGCCTGGGTGACCTGGGCCTCCAGCTCGGGGAGGCGTTTGGTCTGGTGGCGCAATTTCTCCAGTTGGGTCGTCAGTTCCTGTTTTTCCCGCTCTCTGGCATGTTGCAGGGTATCCAGTTGTTTCTGCAAGCCGGTTTTCTCCTCGGCAGTTTTGCCCAATTGGTCCTTGAGACTCTCCACCTGGGCCTTCAGAAGCAGGTTTTCCTGTTCGGCGGACATGGGGGCGGCCCCGGCCTCCAGCCCCATGGCCGGCGGGGACTTGGCGGGAAGACAACGGCGCAGCAAGTCCTTGAATCCCTGCAGCCGCGGCAGCAGCAACAGCACGACGCCCAGCACAACCAGGACAGCCGCCAGGACCATTGATGCAATTTTGATCCACGGCAGCCACTTCCGGGCCCGGGGAGAAGGACCGGCCGGGGGGCCGGAGGCGGCGGCCGGGGCGGCGGTCTTCCCCGGGGTCACGGCGGACGGGGGTGCGGCCCCCGGAGCAGGCACCGTGACCGGCAGAGGCGCAGAATGGATCAGCAGCGGGCGCCCGGAATCGGTGAGGCCGCTGAGGTGAAGGGCGATGTGATAGAGGCCGGGAAGTGGCGGTTGAAAGGCGAACTGGAAGTCGGCGCTTTTCCCGGGGGCCACTCCGATGGCTTGCACCAGCCCGGTGGGCTCCTGGAGCCCGACCCAACCGGAGAGGTTGGTGGCCTGGCGGCGGGGGTCGGTCTTGAAGTCTACAGTGACTTCAGCCCCGGGTTTCGGCTCGGGGGCCTGGGGGGTGAACCAGGGAGGGCCGATCTCCAGCCGGAAGTGTCGTTCCCGTTGGAAGGTTTTGCCCAGGGCCTGGATCCGCAGGTCCCAGGTTCCCTGTTGGCCGGGGGAGGCAAACCGTCCCTGACGTAATCCCGGAGCAAGATTGAGGGGCAGACCGGGGCCGGGGGCGGTCAGATTGATGACGTATTTGTAGCGGGGCGTTATAGAATTATCCGCGGCCAGCACGGCGCTGACTTCGGCTCCCTGGTAGAGGGTGGCGGTGAAGGTGGTGGTGGCCAGGAGGGTGGAGTCGACGGCCAGAACCTGCTTCTGCTCCAAACCGGCGGTGACCAGAAGTTCCTCATCAACCCCGGCGGTATAGGGCAGAAAGGGGCAGGCGAGGGTCAGGTCGGTGAGGAGCAGGACCCGGGTGCCTTCCTCCTTTTGGCCTTCCAAACGCCAGGTGCCGGGTTTGGGTTGGGGGATAGTCACCATGTCGAAGGCGTCGGCGGCGAACCACTGCATGGGCGGCCGGGTGGAGCTATAGGAAAAACGGACACCGCCGGGATCAACCAGGGTGCTGCTCCGGCCCAGGACTTCCCGGGTAATGATGACGGTGGCCTCCTTGACGCTGGGGTCGATGACGAACTTGTTCCCCTGCACGGGGGCCATCTGGGGATGCTCCTGATCGTCATAAATGGCGGCGAACGCCTGATGGAGCTCCCCGGGCTCCCGCACCAGGTAGAAACGGCCGCCGGTCTGGGTGGCCAACTCCCGCAAGAGGGCCTGATCGCTCTGTTCAGTAAAGGCAACGGTATAGATGGGGATCTGCCGTTTGATATATTCCGGCAGAATTTCGGTCCGCAGACGTTCCAGGGCCTGAGGTGTGGTGCCTTTGGCGGGATTGATGTCCATCTTGCCGTCGGTAAGCAGGACCAGGGCCCCCCGGCCATTGGTCGGCGAGGCGCCCGTCAGGGCCTTGAGACCTACGCTCAGAGCCGCATCGAGATCGGTGAAGAGCCCCCGGGGATCGAGCCGACGCAATTCCCGCAGAGCCAGACGCCGGTGGGCGTCATTGACCTTACCCAGGGGTACGCGCACGTTGGCGCCGTCTTCAAAGGTGAGGAACCCCAGCCGGTCGTCAGAGCGAGCCAGGGTGACCAGCAAACGGGCGGCCTGGGGAAGGAGTTTCTGGGGGTCGGTCTGGCGCATGCTGCCGGAGATGTCCAGGGCCAGGAACAGCTCCAGGGCGGAGGCGGAGGTGGGCAGGGTCAGGCAAGCCAAACCGAGCACCAGCCAGAGAATGGCACGGAAGAACCGCTTTCCCGGTTTATGAAAGGTTGGTCTGGACACGCCTGCCTTCCAGGGAGGACCGTTGCCGGCGCTCCGGGATGTTCGGGGGGCGGGCGCTCCCTCAGCTCGCGGCCCGCACCACGGAGCCCCACCCGGGCAAACCTTGAGAAGAGCCCGGAGATCCGGCGTCGGATATGGGGAAGCTCCTTTTTTTCCCTTATGTCCACTATATCGGCATGTGTTCACTTTTTAATTAGCCCATATCGTTGAAAAAAGTCAACACAATAAATTTCCGGGGGCTGCCGCGCAGCTGTCCGGGCCGTCACCGGGCGGCGTCCGACTGTTTGTCCCCCGCCGGCTCTCCCGGGGGTTGCCCCCGGGGGGGATTTGGGGTAGAGTTCTCAAAATCAACGCGGGCTGGAGGGATGGCGGGGCACAGGCCCCACCGACACAGGCCCGATGGCTGGGCGGCAGGCTCGAGTTTCTTGGAATACGAGGAGGTTATGGGAGTCTTGTCACGATCGGTGAGTTTTTTCCGTTATCTGGTGCGGGGGCAGACGCCGACGGATTTTCTGTCGTGGGTGGACGAGCGCCTGCAACGGCATGTCTTTCTCACCATTGACGACACGCCGGAAGAGAGTTCCTGTGGCTGGGTGGCCCTGGGGAACGTCCTGGAGTCGGAGTTCGTGCCGGGGCAGGCCCACAAAGGCGAGTATCTCGCCTTTTCCCTGCGCTGCGACACACGCAAGGTGCCCGGGGCCCTGTTCCGTAAACACTACCTGATGGCGGAGGCCAATCTGCGACGCCAGCAGAAGGGCCGCTACCTGGGCCGGCAACAGAAGGCCGAACTCAAAAAGGCGGTCATGGCCGAGCTGCTCAAGCGCCAGATGCCGCAGCCCGCCCTGTACGACGTGGTCTGGCACCCGGGCCGGGAGCGCCTGTGGCTGTTCGCCACCAGTCCCCGGGTGCGGGAGGTCTTCGAGACCCTGTTTCGGGAGACCTTCGAGATGGATCTGTATCTGATCATCCCCTACACCCTGGCGCAGCAGGTGGGGGGACCCACGGTGGAGTTGGACACCCTGACGCCGGCGGTGCTGACTCCGGCAGGGAGGATACTGCCATGACGCCCCTGGACCTGGTGGACCTGCTGTGGCAATACCGCTTTTTGGGACGGGAGTTCCTTACCTGGATATGGTTTAGGAGCGAGACCGCCCCGGAGGGGGTGTTGGCGCTCCCCGACCAGGAGGCGGTGCACCTGGAGGTGGGGGAGAAGATCATCCTGGAGGCCGGTGAGGGGGAGTACCGCAGCAGCGTGGCGGTGCAGGGCAGCCACACCGATTATCGGGAGGCCCGTCTGGGGTTGTGGGAAGGGAAACTCCCGGCGGAGATCCGCCTGAAGCTCTCCCGGGAGCGCCTGGAATGGCAGTTCACCCTGAAGGCGGCCACCCTGGAGGTCAAGGGCCTGAAGAGCAGCGGCTACCAGCCGGCGGGCACGGAGGAGGACGAAGAAGCGGCGTTCTTTGACCAGATGGGGCAGATCGAGGAGGTCTGCGATATCCTGGACGGCCTCTACGCCCACTTTATCCGGCTGCGGACGGGGCCGGAGTGGGCGGCGCAGGAGTTGCCCAAGCTGAAGGCCTGGATCCAGGAAGGCGTGAGCCGGGAGGCGTAAGCGGAATCTCATGGGGGAGGAGGGCCGGGACCTGAGGGCCCTACCCTCCTCCCAAGCCCCTCTCCCAATCCGCAGGAGGAAGTTCTGTCCATGCCGGAGTTGCCCGAAGTCGAAGTTATCCGGCGGGGGCTGGCGCCCCACCTGAGCGGCAAACGCATCACCGGGCTGGCCTGCGGGGCCCACCGGCTGCGGGAGCAGGGTGAGCCCGCCGAACTCCGGAGGGCGTGCGGCCAGGTGATCGGGGGACTGACCCGCCGGGGCAAGTACCTGCTCGTGCACCTGGAGTGGGGGCACACCCTGCTCATCCACCTGGGGATGAGCGGGCGGCTGCTGCTGTTTCCGGAGCCGGCGCCGGAGCTGCCCCATGGGCACATCGTCATGCACCTGGAAGGCGGCCTGGCCCTGGTCTTTCAGGACGTGCGCCGCTTCGGGCAATTCCTCCTGTTTCCTCCGGGCGTTATCCCCCCGCCCCTGATGCAGTTGGGGCCGGAGCCCTTCGACCGGAGATTGACTGCGGTCCGGCTCCGGGAGACGGCCCGGGGCCGCAGTCGGCCCATCAAGAATTTCCTGCTGGACGGCCGCCTGATCGCCGGCATCGGCAACATCTACGCCTGCGAGGCCCTGTTCGCGGCCCGGCTGCACCCCGCGACCCCGGCGGGAGCGCTGACCCCGGCCGACTGGACGCGGCTGCTGCGGGCCGTCCGGAAGGTGCTCAAGGCCGCCATCCGCCAGGGCGGCACCACCATTAACGACTTTGTGGACGGCCACGGCCAGACGGGGCTCTTTGCCCTGGAGCTGCAGGTTTATGGCCGGGAAGGGGAGCCCTGCCGCAAATGCCGGACGGCCATTGCACGCCTGGTGCAGGCGGGGCGCAGTTCCTTCTTCTGTCCCCGCTGCCAGCCCCTGACCTGAGGCTCCGCGACGTCGGCGATAGCGGAAAACCCCTTGTTTTTTTTACCGGGAATGGTTAGACTTATTTTTTACAATAAGGTAAGGAGAGATACGCCCCTGATGAAAAAGGACATCCACCCCAAATACGCTCAGACGTCGGTGCGTTGCGCCTGCGGCAATGAATTCACCACCGGCTCCACCCGGGAGAACATCCGGGTGGAGATCTGCTCCAAGTGCCACCCGTTTTTCACCGGCAAGCAGAAACTCATCGACTCCACCGGGCAGGTGGAGCGCTTTATCAAGCGTTACGGCAACTTCCGCAAAGACCAGGCCACGCCCGAGGCATCCCAGGAGTAAGCGTTCATGCCGAGTTGCAAGCCCCCGTGGTCGGTGGGCGGCCAGGCCGTCATCGAAGGCGTCATGATGCGGGCCAAGAACAGTGTGGCCATCGCCGTGAAAAAGCCCGACGGCTCCGTAGTGATCAAGGAAGACAAGGTGGGGAGCCTGGTAGAGCGCTTCCCCTTCCTGCGGTGGCCCTTCTTCCGGGGGCCGGTGGTGCTCCTGGAAGCGCTGACGCACGGGATCAAGGCCCTGAGCTTTTCCGCCAGCGCCGCCCTGGAAGAGGAGGAGGAGCAGCTCAGCTCCTGGCAGCTGGTGCTGACCATGGCCTTCGCCTTTGTCATGGCCATCGCCTTTTTCGGGCTGCTGCCTCACTATCTGAGCGGCTGGGCGGGCCTGTTATGGGGCCAGCAGCTCACCGTGGACTCCTTTGCCTTCCACGTCATCGACGGCATCCTGAAGGTGGGCTTCTTCCTGCTCTACGTCTGGGCCATCTCCTTCATGGCCGACATCCGGCGCGTCTTCGAATACCACGGGGCGGAGCACAAGTCCATTTTCACCTTCGAGGCGGGGGAAGAGCTGACCCTGGAAAACGCCCGCAAGCACCTGATCTGCCACCCCCGCTGCGGCACGTCCTTCATTCTGGTGGTGCTGCTGACCAGCATCGTGGTCTTTACCCTGCTCTTTCCGCTGCTACCGGACTTCAAGAGCCACGGGCGGCTGGTGGCCGGCCTGTTGCAGGTGGGCATCAAGATCCTGCTGATGTTCCCCATCGCCGCGGTGTCCTATGAGATCATCCGTCTGGGGGGACGTTTTCCGAATCATCCCCTGACCAAGCTGTGCCTGTGGCCGGGACTGCTCACCCAGAAACTCACCGCCCGGGAGCCCTCCGACGAACAGCTGGAGGTGGGGCTGGCGGCCCTGAAGGCGGTGCTCAAGGCCGAGAACCTCAACCCGCCGCAACCCTCCGGCAGCACGCATTAACCCCCGAGGCGCCCCGCGCCCGCCGCGGCCCGCGGCCCGGGCCACGGCGCGCCCGTGAGACGACATGTCCTTTATCGACCGCCTGTACAGCATTGAAGAGAAATACCGGGACCTGGAGACCCGGCTGGGTGACGCCGAGGTCATCAAGCACCAGGACCAGTACCAGCAGTACGCCCGGGAGCACGCCGGCCTCACTCCCCTGATCCAGGCCTTCCGCACTTACCAGCAGGTGGCCCAGGAGTTGGAGGACAACCAGAATCTCCTCAGGACCGAGACCGACGAGGACTTCAAGGAAATGGCCCGGGAGGAGATCGCCGCCCTGCGGGAGAAGCTCGCCGCGCTGGAAGAGGAGTTGCGGGTGCTCCTGCTCCCCAAGGACCCCAACGACGACAAGAACATCCTGCTGGAGATCCGGGCCGGCACCGGAGGCGAAGAAGCAGCCCTGTTCGCCGCCGACCTGTTCCGTATGTACTCCCGCTTCGCCGAGAACCACAGATGGAAGGTGGAGGTGCTGTCGCACAACCCCACCGGCATCGGCGGGCTGAAGGAGATCATCGCCCTGATCGCCGGGCAGCGGGTCTACAGCCGCCTGAAATACGAAAGCGGGGTGCACCGGGTGCAGCGGGTGCCGGCCACCGAGTCCCAGGGCCGCATCCACACCTCGGCAGTGACCGTGGCCATCCTGCCCGAGGCCGAAGAGGTGGACGTGGACATCAACCCGGAGGAGATCCGGGTGGACGTCTTCCGGTCCTCGGGGCCGGGAGGCCAGAGCGTCAACACGACGGATTCGGCGGTGCGCATCACCCATATCCCCACCGGGCTGGTGGTCTCCTGCCAGGACGAGAAGAGCCAGCACAAGAACAAGGCCAAGGCCCTGAAGGTGCTGCGGGCGCGCCTGCTGGACATCAGGCAGCAGGAGCAGCAGGCCAAGATCGCCCAGGACCGCAAGAGCCAGGTGGGCACCGGCGACCGCAGCGAACGCATCCGCACCTACAACTTCCCCCAGGGGCGCATCACCGACCATCGCCTGGGCCTCACCCTCTACCGCCTGGAGGCCATGATGGAGGGCGACCTGGACGAACTGCTGGACGCCCTGGTTTCCCACTTCCGCACCGAAGCCCTGAAGGAACAGACCGCCTAAATTAGCTGTCAGCTGTCAGCTGTCAGCGGTCAGCGGTCAGCGGTCAGCGGTCAGCAAACAGCAATCAGCTGTCAGCTATTAGCTGTTAGCTGTCAGGGTTATACCCTGGAAGAATTTAACAATGTCTCTCTGAGCCGCAACGAAGGGTAGGGATGATCACCAACCACCCGATTATCTGTTGGCTAAGAGCTGAAAGCTGAGAGCTGACCGCTAAAAACTACCATGACCTGGACCATCCTGACGCTCCTGCGTTGGACCACCGACTACTTCGCCGCCAGGGGCGTCAGCGAGCCCCGGGCCTCCGCCGAGGTGCTGCTGGCGCACGTGTTGGGGCTGAGCCGCCTGGACCTGTACCTGCGCCACGATCAGCCGGTGGCCGAGGCGGAGCTGGGGCGCTTCAAGGCCCTGATCAAACGCCGGGCCGCGGGGGAACCCACCCAATATCTCACCGGCCGCCAGGAGTTCTGGAGCCTGGAGCTGCGGGTGAGCCCCGCCGTCCTCATCCCCCGGCCGGAGACCGAAGTGGTGGTGGAGACCGTCCTGGAGTGCGCCCGGAAGCCGGACTTTCCGGCGGTGCAGCGGGTGCTGGACCTGGGCACCGGCAGCGGCGCCCTGGCCGTGGCCCTGGCGACGGAGTTCCCCGAGGCCCGGGTGACCGCCCTGGACCTGGCCCCCGAGGCCCTGGCCCTGGCCCGGGAGAACGCCCGGCGGCTGGGGGTGCAGGCGCGCCTGGCCGGCATCCGGGGCGACCTGTGGGCCCCCCTGAAACCCGGCCCGCACTTCCAGATCATCGTCAGCAACCCGCCCTATATCCCCACCGCCGAGTTGGAGAGGCTCCCGCCGGAGATCCGCGACCACGAACCCAGACTGGCCCTGGACGGCGGTGCCGACGGCCTGGCCACCATCCGGCGGCTAACGGCCGACGCCCACCACTACCTGGCCCCCGGGGGCCTGTTGGCTTTGGAGGTGGGAGAGGGACAGGCCGCCGCCACGCAGGCCCTGCTCACCGCCACCGGGGCCTACGCCGAGACCGGCAGCCGCCCCGACTACGCCGGCATCGACCGGGTGGTGTGGGGGCGGGCGGGGAGATGACCGGGGGGGGCCAAGGACCGACGGCCCTTGCCCCCTCCCCCGGCCCCCCACCCCCCAGCCCGTAGGGGGACGAGGGGTAGGGTCCGGTCCCGGGGCGGCCGCACCGGTTCGACGCGGGGCGGGGCGGTGAACCGGGTACCGGAAAAAAATCGGCGGTACCCGGTACACCCGGGGCGGCCGAAGCCACCTTTCTTGTATCATCCTGAATTACTTCATTATTCATCGCAGCCACCTCTTATGATCAGGCCGGCGGCGGCCCGGTACACCCCGGTACTGGTACCGGAGTGTACCGGGGGTGTACCGGGTAAGGGGGTCGTGAGCACCGGTGTACCGCGGTACCGGTACGGGCCGCGAGCCTTAAGTTGTATGCCACTTCTCGAAAGTATTTTCCTATCCCCCCTCATCCTGCCCTTCTCCCCTGAGGGGCGAAGGAACCATACGGAAGATACTTTCGCGAACTGCTATAAGGCGAGGGCGGTGCGGCCGGTCCGCCGATCTGCGGCGCCCATGGGAGAAAGTGTAACGGAAAGGGACGGGGGATTCCAGAACACATGAGACACATAGGACAAATGTCACAAATTTTCATGATGTGAGACATCACAACGAAGGATAAGAATGCTTGTGGCCATTCTCATAGAAATGCCAGGATGTTCGGCGACCCCGGCGTTGATCCCGATGACGAGCTGCACCGCCGGGCTGCGAATCATGTCGTCTTCCCTGACTCTCTCATAACGGGCGTCCAGAACCAGATGGGGATAATCTTCTGCCAAAGGCCGCGGGGCGAACCGCTGCCGGCTCTCGTCCCGGATCCTGGTGAGGGCACTGATCGTGGAGGCGGAAAAGGCATGGCCGCACAACTCCGCCGTCTGTTCGGCATAGGGGTATCCGCCTCGATATACCCGTATGCCATGACCTCTCTTTGCGGTCCTCTCTTTTTGCAGAAATTTTTTTATATTACCATAACCCGCCCATGAGATAATCAAGCAGGCCAGCGGTTGCACATCGAGGATTTCGGAGGCCAGCCGGGGAATGAGCGCAGTGGTGGTCGGGGGACAAGTCCGGTATTATCTTTGCTTTAGATACATGGTAGCTGCACGGTGGGGGCCGACCTATCCCGGCCCGGCGCCGGAGGCCGCCTTTACAATGGGCGGTCCTGAAGGTGGCCCCGCTGAGCACCGCCACGGTATGTGGAGACCACCCCCCAAACCTTTCACCCCAGGAGGACAACGATACAGATACTGCTCGGGAGTCACAGGGAGAGTTACGGGATGTCGTTCTCAAGAAACCTATGGCGGTAACGAACTAGTGAGCCGTCCCGAGAAAGCTTCCGGCCCAGGAGGTCGGCGCAGGATGGCGGCGGGTGGCGAGGAGCCACCCGGGGAGGGAGTTATGGCGGAAAAGGTAACTCTCAGCGTAATCAAGGCGGACGTGGGCGGATTTGTGGGGCATTCGGCGATGCACCCGGCCCTGCTGGAGGAGTCGCAACATCGATTGGCTGCATCCCAGACCCAGGGCATGCTTGTCGATTTTCACGTGACGGCGTGCGGGGACGACCTGGAGCTGATCATGACCCACCGGCGGGGGGTGGATGATCCGGCGGTCCATCGGTTTGCCTGGGAAGTGTTCGAGGCCTGCACCGAAGTCGCCCGAAAGCTCAAATTGTATGGCGCGGGCCAGGATCTGTTGGCCGACGCCTTTGCCGGCAACGTGCGGGGCATGGGGCCGGGAGTGGCCGAGATGGAAATCGTGGAGCGGGAGGCCGAGCCGATAATTATCTTCATGGCCGACAAAACCTCGGCGGGAGCCTGGAACCTCCCCCTGTACAAGATCTTCGCCGACCCTTTCAATACCGCCGGGTTGGTAATCGCCCCCAGTATGCATAACGGGTTCCGTTATGAAGTGCATGACGTCAAGGGCCATAAGCGCATCTATTTCGACACCCCGGCGGAACTCTACGACCTGCTGGTCTTCATCGGCGCCTCGGGGCGCTATCTGATCAAGGCGGTTTACTCCAAAGACGGGGAAATCGCGGCAGTGTCGTCCACAGAGCGGCTGGCGTTGATTGCGGGCAAATACGTGGGAAAGGATGACCCGGTGTGCGTCGTCCGCACCCAGGGGAAATTCCCGGCGGTGGGAGAGGTGCTGGAGCCCTTCACCATGCCTCACATTGTGGAGGGCTGGATGCGGGGCTCGCATTACGGACCGCTGATGCCGGTGCCGGTGTCCCAGGCCACCCCCAGTCGCTTTGACGGCCCCCCCCGGGTGATCGCCCTGGGGTTTCAGCTGGCCGATGGTCATCTGGTAGGGCCTCGGGACATGTTCGACGACCCCGGCTTTGAGCTGGCCCGACAACGGTGTAATGATCTGGCCAATCTTATGCGGCGACACGGGCCCTTTGAGCCGCACCGGTTGCCCATGGAGGAAATGGAGTACACCACCCTGCCCCAGGTGATGGACAGGTTGAAGGAGCGTTGGGAAATCTTGCCCGCTTAACGGGCGGCAGCCTACCTGCCGGTCTTTGATCAGGTAACAAGGGGTTTGTAGGACACACGCTCCCCCGGTCTCTTGCAGGGTATTTCTTAGGCCGGGAGTTGGCAATGTGCTTGACATCTCCCGACATCCTTGTTAATTTGTTAAACAATGATTAGCACGTCAGACTGGAAGCAGGGTTGTGGCCCCGCCGATATATCGGAAGGGTTTGCTAAAGTTGCTTACCCTTCCGATTTTTTTGTCTGACCGCTTGTCGCGACCCTGCTTGAGGCTGGGCAGGGAAAATGGCCCCGACAGGTTCGTACGCCAGCCACACTGTCATCCATTACCAGGGTTTCCGTTCCCTGGCCAGGGGTGGAGAGACGGCGTTTGAGGTGGGGCAGGGGCAGAAAGGCCATCAGGCCCAGAACGTGGTCAGAGTGTATCTTTTTCCGGCCTAATTCCCTCAGAACTCCGGTATACCGAGGGTAGAGGAGTTCTGCCATAAAATTCCCCAGGAGGTGAATCATGGCCAAGAGTCGTTACGGTTGGCAAAAGCGCGCCAAGGAGTTAGCCCGCAAACAAAAGAACGAAGAGAAGATGAAGCGCCGCCAGAATAAATCGCAGGAAAGAGACGAGGTTGAATTATTGGACCAGGAGGCCACAGAACAGGATACTGAACCGGAAGCAGAAATCAGAGATCCTGAATGACGCTCCACTTCCCCGGGAGCAGGGCTGTGAATGACTTTGGCAAGGAAGATGAGGAAAACATAATGAGTATGAAATTGTATGTGGGAAATTTGCCCTTTACCGTAACAGACAATGAATTGCGGGAAATGTTTGCTGAGGCCGGCAATGTGTCCTCCGCCAAAGTGATCACTGACCGAGCCACCGGTCAATCCCGGGGGTTCGGGTTTGTGGAGATGGAGACGAAATTAGAGGGTCAGAAGGCCATTTCCATGTTCAACAGCCGGACCATTGAAGGCCGGGCCTTGACTGTCAACGAGGCCAAACCCCAAGTGAAAGGTGGTTTCGGTGGCCGTGGCGGTGGCGGTCGGGGGGGCGGCCGGCGGGGTTACTAAGCTTTCCCCCGGACCGGATGGCAAGGGGGCGAGCCGCGCTTCGCCCCATGTTTGCCCCCCTACCGCCGGCAGGCCCCTGGCGGCCTTGAGAGCCGCGCATACCCTACGATTCCCTGTCCAGACCTCCCTTCCCCTTATATCATCGGCTCATCGGCGTCCGGACGCCTGAGCGCCCCCCCTCAAGAGGACACGACCATGAAAGATTGGAATATGGTGTTGACCAGCCACATGCACCAGGAGCGCCGGTTGTTGACGGAACTGGCGGACCGGGGGGAATTCCGGGCCACCGGCTTCACCGCCGTGCTGGTGGGGAAGGTGCCGGAAACTGAGGCGTTTCTCGAATATCTCCGGGAACGCTGGGAGCGGCAGGCCTATTTCCCCACCATGCTAAGCAGCGCCATCCCCGTAAGGGTGGTCTTTTCGTTTACCCGGGAAGACCTCGCGGCGCGTATAACCCAGGAAGCGATTCCCTGGCTGGCGGAGATCGGCGACGCACCCTTCTACGTGCGCCTGAAACGGCGGGGGCATAAAGGTGTGATAGCCAGCCAGGAGGTGGAGCAGGCGGTGGATCGCACCCTGTTGGCGGAGGCCGAACGCCGGGGTCAGAGCTGCCGGGTGGATTTCCGGGAAGCGCAGTTCGTGGTGGTTGTGGAACTGATTCACAATCAAGGTGGGGTGGGACTCATCAGCCGACAGATGCGCGATAGATACCCGTTTATCAAGCTCAACTGAGTCCGGGGAGGAGATTGTCGCAGGCAGGGGGCCGGGGGTTACACTCCCTGCCGTTAGTCTTCTTCCTCACAGGCAATATTATTATAATGTCTATTGGCGCCAAAGAGGGTCTCCCGGAAATGGGGGTCGGCCAGAATTTCCGTCCCGGCCCCGGAGAGAGTGAGCCGACCGTTTTCGACCAGGAAGGCCTGGTCGGCTACGTTCAGGATTCGGCGGACGTGCTGGCCGGCCAGCACCAGGGTACGGCCGGCGCGGCGCAGGGTACGGAAGGCGTCGCAGAACAGGCTGGTGAAGCGGGGAGAGAGCCCCAGGAAGGGATCGTCCAAAAGGAGCAGGCGGGCCTTGGACATCAAGGCGCGGCCCAGGGTCACCAGCCGCTGTTGGCCGCCGCTCAAATCCCCGGCCAGGGTGCTGCGGCGCTCGGCGAGCTGGGGGAAGAGATCATAGACCAGGGCCAGCCGCGCCGCCAGGGACTGCCGGTCTAGATAGGCCCCCACCTCCAGGTTTTCCTGAACACTCATATGGGGGAAAACCTTCATGCCTTCGGGGACATAGACGATACCGCGGCTGACGATCTCCCAGACCGGCAGCCCAGTGATATCCTGATCTGCGAACCGTATGCGCCCGGCGGCCACGGGCAGCAGCCCCCCCACTGCCTTCAGGATAGTGGTTTTGCCGGCGCCATTGGGACCTACCAGGGCCACGACCTGCTCGGGCCAGACCGCCAGTGAGACGTTCTGGAGATAAAGGCGGCCCTGATAGGAGACGGCCAAATCTTCTATCTGCAGCAGGGGAGGGCCGTCGGGTTTCACAGGCTCAGCTCCTCGTAATCGTCGGCCTGCCCCCCGCCCAGATAGGCGGCCAGGACATCCGGGTGATTCAAGACATCCGCGGGCGTCCCCACGGCGACCACCCGGCCCCGGTCCAAGGCCAGGAGACGGTGGGAGACCCGGGCCGTCAATGTCAGGAAATGGTCGATGACCAGGAGGCTGACGCCCCGATCCCGCAGGCGCAGGATCAGCTCGGCGGCTTCGTCCACAGCCTTGGGGGACATGCCCGCAGCGATTTCATCCAACAGCAGCACCCGGGGGCGGGTAGCCAGGGCTCGCGCCACCTCCAGGCGCCGCTGTTCGGAGAGCGTCAGGTCCCGGCCGAGCCGCCCGGCCTTGGAACCCAGACCCACCACACTCAGGAGTTCCCGGATAATTTCAGCTTCTTCATCCTGGTCCGCGCGCCGGGATTTCCCGAACCACAGAGCGATGCGGACGTTTTCGGCCGCGGTCATCTCCGGGAAGGGCTGGGGGATCTGGAAGGTCCGCACCAGACCGACCCGGCAAAGGCGGTACGGCGGCCAGCCGGTAACGTCCACCCCGTCCAGCAGCACTCTGCCTCGGGTGGGCGTCACCCCACCGGTCAAGAGGCGGAAGAGGGTGGTCTTGCCGGCGCCGTTGGGGCCGACGATGCCGAAAATCTCAGCCGGAGCCAGCGTCAGGTCGATGTCCGCCAGCAGGCAGCGGTGCTGCAGGCAGAGGCTCAGGCCCCGTATCTCTAAGAGGGGCGCGGGCGTTGATGCAGCCATGCAGTGATCCCGCCGGGAAAGAAAAAGACCGCAATAATGATCATCACCCCGTACAGGGCGCTGTGTCCCTGGGGAAAGAGGGGGTGCAGGAGCAGCTGGTCGATGGGATAGAGCAGGAATGCTCCGACTACCGGCCCCCAGGGAGTAAAGCGGCCACCGAAGAGACAGAGCACCAGGGGGAAGGCCGCCAGGTGGAGGCTAAACACCAGGGCGGGCTCGATCTGGCCGATGAGATGAGCGTACACGGCGCCGCCCAAGCCGGTGAGACAGGCGGATAAAGCCAGGGATAGGCTGCGGTGCAGGAAGGGATTGACTCCCAGACCGGCGGCGGCGGCCTCATTCTCCCGCAGGGCCCGCAAGGCCCAGCCCCACCGGGAACGCAGGACCCCCCGGTGCAACAGGCCCACCAGCAACAGGAACACCACCAGATAATAATACTGCCCCTCCAAGCTGCCGCCGTCCAGGAAGAGGCGGCCGCCCACCGCCAGGGAAGGCAGCGGGCTGATGCCGCTGATCCCCATGGAACCCGCCGTAAGGCCGTCCCAGTTGTCCACCACGACCTTGGGGACCTCCAGGGCGGCCAGGCTGGCCAGGGCGAAATAGGCCCCCCGCAGGCGGGCGAAGGCTCCGGCCCAGGCCAGGCCATAGAGCCCCCCTACCAGTGCCCCCAGGATGATGGCCACGAGCCCGGGCAGGCTCCAGCAGCGCTCCATCAGGACCGCGGCGTAGGCCCCGATGCCGAAGAAGGCGGCGTGGCCCAGGGAGAGACTCCCGGTGAGGGCGAAGATATTCCAGGCCAAGGCGCAGGCGGCAAAAAAGCAGGTGTAGCCCAGGACCTGGAGGAAGACCTCGGCCCTGGGGGCGGCCAAAGGCCAGAGGACCAGAATCAGGGCAGCCCCTAGAGGCATGTAGGTGGTGTATTGCCGCGGCATCATCAGCGCCCGTCAACAGTGACAGGTGATCGGTATATCGAGGTGTCCGCCGCCGCAAGGGCGTTACGGCGGCCTCTAGACAGGACCTTCATAGCAGCACCGGGGTCTTGCGGGCGAAGAGACCCTGGGGCCGGAAGACCAGCAGGGCGATGAGCACCCCGGCGCTGATCAGCTCCCGCCAGGAGGCCCCGATGCTGTAGGCGGCCAGAGACTCGGCTACCCCCAACAGCCAGCCGCCCCAGAGCACCCCCCGGGTGCGTCCCACCCCGGCAAAGATGGTGATGGTGACCGCGATCAGGGTGGCCTCCAATCCCCCGGCCGGGTGCAGGTACAGAGTGCGGGCGAACAGGGGACCAGCCAGCCCGATGAGCAGGCCCCCCAGCAAAAAGGCGATGAAACCCAGCCGCTGCACATTGATCCCGGCGAGCAGGGCCGCTTCCCGGTCCTGGATGGTGGCCCGCAGGGCCTGACCCAACACTGTATGACGCAACAGCAGGTGGACCAGGGCGGTGGCGGCCAGGGAGAAGCCCAGCAGGGCGGCCTGGTCGCCGGTGAGGACCACCAAGTTTGTCAGTCCGGCCAAAACGTTCAGCGTCCCGCCGCTGATAAGTCGGTAATCAGCGGAGAAGAGGGCGAGGAGCACGTTTTGTAGCAGCAGCCCCAGGCCGAAGGTCACCAACAGGGAGTTGAGCTCGAGGGGTTCGGGCAGGCGCTGAACGAGCAGACGCAGGCCGCCGGCGGCGACGGCGCCGGCCAGCAGGCACAGGGGCAGGATGGCGATAAACGGCCAGCCCGCCGCCTTCCAGAGAAAGTAGCCCAGGTAGCCGCACACGATGATGAGTTCGCCGTGGGCCAGATTGAAGGCGTGGGTGATGCCGAAGATCAGGGCGAACCCGAGGGCCACCAGGGCGTAAAATGAGCCCAGGGAAAGTCCGGAGATGAGGGCCTGGAGGATGAGCATAGGGTATTAATTTTCCGTTACAATATTGTTGGCCCGGTCTCCCCCGAGATCGGCGGCAAACACGGTGCGGTTGTGGGCGTTATCCGGGTGGCGGGCAAGGCCCGGCGCCGAATAGCTGCGGCCGGGACAGGGCCACGGGCTAAGGCGCCAACGGCAGCAGTGCCCCGGTGGCCCGTTCCGCAGGGAACACCGGCACGAGTTGGCCTTGTTGAATTTGCACCACCACCTGACGATAATTCCGGGGATCGCCTTGGGCGTCAAACTGCAGGCGCTCCAGGGGCAGTGGCAGGTCCAACTGGCGTAAGGCCTGACAAACGGCCGGTCCGGAGAGGGGCTGGCCCAAGGAGAGCACCTTGTCCAGCGCCGCCAACATGGCGCGTGCCGCGGCATAGCCGTGCATGGTGGTGGAATTGGGGGGCTGCCCGAAACGGGCGGTGAAGCCCTGTACGAATGACTGGGAGGCGGCTTCGGTGCCCGGCAGGGTGACCCCGGGGTTCCAGGCGCAGGTTCCCAGGAGGCCCTCGGCGGCAGGTCCGACCTCCTGGACGAAATTGGGATAGGCCACCCCCCAGGGAGCAATAAAGGCCTTCAGAGGGAATTGTTGCTCCTTGAGCTGCCGGGCCAGGATAAGGTTGTCGGGGTAGAAGCCACCGGAAATCAGGGCATCCACCCGGGCCGACCTGGCCTTTAAGAGAAAGATGGAAAAGTCCGGGGAACCGGGGCGGCACTTCTCCATGAGAGGCACGGTAATTCCCTTTTTTTCCAGAGATTGCTTAACCAGCACGGCGAACTCGGTGGAACCCGGGGTGGCCATGTAGATGATGGCGACCCGTTTGGGCTTAACCACCTCCGCCAGAAACGCACAGATAGGCTCCAGGATGCCGTCCAGCCTGGCCACCCGGAAGAAGCAGCGGTTTTGACGGCCCTGGGTCAGGGCGCGCAGCAGACTGGCAGCGGCCACATAGGGTACCTGGTGGCGGGCGGCCAGTTCGCTGATGGGGGCCACCAGGGAATCCACGTAGCCCCCCACCAACCCCGCCACATTTTGCCGGACCAACAGATCCTGGGCTTGGGTCAGGGCCACCTCGGGGCGGCTCTGATCGTCCCGGGTGACGAGCTCCACCCGACGGCCGGCCAGACCGCCGGTGGCGTTGATTTCTTCCACGGCATAGACGATACCCTGGTGAATCTCCCAGCCGTGGAGGGCCAGGTTGCCGCTCAGGGGGTCGATCTCCCCCAGCCGCACGGGCTCGCCCGTCTCCGCCCAGGTGCTGTGACCGTTATCCGTCCACAGCAGCAGGGCCACAGTGACAAGGCAGATGAAAACCGCGGCTCGGCGAGTCATGGCCGCTATGAATCCTTCTTAGGGTGTATGAAAGTGTTTGGTGTCCGGGGAGGCGGCGCCCGGCCGGTGGACCCGGCGTCACCGGCGGCAGCCATGTTAAATAAATCACAATGACGGGGCCCTGGCAAGGAAAAATGCCCGCCGGGACGCCCTACCCCGGCTGCCATACTTCATTGAAAAAGTTGAACGTCAGCGTTCAAGGTACTGAACGTCGAGACAGGTGAGTAAAAAAATTCAATGCAATTTCAGCATTCTTTGTCGGGCATAAAAATTGCTTAATGCAATATTTATAATTATTCGAATCCGAGTGTTTCATTCACTTAACATTTCTGATTAAATATGATTATCAATAGCAATAGAGCCCTGTTGCAACCCCAAGGAGTGAGGCTCATGAAACTGCGGAAACAGTCCCGCCACCAGATTATCGTTTTATTTTCCCTGGCCCTGGCTGTCCTGGCGCCCTCTCCGGCGGCGGCCTACCTGTTCACCACCATCGATGTGCCCGGCGCCATCGCCACCCTGCCTCTGGATATCAACAACAGCGGCGTCATCGTGGGGACCTATTCCCTCAACCACGACAACACCGCCGCCTGTTTCATCTATGACGGGGCCACCTACACGACCTTCACGGTCTTCGACTCCACCTATTCCCAGGTAAACGCCATCAACGACGCCGGCCGGATGGTGGGCTCGTACCGCGATGCCGAGGGGAAATTTCACGGCTTCATCCGGGAAGGAGCCGTCACTACCTCCTTCGATGCGGCTTTGCCCAATGCCCTGCAAACTTTCCTCTATGGAGTCAATGCCGCCGGCGACCTGGTGGGGGGTTTTCGGGACGCCGCCGGCAAGATCCAAGGGTTCGCCTATATCAACGGCAGTTACCAGATTCTGGACTACGGCGACGGAGCTTTTACACAAGCCCATGCCATCAATGACTTCGGCCAGATCGTGGGTTGCTATCACGTCAATGGCCAGTTTCACGCCTTTCTCCTGGACAACGGCGTTTTTTCCGACCTGACCGGCCCCGGCGCCAACTATACGGTGGCCGGGGACATCAACAACTACGGGGAAATCGCCGGGGATTATTCCGAAACCATCGGCAACCGGCGGCACGCCTTTCTGTTTACCGGCGGTTTGTTCTATCCCTTTGATTTTCCCGGCCTGACGGAAGGCTCCCTCGCCACCGGGATCAACGATTTCGCCGACATCGTCGGCGGCTACCCCGATTTCGATGAAGGAGGGATGGTGACCCGGGGGTTCCTGGCCCTGTTTGACGGCGGCCCCCCCAGCGGCAACAACGACCCCGGCCTGCCCCCCGACCCGCCCGTTCCCGTCCCGGGCACCGTCCTCCTCCTGGGGAGCGGCCTCGCCCTGCTGGAGGGCCTCCGCCGGTGGCGGTAGATACTCCGGCTCATCCGGCCTGACCCCGGATCACCCCGGCTCATCGCCTGATGATTGCCTCTTCTCCCCCGGGAGGTTTTCTCCCCGGGGGAGACTGGCCTTCTGACCTCCTTAATCCGGAATTTTCCCCCTTGCCAAGTCTGCCAATATCTGGTTAAATTATATTTTTGTGATCCTGCATAGCAGGATCTTCCCCCGACGCCATTAAAGTTCCCGACATGATTCATGATTAAGGTAAGCGACCTGACCAAATATTACGGGCCCACGCTGGCCATCAGCCGCCTGAACTTCGAGGTGGCCGACGGTGAGATCGTGGGATTTCTGGGGCCCAACGCCGCCGGCAAGACCACGACGTTGAAGATCCTGGCGGGGTTCATGCCGCCCTCGGCGGGATCGGCCTTCATCAACGGCTACGATTGCCTCACCCAGTCCCTGGAGGTGCGGCGCTCCCTGGGGTATCTCCCGGAGCACGTCCCCCTCTACACCGACCTGACGGTGGCCCAGTTCCTGGACTTTGCCGGGCGGGCCAAGGGACTCGAGGGCGACAGCCTCGCCGGAGAGGTGGACCGGACCGTGGACGACTGCGGCCTTACCGAGGTGCGGCACACTCTGATTGCCTCGTTGTCCAAGGGCTACCGGCAGCGGGTGGGGTTGGCCCAAGCCCTCCTGGCGCGGCCGCCCCTCCTTATCCTGGACGAGCCCACCATTGGCCTGGACCCGGCCCAAATCGTCGAAATCCGGGGGCTTATCCGGGAGCTGGCCGGCGCTCATACAGTCATTCTCAGCAGCCACATCCTTCCCGAAGTCAGTCAGCTGTGCAACCGGGTGATCATCATCAACCACGGCCAAATCGTAGCCTCCGACACGCCCACTAACCTCACCCGGCAACTGGGCGGCAGCACCCGGCTGACCCTCCGGGTGGCAGGGCCCGAGGCCGAAGTGCTGGCGGCCCTCCAAGGCGCCGCCGGTGTCAAGAAGGCCGCAGCCGAAGAGGGCGGCCTGTTCCTGCTGGAGGTGGCGCCGGGGATGGAGGTGCGCCCGGAAGTGGCCCGGCTGGTGGTGGCCCGGGGCTGGGACCTGTTGGAGCTGAAGGCCCAGGAATTCACCCTGGAGGATGTCTTTATCAACCTGGTAACGGAAGAAGAGGACCTGCAAGCGTGAGTGGTTGCCTGGCAGTCTGGCGCAAGGAGCTGACGATCTTTTTCACCACCCCCATCTTTTATCTGACAGGTTTCGTCTTCCTGTTGTTGGGGGGATATTTTTTCTATGCCAACGTGGCCTATTACACAGTACTGAGCTTCCAGGCGGGACAGAATCCCTATCTGGCCGATTACCTGAACCCGGCCAGCATCGTTTTCCAGCCCCTGATGCAGAATCTGGCGGTGGTCTTTCTGTTCATCGTGCCGCTGCTCACCATGCGGCTGCTGGCCGAGGAAAAAAAGAGCGGCACCGCGGAGCTGCTTTTCACCCTGCCCCTAACGGACTGGGGCATTATTCTGGGGAAGTTTTTGGCGGCCCTGGTGGTTTATCTGCTGTTGCTGGCCATGACGCTGTGCTACGGCGTGGCCCTGGCCTTCATCACCCGGGTGGACTGGGGCGGGGTGTTGGTGGGCTACCTGGGGCTGGTGCTGTTGGGCGGGGCCTTTCTGGCCCTGGGGCTTTTCAGTTCGAGCCTGACGGAGAACCAGATTATCTCGGCGGTGATCGCCTTCGGCCTGCTCCTGCTGTTCTGGCTGATGGGCTGGTTCGAAGAGATCGGGGCGATGCAGGGGCAGGGTTTCATGAAACACCTGTCCATTCTGGAGCACTTCGGGGCCTTCAGCCGGGGGGTGATTGACACCCGGCATCTTATCTATTTCGCCAGCTTCATTTATTTCTTCCTGTTTTTGACCAAGCGGATGCTGGAATCCCGACGCTGGAGAGGCTGAAGATGAGCCCGCGCAATTTGCAGAGCAGCAGCAAAACCTGGGTTTACGGCTCCGGCGCGGTCGCGGCCGTCGTCATAGTCCTGGCCATCCTGGTCATCCTGGGGATCTTGAGCCAGCGCTACAGCTGGCGGTGGGACGCCACCCGGGACCAGACCCAGTCTCTGACCGCGGCCACCAAAAACCTCCTCAAAGACGTGACCCAACCCCTCAAACTGTCGGTCTTCTACGCGGAGGGTCAGCCGGAACGGGATACGGCCAGGGTGGTGCTGGATAATTTTCAGTACCAGAACCGCTTGATCAGCTACCACTTCGTGGACCCGGAGCGCCACCCGCTGGAGGCCAAACAGGCCGGCTACCGCTATCCGGGGAACGTGCTGGTGGACTACGCCGGGAAGACGCAACTGTCCAATACCAGCACTGAGACCGATTTGCGGGCCGCCATCCAGCGCCTGTTGCATCCGGTGAGCAAGAAGGTCTATTTCCTCACGGGTCACGGGGAACGGAGCCTGCAGGAGACCGGGGGCAACTCCCTGCAACTGGCCAAACAGGCTTTGGAAAACGGCGGCCTGAGCGTGGCGGAGTTGAACCTGGCGCAGACGGGTTCGGTGCCGGCGGACGCCACCGTAGTGGTGGCAGCCGGGCCGGAAAAACCCTTGTTCCCGGCGGAGGTCAAAGCCCTGGCCGGCTACCTGAACCAGGGCGGCCGGCTGCTTACCCTCCTGCAGCCCTTTCAGGACGGCGGGCTCAAGGAGATACTGGCGGGCTACGGCATCGGCTTGGATGACTATATGATTCTGGACACCAACCAGGTGAGCCGGGCCTTGGGGGCCTCGGTGACCATGCCCATGGTGGTCCAGTACGGGGTGCACCGGATCACCCAGGATATGGCCAACGTCATGACCCTTTTTCCCCTGGCCCGGCCCCTGGATCTGGACAAGGAGTCGCCGCCGGGTATCCACCTGGTGCCTCTGGCCTCCACCACCGCCACCAGTTGGGCCAAGAAGGGCAAGGAATGGTTGAAGAGCGGCCAGGCGGCCTTTAACCCCGCCACCGACCGCAAGGGCCCCTTCACCCTGGCGGCCCTGGCCCAGAAGCGGTTGGCGGACGTGTCGGCGCCGGCTCCCGACCAGACGGGCACGACTCCCCCCGTTGCCGATAAAGGCGGGGACGCATCCGGCCCCCCCGCCCGGTCTCCGGACAAGAGCGCCATCCTGGTGGTCTACGGCAGCGTGGATTTCGCTGACAACCGCTATTTCAACATCTCCGGCAACGGCGACCTGTTTCTCAGCACCGTTACCTTCCTGGCGGGAGAAGAGGGCCAGATCACCATCCGGAGTTCCGAACGCAAGGCCCAGCCCCTGATTCTCACGGGAACGCAAAGCCTGGTACTGCTTCTGGTGGTGTTGGTTTTCCCCTTAGCCATGGTAGTGGCGGGCATCCGGGCGTATGTCCGGCGGAGGACGCGGCGGTGAGCGGCAGGAAACTCCTCCCCTACCTGGCGGTGCTCCTGGTGGTGGCGGTGGGTTGGCTCGGTTCTCAGGTCTACCAATCCCGGAAGGAAAGTCGGGAAAAAGAGGCCAAGAAGCTCTTCCGCGTCCACGAGGGCGACATCACCCAGGTGATCCTGCGCAAGGGGTCGTCGGAGATCGTCCTGCAGAAGAACGGCCAGTGGCGCTTGACCCGCCCGGTGGAGGCCAAGGCCGATCCCGCCGTGGTCGCCTCCCTGCTGGGCACCCTGGCGAGGTTGGACAAGCAGCGGGCTTTGTCGGTATCGCCTGACGAACTGAAGGGTTTCGGGCTGGACCTCCCCGCCTTCACGGTGGAGTTCATCGCCAGCGGAGTCACTCACACCCTTAAGGTGGGAGCCCCGACGCCGGGGGGGCGAACCTATTACGCCCTGGCCGACGCCGACTCCCAGGTGCAGGTGATCAACTCCTACGACAAGGAGTCATTGGACCGCAACCTGACGAACGTGCGGGACAAGACGATCTTCACCTTCAGCCCGGAAAAGGTGAGCACCCTGGCTTTCCGGACGCCCGCCGGCGCCTTGACCTTTCAGCGGACCGCCCGGGGCTGGACCGCCAAGGAACAGCCCGCGACCAAAATCCGGGAGGACAAGGTGGAGGCCTTTCTGCGACAACTCACCATGATGAAGGTCCAGGAGTTCATTGCCGACCAGCCCGCCGATCTGAAGCGCTTTGGCTTGGCCCCGGAGGCGCAGATTACCATTGCCGTGACCCAGGACCAGGATACCCAGACCCTGAAGGTGGGTGGAATGGCGGGCGAACGGCGCTACGCCCGGAAAGAGGGTAGCCCGCCGGTCTTCGCCATCGCCGCACCGGCCTTGGCCCCGCTGCCATTGACTTTGGCTTCCTGGGAGGACCGCCGGTTGTGGGACGGCAAAGAGGCAAAAGTGGCGAAAATCGTGTGGGGGCCGCCGGAGCAAGCCACCACTGCAGTGAAGACCCCGGAGGGCTGGAAGCTCACCGACCCCGCCGGCAGGACTGTCGAACAGCCGGAGATGCGGGGGGAGTTGGCGCTGGCCAAATTGAAGGAGCTGGAATACAGTCGACTGCTGCCCGGCACCGAGCAGCCGGCCGGGGCAGCCCGCTTCCGGGTGGAGATGGCCGCCGCGGACGGTCAAGGTGTGGTTACCCTGGAGGAATTTCCCGCCCCTCAACCCGCCATGATCCTGGTGCGGGTGAGGCGGGGAGGAGAGACCTTGACAGCCGTGGTGGCCGACAAATCCTGGAGGGAGTGGCTCCGGGAGTTGGAGGCCTTGGCTGTCCCGCCTCAACCGGCAGGCGCGGGCCAGCCGCCGCAGTCACCGCCCCAGAAAGACCTCTGAAAAGAGTTTGATTGAGGGCTGGGGCCGGGGGTGCCCCCTTGCCCCTTATTTCCGACCGCCCCCAGCTCCGCATAGGGAAAAAGCAATGGCAGGCAAGTCAGGCGGTTATGCCCTGATTGCCTGCCATTGCTTTTGGTGGGGACCGGGCCATCGGGATTATCCGGAACCGGTGGTTTAAAGATATCGGCTCCGGTGACCGATATGATTGTGGAACGCCGGTTTCTGTCTTCCTCAGCCTCATCCGTACAAGGCAAGGCTGACTTATGGCAAGAACGGCCAGACAATCTTCAGGTCACCGGATTTACTCAATGGATTGGTCATTATCGCGTGTGTGGACAGGTCTGGTCCGGGGGAATTTAAGTCCCGCCGAATCGGCCCGCTATTCCCGGCAGATCGCCATGGAATACTGGGGCCTGGAGGCCCAGGAGAAACTGAAGGCCTCCCGGGTTTTTATCGCCGGGGCCGGCAGCCTGGCCTCATCCCTGGCCGTTTACCTGATCACCGCCGGTGTGGGGCGTATCCGGCTGGTGGACAAGACCCGCATCTCCCTGGAAAGCCTGAACTGCCAGATTTTTTACCGGGAAAAAGACCTGGGTAAATCCAAGGCGACCATTGCCGGTAAAAGACTGGCCGAAGTGAACCCCTTTGTGGAAGTGGACGCCCTGGAGAAAAATATTACCGATCATAATGCCCTTAAATTGACCGAAGGGTTCGATCTGCTGGTGGACACCATAAACAATTATCCGGCTCAAATGCTCATCAACCGGGCCAGTGTGGCCCACCAAGTGCCCCTGGTGCATGCCGCCGTGGGGGGGGTGAAGGGCCGGATTTCCACCTTTTGGCCGGGGCGGGGCCCCTGCCTGGCCTGCGCCTTTCCGGACCAGCCCCCGCCTCTGCCGCCGGGACTGTTGTCTCCCCTCACCGGCATCATCGGCAGTCTGATGTCTCTGGAAGTACTAATGATTCTTGGTGAAATGGGGCCGGCTCTGGTGGGCCGGATGCTCACCTTTGACGGCAACGCCTTTCATATGTCTGAAAGATCTATCTCTGCAAACCCCTCCTGTCCCTCCTGCCACCACCCGTGACTGCGCCTGCCTGACGGGCTGTCCGGTCGAGGCTGCGCCCCGGCCCCGGGGCAATTGCTTGTAGACCCCTCATTTTATAATCAGGCTCTTCACACCAGGGCGGCCGTGATATAGTATTATCGATAGCCGTGCCCTCCCTTTTTCCCCGAACAGGCCCCTTCACCCTGCCCTCAACCCCCGGGGTGAGGCGGTTGCGGGGTTGGCCTTCTCCGGGTATTCATGGGCAATGATTGAATTAGAAGCTGTATATAAAGTCTTTCGCCGCGGCGATATTGAAGTCCAGGCCCTGCAGGGGGTCAACCTCACCGTGGGGTCCGGCGAATTCGTGGTCATCACCGGCAAAAGCGGCTGCGGCAAGAGCACCCTCCTGCACATCATCAGCGGGCTGGAACAGCCCACGTCGGGGTGCGTACGGCTAACCGGCCGCAATCTCAGCGATCTCACCGACTCGCAGCTCACCCTTTACCGTCGTGATCTGGTGGGCGTCGTCTTTCAGCATTTCAATCTCCTGCCCCTGCTCACCTTGGAGGAAAACGTCGCTCTGCCCCGCCTGTTGCAGGGCGCCGAGGCCGTCGCGGCCCGCGCCGAGGCCTCCCAATGGCTGGCGCGGGTCGGTCTGAGCGCCCGCCGGAGTCACAAGCCCCATCAGGTTTCCGGCGGAGAGATGCAACGCGCCGCCGTCGCCCGCGCCCTCATCAACCGGCCGGCCGTGCTCCTGGCCGATGAACCCACCGGCAATCTGGACTCCGCCACCGCCCAGCAGATCCTGGAGCTCTTCGGCGAGATTCACCGGCAGTGGGGCCAGACGGTGGTCATGGTCACCCATGCCCCGGAAGCGAGCCGCGTCGCCGACCGCACCCTCCCCATGTGCGACGGCCGCCTGCAGCCATGAGAGCCTGGTTCTTTCGCCTACCCCTGCGGCATCTGGCTTCCTATCCCGGCCGCACCCTCCTGCAAATACTGGGAATCGCCCTGGGGGCCGCCGCCTACCTGAGCATCTCCCTGGCTGCGGCCAGCGCCGTGCGGAGCTTCGCCGACGGTCTCACCGCCGTGGCCGGCAAGGCCCAATTGCGCCTCACCACCCCCGGCGTCTTCCTGGATGAAGCCCTGGTGCCCCAGCTGCGGCTGCTCCCCGAAGTCAGGGCCGCCGCCCCCCTGGTGGAAAGCATCGTGGAGGTGCAGACCCCGGAGCCGGAGCCGGTCCTGCTCCTCGGCCTGGATCTATTCTCCGAGGCGCCTTTCCGGAGCTACTCCCTTAGTCTGGCGGCTGACGATCTGACCGTCGGGGAGGGCTTCCTCGCCCAAGCCGATGCCGTGCTGCTCAGCGCCCCCCTGGCCCGCCGATTGAACCTGAAAGCCGGAGACCGGCTCCCCGTGGTGGTGGGCGCCCGTCGTATGACCCTGCGCGTCGCCGGCACCTTTACCACCCCCGGCGACCTCTATCCCCTGTCCGGGGCCGTCATGCTCATGGACATCGCCCCGGCCCAGGAGCTTTTGGAGCGGGTGGGGCGTTTGGACTCCATTGATCTCATGGTGCACGGCGACGTCCCGGCGGCGGCCGGCCGCCTGCGCCGCGAGCTTCCTCCCGGCGTGGACGTCGCCCCGCCGAGCCAGCGTCTGCGCAACATGGAAGGGCTGATCTCCGCCTACCGCTATAATCTGTCGGTTTTAAGCGCCATCGCCCTGTTCGTCGGCATGTTCCTCATCTATCAGTCGGTCACCGTCTCGGTGGTCTCCCGCCGCCGGGAGATCGGTTTGTTGCGCACTTTAGGAATGACCCGGCGTCAGGTCCTGATCCTGTTTTTGGGGGAGGGCGCCGTCAGCGGCGCCGTGGGGGGGCTGCTGGGGGTGGGGCTGGGCGTTCTCCTGGCCCGGGGCGCCGCCCGTCTGATGGGCCAGAGCCTCACATCCCTATACCAACTGGTGCGCCTCGAAGAGGTCTGGGTAGGCTTTCCTTTGCTTTTTCAGGCCTGGCTGCTGGCGGTGGCCGCTACTCTGGCGGCGGCCTGGCTGCCCGCCCGGGAGGCCTCCCGCACCCGTCTGTGGGCCGTCTGGCATCATCAGGAGCTGGAGGAGGAGATCGACACCCGGGCGGGGTCTATCTTCCTGGTGGGGTTGCTCCTGTTGGGGCTGGCCGGCGTCGGCGCCCTGGTAAAATCCACCGCCGCCGGGCTGGCTGCCAGCTTTTTGATTTTTCTGGCCTTCGCCTTTTTTACACCATGGACCGTGCGTACCTGGGGCCATAGGTGGGAGCCCTGGTGGCGGCGCTGTCTGGGGGCTGCCGGGGAGTTGGGCTGCCGCTACCTGGCGGGTTCCCTCTCCCGCAGCGCCGTCTCCATCGCCGCCCTGGGCACCGCGGTGGGCCTCCTGGTGGCCGTGGTGGTGATGATCGGCTCCTTCCGCCATACCGTTGACCGGTGGGTGACCAAGGCCATCAGCGGGGACATCTTTTTCGGCCCTGCGGTCTTTTCCACCGCCGCCTACGACCACTATCTGCCTCCCGAGGTCCTGGCGGAGTTAGAGCAGGATCCTGCCGTGGCCGATATCTACCACTACCGTTGTCTCCGCATCCCCTTCGCCGACCGCCTGGTGCTGGTCATCGGCGGCTCCTTTGACGTCTTGGAGCGCCGGGGGGCCCTGTGGTTCCGGAACGGGGAGGGGGCCGACGTCATGCGGCAGGCCCGCCTGGCCGGGCAGGTCATCGTTTCCGAGCCCTTTGCCGAGACCTTCGGTCTCACGGAGGGCTCCACCTTTACTCTGCCCACCCCCTCCGGCCCCCGGGAGGTCACCGTCGCCGGCGTGTTTTACGACTTCCGCACCGACGGCTCCAGCATCTGGATGGATATCCACCTGTTCCGCCGCCTCTGGCAGGACGAACATCTCAACGCCGTGCGCCTCTTTGTGCACGACAAGTCCCAGATCGACAGTTTTCGAGCCCGCCTCCAGGCGCAGTATGGCGCTGCCTACCGTCTGCAGGCCCTTTCCCACGAAGACCTGCGCCAAGGCATACTGCGCATTTTCGATGAAACCTTCGCCATCACCTACGCCCTGCAGGCGGTGGCCATCGTTGTCGCCGTCTTCGGCATCATCACCACCTTCCTGGTCCTCATCCTGGAGCGGGAGCGCGACCTGGCCCTGCTTCAATCCCTGGGGGCCTCCCGCCGCCAGATCATCTCCATGGTGTTGGTGGAGGCCGGTCAGGCCAGTCTGCTCAGCTACCTGTTGGGAACCCTCTCCGGCTCCCTACTGGCCCTTTTGCTCATCCGGGTGGTCAACAAGCAGGCCTTCGGGTGGACCATCCAGGTCTTTTGGGACCCGGGCATCTACTGGCAGAGCCTGGTGCTGGTGCTCGCCCTGGGCCTGGGCGCCGGGGCCTACCCGGCCTGGAAGGCCCTGCGCGCTCCCCTGGCCGCGGTGCTCAAAGAAGAGTAGCCCTGAGGAGGGTAAGCCTTACTGCCCCGGCTCTGGCCTTTCGTCCCAGACCGGCAGGGAGTTCCAGCGCCCGGCCGCTGCCGGCAAGAAAAAACAACCAGTTGTCACTTTAAAGGTTCCCCTGACTTGACAGTTGGGAAAATGTTACGATAATGTACCAGAAGTATAGGGAAGAGCTTGGATCCATGCGAATGGACTGAGACTCGCAGGAAAAAGCCGGTGTTGACCAGTTGACCTCCAGCGACTCCAGTCTGGAGTTTTTTTTTAGGGGATAGCTCCCGCCTTATGGAAATTGTTGAAACCCCCCGGGAGATGCAGTCCCGGGCGCTGGCCTGGCGGCGGGAAGGCAAAAAGACCGTTTTGGTGCCAACCATGGGCTATTTCCATCAAGGCCACGTGAGCCTGATGGACTACGGCCGCACCGTCGGCGACCCGCTGGTGGTGAGCCTGTTCGTCAACCCCACCCAGTTCGGCCCGAACGAGGACCTGGGCCGTTACCCCCGGAACTTCGAACGGGATTGCGAGCTGGCCGCCGCCGCCGGTGTAGACGTGATTTTCACCCCCTCGCCGGAAGAGATGTACCCGCCTGGCTTCCAGACCTATGTCCAGGTGGAGGAGCTCTCCCGGGGCCTCTGCGGCGCCTCCCGCCCCGGACATTTCGGGGGGGTGGCCACCGTGGTGCTGAAGCTCTTCAATCTCGTGCAGCCCGAGATCGCTATCTTCGGGGAGAAGGACTACCAGCAGTTGGTGGTCCTCCAACGCCTGGCCCGGGACCTGAACCTGCCCGTTACCGTGGTGGGGCGGCCCCTCGTGCGGGAGGCCGACGGCCTGGCCCTGAGCTCCCGCAACACCTATCTCAGCCCGGAGGAGCGCCGCCGCGCCCTGAGCCTGGTTGCGGCCCTGGAGGCGGCCCGGGAAGCTGTGGCCGCCGGCGACCGCACCGCCGCCGGGATCGTGGCCGCGGCCCGCCGCGTGCTTACCCAAACCCCGGGAGTCGAGATCGATTACGTCGAACTCGTCCACCCGGACACCCTGGAGCGCATTGAACGCCTGGAAGGCCCGGCCCGCCTGGCGCTGGCCGCCCGGCTGGGCAAAACCCGCCTGATCGACAACGCCTTATTAGAGGTATGACTCCCATGAAACGCACCATGCTCAAGTCCAAGATCCACCGGGCCACCATCACCGAGGCCAATCTCCAGTACGAAGGCTCCCTGACCATCGACCGCACCCTGATGGAGCTGGCCGATATCCTGCCGTATGAAATGGTCTATATCTACAACATCTCCAACGGCGAGCGCTTCGAGACCTACGCCATCGAAGGCGAGCCCGACAGCGGCGTCATGTGCCTCAATGGGGCGGCGGCCCGCCGGGGCGCGGTGGGGGACTTGATCATCGTCACCACTTTCGCGGTCTTCGCCGAGGCGGAGTTGGCGCATCACGTACCCAAGATCGTCCACGTGGATTCCCGCAACCGCCCCCGACTGCCCCTGGCCAAAAAAGTCTTGTCTCTCTGATAGTTCGTTTGTTATAATACTTTGATCTTTGCATGGCCGGGTTCCCCGGCCAGGCTATTTTCGAGAACCAAGGAGCGGCAGGCATGGCCATCACAGATTTTCTTTTCTCTTCCGAATCCGTCACCGAAGGGCACCCCGATAAGGTTTCCGACCAGATTTCCGACGCCATCTTAGACGCCATCATTGCGCAGGACAAATACGCCCGGGTGGCCTGCGAGACCCTGGTCACCACGGGGATGGCCTTCATCGCCGGGGAGATCACCACCACGGCGGTCGTGGATTTTCCGGGCATCGTGCGTAACACCATCAAGGAGATCGGCTACAACGACTCCTCCATGGGCTTTGACTGGGAGACCTGCGCCGTGGTCACATCCCTGGACAAGCAGTCCCCGGATATCTCCATGGGGGTGGATGGTCGGGGCCTCGTCCCGGAACAGGGGGCCGGCGACCAGGGCCTGATGTTCGGCTACGCCTGTGATGAAACGGAAGATTTAATGCCCATGCCCATCTGGTTCGCCCACCGGCTGGCCGAACGCCTGGCCAAGGTGCGCAAGGAGGGCATTCTGCCATTCCTGCGGCCCGACGGCAAGACCCAGGTGACGGTGCGCTACGAGAATGGCCAACCCCATTCCATCCACACGGTGGTCATCGCCGCCCAGCATAACCCCGAAGTGAGTCATGCCCAGGTCAAAGAGGCGGTGGTGGAGGAAGTCATCAAAAAAACCATCCCCGCCGGGCTCCTCCAGGACAACACCCGTTTCCTGGTGAACACCACCGGCCGCTTCGTGGTGGGCGGCCCCCTGGGCGACTGCGGCATGACCGGGCGCAAGATCATCGTCGACACCTACGGCGGGGCCGGGTACCACGGCGGCGGCGCCTTCTCCGGCAAAGACCCCTCCAAGGTGGATCGCACCTCCTCCTACATGATGCGCCACATCGCCAAGAATATCGTCGCCGCCGGCCTGGCCAAACGCTGTGAAGTGCAGGTGGCCTACTCCATCGGCATGGCCGATCCCCTCTCCATCGTGATTAATACCTACGACACCGGCGTCATCTCCGACGCCCAGATCCTGGAGATCATCAAAGGCACCTTCAACTTCAAACCGGCGGCCATGATCAGCTACCTTAACATGCTGCGGCCCATCTATCGGAAGACGGCGGCCTACGGCCACTTCGGCCGTCCCGACCCCGACTTCACCTGGGAGGCCACCGACCGGGTGGAGCTGCTGAAGGAAAAGGCCGGACTGTAGGACCCCCGCCCCGGTTCCGGGCGGAATTAGCGCAACCCCGAAAGCAAGAGGAATGAAGATATGAACCTTGTGGTTCCCTTAACCGCATCGCAACCCCAACTGTTATACGACGTCAAGGACCTGGGCCTGGCCGACAAGGGCAAGCTCCGGGTGGAATGGGCCCTGGCTGATATGCCGGTCCTCAAGGGCATCGCCGCCCGTTTTGCGCGGGAAAAGCCCCTGCAGGGCGTGCGCCTGGCGGCCTGCCTGCACGTCACCACCGAGACCGCGGTGCTCATGGAGACCCTGAAGGCCGGGGGGGCCGAACTCCGCCTGTGCGCCTCCAACCCCCTGAGCACCCAGGACGACGTCGCCGCCTATCTGGTGAAATACGCCGGCATCCCCACCTTCGCCATCAAGGGCGAAGACAACGACACCTACTACCAGCACATCATGGCGGCTCTGGACCTCAAGCCCATGATCACCATGGACGACGGCGCCGATCTGGTCTTCTGCCTGCACAGCAAGCGGCAGGAGCTGCTTGGCGAGGTCATCGGGGGCACCGAGGAGACCACCACCGGGGTGATCCGCCTCAAGGCCATGGCGGCCCAGGGCGTCCTGCGCTATCCGGTGATCGCCGTGAACGACTCCCAGACCAAGTATCTCTTCGACAACCGCTACGGCACCGGGCAAAGCACGGTGGACGGCATCGTCCGGGCCACCAACCGGCTGCTGGCCGGCAGCGTCGTAGTGGTGGCGGGCTACGGCTGGTGCGGTCGCGGTTTCGCCATGCGAACCCGGGGCCTAGGGGGCCGGGTGATCATCACCGAGGTCGATCCCCTCAAGGCCCTGGAAGCGGTCATGGACGGCTACCAGGTGATGCCCATGGCCGAAGCCGCGCCTCTGGGCGACATCTTCTGCACCCTCACCGGAGATATCAACGTCATCCGCCAGGAGCATTTCCTGGCCATGAAGGACGGGGCCATCACCTGCAACTCCGGCCACTTCAACGTGGAACTGGATCTGCCCGGCCTGGAGGCGGTGACCACCGCCAAGCGCCAGATTCGGGACTTCGTGGACGAACACACCCTCACCAACGGGAAAAGGGTGGTGGTGCTGGGCGAAGGCCGGCTGGTGAACCTGGCCGCGGCCGAGGGGCACCCCTCTGCGGTCATGGATATGAGCTTCGCCAACCAGTCCCTGGCCGCGGAATATATCGTCAAGAATCACGCCCGGTTCGAAAAGAAAGTCTACATGCTGCCCGCCGAGGTTGACCAGGAGATCGCCCAGCTGAAACTGGACGCCATGGGCGTGGGAATAGATGTGCTCACCGAAGAGCAGGTCAAGTATCTGGCCTCCTTCGACATGGGAACGTAACCGCAGGCGGGAGGGGCGGGGAGCATCGTTCCCCGTTCCTACCGAAGCCCCCCTCACCCTGTGCTCGTCCTGATCAGGGGCCGGAGGGCGGGGCTCTGGGGAGGGGGCAAGGTTCAGAAACCTTGGCCCCCTCCCCAGTTTGGAAAGGACTTGTCATGACCGAGATCAAATTCGGCACGTCGGGGTGGCGGGGCATCATCGCCGAGGACTTCACCTTCGCCAACGCCCGGCTGGTTTGCCAGGGCATCGCCGACTACCTGCAGAGCGCAGGGCTGACGGACCGGGGGGTGGTCATCGGCTACGACACCCGGTTTATGTCGGAGGCCTTTGCCGCCGCCGCCGCCGAAGTGCTCGCCGGCAATGGCCTGGGCAGCTATCTGTCCATCCGGGACATGCCCACCCCGGTGGTGACCTTCGGCATTCTGGCGGGACAACGGGACGGTGGCATCACCGTTACCGCCTCCCATAACCCGGCGCCCTACAACGGTCTGAAATTTTCGCCCCGCCAAGGCGGGCCGGCCCCCACTTCGGTGACCAACGCCATCGAAGAGCGGATTCGGCGCCTCAGCGCCGCGCAGGTCCGCACCCTGCCCCTGGCCCAGGCCCGGGAGCGCCGTCTGGTGCATGACCTGGATATCATCGACCAGTACCTGCAGGACCTGGCGGCCAAGGTGGATGTTTCGGCGCTTAGCCGAGCCGGCCTCAAAGTGGTGGTGGACCCCCTCTACGGCACCGCCCGGGGGTATCTGGACCGCTTTCTGCAGGAGGCCGGCGTGCAGGTGGAAGTGCTCCACGACTGCCGGGATCCCTATTTCGGCGGCCTGCAACCGGAGCCCGCCGGGGAGATCCTGACGACCCTGAAAGACCGGGTGAAAGCCACCGGGGCCCACCTGGGGCTCAGTGTCGATGCCGACGCCGACCGTTTCGGGGTGGTGGACGGCCGGGGCGACTACCACGAAGCCAACGAAATCCTGGCCCTATTGTTGGATTACCTGGTGCAAACCCGGGGCTGGAAGCAGGGCGTGGCCCGCAGCGTGGCCACCACCCACCTCATCGACCGGGTGGCCGCCCACCACGGCCTGCCGGTATATGAGACCCCGGTGGGCTTCAAACATCTGGGCCATTATATCACCGATGACCAGGTGGTGATGGTGGGCGAAGAGAGCGACGGCTTTTCCATGCGGGGGCACCTGCCGGAAAAGGACGGCATGCTGGCCTGTCTGTTGGTGGCGGAAATGGCGGCCAGGACCGGCAAGGACCTCCCGGGGTTGCGGGATGACCTCTTTGCCCGGGTGGGGCCGGTGCTCACCCGCCGCCTCAACCTGAAGCTGGCTCCGGAACTCAAGGCCCGGGTGCTGGGAAAACTCCCCCAGGCCCCGGAGATGCTGGGCGGGCAAAAGGTCGTGCAACACGTCACGGTGGACGGACATAAATACATCCGGGAGGACGGCAGTTGGATCTGCATGCGGCCCTCCGGGACGGAACCGGTGGTGCGCCTCTACCTGGAAGCCTTTACGCCCGCGGGTCTGAAAGAACTCCAGGCCGCGGCGGAAAAATTCATCCAGGAGGTCTAAGCCCCCATGCCCATGGAAAAGATCATCATGGTGGTGGTGCTGTTCTTCTCCGTCATCGTCCACGAGGTGGCCCACGGCTACGTGGCCCTCCTCAACGGCGACCCCACCGCCAAGATGATGGGACGGTTGACCTTCAATCCCATCCCCCACATCGACCCGGTGGGCACGATCCTGGTACCGGCGTTGCTCCTGCTTTCCCAGAGCGGCATCATGTTCGGCTGGGCCCGGCCGGTGCCGGTGAACCCCCTCAATTTTCGCAATTATACTCAGGGCGAAATCGCCGTCAGCGCCTCCGGGCCGTTGTCCAACCTGCTCCTGGCGGTCATCTTCGCCCAGGTCCTGATCTGGGCCGGGGACAATGCCGGCCTGGTGGTGCTGTGCTACCAGGGGGTGGTGATCAACCTGTTTCTGATGCTCTTCAACCTGGTGCCCATCCCGCCCCTGGACGGCTCCCGGGTGGTGATGCCCCTCCTGCCCCGGCCCTGGCAGTATCACTACTCCCGGCTGGAGCCCTACGGCTTCATCCTGATCCTGCTCCTGCTTTACACCGGTCTGCTCAACTTTCTGATCATGCCGGCCTTCCGGTGGCTGGCGTACTGGCTCCTGGGTTGACAGCCCGGGAAAGGGGATTATCTTAGGAAACAGCAACGGCCGCCGGACCGGCGCGAGAGGAGCCTGTCATGATTATCTGCAACCTCAAGGAAATGATGATCAAAAATAAGGAATACGATCTGCACAAGCTGGCCCGGGAGCTGGAGATCTCCCACGAGACCCTGCAGCACCTGGTGGAGAACCGCTGGCACCAGCTCCGGCGGGAGCACCTGGACGCCCTGTGCCGCTATTTCGATTGTAAGGTGGGGGACTTGCTGGAGTTCCGGTTCAGCCCGGGAAGCGAGCTGCCCGCCTAGCCGGGGCGGCGTAGCACCCTAGCGTCAAATTCACTCCGGCGGCTACCGGGGAAGCCGGTCAGGGAAACGGCCGTCCTATTCCCGGTAGCCGTCAACAGATTTATTAATCCTTCCCCCTGCACCTCTCATCAACAGAAAAAAGATCCCCGTCACGCCCGCACTGGCCACGGCGGTGACGCCGAAGCTGGCGGGATAGCCCAGGGCCGTGACCACCGGTCCCATTCCCCCGGCGCTGGCCATCATCCCCAGGTAAATGGCGCTGTTGTACCCTCCCATGGCCAGCCCCCGGGCCTCCCGGGGGGCCACCTCCGAAACCAGGGCCCCCAGGGGGGTGAAGGCCAGGCCCAGGCCCACCCCCAGCGCCATGGCCACCAGCAGGAAGCCCGCCAGGTTGCCCATCAGGCCGAACAGGGCCAAAAACAGATTAAACAGGAGAAATCCCAGGACCACCAGATGCGCCCGGTTGGTGACCCGGTCGGCCCAGCGGCCCAGGGGCAGGCGGCTGCCGGCGTTGGCCACGGAGTGGGCCGCGAAAATCAGGCCGATCTGGCCGGCGGTCAGCCCGTGGTCATGGGCATGCAAAGGGGCGAAGGTGACAAACATGCCTTGGGCGAAACAACCCCCCATAGTGACCAGCAGGCAGGCCAAGAGCGGCCGGTTCCCCAGCAGGGCGGCGGGCGCCGCCCGCAGCCCCACCGCCGCCACGGCGGCGCCGGCGGCGTGCACTCGCACGGGCAGAATGGCCCACACCGCGCCCGCCTGCAGCAAGATCAGGATGCCGGTGAGCAGGAAGACCTGGCGCAGGCCCACGATATCGGCCAGCCAGCCCCCCACCCCCGGTCCCAGGCTCATGCCGGCGTAGATGGCGGTGGTGTACCAACCGTAGGAACGGCCCAGGTGGGTGGCCGGGGAGATGTCGGCCACCGCGGCCATCAGGGTGGGGCCGATCATGGCCAGCCCGACGCCGAAGATAAGGTAGATCCAGACGAGTTCGGTGACGGTCTGACTGCGGTAGAGCAAAAAGGAGGTGGCGGCGGCGATGAGCAGTCCCCCCACCACCAGGAGCCGACGCCCCAGCCGGTCGGCCAACAGACCCAGGGGCAGCGACAACAGGCCCATCATCAGCAGGAAGGCGGAGTTGATCAGCCCCACGGCGGCCGGACCGGCCCCCAGGGAGACGGCGAACAGGGGCATAACCGGGAGCCGCATGGAGGAGGTGAAGTAGCTGGCGAAGGCCAGGCTGCAGATAATGGCGAGGAGCCGGCCGTAGCTGCGGGAGCAGGAGGCGCCCTGGCAACCTGTTTCCATAGATGCGTTATCGCACGGAGGCAAATTATGCGGTGCTGTATTCAGGTGGCCAAATCAAAGGGCAAATCGCTGATATCCCGGAGCCGGCGACCATTAATCAAGGTTTCCATCATGTCTTTTTGGTCCTGGTTGTCGGCCTCCACAATGGCTTCCCGCAACTCTTGCAGGGCAAAATGGTAAACGCAATCCAGATCGCCAGTTCCCAACGCCAGGGCCGCAATCCGCGTTGGCAAAGGCTCCCCCACGACGGCAAGAATATGGGGCAGGTGGCCTTTGCGATTTCTGATGAGATTGAGCGCTTCCGTGCGGGTATTTTGAGCCCTGTCACTGCGGATGGTCCATTTACATGAGATGCTGGCATGCAGGATGGGTTTATGGGGGGCATTGGCTTCTCTGAACGGCGTTAACCGGGCGCAATCCTGCCCGGGGACGACAACCTCGTCGTTTTTATTGATCTCCCTATCAGTTACAGGCTCTCTGGTTACGATGATATCCGGCTTGACAATATAATCGCCGCCCAAGGTAGAGGATAAGTCCTTGTCTTTCTTGATCGCCCTCTCCAGATGAGACAGATGTTCATATTGGGAAAATCCAGAGATGGCGGTTTGGGCGGTGACGTATTGCCATTTTCCCGGACGCAGGTGATGGAGAAGGCTAAAAGCGCTTTCGATGAAGTCTCTGGTTATCTTTTCAAATAATCCCCCCGCAGTCTGCTCGCTGACCTGCCGATAACTTGTTGAGCATCCCAAACGGCGAACTATCCCCCAGGCGATCTGAATACTCGACTTGTTACCACTGTCAGCGGAATTAGGGTATTCCAGGCCCTTCTTCTGATCTCGCCTGATTCTCATGACCTCTTTACAAATTCGGCGATGATATGCTGTGCGCAGTTCCAATAATCTCATCCTGTAATCGTATACCCCCGTTTCACCGGAGAGGCTTGCATAAGCCGATCACATATTCTTCGTGCATTCTTTGTTGTATCTGGGATTTCCTATCAATTTTCGCCCCCGCCGGCATCATGCGCCGATTGCGGTCCAGATTGCGCACCCCGATCTTGGGGACCTTAAAGCCCAGGGACCCCCCGATGTCGGCCAAACAGCGAGCGACTTCCGTATCCCGGCCGCGCATGGTGGAGCTGCCCACCACCACGATAGCCGTCTTGCCCGGGCGCAGCACTCGATACATTTCTGTTAATGTTCGGGTCATTTCGGAATAGTAGCGATGCAACACCTTGCCTTTTTTCTCATCCAGAGCGGCAATCTCCGCCACAACGCGCGCGGTGGCCGGGGGCAGTTGCTCCATGGTGATCTCGTTCACCATCTCACCCCCGATATATTCCTTCCGCTTCTTGCTGAGGCTTGCCACCGGGTACCCGAGCCACACCAAGGAAAACTTATGGGCGCGCATGTAGTCGATGGCATTGGCGGCGTAAGGGGGAGAGGTGATGATCAAGTCCACCGAATCAGCGACCAATGGCAGTCGTTGGGCATCGGCGTTTAAAATGAGGGGGGCAAACCTTCCGGTTTCAGATGTTGCCAGACTCTTCAGGTTCTGCCGAAATCGCTTCTCAAACTCCTCAATGGGCGAGCGTTGGATCTTGGTCAACAACTTCAGCCGTTCCTCAGAAATATCCCCGCCGTTATTGAGGTTAATGACCTCGCCATCTTTGCTGACCACGGCCTTAACCTTGTGGGGACGGGTGTGGGCTAAATCGAAAGACAGCGATACCCCGCCGGACTTGGTGATGATAATGGCGGACAACGCAATCTCAAAAAAAGCCCTCATCCGGGGATCGGCGATGGCCTTGATTTCACGAAGGAGAGCCGCTAATTCCAATTGGGTTGCGGGTAAAAACCATTTGCCGATGAACTGGCGGGTTTCGGCATCCCACAATTCTGCCACGTAGGCTGATAGCTCTGCCGTGCCGTGGGTTAACGACTGCAGGGCCCGGTAGAGGATGCCGTTGCCCATTTGAAACACCTGGCCCGGCTCCAGGGGAAGGGTTTTCACCCGACCGAGTTTCAAGGCCAGGGGATCGATATCTACGCCGATTCCCCGGCGGCCGGTGAGGTAGGCCTCCACCACCGTGGTTCCCGATCCCATCATGGGGTCCAGAACCACGTCGCCGGGCGCCGTCAATCCCAGAATAAACATACGGGGCAGTTGGGGGGGGAATTTCGCCGGAAAGGCGTGAAAATTGTGAGGGCCGTAGGTGCTTTCCTGCGCGTGAAAATCAAGATCCTGGTTCAGGAGGTCTTCCAGCCTTTCCCGGGAACTCTCTGGGGATTCTTGAAAGAGGGAAAGCTGGCTCACTGACATCCCTATGCCAAAGGTACGCTGCAGATTGATTCCTTATCTCTCACAAGTATCTTTTCTTTATCATATTATGGGAAAAATAGCCACCGTCTCAAAGTCTTATGGGGTGTAGCCGCAAGGCCGGGGAAACCCCCGCTTACCCGGCCTGACCGAATCTGATGAGGGGCGGCGGCGCCCAGGGGGCGAGGGCCCCGGGCCCCCGGCCCATGCTCCTCCTCACTCCGCCAGCAGGCGGCGGAGGAGTTCGTTGACCAGTTTGGGATTGGCCTGGCCTTTGGTCCGCTTCATGATTTCGCCCACGAAGAAGCCCATGACCTTGGTCTTGCCGCCCCGGTAGTCGGCCACCTCCTTGGGGTGGGCGGCCAGCACGTCCCGGGCGGCGGCTTCCAACGCCCCGGTGTCGCTGATCTGGGCCAGGCCCTTGTCCTTGATGATGGTCTCGGGGTCGACGCCGGTGGCGCTCATTGCCGCGAACACGGTCTTGGCGATCTTGCCGCTGATGACGCCTTGGTCAATGAGTTCCAGGAGCCTGGCCAGGGAGGCGGGGCTGATGGGGCACGACTCGATGCCCCGCTCCTCCTTTTTCAGCTCCCGCAGGAGTTCCACCATGATCCAGTTGCTCACCTGCTTGGGGGCGTTGAAGCTGCGAACGCACTCCTCGAAATAGTGGGCCAGGGCCTTTTCGGTGGTGAGCACGGCGGCGTCGTATGCGGGCAGGCCGTACTGCGCCACGAAGCGGGCCTGCTTGGCGTCGGGCAGCTCCGGCAGGCTGGCGCGCACGCTTTCCACGTACTCCGGGGAGATCACCACGGGCATGAGGTCGGGCTCCGGGAAATAGCGGTAGTCGTGGGCCTCTTCCTTGCCCCGCATGGACACGGTCTTGCCGGCGTTTGCGTCCCACAGCCGGGTTTCCTGAACGATGACGCCGCCGGCGTCGAGCACCCCCCGCTGCCGCCGGATCTCGTACTCCAGGGCCCGGGCCACGTTGCGAAAGGAGTTCATGTTCTTGAGCTCGGTCTTGGTGCCGAACTCCGCCTGGCCGACGGGCCGCAGGGAGATATTGGCGTCGCAGCGCAGGGAGCCCTCCTCCATGTTGCCGTCGCAGATCTCCAGATACAGCAGGATGTTGCGGATGGTGCGCAGGTACTCGGCGGCCTCCTCGGGGGTGCGGAGGTCGGGCTCACTGACGATCTCGATGAGGGGCACCCCGGTGCGGTTGAGGTCTACGTAGCTCACCGGCCGGACTTCGTCGTGGATGAGTTTGCCGGCGTCCTCCTCCAGGTGGATGCGGGTCAGCCCCACCCGTTTGGTTTCGCCCTCCAGGGAGAACTCGACAAAGCCGTGCTCCGCCAGGGGCAGCTCGTACTGGCTGATCTGATAGCCTTTGGGCAGATCCGGGTAAAAGTAGTTCTTGCGGGCGAAGC